>NZ_JBHFIZ010000006.1:0-148930 GCF_057334535.1 Achromobacter colocynthidis
GGTCATAGCTGTGGGTGCCGCGGGGCAGCAGCCGCAGGACGTATTCCGCGCCAATGATGGCAAACAGGAATGCCTTGGCGTTGCGGTTCAGGGTGGAAAAGAACACCCAGCCCCCCGGTTTCACCAGGGTGGAGCAGGCACGCACGATGGACGCCGGATCGGGCACGTGTTCCAGCATTTCCATGCAAGTGACCACGTCGTACTGGCCGGGCTGTTCGGTAGCCAGTTCTTCCACGGGCACTTTGCGGTATTCCACTTTCACGCCCGACTCCAGGCCATGCAGGCGAGCCACCTTGAGAGATTTGTCCGCCAGGTCGATACCGGTTACGTCCGCGCCGCCGCGCGCCATCGCCTCAGACAGGATGCCGCCGCCGCAGCCGACATCCAGCACCTTTTTGCCGGCAAGGCTGCCCGCGCATTCCTGAATCCATTCCAACCGCAGCGGATTGATGGCGTGCAGCGGCTTGAACTCGCTTTCGGGATCCCACCAACGGCTGGCCAAGGCACTGAACTTGTCGAGTTCAGCCTGATCAGCATTGACGGCAGGGCGGTCGGAGTCGTGAATTTGCGTGGTCATGGGAAGGTCCAGCGAAAGGCGACGCTATATATATAGAGGGGCCCGCCGTGCGCTGCCGGACAGGCCACGCGCCGGGGCACCATATTGGTGCGCAGCGGACGAAAAAAAGGGCCTCGCTATGCGAGGCCCCTTATTGTAGCTAGTCCGGCAATTACTTGCGGCTACCCACGATTTCGATTTCAACGCGACGGTTTTGGGCACGGCCCTCTTTCGTCTTGTTGGAAGCGATCGGGTTCAGCTCACCCTTGCCTTCCGTGTAGATACGGTTCGGGTCGATGCCCTTGCTGACCAGGTAGGTCTTGACCGAAGCGGCGCGGCGCTCGGACAGCTTCTGGTTGTAGGCTTCCGTGCCGATCGAGTCGGTGTGGCCAACAGCAATGATGGTTTCCAGCTCGATACCGCGAGCTTGCTGGGCGACTTGGTCCAGCAATTGACGGCCTTCGGGCTTCAGGGTCGACTTGTCGAAGTCGAAGAACGTGTCAGCATTGAACACGACCTTTGCCGCCATCGGGGCCGGCTTCGCCTTCTGTTGTGCAACCGGGACACCGTCGCAACCGGGGATACCGGTGGCAGGGGTCCAGAAAGCATCGCGCCAGCACAGTTCGTTCGTACCGTTTTTCCAAACGTCACCGAACGGGTTGCGCCAGTTGTCCACGGTTTGCGCGGAAGCTACACCAGAGGCCGTGACGGCGGCGAAGGCGAGCGCCAGAGCGAATTTGGAGGGTTTGTTCATGTTTCTCCTCGTTGAGCTTGAAGCTGGATAAGTGACTCGCAGCGAACCCCCGCCGCATATCAGGAAAACGGGGCCAGTATAGCAACGCCAAGAGCTGGTTCAAAGTATTAGCTACTGGGTTTCCTGCGTGCTGGAAACAATCTTAAGGCATTTGGGGGCCTTTGGCTTCCCTGGAGAGCCGCATTAATGCTGGATACGACGTTTTCGGCGCTCGTTCGGTTTTCCATGTTGGTTTTTGACAACAGGGCCGTGGGGCGCCATCGGGCGGCCAACGAGGCGGCTTGAGCGATGGGCGGGGCGAACGCCTGGCGGGCTCCTGCGGCAACCCCGGCAAACGGGAACGGAATCGAATGATAGAATTTCCTGTTTACCCGGCCCGGGTTCCTCCTTACACGATTCTGTCGTTATATATATGGATTCCTTTGCCAAGGAGACGCTTCCGGTTTCGCTGGAAGAAGAGATGCGCCGCAGTTACCTCGATTACGCGATGAGCGTGATCGTTGGGCGGGCGCTACCGGATGTGCGGGACGGGCTCAAACCCGTCCACCGGCGCGTGCTCTACGCGATGCATGAGCTTAACAACGACTGGAACCGCGCTTACAAGAAGTCAGCGCGTATCGTCGGGGACGTTATCGGTAAGTACCACCCCCACGGTGACCAGTCCGTTTATGACACCATTGTCCGCATGGCGCAGGATTTCTCCATGCGCTATATGCTTGTCGATGGTCAGGGCAACTTCGGCTCCATCGACGGCGACAACGCCGCGGCGATGCGTTACACCGAAATCCGCCTGGCGAAGATCGCCCACGAATTGCTGGCCGACATCGACCAGGAAACGGTGGACTTCGGCCCCAACTACGACGGCAGCGAACAAGAACCGCTGCTGTTGCCGTCGCGCCTGCCCAACCTGCTGGTCAACGGCAGCTCGGGTATTGCCGTGGGCATGGCCACCAACATTCCGCCGCACAACCTCCAGGAAGTGGTCGACGGCTGCCTGTACTGCCTGCGCAATCCGGCCTGCACGGTCGATGAACTCATCGAGATCATCCCGGCGCCGGACTTCCCCACGGGCGGCATCATCTATGGCATGTCCGGCGTGCGCGAAGGCTATCGCACGGGTCGTGGCCGCGTCATCATGCGCGCCAAGACGCACTTCGAAGACATGGAAAAGGGCAACCGCCAAGCCATCGTCATCGACGCCATTCCCTACCAGGTCAACAAGAAGACGCTGCAGGAACGCATTGCCGAGCTCGTCAACGACAAGAAGATCGAAGGTATCTCCGATATTCGCGACGAGTCCGACAAGGACGGCATGCGCCTGGTCATCGAGCTCAAGCGCGGTGAGGTGCCAGAGGTTGTGCTGAACAACCTGTACAAGAATACGCAGTTGCAAGACACCTTCGGGATGAACCTGGTGGCGTTGGTCGATGGCCAGCCCCGCCTGCTCAACCTGAAGCAGATGATCGATTACTTCCTGCAGCATCGCCGCGAAGTGGTCACGCGCCGCACGGTGTTCCAACTGCGCAAGGCCCGCGAACGCGGCCACGTGCTGGAAGGCCTGGCCGTTGCGCTGGCCAACATCGATGATTTCATCACCATCATCAAGGCCGCGCCGACGCCTCCCGTCGCGCGCCAGGAATTGATGGCGAAGTCGTGGGATTCGTCGCTGGTGCGCGACATGCTTTCGCGCGCCGACGGTGATACGCCGGGAGGCCGCGCTGCCTTCCGTCCGGACGACCTGGGCACCGAATTCGGCTTGCAGGCCGACGGCATGTACCGCTTGAGCGATACGCAGGCTCAGGAAATCCTGAACATGCGCCTGCAACGCCTGACCGGGCTGGAGCAGGACAAGATCGTTGGCGAATACAAGGACATCATGTCCACCATTGCCGACCTGCTCGACATCCTGGCTCGCCCCGAGCGCATCACGGCCATCATCAGTGACGAACTCCAGGCCATCAAGGCCGAGTTCTCCACGAACACGAAGGACTCGCGCCGTTCGGAAATCGAACTGAACGCCACCGAGCTCGACACTGAAGACCTGATCACGCCGACCGACATGGTCGTGACCCTGTCGCACGGCGGCTACATCAAGAGCCAGCCGCTGTCCGAATACCGCTCGCAAAAGCGCGGCGGACGCGGCAAGCAGGCCACGGCGATGAAGGAACACGACTGGATCGACCAGTTGTTCATCGCCAACACGCACGACTACCTGCTGTGCTTCTCGAACCGTGGCCGCGTGTACTGGCTCAAGGTCTGGGAAGTGCCGCAAGGCACGCGCAACTCGCGTGGCAAACCCATCGTCAACATGTTCCCGCTGGCTGATGGCGAGAAGATCACCGTGGTGCTGCCGGTCAAGGAATTCAGCGAAGATCACTACGTCTTCATGGCGACGTCGCGCGGCACGGTCAAGAAGACCCCGCTGTCCGACTTCTCCAATCCGCGCAAGGCCGGCATCATCGCCGTCGACCTTGACGATGGCGACTACCTGATCGGCGCCGACCTTACCGACGGCAAGCACGATGTCATGCTGTTCTCGGATTCCGGCAAGGCCGTGCGCTTTGACGAAAACGACGTGCGTCCGATGGGCCGAAACGCCCGCGGCGTGCGCGGCATGATGCTGGAAGAAACGCAGACCGTCATCGCGCTGCTGGTTGCCGGTGACGAAACGCAGACCGTGCTGACCGCCACCGAAAACGGTTACGGCAAGCGCACGCCCATCGGTGAATACACGCGCCATGGCCGTGGCACGAAGGGCATGATCGCCATCCAGACTACCTCGCGTAACGGCAAGGTCGTGGGCGCGGTGCTGGTCAACCCGACCGACGAAATCATGCTGATCACCACCGGCGGCGTTCTGGTGCGTACCCGAGTCGCGGAAATCCGCGAAATGGGCCGCGCGACCCAAGGCGTCACGCTGATCAACGTTGATGACGGCAGCACGCTGTCCGGCGTGCGTCGTGTTGTGGAAAGCGATGCGGACGACGACGGCGAACTGGACGAAGACGTCCAGGCTGAAGGCGGCGCGACGGAAGGCGGCGACGACAGCAACGGCGCAGCGGACTCGACGGATTCGACGGAACCTACGGAGCAATAATGGCCCGCCCCTGGAACTTCTCGGCAGGCCCCTCGGCCTTGCCCGAGGTGGTATTGCAGCAAGCAGCAGCTGAGATGCTGGATTGGCATGGCAGTGGCATGTCGGTGATGGAAATGTCTCATCGCGGCAAGCACTTCGTGCAGATCTGCGACGAAGCGGAATCCGATCTGCGCGATCTTTTGGGCTTGCCCGCCGATTACGCAGTCATGTTCATGCAAGGCGGCGGTTCCGGGGAAAACGCCATCGTTCCCATGAATCTCATGGGGCGCCGCGGTACGCCGGCCGCCGACTTCGTCGTGACGGGCCATTGGTCCAAGCGTTCGTACAAGGAAGCTGGCCGCTATGGCAGCACCCACGTGGCGGCAAGCAGCGAACAGGCCATCCAGCTGGATGGCCGCGAGCAGGCGCCGCTGACCTGGGTGCCGCCGGTCGACACCTGGAACGTGCGCAAGGAATCGGCCTACCTGCACCTGTGCAGCAACGAAACCATTGGTGGCGTCGAGTTCATGGACTGGCCCGACACCGCCGCGCTGGGCGCGCCGGACGTGCCGCTGGTGGTTGATGCGTCGTCGCATTTCCTGTCGCGTCCGATGGACGTGACGCGTTGCGGCATGGTGTATGCCGGCGCGCAGAAAAACGCCGGGCCGGCAGGCGTGACCATGGTCATCGCCCGCCGCGACCTGATCGGCCACGCCTTGCCGATCTGCCCGTCGGCGTTCGATTACGCCAACGTGGCCGCTGAACATTCGCGCTACAACACGCCGCCCACCTTCGCGATTTACGTCGCGGGCCTGGTGTTCAAGTGGGTCAAGGCCAATGGCGGCGTGGCGGGCATGGAAGCCGCCAACAAGGCCAAGGCCGACTTGCTGTACGGCTACCTGGACAGCAGCAATTTCTATCGCAATCCCATTCATGCGCCCGTGCGTTCGCGCATGAACGTGCCGTTCGTACTGCGTGACGAATCGCTGAACGACGCCTTCCTTCAAGGCGCCGATGCGGCGGGTTTGACCCAGTTGAAAGGGCACAAGAGCGTGGGCGGCATGCGCGCGTCCATTTACAACGCCGTGCCCCTTGCCGGGGTGTCGGCGCTGGTCGAGTACCTGAAGGAATTCGAGCGCCGCTATGGATGACGATCTGCAGCGCAAGCTGCGCCCCTTGCGCGAACGCATTGATGCGTTGGACGCGCAAATCCTCGATCTTTTGTCGCAGCGCGCGAGCGCCGCCCTGGAAGTGGGCGAAGCCAAGCATGCCGCGCAGGCCGATGGCCCGGTGTTGCGCCCCGAGCGCGAAGCCGAGGTCATCCGCCGTTTGCAGCAGATCAACCCCGGCCCCTTCCCGAATGCGGGCGTGGCCTCGGTCTGGACCGAGATCATCTCGGCCTGCCGTGGGTTGGAGCGCGGCATGACCGTTGCCTACCTTGGCCCGCAAGGCTCGTTCTCCGAGCAGGCGGCGCTGGAACATTTCGGCCACGCCGTGCAGAAGCTGCCGTGCGTATCGTTCGATGAAGTGTTTCGCGCGGTCGAGGCCGGTCAGGCGGATGTGGGCATGGTGCCGGTGGAAAATTCCACCGAAGGCGCGGTCAACCGCAGCCTGGACCTGCTGCTGAACACGCCGCTGACAATTCTGGGCGAGCGCTCGCTGGTGATCCGCCATTGCCTGATGTCGCAATCGGGCGGCATGGAGGGCATCAAGACCATCTCGGCGCATCCGCAGGCGCTGGCTCAGTGCCAGGGCTGGCTGACGCGCAACTATCCTGATGTGGACCGCGTCGCGGCGTCCAGCAATTCCGAAGCGGCGCGCGCCGCGGCGGGGGCCCCCACCATTGCCGCAATCGCCGGCGAAGTGGCCGCGCCCGCCTGGAATCTTCAGGTGATTGCGTCCGGCATTCAGGACGATCCGCACAATCGCACCCGCTTCCTGGCCATCGGCAACATCCAGCCGCTGGTCAGTGGCAAGGACAAGACGAGCCTGATCCTGGCCGTGCCGAACCGCGCGGGCGCCGTGTACGAAATGCTGGCGCCGCTGGCGGCCAACGGCGTGTCGATGACGCGCTTTGAGTCGCGTCCCGCGCGCACCGGCCAGTGGGAATACTATTTCTACGTAGACGTCCTGGGTCACCGTAATGATCCGAACGTTGAGCGCGCCCTTGCCACGTTGCAGGCGCAGGTTGCCTACCTGAAGGTGCTGGGTTCCTACCCGGCGCCGTGAGTTCACACCATGACCACCGCATCCAAGCCCCTCGTTGCCCCCGCGCACGTCAGCGCCATCGCGCCGTATCAGGCGGGCAAACCCATTGAAGAACTGGCCCGTGAATTCGGGCTGGACCCGGCCGGCATCGTCAAGCTGGCCTCCAACGAAAACCCGCTGGGCATGCCCAAGTCGGCGCGCGCAGCCATGCTGGCCGCGGCCGAGTCCCTGGCCCGTTATCCGGACCCCAATGGTTTTGACCTGAAGGCGGCGCTGGCCGAACGTTACGGCGTGCCGATGAACTGGATCACGTTGGGCAACGGCTCGAACGATATCCTGGAGATCGCGGCGCTGGCCTTGCTGGAGCCGGGTTCGTCGGCCGTGTACGCGCAGCATTCGTTCGCGGTCTACCGCTTGGCCACGCAAGCGCGCGGCGCGCGCCACATCGTGGTGCCGGCCAAGGACTATGGCCATGATCTGGATGCGATGTTCGAGGCCATTGCCGACGATACGCGCCTGCTTTTCATTGCCAACCCTAACAATCCCACGGGCACCTTTGTGTCGGGCGACAAGGTCACGTCGTTCCTGGAGCGTGTGCATGCCGCCCACGGCGACCGCGTCACCGTCGTGCTGGACGAGGCCTACAACGAATACCTGGATCCGGAACACCGTTTCGACAGCACCGCCCTGGCGCGTCGTTTCCCGAACCTGATCATCTCGCGCACGTTCTCCAAGGCATACGGGCTGGCGGGGCTGCGCGTGGGCTTCTCGGTGTCGCAGCCGCCGCTGACTGACTTGCTGAACCGTGTGCGTCAGCCGTTCAACGTCAACACGCTGGCGCAAGCCGCCGCGATTGCCGCGTTGGGCGACACCGCCTATCTGGAAGAAGCCTATGCGTCGAACAAGTCGGGCAAGGCGCAACTGTGCGCCGCGTTTGACCGCCTGGCGCTTCGCTACGTGCCCAGCTATGGCAATTTTGTGCTGGTGCATGTGGGCGATGCGCCCCGCATCAATCTGGAATTGCTCAAGCGCGGCGTGATCGTGCGCCCCGTCGCGGGCGATGGTTTGCCGGAATGGTTGCGTGTGTCGATCGGCCTGCCCGAAGAGAACGCCCGCTTTATTGATGCCCTGACCGACATTCTGGCCACATGAACGACGCGTTACCTTCTACCGATCAGGGGGCCGCTGGCCCCCTGATTCCTGTATTGGCCGTGGTGGGCGTTGGCCTCATCGGCGGGTCGTTCGCCGCGGCGTTGCGTCGGGCGGGTCAGGTCGGCCGAGTGCTGGGTGGCGGGCGCAGCGCATCGTCGCTGGCGCGGGCGGTCGAACTGGGCCTGATCGACGAAGCCGTCAGCGCGGAAGACGCGGCGGCGCGGGCTGATCTTGTCCTGCTGTCCACACCGGTTGGTGGCTTGAAGAACGTGTTGTCGCGGATGCTGCCGCATCTGGGCGCGGGCACCGTAGTGACCGACGCGGGCAGCACCAAGGCCGAAGTCGTCGATGCCGCGCGTGAGGCGCTGGGCGAGCGGGTCGGATGCTTCGTGCCAGGTCATCCGATCGCAGGCGCAGAGCGCACGGGCCCCGAGGCGGCTGATGCCAAGCTCTACGCCGGTCGCACCGTCATCCTGACGCCGCTTGCCGAGAACAGCGCCGCGTCCATCAGCCTGGTGCGCCGCGCGTGGCAGGCCTGCGGTTCAAGCGTGATCGATATGGATGCGGGCGCGCACGACCGTGTGCTGGCGTCGGTCAGCCATCTGCCGCACCTGCTGTCGTCGGTGTATATGGAGCAGGTGGCCACGGCCGCTGACGCCCGCACCCGGCTTGACCTCGCGGGTAGCGGTTTTCGTGATTTCACGCGCATTGCGGCGGGTTCGCCGGAGATGTGGCGCGATATCTTTTTATCCAATCGCGATGCGATGCTGGCCGAGCTTGCCGACGTGCGCGCCGTGCTGGATCGCGCCGAACGCGCCATTGCCGACGGCGATGACGCGGCGTTGCTGGCATTGCTGGATACGGCGGCCCAAGCGCGCCGCAACTGGCAGAAGGAGTAGCTGACATGGGCGCTTTGCCTTATCTGGACCTGCCGCGCGTGCGGCAGGCGCAGGGCGTGATGGCCTTGCCGGGGTCCAAGAGCATTTCCAATCGCGTGCTGCTGTTGTCGGCGATTGCCGAGGGCACCACCACCATTACCGGCCTGCTGGACTCCGACGATACGCGCGTCATGCTGGGCGCCTTGCGCCAATTGGGCGTGCAGGTGTCTGAATTGGATGCCGGTTGCGTGACGGTCCAGGGCGTGCGGCGTTTTCCGGTTGAAAGCGCCGACCTTTTCATGGGCAACGCCGGCACGGCGATACGCCCGCTGACGGCCGCGCTGGCGCTCATGGGTGGCGACTACCGCCTGTCGGGCGTGCCGCGCATGCACGAACGGCCCATCGGCGATCTTGCTGACGCCTTGAATGCACTGGGCGCCAGTATTGATTACCTGGGTCAGCCGGGTTATCCGCCGCTGCACATTGGCCAGGGCCAGATCTCGGATGATGCGGTGGCGCGCGTGCAGGGTTCGGTGTCCAGCCAGTTCTTGACCGCCTTGCTGCTGGCGGCGCCCTTGCAGGCAGGCCGTAGCGGTAAGCCGGTAACGATTGAAGTGGTCGGCGAGCTGATCTCCAAGCCCTATATCGAGATCACGCTGAACCTGATGGCACGCTTCGGCGTGCAGGTGCGGCGCGATGGCTGGACCCGTTTTGTGATCGATGGCGGCGCGGGCTACCGCAGCCCGGGCCAGATCGCGGTGGAAGGCGATGCCTCCACAGCGTCTTACTTCTTGGCACTTGGCGCGATTGGTGGCGGCCCCTTGCGGGTAACGGGCGTGGGCGCCGACAGCATTCAGGGCGACGTCGCGTTTGCCGACACGCTGGCGCAGATGGGCGCAAATGTGGCGTACGGACCCGACTGGATCGAGGTTTCCGGCGTGCGTGTGGCCGACGGTGCGCGCTTGAAAGCCTTCGACACGGATTTCAATCTGATCCCGGACGCGGCCATGACCGCCGCCGCGCTGGCGCTATATGCCGACGGCCCGTGCCTGTTGCGCAACATTGGCAGTTGGCGCGTGAAGGAAACCGACCGCATCCACGCCATGCAGACCGAGCTTGAAAAGCTTGGCGCCCAGGTGGAGTCGGGGCCGGATTGGCTACGCGTCATCCCGCCGTCGCCGGATGCCTGGCGCGACGCGCAAATCGGCACCTGGGATGACCACCGCATGGCAATGTGCTTTTCATTGGCGGCGTTTGGGCCGGCGGCCGTCCGGATTATGGATCCCGGTTGCGTCAGCAAGACGTTCCCGGGTTATTTTGATGTTTACGCAAGCCTGGTCTCGGCCTAGCGCACTTTCCACATGACTTTGATTTCATCGACAGATTCCCCCGCCGCCGTCATCACCATCGATGGCCCCACCGCGTCCGGCAAGGGCACGGTGGCGCATCGCGTCGCCAAGGCGCTGGGCTGGGCGGTTCTGGATAGTGGCGCGCTGTACCGCCTGACCGCCTTGGCCGCCCTCAAGCAGGGTGTGGCCGCCGACGACGAGGCCGGCGTCGCGCGCGTGGCGGAAACCCTGGATGTTCAATTCGACGGCCCGCACGTCTACCTGGCGGGGGTGGATGTCGGGCATGACATTCGCCGCGAGGAAGTGGGTAATTTTGCTTCCCGCGTGGCGGCATTCCCCGGCGTGCGCCGTGCTTTGCTAGAGCGCCAGCGTGCCTTCCGGCTGCCCCCGGGGCTAGTTGCGGACGGCCGAGATATGGGCACGGTGGTCTTTCCCGACGCGTCCCTGAAGGTGTTCTTGGTCGCCGACGTGGTGGCTCGGGCGGAGAGGCGGCGTAAGCAGTTGATCGAAAAGGGAATTTCTGCTAATCTAGACGACCTTCTGCGAGACATGCGCGAGCGAGACGCCCGCGATACCGAACGCGCCACGGCGCCGCTGGCTCCCGCAGCAGACGCACACGTACTGGATTCGTCTAATTTGACGATTGCTGAAACGGTGCAGGCAATACTGGATTTTTGGCAGCAAGAGAAAGGCAAGGGTGGGTTGTTAAACCCAGTGGGCTAAGCCCGGTGGACTGAAACCCGCCCTGGCATTGGTGAATTTCAGCCAATGTAGCCAAGCCAAAACATCCAGGCCAAGATTTTTTACTTGATTAGGCCCTGTCCTAGCCAGGCGCAACCCCCACGGGCCACCCCGCAGGGCAAACCGGCAGGCAGGTATTTTGACTCCACTGTGGCGGGCAATCCGCTGCGGTGTGTTCTTAACGGCCATTTCGGCCCAATGGATTTCAACCCCATGTCTTCCGTTTCCACTACCGCCACCGGCGGCGAAAGTTTCGCCGACCTTTTCGCACAAAGCCTCAAGAGCCAGGACATGAAGTCCGGCGAGGTCATCAGCGCCGAAGTCGTGCGCGTCGACCATAATTTCGTCGTCGTCAACGCCGGCCTGAAGTCCGAAGCGCTGATCCCCCTGGAAGAGTTCCTGAATGACCAGGGCGAGCTCGAAGTGCAACCCGGCGATTTCGTCTCGGTGGCCATCGATTCCCTGGAAAACGGCTACGGCGACACCATCCTGTCGCGTGACCGCGCCAAGCGCCTGTCGGCCTGGCTGCAGCTGGAAAAGGCCCTGGAAAACGGCGAACTGGTTACCGGCACCATCACCGGCAAGGTGAAGGGCGGCCTGACCGTCATGACCAACGGCATCCGCGCGTTCCTGCCGGGTTCGCTGGTGGACCTGCGTCCGGTCAAGGACACCACCCCGTACGAAGGCAAGACCCTCGAATTCAAGGTCATCAAGCTCGACCGCAAGCGCAACAACGTTGTGCTGTCGCGTCGCCAGGTGCTGGAAGCCAGCATGGGCGAAGAGCGTCAAAAGCTGCTCGAAACCCTGCACGAAGGTGCTGTGGTCAAGGGCGTGGTCAAGAACATCACCGACTACGGCGCGTTCGTTGACCTGGGCGGCATCGACGGCCTGCTGCACATCACCGACATGGCATGGCGTCGCGTGCGTCACCCGTCCGAAGTCCTGCAAGTGGGTCAAGAAGTCGAAGCCAAGGTCCTCAAGTTCGACCAGGAAAAGAGCCGCGTCTCGCTGGGCGTCAAGCAACTGGGCGAAGATCCGTGGGTGGGCCTGGCTCGCCGCTACCCGCAAGGCACCCGCCTGTTCGGTAAGGTCACGAACCTGACCGACTACGGCGCGTTCGTTGAAGTCGAAGCCGGCATCGAAGGCCTGGTTCACGTCTCCGAAATGGACTGGACCAACAAGAACGTCGACCCGCGCAAGGTTGTTACCCTGGGCGAAGAAGTCGAAGTCATGGTCCTGGAAATCGACGAAGACCGTCGTCGTATTTCGCTGGGCATGAAGCAGTGCCGTCAGAACCCGTGGGAAGAGTTCGCTACGAACTTCAAGCGCGGCGACAAGGTCCGCGGCGCCATCAAGTCGATCACCGACTTCGGCGTGTTCGTCGGCCTGCCTGGCGGCATCGACGGCCTGGTTCACCTGTCCGACCTGTCGTGGACGGAAACGGGCGAAGAAGCCGTGCGCAACTTCAAGAAGGGCGACGAGATCGAAGCCGTGGTTCTGGGCATCGATACCGACAAGGAACGCATCTCGCTGGGCATCAAGCAGCTGGAAGGCGACCCCTTCAACAACTTCGTCGCCACGTTTGACAAGGGCGCGGTTGTTCCGGGCACCATCAAGTCCGTCGAAGCCAAGGGCGCTGTGGTTACGCTGTCCGTGGACGTTGAAGGCTACCTGCGCGCTTCCGAGATCTCCTCGGGCCGCGTTGAAGATGCCACCACCGTGCTGAACGCCGGCGAAAACATCGAAGCCATGATCGTCAACATCGACCGCAAGACGCGTTCGATCCAACTGTCGATCAAGGCTCGCGACAACGCCGAAACCGCCGATACGATCCAGCGCATGTCCGACGCCAGCGCTTCGTCCGGCACCACCAACCTCGGCGCGCTGCTGAAGGCCAAGCTGGACCAACAGCGCAACGACGGTTAATTCGTGACCAAGTCGGAGCTGATCGCCGCCTTGGCGGCCCGCTATCCTCAGCTGGCCGCCCGCGACACCGATTACGCCGTCAAGACCGTGCTGGATGCAATGACCCAGGCCCTGGCCTCGGGTCAGCGCATCGAGATCCGCGGCTTTGGCAGCTTCTCGTTGTCGCAGCGGTCTCCCCGCATCGGTCGCAATCCGAAGTCTGGCGAACAAGTGCTGGTGCCTGGTAAACAGGTGCCGCATTTCAAGGCAGGCAAGGAATTGCGCGAGCGGGTTGACCTGGTCGGCGGCAACGATGAGGACGCCCAGTCCTCTGGATCGGGTGAACCGATGACGTCAATGGCAAGCTTGCACGCCATGCACTGACGAATCGGCTAGTAAGGCTGCCTACGGGCAGATCGGACCGAGAACAGGCCCCTTGAGAAATCAAGGGGCTTTGTTTTTTTCCTTCGACTGTTAAGACGTCGCTTACAATTGACAGTCTTGAATCTCTGGAGCATGCGTCATGCGCTATCTCGTCTGGGCCCTGCGATTGCTCGTGTTTATTGCGGTATTGATGTTCGCCTTGAAGAACACCGATCCCGTCGCCGTGAAGTTCTATGCGGACTACGTCGTGCAAGATGTGCCGCTGATCGTCGTGATGCTGGTCGTATTCGTGGCTGGCGCCTTGTTCGGCCTGTTGTTGACCGTGCCTGCCGCCATGCGCCGCCGCCGCGAAGCCATGCGCTTGCGCCGCGAGCTGGACCGCGTCCAGGCCGCCGCCAACGGCACCACGCCCGTCGTGCCGCCCGAAGCCGTTGCACCGATGTCTCCGCTCTGATGGCGGGCCAATCACCGCACGTCCCGCATATCGCACTGAATTACCGCATGAGCCCGAACCGTGGATTTTGAACCTTGGTGGTTGATTTTCGTGCCGGTGTTGTTCGCGCTGGGCTGGCTGGCCGCGCGCTTCGATATCCGGCAGATGCTTCGGGAAACCCGCAGCCTGCCCGACTCCTATTTCCGGGGGCTGAATTTCCTGCTCAATGAAGAGCCGGACCGCGCGATCGATGCCTTTGTCGAAGTCGCCAAGCTGGACCCGGAAACCACAGAGCTGCACTTCGCGCTGGGCAGCCTGTTCCGGCGGCGCGGTGAAATGGAGCGCGCCATCCGCGTGCACCAAAGCCTGCTCAGCCGTTCCGACCTGCCCGATGCCGAACGCGAGCACGCCCAGCACGAACTGGCGCAGGACTTTCTTAAAGCTGGCATGCTGGACCGCGCCGAAAGCGGTTTCGAGCAGTTGAAGGACACGCGCTACGCGCTGCCTGCGCTGCGTTCGCTGATCCGCATCTTTGAATCCGAGCACGACTGGCCGCGCGCGATCGAAGCGGTCAAGACCTTGCAGGGCCTGGTCGACGAGCCGGTGCCGCAAATCGTTCACTACTACTGCGAACAGGCGCAGACCGCGCTGTCGGCCAAGCCCGCGGACGTGGATGCCGCACACAAGGCGCTGGATGCCGCCGACCACGCCTTGTCGACTACCGATGCCACGGTAGGCAAGGGCGCCATGGTGCGCACTGCCATGCTGCGCGCCCGCCTGGCCTCGCTGGAGCAGGACCCGAAGCGCGAACGGCTCTACCTGGAATCGGTAATGACCGACGCGCCCGAATTCGCGGGGTTGGTGGCCGAGCCACTGCTGGCCAACTATCGCGCTGCCAATCAGATCGAGGCGGGCCTGGATTTCCTGATGAAGCAATATCAGCGCCACGCCTCGTTGGATCTCTTTAATGTCGTGTTCCGCGAACTGCGCGCGCAGCAAGGGTCGGAAGTCGCCTGGGCGTTTGCACGCGGTGCGTTGCGCAGTCATCCGTCCCTGCTGGGCTTGGACCGGCTGTTGGAAGCCGAACTGGCCAATCCGGAAGGTGGCGCCGAAAAGGGGCCGGTACCCGGCGCCGACCTGACGCTGCTGCGCAGCCTGATTCACAAGCATACGCAACGCCTGGACCGCTATGCGTGCCGCAGTTGCGGTTTTCAAGCGCGTCGTTTTTACTGGCAATGTCCCGGCTGCAACGCCTGGGAGACCTATGCGCCGCGCCGCCTGGAAGAACTTGAATGAAGCCTTTCCCCGCCGAAGCCATTTCGCAAGGCCGCGTCCTCGTGGTTGGCGACGTGATGCTGGACCGCTACTGGTTCGGTGAAGTTGAACGCATCTCGCCGGAAGCCCCCGTGCCCGTGGTGCGCGTTGCGCGCCGTGAAGACCGCTTGGGCGGCGCCGCCAACGTGGCGCGCAACGTCGCTGCGTTGGGTGGCCAGGTGACGCTGGTGGGCGTGCTGGGCGCGGACGAAGCCGGCGACAGTATCCGCCGCCTATCCGCCGAGGCCGGTATCCATACCGACCTGATTGCCGACCCGTCCCTGCACACCACGCTGAAGATGCGCGTGCTGGGCCGCCAGCAGCAATTGCTGCGCGTGGACTTCGAACAGCATCCCGAACAAGCCGCGTTGGATAGCGTGGACGCCGCGCTGGCCCGTCACCTGGCCAATCACGATGTCGTGGTGCTGTCCGACTACGCCAAGGGCGTGTTGACGCGCGTTGAATCGCTCGTGGCCATGGCGCGCCATGCGGGCATTCCGGTGCTGGTGGACCCCAAGGGCGACGACTATTCGCGCTATCGCGGCGCGACGCTGGTCACCCCCAACCGGGCGGAAATGCAGCAGGCCGTGGGCCGCTGGAATTCCGAAGCCGAATTGACCGAGCGCGCGCAACGATTGCGCGCCAATCTTGACCTCGAAGCACTGCTTGTGACCCGTTCCGAGCAGGGCATGACTTTGTTTACCGATGCGGGACGCGACCACATCGATGCGCAGGCGCACGAAGTGTTCGATGTGTCCGGCGCAGGCGATACGGTGCTGGCCACCTTGGCGGTTTCACGCGCCATCGGCTTGCCGTGGGCCGAGTCGATGGGCTGGGCTAACAAGGCCGGCGGCATCGCCGTGGGCAAGCTGGGCACGTCCGTCGTTACCGCCGCGGAATTGGCAGGAGAATCCTCATGATCGTCGTAACCGGAGCCGCGGGCTTCATCGGCAGCAACCTGGTGCGCGGGCTCAACCGCCGTGGCATCCATGACATCATCGCGGTTGACGATTTGACCGAGGGCGACAAGTTCGTCAATTTGGTCGATTGCCAGGTCGCCGACTACATGGACAAGGACGACTTCCGCCGCCGCGTGGCTGATGGAAGCCTGCCCGAGGTGCGCGCGGTGCTGCATCAAGGCGCGTGCTCGGACACGACCGAGCGCAACGGCCGCTACATGATGGACAACAATTACCGCGTCACGCTGGAACTGTTCGAGTTCTGCCAGGCGCGCCGCATTCCGTTCCTGTATGCCTCGTCCGCCGCCGTCTACGGTGCGTCGTCGGTCTATGTGGAAGACCCGGCCAACGAAGGGCCGCTGAACGTCTACGGCTACTCCAAGCTGCTGTTCGATCAGGTGCTGCGCAAGCGCATGGACAGCCTGACGGCGCAGGTCGTGGGCCTGCGCTATTTCAACGTCTATGGTCCGCACGAACAGCACAAGGGCCGCATGGCCTCGGTGGCGTTCCACAACATGAACCAGTTCCTGGAGCACGGCCACGTGCGTCTGTTCGCGGGTTGGGACGGCTATGTGGATGGTGGCCAAAGCCGCGACTTCATCTCGGTCGAAGACGTGGTGGCGGTCAACCTGCACTTTTTGGATCATCCCGAGCAGTCCGGCATCTTCAACTGCGGCACGGGGCGTGCTCAGCCGTTCAATGACGTGGCCGCCGCGGTCGTGAACACGCTGCGCGCCGAACGGGGAGAGGCCAACTTGACCTTGGCGCAACTGGTGGAACTGGACCTGATCCGCTATATCCCGTTCCCCGACGACCTAAAAGGGCGCTATCAAAGCTATACGCAGGCCGACGTCACGCAACTGCGTGCGGTCGGCTTTCAGGCGCCGATGCGCGATGTGCAAACGGGCGTGGCCGAATACGTACGGTATTGGCGCGCTCGCCGTTGATATCGCGCTAAGGCGCCATGACAAGAAGCCACCCTTGAGGTGGCTTTTTTTCGTCTCCGTATGGCTTCGCCCGCGTAGTTCCCGAGGTGGATCATTCCATTCACTGCCCGGCCCAAAAGCGGGGCGGGAAGCCATGATCTGGGTGTGGTTCGGCACCTGCCGCGCCCATTCTTTCTGGAGACTTCCCATGAACGCTTTTTCCGTACCCGCCGTCGCCCGGCGCTCCTTGACCATGCCTTGGCACAAACGCCATTCGCGTCAGGTGGCTGGGGGCACGCAAGGCGGGCGCCGCTTGTGGCAGCACACCCTGGGTGCGATCCTGCTCATTGGCGGCCTCGGTTTCGCCGCACCCGAAGCGCGGGCGCTGGATGTGAACCAGGCCAGCGCGCAGCAACTGGAGACCATCCGCGGCATTGGTCCCCGCACGGCCGAGATCATCATCAACGAACGCGAGCGGGGCGGCCGCTTTGATTCGTTCGAAGACCTGGCTGAGCGCGTGCGCGGTATCGGCGAGAAGAAGGCAAAGGCACTGGAGGCGGCCGGCTTGCAGGTGGGTGAAGGGGATACCGCAACCCAAGCCGCCGCAGCGACTGCCGCCTCGGCACCGGCTGCCCCAGCCTCGGCGCCAAGCAGTTCGGCCGCTTCCAAACCGGCCGGCAAGCCCGCCAACCGGCCGGCCACCGGCAAAGCCGCGACTCCGCAGCCCGGCCGGCCCTGACGCCAGCCGGCTGCCAGGGAACCCCTGGCACGAGCGCGGCTTTTGCCCGCGCTCGCTGTCGGGCGGAGTTATGATCTTTCGCATGACTACTACCTACCCCACTATCGAGCAGACCGTCGGCAATACGCCTTTGGTGCGTTTGCAGCGCATTCCCGGTGCCGCGGGCGCCGCGCGTGGCAACGTCATCCTGGCCAAGCTGGAAGGCAACAACCCCGCCGGTTCCGTGAAGGACCGTCCGGCCTTGTCGATGATCCAGCACGCGGAAGCGCGCGGCGACATCAAGCCGGGCGATACCCTCATCGAAGCCACCAGCGGCAACACCGGCATCGCCCTGGCCATGGCGGCCGCGATGAAGGGCTACCGCATGATCTTGATCATGCCCGACAACCTGTCGGTGGAACGCCGTGCGGCCATGGCGGCTTATGGCGCCGAGCTGATCCTGACGCCCGCCGACAAGGGCGGCATGGAGTATGCCCGCGACCTGGCCACCGAAATGCAGGCGGACGGCAGGGGCGTGGTGCTGGACCAATTCGCCAACCCCGATAATCCGCGTGCGCACGTGGAATCCACCGGTCCGGAACTCTGGACGCAAACCGATGGGCGCATTACCCACTTCGTCAGCGCCATGGGCACCACGGGCACCATCATGGGGGTGTCGACCTACCTGAAGTCGCGCAATCCGGCCGTACAGATCGTCGGTGCGCAGCCGGCCGAAGGATCGCAGATCCCCGGTATCCGCAAGTGGCCCGAAGCCTATTTGCCCAAGATTTTCGACCGCAGCCGTGTGGATGCCTACGAGTCCATCGAACAGTCGGAAGCCGAAACCATGGCTCGTCGGCTGGCGGCGGAAGAGGGAATCTTTGGCGGTATCTCCTCCGCGGGCGCGCTGGTTGCCGCGTTGCGCGTGGCCGAGCGCGTCAACGACGCGACCATCGTGTTTATTGTCTGCGACCGTGGCGACCGCTACCTGTCGACAGGCGTCTTCAACTGAGCCTGTCTTGTCCCGGGGCGCCTGCCCACAACAAGATCGCCCCGTCATGAACGGGGCGATTTTTTTCAGGCAGGGATATCAGCGGGTGGCTGATCAGCGAGCGACCCGCGCTTCGATCTCGTAGGCCAGATCCGCCACCGAGGTCGCGTAGAAATAGCTGCGGTTGTACTTGGTCAAGGCGAAGAAGTTGGGCGTGCCGACGCGGTATTGCGCCGTGCCCCGCGCTTCCTCGACCAGGTCCACAACGCCCAAGGGCTGGGTGCTCCAGCCTGCGCTGGATGCGCCTGGCTGCAAGCGCGCGCCGGCCGCAGAAAGCGTGCTCCAGCTTTGCTTGGGTTCCAGCCCGCCGTCGACCAGCGGGGTGGGATCGGCCGGCAGCACCACCGGCGCGAACACCGGCAGACCGCGCTGCCAGCCGTGCTGGGCCAGGAAGCTGCCCACCGACATGATGGCGTCTTGCGTGTTGCTCGTCAGGTTGATATGGCCATTGTCATCGCCGTCCACCGCGTAATGCATGATGCTGGTCGGCATGAACTGCGGCATGCCGATAGCGCCCGCATACGAGCCTTGCGTTTCAAGTTCCAGCTTGTCTTTCATGACCAGCGTCAGGAAGTCCGCCAGTTGGCCCCGGAACATCGTGGCGCGCTCGGGTTTGTTGGGGTCGGGGTAATCGAATGCCAGCGTGGCCAGCGCATCCAATACCCGGAAATTGCCCATGTTGCGGCCGTATAGCGTTTCAACGCCGATGATGGACGCAATGATCGGCGCCGGCACGCCGAAGCGCTGGGCCGCCTGGTTGAGCAGGTCGCGGTTTTCGTTATAGAAGTCCACGCCCCAGCCGATACGTTTGGGTTCGACGAAGCGCGACCGGTAGGTCAGCCAACTACGCCAGATTTTCTTGCCCGGTGGTGACGGTGCGATCAAGCGCGACACCGTGGCGTTGTAGCGCGAGCTCTCAAGCGCCTTGACCATCGGGTCCAGCGGCAGTTGGCGCTCGGCCGCCAGTTCTTCGACAAAGCTGCGCACTTCCGGGCGCAGCGCGCCGGTGGCGGTCAGCGTGGCGGGCGCGTCATCCGGCAGTTCGGAGGCTGGTGTCGGCGCGGTGGGTCCGATGCGGATGGCGCTGTTGGCGGAGGCGGCCGTGGGTTGGGCCGAAAGCGAATTTGGAGCGGAGGGAGCGGTGGTGGAGCAGCCCGCCAGCAGGGCGGAAAGCGTTCCGAGTTGCAGTAATCGCCGACAGATGAACATAATCTTCCTTATGGAGACCATGTATCTTACCCACCCGACATGCCGCTTGCATGAAATGGGCAGTTGGCACCCCGAAAGCCCGCAGAGGCTGGACGCCATTTCCGACCAGTTGCTGGCCAGCGGCTTGATGCCTTATCTGGACGATCGGCAGGCGCCCCAGGCGTCGCGCCACGACCTTCTGCGCGTGCACACCGTCCAGTATCTGGACAGTTTGCGCGAACATACGCCGGACCAAGGGTATTACCCAATCGATCCGGACACGCTGATGAATCCCCACACCTATGAAGCCGCCCTGTATGCAGCGGGCGCGGGTGTGGCGGCGGTTGACGCGGTGATCGGCGGCGAGGCCCGCACGGCGTTCTGCGCCGTGCGTCCGCCCGGCCACCATGCTTGCCGGTCCCAGGCCATGGGGTTCTGCTTCTTGAACAACGTGGCGATCGCGGCGCGCCATGCGCTGGACTTCCACGGCCTGTCGCGCGTGGCCATCGTTGATTTCGATGTGCACCACGGCAACGGCACCGAAGACGTCTTCGCGGGCGACGAGCGGGTGCTGATGTGCAGTTTCTTCCAGCATCCGCTCTTTCCCAACAGCGGTACCGAGCAGCCGGCGGCCAATATGGTGAACGTGCCGGTGGCCGCCTACACGGTGGGGGCCGCGGTCAGGACGATCGTGACCGACACCTGGCTGCCCAAGCTTGAGGCCTACCGCCCGGAATTGATCCTGGTGTCGGCGGGATTTGACGCCCACCGCGAGGACGATATGGGCCAGATGGGGCTGGTGGAAGCCGACTACGCCTGGATCACCGAGCAGCTCGTGGAGGTGGCCGAACGGCATAGTCAGGGCCGGATCGTCAGCACGCTTGAAGGTGGTTACAACTTATCTGCCCTAGGGCGCAGCGTGGTTGCGCATATACGAGCGCTGGCGAAGCTGTAGAATCAGGAAAAAATTGTGCAATGCGATCCCGGCGCATGCCGGGTATTTATTTCCATTTGGAGGCAGCGGGATGAAGGTGTTGGTACCTGTCAAGCGCGTCGTTGACTACAACGTCAAGGTGCGCGTCAAGTCGGATCAGACTGGCGTGGATATCGCCAATGTGAAGATGTCCATGAACCCCTTTGACGAAATCGCCGTCGAAGAAGCGACCCGGCTCAAAGAGAAGGGTGCCGTCGCTGAAGTCGTGGCGGTTTCTTGCGGCGTTGCGCAATGCCAGGAGACGCTGCGCACTGCCATGGCCATTGGCGCCGATCGCGGCGTGCTGGTGCAGACGGACGCTGAACTGCAGCCGCTGGCCGTGGCCAAGCTGTTGAAGGCCTTGGTCGACAAAGAGCAGCCGCAACTGGTGATCTTGGGCAAGCAAGCCATCGACGACGACGCCAATCAAACCGGCCAGATGCTGGCCGCGCTGCTGGACTGGCCGCAAGCCACGTTCGCCAGCAAGGTTGAACTGGCCGACGGCAAAGTCACGGTCACTCGCGAAGTGGACGGCGGCCTGGAAACGTTGACGCTGACGTTGCCGGCTATCGTCACCACCGACTTGCGCCTGAACGAGCCGCGTTACGTCACGCTGCCGAACATCATGAAGGCCAAGAAAAAGCAGTTGGACACCGTCACGCCTGAAGAACTGGGTGTTGATGCCGCGCCGCGCCTGAAGACGCTGAAGGTCAGCGAGCCGCCCGCCCGCAAGGCCGGCATCAAGGTGGCCGACGTTGCGGCCCTGGTGGACAAACTCAAGAACGAAGCGAAGGTGGTCTGATGACGACGCTGGTTATTGCCGAACACGATAACGCCCAGTTGAAGGGCGCAACCCTGAACGCCGGCGCCGCCGCCGCCAAGATCGGAGGCGACGTGCACGTGCTGGTCGCCGGCGCCAACGCGCGCGCCGTGGCTGACCAAGCCGCTGCCGCTGCCGGTGTCGCCAAGGTCCTCTTGGCCGACGCGCCGCAACTGGCCGACGGCCTGGCTGAAAACGTTGCTGCCCAGGTGCTGGCCGTGGCGTCGAACTACAGCCACATCCTGTTCCCGGCCACTGCGTCGGGCAAGAACGTGGCGCCGCGAGTGGCGGCCAAGCTCGACGTGGCGCAGATTTCGGACATCATCGGCGTGGAATCCGCCGATACGTTCCAGCGCCCCATCTACGCGGGCAACGCCATTGCCACCGTGCAATCGGCCGACGCCGTCAAGGTCATCACCGTGCGTACGACGGGCTTTGACGCCGTTGCCGCGCAAGGTGGCTCGGCCGCCGTGGAAGAGATCGCCGCTGTTGCCGATTCGGGCAAGTCCACGTTCGTGGGCCGCGAAGTGGCCAAGAGCGACCGCCCCGAACTGGCCGGCGCTCGCGTCGTGGTCTCGGGTGGCCGTGGCTTGGGCAGCGCTGAAAACTTCAAGATCCTGGACCCGCTGGCCGACAAGCTGGGCGCCGCATTGGGCGCTTCGCGCGCCGCGGTCGACGCCGGCTATGCCCCGAACGACTGGCAGGTTGGCCAGACCGGCAAGATCGTTGCGCCGCAGTTGTACGTGGCCGTCGGTATCTCGGGCGCCATCCAGCATTTGGCCGGCATGAAGGACTCGAAGGTCATCGTGGCCATCAACAAAGACCCCGAAGCGCCGATTTTTGGCGTGGCGGATTATGGCTTGGTGGGCGACCTGTTCCAGGTCGTGCCGGAACTGACCGGCGCGCTGTAACGCACAGCAGCTCCACTGGTATGAAAGCCCCGCGGACGCAAGTCCGCGGGGTTTTTTTTGGTCTGCAATCTTCTTCGACTATTTGATATGCCTGTAGTATTTCTTTTGATTTTCTGAAAGATTCTGATAATGTGCTTCGCGCGCAGCAGGATTTTTCGCGCACGTGCTCGGCCTGTACAGAACGAAGGAGATTCGGGATGGAATGGTTTTTTGAGACATTGCGGAAGTATCCAGAATTGGCGGTTTTCCTTACCCTGGGCTTGGGGTATTGGATTGGAGCCAAGAAAATCTTCGGGTTTAATCTGGGCGCGGTAACGGGGACTTTGCTGGTAGGCGTGCTGGTCGGCCAACTGGATATCACGATCGCCCCGATTCTCAAGCAGGTGTTCTTCCTGCTTTTCCTCTTCGGTCTAGGCTACGGCGTCGGCCCTCAATTTTTCCGCGGCATGAAAAGCGATGGCCTTCCCCAGGTCATTTTCGCGGTCATCATTTGCGTCATCTGCTTGCTGGTCACCTGGGCCACGGCGGTGGGTTTCGGCTTTGATGCCGGTACCGGCGCCGGGCTGCTGGCTGGTGCTCAAACCATTTCCGCCGTGATGGGCGTGGCAACGGACACGATCAACGGGCTGGGCGTGGACGCGGCGACCAAGAAGCAGTGGATCGACAGCATTCCCGTGGCCTACGCCGTTTGCTACATCTTCGGCACCGTCGGCAGCGCGTGGTTGCTGGCCTCGCTGGGCCCGAAGCTGATGCGCGTGGACATCGTCAAAGAGTGCAAGGAATACGAAGCCCAGATGTCTGGTGGCGGCGATTCCATGGAACTGTCGGGCTATCGCAAATTCACGGCGCGCGCCTACAAGCTGGACCACACCGAACTGGTGGGCAAGACGGTCGCCGACCTGGAGGCGCGCTTTGTCGATGCGCGCGTCTTTGTCGAACGCATCCGTCGCGGCGATCAAATCATCGACAACGATTCAAGCACCGTGCTGCAGGCGGGTGATGTGCTGGGCGTGACGGGCCGCCATGACGCGCTGGTTTTGCAGGCCGGCGCCATCATCGGCAACGAAGTCGAAGACCGGGACGTGATCAACCTGCCTGCCGAGATTGTCGAGGTGGTGCTGACCAACAAGAACGTGGCCGGCAAGACCCTCAAGGAACTGGCGGAAAACGAGACCGTGCGTCAGCTTGGCCGTGGCGTATTCCTGCGCAAGGTTGTGCGTGGCGGCCACGAGATGCCGGTCAATTGGGGCCTGAAGCTGGACCGGGGCGATCGCCTCTTCGTATTGGGTGCGAAACGCGACGTTGAGCGGGTCGTGGGCAAGCTGGGCTATGTGGACCGGGCAACCGAGCAGACCGACATGGTCTTCGTGGGCTTCGGCATTTTGCTGGGCGGGCTTTTTGGTTCGCTGGTGCTGACGGTCAGCGGTATTCCCATCACCTTGTCGACCTCTGGCGGGGCGCTGATTTCGGGCTTGATCTTCGGCTACCTGCGGTCGGTGCATCCAACTTTTGGCCGGGTGCCGGAACCTGTGCATTGGTTCCTGACATCAGTCGGGCTGACGGCGTTCGTGGCCGTGGTCGGCATTACATCGGGGCCAGGCTTCGTGCAGGGTTTCCAGCAATTGGGCGCCAAGCTTTTTGTGGCCGGCATTATCGCCACCAGCGTGCCGATGATTTTGGGCGTGTTCATCGCCCGCTATGTCTTCAAATTCCATCCCGCCATCGTGCTGGGCGTATGCGCCGGCGCCCGCACTACGACGGCGGCAATCGGACAAATCACGGAAACGGCGAAGAGCCAGGTGCCCGCCCTGGGCTACACGGTTCCTTATGCGATCGGCAATACCCTGCTCATTATCTGGGGCATTGTCATTGTCATGCTCATGACCTAGCGTTCCAAACCAGGAGTACTGAATAATGGCTACCACCTCGCCTCTTACCGTCAGTTTGGCCTCGGCTTTGAAAACGACCCGTTCGCGCCAGCGCGACCTGGAACAGTTGTCTCCGTTTGAATTGAAGGATTATCTGATTACGCTGGCCAAGGAAAACCAGCACACGGCTGCCTTGACCATGTTGAACGCCGGACGTGGCAATCCGAATTGGATCGCGACCGAACCGCGTGACGCGTTTTTCCTGATGGGCCAATTCGCCATGAAGGAAGCGCGCCGCGTGCGCGATGACGCCATTTTGGCTGGCATGCCGGCCAAGAAGGGCTGCGCCGACCGGTTGCGTAAATTCCTGTCCAAGCACAAGGGCGAGGACGGCTACGACTTCCTGATGGGCGTGCTTGAGTACGGCGTGAAGATCAAGAGCTTTGACCCCGACGAGTGGATCCACGAGCTCACTGACAGCATCATCGGCGACAACTATCCCGTGCCGCCGCGCGCGCTGGTGCACATTGAACAGATCGTGCATGACTACCTGATCAAAGAAATGTGCGACGGTCGCCCCCCGAAGGGCAAGTTCGACCTGTTCCCGGTCGAAGGCGGCACCGCCGCCATGTGCTACATCTTTGATTCGCTGATGCAGAACGGCTTGTTGAAGCAGGGCGACACCATCGCGCTGTTCCTGCCGACGTTCACGCCCTATATCGAGATCGCGCACCTTGAGCGCTTCCAGTTCAAGATTGTCGCCATCAACGCCAGCAGCATGCGCGCCGACGGCACGCATGACTGGCACTACCCCGCTTCTGAAATCGCCAAGCTGGAAAATCCGAAGATCAAGCTTGCCGTGACGGTGAACCCGAGCAACCCGCCATCGGTGGCGTTCAACGCGGTCGAGATGAAGCAGATCGTGCGCTTGATCCGCAAGAATCCGGACCTGGTGCTGGTGACCGACGACGTGTACGGCACCTTTGTGCCGAACTTCCGCTCGCTGATGGCCGAGGTGCCGCACAACACCATCTGCGTGTATTCCTTCTCGAAGAACTTCGGCTGCACGGGTTGGCGTCTGGGCGTGATCGCCACGCACGAGAAGAACACCATGGACCGGCGTATTGCCGAGTTGCCCGCGGCCTGGAAGCAGCGGCTGAACAAGCGCTACGGCGCCATGACGATGGAGCCCGAAAAGCTGAAGTTCATTGACCGCATGGTGGCCGACAGCCGCAATGTGGCGCTGAACCACACGGCCGGCCTGTCGCTGCCGCAACAGGTGCAAATGGGGTTCTTCGCGCTGTCGCACCTGCTGGATCTGAAGGACTCCTACAAGCATCTGACCATGGAAATCGTGCGGGCCCGCCGCGACGCGCTGTGGAGTGGGCTGGGCATACCGCTGCCGCCGGAAGACCCCGCGCGCGCCTGGTATTACGTGGAACTGGACTTCATGGTGTGGGCCAAGGTCATGTATGGCGACGCCTTCTGCAAGTACATGACCTCGAACTACGAGCCGGTGGACTTCCTGTTCCGCTTGGCTGAAAAAACCGGCGTGGTCCTGATGGACGGCGGTGGGTTCGGTGGGCCGCCGTGGTCGATCCGTATCTCGCTGGCCAATCTGGACGACGCGGATTACGCCAAGATCGGCAAGTACATGGTCGAGTCCGCGACTGAGTACGTCGAGGCATGGAAGGCATCCGAGCTGGTGCGTTCGGGTCCGACCGCCGGCAAGGGCCAGACGTTGAAGGCCGGCGCCGCCAAGCGCGTGGCCAAGAAGGCCGCGAAGAAGGTGGCCAAGACGGCGGTGAAGAAAGCGGTGAAGCAGGCGGACACGGCCGCCAAATCCGCCAAGAAGGCCACAACCCGCAAGTAGGCAACCACCACAGGCGACATGATCTTATGACATGCTCAGTCGGGTTTTTCAACAGCGTTCCCATCGCGGTGTTGTTCGTGACGGTGGGCTTGGGATACCTGATCGGCAAGTTGAAGGGCGGGCCGATTCAGTTGGGCGGCGTGTGCGGCACGCTCATCGTCGCCCTGCTGATCGGCCAGACGGGTTGCCAGATGCGCGGCGACCTGAAAGAGGTTGCTTTCGCGCTGTTCATTTTTGCCATGGGCTACTCAGGCGGCCCGCAGTTCTTCGCCAACCTGAACCGCTCCAGCCTGCGCTACATCGCCTTGCCGATCATCGAGGCGCTGCTGGTGCTGAGCATCGTGCTGGCGGCGGTGCCGCTGTTTGGCCTGGACGCCGGCACGGCGGCGGGCCTGGCCGCGGGGGCGGCGACTGAATCGGCGGTAGTGGGTACGGCTGCCGAGGCGCTCAAGCACCTGGGCCTGCCGGATGCCGAAGTGCAGCGCATGGAGGCCAACATCGCCACGGCCTACACGCTGACCTATCTGGTGGGCCTGATCAGCATCGTGTTCTTCACCAGCCAGGTGGCGCCCGCGCTGCTGCGCATCAACTTGCGCGAGGCGTCCAAAGCCTTGGAAGCCAAGCTGGGCGTGGCCTCGGGCGATGACGAGGACGTGAACCTGCCTACCTTGCCGCGCCTGGTGGGGCGCGCGCATGTCGTCAAGGATGCGGACGGCATGAAGGTGGGCGATGTCGAGGCGCAGTTGGGCGGGCGCACGGTGATCAGCCGCATCTTGCGCAACGGCGAGGCCGTAAACGCCACGCCCGAAGATACCTTGGTCACCGGTGACGTAGTGGTGGTGCTGGGCTTGCGACGCTTCGCGCTGCGCGCGGGCACGGTCGTCGGGCCTGAAATCCTGCTGCCCGAGGCGCATGCGGAAGACCTTCAAATGAGCGAGCTGGCCGTTATCGTCAATAAAAAGGCGATCAACGGCACCACGATGGGTGAACTGGCCAAACGGCCGGGAGCCCGGCGCGCGCGGGGCGTCTTCGTGCAATCAATCATGCGGTCGGGCCATTTGTTGCCGCTGACGCCGGCCACCGTTGTGCAGTATGGCGACCTGGTGACGCTGGTGGGCACCGAACCCGAACTGTCGGAAGCCGGCGCCGCGCTGGGCAATGAACTGCGCCGCAGCGGCATTACCGACCTGGTGTTCCTGGCCTTTGGCATTCTTGCCGGCCTGATGATCGGCAGCCTGAGCGCGCGCATGTGGGGTATTCCGGTGTCGCTGGGTAGCGGTGGCGGGGCGCTGGTCAGCGGGCTGGTCTGCGGATGGATCAACGCCAAGCGCCCGTCTATTGGCCATATGCCGGATCATGCCGTGCAACTGCTGAAAGACCTTGGGCTGGCGGTTTTTGTGGCGTGCGTAGGCTTGTCGGCGGGGCCCGAGGCGGTATCGCTCATTCGTGAGCATGGCGCCGTGCTGCCCGTGATCGGCTTGCTGGTGTCGCTGGGCCCCGCCTGCCTGTCGCTGTGGGTGGGCCACAAGATACTGAAGATCGAAGGCCCCTTGCTGGTGGGGGCCATCGCCGGCCAGCACGTCAGTACGCCCGCCATCAGCGCCATCCTGAATGCCAGCGGCAGCTCCGTGCCGCTCTTGGGCTACACGGTGACCTACGCCATCGCCAACGTGCTGTTGCCCGTGCTGGGACCGATCATTGTGTCCTTGGCGTACCATCTGAGTTAAGACGCGAATTCAAAAAACGCAGTAGACGCGAGGCGCCCGGCGCCTCGCTGTCGTTTTGCACCCGGAGACACCATGCCCTATGTAACCCCGCTACAGGATTTCCGCTTCACGCTGAAAGAACTGGCCGGCCTGGACGACATCCTTAAATTACCCGGCTTTGACGACGTGACGCCGGACCTCGTCGACGCCATCCTGGAAGAAAACGGCCGCTTTGTTGAGCAGGCGGTGGCGCCGTTGAACGTGCCCGGCGACACGCATCCGCCCGTCTGGAACGATGGGCAGGTCACCACCACACCTGGCTATGCCCAAGGCTTCAAGGACTACGCCGCGGGCGGCTGGCAGGGCTTGCAGCACCCGCAGGCCTGGGGCGGGCAGGGCTTGCCCAAGCTGGTTGCGGCCGCGCCGGCCGAGAACATCCAGGCCGCCAGCCTGGCGTTTTCCTTGTGCCCGATGCTGACCGATGGGGTCATCGAAGCGGTGTTGACCGTGGGCTCTGACGCGCAGCGCAAGGAATACGTGCCCAACCTGATCGCGGGCAAGTGGACTGGCACCATGAACCTGACCGAGCCGCAGGCGGGCTCCGATCTGGCCCAGGTCGCCACGCGCGCGGTGCGCCAGGATGACGGCAGCTTCCGCCTGTTCGGGCAAAAGATCTTCATCACCTTCGGTGAGCACGACCTGGCGGAAAACATCATCCACCTGGTGCTGGCCCGCACGCCGGACGCGCCGGCGGGTGTGAAGGGCATTTCGCTGTTCATCGTGCCCAAGTTCCTGGTCGAAGCGGACGGCAGCCTGGGCAAGCGCAACGACGTCTGGTGCGCGTCGTTGGAACACAAGCTGGGCATCCATGGCAGCCCGACGGCGGTGTTGCTGTACGGCTCGGGCAAGGGTGACGTCGGCGAGGGCGCGGTGGGCTATCAGGGCGGCGAACTGAACCGTGGCCTTGAGTACATGTTCATCATGATGAATGCCGCGCGTTTTTCGGTGGGCCAGCAGGGCATTGGCGTGTCTGAACGTGCGTACCAGCATGCGCTGGCGTACGCGCGCGAGCGTGTGCAGGGGCGTGCGGTGGAAGGGTCCGCCGCGCCGGTTGCCATCGTGCGCCATCCCGATGTGCAACGCATGCTGCTGACCATGAAGGCCTTGACGGAGGCGGCCCGCGCCGTGTCGTACGTGACGGCCGCGGCGCACGACAAGGGTACGCATCACCCCGACCCTGAACAGCGCTCGCGCAACCGCGCGTTCTACGAGTACATGGTGCCCATCGTGAAGGGCTACTCGACCGAGACCGCGGTAGAGGTTGCGTCGCTGGGTATCCAGGTGCATGGCGGCATGGGCTTCATTGAGGAAACCGGTGCGGCGCAGTTTTACCGGGATGCGCGCATCCTGCCCATTTACGAGGGCACCACCGCCATCCAGGCCAACGACCTGGTCGGCCGCAAGACACAACGCGACGGCGGCGCTACTGCCTACGCGGCCATTGCCGCCATGCGCGAGACGCTGCGCGCGGTCGAGGCCGAGTCGGGACGCGCCGCCGCGCCCGAGCGCGACGCGCTGCGCCTGTTGCGCGACAACCTGGATGGCGCCATCCAGGCCTACGAGGCGGGCGTGGGCTTCATTCTTGAGCAGTCGGCCGCGAACGTCCGCGCGGTGTTTTCCAGCAGCGTGCCGTACCTGATGCTGGCCGGTGTGGTGCACGGTGGATGGCAGATGGCGCGCGCCGTGCTGGCGTGCCGTCGGCATCTTGCAGCGGGGTCGTCGGACCCGTTCCATAAGTCGAAGATCGCGACAGGATTGTTCTACGCCGCGCACATCCTGCCGCGCGCGCTGGCCTTGTCCGCCGCGGTGCGAGCCGGGGTGGTGGCGGACGCCTGCGGGGCGGACGCGAATATTGCATAAGGTTATATGGCTTGCGTATTTCGTCGGTCAAAGGTTTGATGGAAGAATCGTTTCTGACGCGCTAAGCTGAACATTCAAGCACCATTCTGAGCGGCCCTTCGACGCCGGGCGGCCAGATCCCTCCCCACTCAATCCGCATACAGGAGACACCATGAGTCATCTACGTCTGGGCGACACCGCCCCTGATTTTGAACAGGATTCCTCGGCCGGTCCCATCCGCTTTCACGAGTATCTGGGCAATAGCTGGGGGGTGCTCTTTTCGCATCCGGCCGACTTCACCCCGGTGTGCACCACAGAACTGGGCTACACGGCCAAGCTTGCCGATGAATTCGCCAAGCGCAACGTGAAGGTGCTGGCGCTGTCGGTTGACGGCACGGATTCCCATTCCAAGTGGATCGAAGACATCAACGACACGCAGTCCACCCAGGTCAACTTTCCCATCCTGGCCGACAAGGACCGTAAAGTCTCCGAGCTCTACGACATGATCCACCCGAACGCCAACGCCACCCTGACGGTGCGTTCCGTGTTCATCGTGGACCCGAACAAGAAGGTGCGCTTGATCATCACGTACCCGGCCAGCACGGGCCGCAACTTCAATGAGATCCTGCGCGTCATTGATTCGCTGCAACTGACCGACAGCCACAGCGTGGCCACGCCGGTCAACTGGGAAGATGGCGACGATGTGATCATCGTCCCGTCCCTGCAGGACGAAGCGGTCATCAAAGAGAAGTTCCCCAAAGGCTACAAGGCCGTGCGTCCGTACCTGCGCGTTACGCCGCAACCGAATAAGTAAATTCGAATTCCGGGGGGTAGCCCCCGCGCTCCGCTGGCGGTTTTCCGCCGCCCGAACCGCCGCCTTTCCCATAGGGAAACGCGGCGGTTTTTTCTGGGTTGGGACGGCGGTCCTATATGCCTGCGAGCGATGAGCAATCAAATAATGATTCGTTCCGTTCAGGATGCCCAACACGCACACTTGCTTCCATATTGCCAAACACAGGGAGCAGGACATATGGCGTTCGGGAAAGCGAATTGGTTGGCCGCGCTGGCGGTGGCGGCGGTTTCTCTGACGGCCATGGCACCGGCTCAGGCACAGCAAAAGCAAACGTTGTTGAACGTGTCTTACGACCCCACGCGCGAGCTCTATCGCGCCATCGATGACGCCTTCATCAAGCAGTACAAGGACAAGGCCAATGTGGACCTGACCATCCGCCAGTCGCACGGCGGTTCGGGCCGCCAGGCGCGTTCGGTCATCGACGGGCTGGAAGCCGATGTGGTGACGCTGGCGCTGGCTTATGACATTGACGCCATCGCCGACCGCGGCTTGCTTCCCGAGAACTGGCAGTCGCGCCTGCCGCAGAACAGCTCGCCCTATACCTCGACCATCGTTTTCCTGGTGCGCAAGGGCAACCCCAAAGGCATCAAGGACTGGGACGACCTGATCAAGGACGGTGTGCAGGTCATCACCCCCAACCCGAAGACCTCGGGCGGCGCGCGCTGGAACTACCTGGCCGCGTGGGCTTACGCGCTGGAAAAGAATGGCGGCAGCGAAGACAAGGCGCGTGCCTACGTTGGTGATCTGCTCAAGCACGTACCGGTGCTGGACACCGGCGCACGCGGCGCCACGACCACCTTCGTGGAACGCGGTGTGGGCGACGTGCTGCTGGCCTGGGAAAACGAAGCCTTCCTGGCGCTTGAAGAACTGGGTCCGGACAAGTTCGACATCGTGGTGCCGTCGCTGTCCATCCTGGCTGAACCACCGGTGGCCGTGGTCGACAAGATCGTGGACAAGAAGGGCACGCGGGCCGCTGCCCAGGCCTATCTGGAATTCCTGTACACCCCGGCCGCGCAAGAGATCATCGCCAAGAATTACTACCGGCCCATCGACAAGACGGTTGCCGCCAAGTACGAAAGCAAGTTTCCCAAGGTCAAGCTCGTCACCATCGACGACAAGATCTTCGGCGGCTGGCGCAAGGCGCAGAAGGACCATTTCAGCGATGGCGGCACCTTCGACCAGATCTATCTGCCGCAGAAGAAATAACGACAAGGTTCTGGAACGACGGCCATGACGACAGCCTCCAATCCGACGGCAAGCGGCGCGCAAGCGCTGTTTGCCGGACGGCGCAACAGCCCGGGCGTGCTGCCCGGATTCGGTATATCCATGGGGTACGCGGTGCTGTACCTGAGCGTGCTCGTGCTCATCCCCCTGGCCGCGCTGCCCATCAAAAGCGCCGAACTGGGATGGCAGGGCTTTTGGGATACCGTGACGGCGCCCCGGGTGATGGCCTCATATCAACTGACCTTTGGCGCGTCGTTGCTGGCGGCGCTGGTGAACCTGGTGTTCGGCTCGGTCGTGGCGTGGGTGCTGGTGCGCTACCGCTTTCCCGGCAAGAAGATTCTGGACGCGCTGGTGGATCTTCCCTTTGCGTTGCCGACGGCGGTGGCCGGCATCGCGCTGACCGCGCTGTATTCGCAAAAGGGTTGGCTGGGCGGGCCGCTGTCAGAGTGGTTTGGATGGAAGGTGGCGTTCACGCCGGTGGGCATCGTGATTGCGCTGATCTTCATCGGCGTGCCCTTCGTGGTGCGCACCGTGCAACCCGTGCTGGAAGACGTGGAACGCGAGATCGAAGAGGCCGCCGCCAGCCTCGGCGCCAGCCGCTGGCAGACCATACGCCGCGTGTTGTTGCCGACCATCCTGCCGGCCTTGCTGACGGGCTTTGCGCTGGCGTTCGCGCGTGCGATCGGCGAGTACGGGTCGGTGGTGTTCATTGCCGGCAACATGCCCATGGTGTCCGAGATCACGCCGCTGTTGATCATTTCCAAGCTTGAGCAGTTCGACTACGCGGGTGCTGCCGCCATCGCCACCGTGATGCTGGTGCTGTCCTTTGTGATGCTGCTGGTTATCAACCTGCTGCAAGGCTGGCAAGCCCGCCGCAACCTCGGGAGGCTGGCATGAGCGCAGCGGATCGTCCTGCCCATTTGACCGAACCGCGCTGGGTGCGCGGCATCCTGTTGTTCGTTGCGCTGTCGTTCCTGACGCTGTTCCTGCTGGTGCCGCTGGCGGCGGTATTTGCCGAGGCGTTCAAGAAGGGCTGGCAGCTTTACCTGGCTGCCATCGTCGAGCCCGATGCGTTATCTGCCATCCGGTTGACCTTGCTGGTGGCCGCGATTGCGCTGCCGGTGAACCTGGTGTTCGGCGTGGCCGCCGCGTGGGCCATCACCAAGTTTCAGTTTCGCGGCAAGCAGTTCCTGATCACGCTGATCGACCTGCCGTTTTCCGTATCACCCGTGGTGGCCGGGTTGGTCTTCATCCTGCTGTTCGGCACGCAAGGGTGGATGGGGGGCTGGTTGCAGGACCATGACTGGAAGATCGTCTATGCCGTGCCCGGCATCGTCCTGGCGACTTTGTTCGTGACCTTTCCCTTTGTTGCGCGCGAACTGATTCCATTGATGCAGGCGCAAGGCAGCGAAGAAGAGCAGGCCGCGTTGACGCTGGGCGCCAGCGGCTGGCAGATCTTCTGGCGGGTGACGCTGCCCAACATCAAGTGGGGGCTGCTGTACGGCGCCATCCTGTGCAATGCGCGCGCCATGGGCGAGTTTGGCGCGGTGTCGGTGGTGTCGGGGCAGATCCGTGGGCTGACCAACACCATGACCCTGCATGTCGAGATTCTCTACAACGAATACCAGTATTCCGCCGCGTTCGCCGTGGCGTCGTTGCTGGCCTTGCTGGCGCTGGTGACGCTGGTGGCGAAGAACGTGGTCGAGTGGCGCAACGCCCGGTTCCTGCGGGCCGCCGACCTGCCGGTCGAGTATCCCGGGCCGGCGACGGCAACCCTCAAGCCGGCCGCGGCGTAACGCGCGGCGGCTCAGACGGAGACAAGCATGAGTATCGAAGTTCGCAATCTATCCAAGCGGTTCGGGCAGTTCCGCGCGCTGAATGATGTGTCGCTGCATATTGAAACCGGCGAGCTGGTGGCGCTGCTGGGGCCCTCGGGCTGTGGCAAGACGACGCTGCTGCGCATCATCGCGGGCCTGGAAGCCCCCGATACCGGCAGCGTGCTGTTCGCGGGCGAAGACGCAACCGACGTTGATGTGCGCCGGCGTCAGGTGGGATTCGTGTTCCAGCACTACGCGCTGTTCAAGCATATGACGGTGTTCGAAAACGTGGCCTTTGGGCTGCGCGTGAAGCATCGGTCGCAGCGTCCTTCCGAAGACCAGATCCAGCGCAAGGTGCATGACCTGCTGACGCTGGTGCAACTGGACTGGCTGGCGGACCGCTATCCGGCGCAGTTGTCGGGCGGGCAGCGCCAGCGCATCGCCCTGGCGCGCGCGCTGGCCGTGGAGCCGCGCGTGCTGCTGTTGGACGAGCCCTTCGGCGCCCTGGACGCCAAGGTGCGCAAGGAGCTGCGCCGCTGGCTGCGGCGCCTGCATGACGAGCTGAACGTGGCTAGCGTGTTCGTGACGCATGACCAGGAAGAAGCGCTTGAAGTCGCCGACCGCGTGGTGCTGATGAACGCGGGCCGCATCGAGCAGGTAGGCACGCCGCGCGAGGTCTGGGAAGCACCGGCGACGCCGTTCGTGTACGGCTTTCTGGGCGATGTGAACCAACTGCAAGGCGTGGCCGCGCGCGGTATTTGGGAAGGGGCCGGGCTGTCGTTGCCCGCGCCCGACCTGGCCCAGGCCGAGGCGCGGCGCGCCACCGCGTACGTGCGTCCGCATGAGTTCGAGATCGAGCGCTATCGCGCGGGCGGCGAGGGCATTGCCGTGCGTCTGTCGCACGCTTATCTGGCAGGCCCCAGCGCCTATCTGGAACTGGCGCGCCAGGATTCCGACGCCATCATCGAAGCGGAAGTGCCCGAGCATCTGTACCGGCAGATGGATCTGCGCGATGGCGATACCTTGTTGGCGCGTCCCCGGCGCGCCCAGATTTTTGCGGTGCAAGCATGACGACTATTGCCGATCTTTCTTCCCACCTGGACGCGGCGCTGGCCGAACGCTGGAACACCTTGACCGACCGCTTGGCCGACGTCCAGCGGCGCTATCCCGACGCCGCGCTGGCCTCGTCGCTGGCGGCCGAAGACATGCTGTTGACGCACGCCATCTACGACTCGGGCCTGGACCTGGAAGTGTTCACGCTGGACACCGGCCGCCTTCACGCCGAAACGCTGGGCGTGCTGGACGCCGTGCGTGCGCGCTATGGGCGCGATGTCACGGTGTACCGGCCGGATGCGGCGGTGGTGGAGCAACACGTTGCGGCGCATGGCGCGTATGCGTTCTATGAAAGCGTCGACCTGCGCAAAGCCTGTTGCCAGATCCGCAAGGTCGAACCGCTCAAGCGCGCGCTGGCCGGACGCGGCGCCTGGATTACCGGGCAGCGCCGCCAGCAATCCACCACCCGTGGCGAATTGCCGCTGGAAGAGCAGGACCCGGTGTTCGGCCTCTACAAGTTCAACCCGCTGGCTGAATGGAGCGAGGACGAGGTCTGGGCCGTGATCCGCGCGCTGGGCGTGCCCTACAACCCCTTGCACGACCAGGGCTACCCGTCCATCGGGTGCGAGCCCTGTACGCGCGCCATCCGGCCGGGCGAGGACGTGCGCGCGGGGCGTTGGTGGTGGGAGTCGTCGGACTCCAAGGAATGCGGCCTGCATGCGGGCAACCGCGTCATCGGCATCGTGGCGCGCGGCGAGTGACGCCATCCATGAATTCACAATCTGTTTTAGGGGAATAACCTATGTCCGCTGTGATCCAACGCAGCCACCTGGATTGGCTGGAATCCGAAGCCATTTTCATCATGCGCGAGGTGGCCGCCGAAAGCGAAAAACCCGTGCTGCTGTTCTCGGGCGGCAAAGATTCGGTGGTGCTGCTGCGCCTGGCCGAAAAGGCCTTCCGCCCGGGGCGCTTCCCGTTCCCGCTCATGCACATCGATACTGGCCACAACTTCGATGAAGTCATCGCCTTTCGGGACCAGCGCGCGGCGGAACTGGGCGAGACCCTGATCGTGCGCAGCGTTGAAGATTCGATCAAGCGCGGCAGCGTGGTGTTGCGCCGCGAAACGGATTCCCGCAACGCGGCCCAGGCGGTGACGCTGCTGGAAGCGATCGAGGAATTCGGCTTTGACGCCTGCATCGGCGGCGCGAGGCGCGATGAAGAAAAGGCGCGTGCCAAGGAACGCATCTTTTCGTTCCGCGACGAATTCGGCCAATGGGATCCCAAGGCCCAGCGCCCCGAATTGTGGAACCTGTTCAACACCCGCGTGCATCGTGGCGAGAACATGCGCGTGTTCCCGATCTCGAACTGGACCGAGCTGGACGTCTGGCAATACATCCAGCGCGAGCAATTGGCGCTGCCGTCCATCTACTACAGCCACGAACGCGAGGTGGTGCGCAGAAAGGGCTTGCTGGTGCCCGTCACGCGCCTGACGCCGCCGCAAGATGGCGAACAGGTCGAGCGCTTGCCGGTGCGTTTTCGCACGGTGGGCGATATCTCGTGCACCTGCCCGGTGGCCTCCGACGCCGCCGACACCTACGCCATCATCGCCGAGACGGCGGTAACCGACATCACCGAGCGCGGCGCCACGCGCATGGACGACCAGACTTCCGAGGCCTCGATGGAGCGCCGCAAGAAGGAAGGCTATTTCTGAATGCACAACGCCGGCTGCGGCCGGCGGCAGGGGACGCACATGAACGCACTGAACGATTCTTTTCTTTCCGGCGCCGGCACGGGCGTGCTGCGCTTGATCACGGCGGGCTCCGTCGATGACGGCAAGTCCACCTTGATCGGCCGTCTGCTTTACGACAGCAAAGGCGTGTTCGCCGACCAGTTGGATGCCATCTCGCGCGCCAAGCACAAGCGGGTGGCGGGCGACGGCATCGACTTTTCGCTGCTGACCGACGGCCTGGAAGCCGAGCGCGAGCAGGGCATCACCATCGACGTGGCCTACCGCTATTTCTCCACGCCCGCGCGCAAGTTCATCATCGCGGATGCGCCGGGCCACGAGCAGTACACCCGCAACATGGTGACGGGCGCATCGACGGCGGATGTGGCGGTGATACTCATCGACGCCACGCGCGCAGCCGACGGCAAGCTGCTGGCGCAGACCAAGCGGCACAGCACGATCGCGCGGCTTCTGGGCATCCGCCACATTGTGGTGGCGGTGAACAAGATGGACCTGGTGGATTGGGACCGCGCCGTGTTCGACCGCATCCGCGATGCGTATGCGGACCTGGCCACCAAACTGGGCATTGCGCATTTTGATGTGCTGCCGCTGTCGGCGCTCAATGGCGACAACGTGGTGACGCTGTCACCCAAGACGCCTTGGTACGAAGGCCAGCCCTTGCTGGCGTTGCTGGAATCGTTGGATCTTGCCAGCGACGGGCGCGCGTTGCCGCTGCGCTTTCCGGTGCAATGGGTGGCGCGCCACGGCGGCGATCAGAAGGAAGACTTTCGCGGCTACGCGGGGCTCGTGGCCAGCGGCGTGCTGCGCGCGGGCGATGCGGTCACCGTGCAGCCGTCGGGTGTGACGGCGGTGGTTCGCGAGGTGCGCGTGTTTGACCGCGTGTTGGATGAGGCGGTGGCAGGCGATTCCGTCACGCTGGTGTTGGACCGTGATGTGGACGTGTCGCGCGGCGACGTGATAGTGCACACGGCCGCGCCCGCGCAAGTGACGCGCGAGTTCGAAGCCGAGCTCTGCTGGCTGGATGCGCAAGCCTTGAATCCGGCACGCAAGTATCTGTTGAAGTCGGGCACGCGACTGACGTCGGCGAAGATTCGCGCGGTGCTGTCGCATCGCGACATCCACGAATTGCAGGAAGTGGAGAACACCGAAGGCACCTTGCAGATGAACGACATTGGTCGCGTGACCTTCACCACGCGCGAGGCCTTGGCAGTGGATCGCTATGCCGATGTTCCGGCCACCGGCGCCTTTATTTTGATCGACGAAGCCACGCATCAGACCGCGGCGGCGGGCATGTTGCGTTAGGCCAGGATTGGGCTGGAAAACAACGAATTTTCAGCCCTTTTTTTGGTGTTGTATTTCTTCCAAACGTAATGCTGGTGCGCGTTTCCAGGTGATATCGCCTGGTGAAATCGATTTGTTCAGACGCGCTCCGCGTCTTGCGGTAAAGTGGGGCTGTCTTACGAAAAGGCTTTTGGTGCTTGTCAAAACCACTGTGTTTTTGTACAGTAGTTTTTATGGCACGCACCGATCATTCTTTTCCCGCCGGTTCTGGGTCCCCGGCTGCCGCCCCCGCCGCCTTGCGCGGTCGGGGTGCGGTTACTAATGTTCGGCATCGCTTTCAGCGCGATGACCGTGTGCAGGTCGATGACGGTTGGTCCGGTTCCGGCCTGCCAGCGGATTTCGTCGAATCCGTCCCTGATAATTTCTCCGACGATTCTCCCGAAAGCGCGTCCGCCCATTCCTCCGCAGCCGGCTCTGGCTGCTTGCGCGGCACGACGGTCATTCCCATCCTGCCCGATACGCGCCTTGAGCCGCCCGCTCCCAAGACGACGGTTACCGCGGAAGAAGCCCGCAAGATGCTGTCGCGCAATGATTCGCCCGATATCCCCTTCGACGTTGCGGTCAACCCTTACCGGGGTTGCGAGCACGGTTGCGTGTATTGCTACGCGCGGCCCACGCATTCGTACCTGGGCATGTCGCCGGGGTTGGACTTTGAAACCCGCCTGGTAGCCAAGGCCAACGCCGTCGAGGCCTTGCGCGCCGAGCTCGCGCGCCCTGGCTATAAGCCGTCGCCCATCAATATCGGTTCTGCTACCGACGCCTACCAGCCCATCGAACGCGACTGGCGCCTGACGCGCGGCATGCTCGAACTGATGCTGGAAACCCGGCACCCGGTAACCATCGTGACGAAGAACGCGCTGGTGGCGCGTGACCTGGACCTGCTGGCGGCGCTGGCGGAACAGAATCTGGTGGTGGTCTACATCAGCATCACCACGCTGGACGCCGGCATGGCCCGCACGCTGGAACCGCGCGCCGCGGCGCCCTGGCGGCGGCTGGAAGCCGTGCGCAGCCTGACGGATGCCGGCGTGCCGGTGGGCGTGCTGGTGGCGCCGGTCATTCCGTTCATCAACGACGAATCCATGGAACACATCCTCCAGGAGTCCAAGGCGGCAGGCGCGCATTACGCCAGCTACACCGTCTTGCGCCTGCCCTGGGAGGTCAAGACCCTGTTCGAAGACTGGCTCAACGCCCATTACCCCGACCGCGCCCAGCGCGTGTTGCACCGGATAGAAGACTTGCGCAATGGCCGCCGCAATGACCCGAACTTCGGTTCGCGGATGCGCGGTACAGGCATCTGGGCAGACTTGCTGCGTCAGCGCTTTGCCGTTGCCACCCGCAAGCTGGGGCTGAACCGCCACCGTCTGGCGCTGGATTGCGATCGCTTCCAGCCCCCGGTGATGGCAGGCGGCACGCCATCACTGTTCGCGGCGGGCCTTGCGGCCGGCTCGGGCGGGGCGTCTTCCGGGGCCACCTCTTTGGGTGCCAGGTCTTCAGGCTCCACCTCTTCTTCCGATTTCCTATCCCCGGTTGGCGCGCAAGCGTCTTCAGGGGTCCCCCATTCTGCCGGTTTGCCTGCCGTCAGCGGCGCCTATGGGCGCGGCGAGCGCCAATTGCGGGCGTTGGCGGCTGGCCAGTTGTCGCTGTTCGATTGATCGCGGCTCGTCGCCGTGTCGGCCGCTGCGGCGGCTTGGAATCATTTCTTCAAGGAGTTCTTATGAACACCGCTGATTTTTCCGTTTTGTCCGACGAGCTTGTCGTCTCGCTGAACCCACTGCGCCGCGGGGCTCATCGCGCCCGTGCCGTTTGCGCCAAGCTGACGGGGCTTGCCATGCCGTGGACGACCGCATCGGCTGGGGGCGAACGACGCGACCGCAGCCGGTCGGGCACCGCGCCGGCACGCTGGCCCTTTCCGCCCGCGCCGGTTGAAGAGGGCTCGCTGGTGGGGCAGGCCGTGTCGGTTCCCATGTCGGCGCCCGTGGCCTCGCCCGCGGCAGTGTCGATGCCTGTCATTCGTCCCGTCGCTGCACCAGCAGCGGCTCCCACCGCTCCGGCCGCCGAGCGCGAGCGCAGCCTGGGCAATGCCACGGTAGAGCCGGTGACTTCCCAAGTGACCATGAAGGCGATGGTGTTGGATGTGGTGATGGTGCTGGCGTGGGGTGCAATCATCCCCGGCCTGATGTGGCTGGGGGCGGCGGCTGGCTTCTAAGCAGTCAGAGCCCGTCCCAGCCGCAACGCAATCAGCTGGAACCCAGCAGGACCACGCCCACCAGAATGGCAAGGCAGCCGGCCAAACGACCCGGGCCTACCTTTTCGCGCAGCAGGAACATGCCGGCCAGGGTGCCAAGCATCATCGACATTTCGCGGGCAGGCGCCACCAGGCTCAAGGGCGCACCGTTGCGCAAGGCGTACAGCACCAGGATGTATCCCAGCGGAGACAGCAGGCCTACGGCCAAGGCCAGATGCCAGTGCCCGCGCATGGATTCCCAGGCTTGAGCGCGCCGGCTCAGCATGTGGGGCGTCATCATCGCGGTTCGGGTAACGCAGGTAAACCAATCGAACAGCACGGGGCTGATCAGCAGCACCTTGACGCCATAGGCATCCACCACGGTGTAGGCGGCAATGAACAGGCCGATCACCACGCCCCAGCGCACGCCAACCCAGGCTTGCGCCTGCTTGAAGATGGTCAGCCGGCCCTGGGTGGCGATCAGCAGCACCCCAATGACCACGCACAGCATGCCGATAATGCCGGTGCTTGTGGCCGGTTCGCCCAGCAGCAGGAAGGCCCCTGTCGTGGACAGTAGCGGGCCGGTGCCTCGCGCAATGGGGTACACCACGGACAAGTCAGCCACCTGATAGCCGCGTTGCAGGCACAGGCTGTAGCCCAGATGCAACAGGCTGGATGTCAGGATGGCGCCCACGACGGGCCAGGTCCAGCTCATGCCGTCGTGTATCAGCACCCAGATCACCCATGGGGCATAGAGCACCGATGCGCATAGCCCGTAGGCAAACACGAAAGGCGCGCCCACCATGGCCGCGCGCTTGGCAAGCAGGTTCCACGTAGCGTGGGCCATCGCCGCCAGGACGACCAATATCAGGGACGTATACGACATGAGGGAACAGCGTCAGATGACGTGTTTGTTACAGAAGTGGCAAGGGTACAGCAAGCCACGGGAAGGGCGCCATTCTACTCGACGGCTGACAGAACTTTTGGTGTAGAATCATTGGTTTGCCAAATCTCATCCTCTGCTTGCGGCACGAGTAACAACATCGGTAAAAATCGCACGGCAAAAATTTTTAGCCCGCAAAGACATGATGATCTAGGAGTTCTCATGAACCTTATCGCTATCCTGGAACAGGAAGAAATTGCCCGTCTGACCGGCGGCCAAGCCAAGCCTGAATTTGCTCCTGGTGACACCGTCATCGTGAGCGTGAACGTCGTTGAAGGCACCCGCAAGCGCGTGCAGGCCTTCGAAGGCGTTGTTATCGCCAAGCGCAATCGCGGCCTGAACTCCGCGTTCACCGTGCGCAAGATTTCGTCGGGTGAAGCCGTGGAACGTACGTTCCAGCTGTACTCGCCGCAAATCGCCGGCATCGAAGTCAAGCGCCGCGGCGACGTGCGCCGCGCCAAGCTGTACTACCTGCGCAACCGCTCGGGCAAGTCGGCACGTATCAAGGAAAAGCTGGTCAGCAAGCAAGCCTCGGCGGCTTGATCGCTTATCGGCACACGGCCCTTCCAGTGTCGGACGTTCGCGCCATTCAGCGTTTCCGTCCGGCACAGGTTTCCGGGTTAAAAAGGCACCTGCGAGGGTGCCTTTTTCTTTTTGCAAAGCCGTATGTCTGATTCCTCGTATTCCGCGCGGCCCCGACGGCCGCTGGCGCGTCCCGGCTTCGATCCGGCGACGCAACCGTGGGTGGTGGCCAACGAGTCCTTGCCGGCCGTGCCCGCCAGCCTGCTGACCCCGCATCGCCTGCGGGGCACACTGACCCAGCCGTCCACCTGGACGCTGGAGCTTTCTCGCGACAACGACCTGCGCTATCCCGGCCGCGAAGGCACGCCAGTGCCTGCCGCCGTGCTGATCCCGTTGGTCACCCGTGACAACGGCGTGCACATCATGCTGACCCAGCGCGCGGCGCACCTGCATGACCATGCCGGGCAGATCAGCTTTCCGGGTGGCCGCATCGAGACCAGTGATTCGACGCCCGTTGCCGCCGCCTTGCGCGAAGCGCAAGAGGAAACGGGCTTGCCCGCCGACCATGTCGAAGTGTTGGGCAGCATGCCGCCTTACCTGACGGCAACCGGTTTTTCGATCATTCCGGTGGTGTCGCTGGTGCGTCCGGGCTTTGAGCTGGCGCCCGACGCTTTCGAGGTGGCCGAAGTGTTCGAAGTGCCGCTGTCCTTTCTGATGGATCCGGCCAACCATCGGCTGTATGAAGCCCGCCTTGATGACGGTCGCGTGCGCAATTATTACGGCATGCCGTACGGCAAGCACTTCATTTGGGGCGCCACGGCAGGCATGCTGCGCAATCTTTATCACCTGTTGCGCAATGGCTTGCAGCCTGGCTGACAAACCTGGCTTGCAACCCCAAACCATGCAAAAAAAGACGGCCGTTTCGGGCCGTCTTTTGTTTGGCGGTGGGGCGTATCAGTAGCGCTGCTGGCCTGCCAGATTCTCTTCCAGAATACGTTCGTACAACGCATAGCGCAGCGGGTTGATCTTGCCTGCCTGCAAAGCGGCAACCACGCCGCATCCGGGCTCACGCCGATGCGTGCAGTTGTAGAAGCGGCATTCCTCGATGGGCTGCGTAAATTCCGGGAAGCCACGGATGATGTCGTCGCGCGTCAGGTGCTGCAAGCCAAATGCCTGGAACCCCGGCGAATCGATCAGATCGCCGCCCGGGTCGGGCAAATGGTATAGCCGCGTGCTGGTCGTGGTGTGCTTGCCCATGTCCAGCGCGGTGGAGTGTTCGCGCGTGGCGGCGCGAGCGTCGGGTATCAGGGCATTGAGCAGGGTGGACTTGCCCATGCCGCTTTGGCCCAGCAGCAGGTTGGTGCGGCCGGCCAGGCGCGGGGCCAGCAAGGTATGCACCTTCTCTGGTTCCAGCGCGCTGAGTTCGACCACCGGCACACCCAGTGCGGCGATAGGGGCAAGACGCGCGCGCGCGGCCGGCAGTTCTTCCGTCAGGTCGGTCTTGTTCAAGACGATCAGCGGCGAAATGCCGGCGCTCCAGGCGCCAGCCAGGGCGCGCCCGGTCAAGTCGTCCGAGAACGTCGGTTGCACCGCGATCACGATCAGCAACTGGTCGACGTTCGAGGCGAACTGCTTGGAGCGCATTTCGTCTGACCGATACAGCAGGTTGCTGCGCGGCAGGATGGCGTCAATGGCGCCTTCATCCTTGCCTTGCGGGGCGATGCGCACGCGGTCGCCAACGGCAGCGCCGGCTTTCTTGCCGCGCGGAAAGCACTTGCGCAGGGAACCATCGGCAAGCTCCACCGTGTAGTGGCGCCCGTGCGCGGCGATGATGCGGCCGTCGATCTGGTCGCCTACGGCTTCGGATGGTGGGGCCGTGGCGCCGTTCCTGGAATTGCGCGTGTTGCTCATGCGGCAGTCGCCATCAGGTGGCGGATGCGCTCGGCGGCGGGGGGATGGCTGTCGTAGAAGGCGGAATGCACAGGGTCGGGAGTCAGCGTAGCAGCGTTGTCGTCATAGAGTTTGACCAGAGCGGACACCAAATGCGCCGGCGAACTCTGCTCGGCCGCATAGCGGTCCGCCTCGAATTCGTCGCGACGCGAGTACCAACTGGCCAACGGCGTGAACATGAAAGTAAAAACGGGAATGACCAGGAAGAACAGCAACAGCGCCATGGCGTCGTTGCGGCCGCCCAGTTGGGGCATCACGCCCAGGTCCACATAGAACCAGGGTTGCTGGGACACCCAGCCCAGGATGGCGAAGAAAGCCAGCGCGGCGCCGAAGCTGAAGAGCACGCGCTTGATGATGTGGCGCTTGGCGAAGTGGCCCAATTCGTGCGCCAGCACGGCTTCGATTTCATCGCCGTTCAGGCGGGCAAGCAGGGTGTCGAAGAACACAATGCGGCGCGAGCGCCCGAAGCCGGTGAAATAAGCATTGCCGTGCGCGGAGCGGCGCGAGCCGTCCATCACGAACAGGCCATTCAACGCAAAGCCGCAGCGCTGCGCCAGGCGTTGGATGCGGCCGGCCAGTTCCGGGTCGGACAGCGGCGTGAATTTATTGAAGAGCGGGGCGATGAACATCGGGTAGACGATCAGCAGCGCCAGGTTGAATACGGTCCACAGCGCCCAGGCCCACACCCACCAGTAGGCGCCCGCGCTGCCCATCAGCCACAGCACGGCGGCGGCCAGCGGCAGGCCCAGCACGGCCGCCACCAGCAAACCCTTGGCGGTGTCCGCGATGAACAGTTCTGGCGTCATGCGGTTGAAGCCGAAGCGCGCTTCCAGTTTGAACTGCCGCCATAGCGTGAACGGCAGGCCCAGCAGACCCAGCACCAGCGCCACCACCACCAGCAAAAGCATCTGGCGCAAAAAGTCATTGCTGGTAAGCTGGCCCACCATCAGGTCTATGAATTGCAAGCCGCCCATCAGCGTCAGGCACACCAGCAGAATCGCGTCGTAGGTGCGTTCCAGCATGCCCAGCTTGACGCGCGCAACGGTGTAGTCAGCGGCGCGCTGATGGCTGGTCAACCCGATGCGGGGCGAGAATTCGGCGGGCACCTGGTCGCGGTTGCGCGCGACGTGGCGGATCTGGCGGCTGGCCAGCCACAGGCGCACCGCGATATCGGCAAGCAGGAAAGCAACGAACAGCAGTGTGAACATGGGCGAAGCGGATGGCTCAATAGGGATGTGCGAAAATCGCGTGTTTTATAGGCAAATTATATGGCTGTGAACGAAAATCGCCTGGTCTGGCTCGACATGGAAATGACCGGGCTGGATCCCGAGAAAGAACGCATCATCGAGGTTGCCGTTGTGGTCACCGAACCCGACCTGACGGTAGTGGCCGAAGGCCCGGTTCTGGTCGTCCACCAGCCCGACAGCCTGCTGGATGCCATGGATAACTGGAACAAATCCACCCACGGCAAGAGCGGCTTGATCGACAAGGTTCGCGCGTCGACCGTGTCCGAGGCGCAGGCAGAGGATACGCTGTTGGCGTTTTTGGCGCAGCATGTGCCGGCGGGAAAATCGCCGCTTTGTGGCAACACCATCAGCCAGGACCGCCGCTTCATGTTTGCTTACATGCCGCGCCTGGAACAGTTCTTCCATTACCGCAATCTGGACGTCAGCACGCTGAAGGAACTGGCGCGCCGCTGGGCGCCGGCCGTGTACAAGGGCTTCGAGAAAAAAAGCCGCCACGAAGCGCTGGCCGACATCTACGAATCCATCGACGAACTCAAGTACTACCGCGAACACTTCCTGAAAGTGTAAGCAGGCGGCTAGTGCCGGGCTTGTCCGGCAATCAGCCCGCCGCGCGGTAGGACCTTACTCTTTTCGCGCCATGCCCAGTCATTCCGTTGCTCAGATTCGCCGCGCCGAGCAGTTGGCGTTGGCAGCGGGCGCGTCGCTCATGCCAAGGGCCGGCGCGGCTGCGGCTGCATTTGCGGCCGAACGGGTGGGTCCCTTCGGCTCCGTCCTGGCCGTGGCCGGTCCTGGCAATAACGGTGGGGATGCCCTGGAAGCCGCGACACGCCTGCTGGCGTTGGGCCTGCGCGTTCAGGTGGTGCTGCCGTCTGGCCCCGAAAAATTACCCGCCGATGCGGCGCGCGCCTGGGCGGGCTGGCTTGCCGTCGGCGGTCGCACGCTGGCGTCGCTTCCCTCCACGCCTCCTGATCTGCTTATCGACGGCCTGTTCGGCATCGGGCTGAATCGTCCCTTGGATTCCTCGTGGCAGCAGTTGGTCGATACGATCAATGCGTGGCGGGTGCCCGTGTTGGCGCTGGATGTGCCCAGCGGCATCGACGCCGATACCGGCGCGGCGCTAGGCCGGCCGGTCCAGGCCACCTGGACGCTATCTTTTATCGCTACCGCGCGGGGTTTGACTCGCCCCGGTGCCGGTCGCGACGCCGCGGGCGAATGCCATGTGGACACCCTGGGTGTGTCGATGCCGTCCGGCGATGCTGCCGGCTAGGCGGATTACCCCGACGTACCATTCCCGAGGCCACGCGCCCTGAAGGCGCGACACCCCTCAGGCCGGCCGCCCTCCGAAGCGGGATTCCACCTCAGCCGTCAGCGGCGTGTAACGCTCGTTGTCTTGACCGGCGCGCGCGTTCAGGTGCGTTTCTGACGCATCGAACACCTTCCAGTAGATGCGCCCGCATAGGGCGCGGGCGGCGTGGCCCGGCCAGTTGTCGGGCAGCATCGGCCCGGGTAGTTGCGGATCGTGCAGCACGATCCGGCGCCAGTGGTGCAGCAGCATGACCCGCACGACAAAGGCATCGGCGGGCGGCGGCGTTTCGTCCAGCAGCTTTTCCGCCGGGCCGAAATTGCGCGAGAACTGGCGGTACTGCTCGGCCACGTCGTCCAGGTTCCAGCACTGCGATGCCAGGCTGGCGATGGGCAAGCCGCCCGCGCCGGCCAGGTCACGGGCAGACAGCACCAACGCCCGGTCCGGAATGCCCAGTTTTTCCAGGATGTCGTGCGCGGCGCTCGCCTCGGTGTGCGGATGCGCGAACAAGCCCGGCGCGATCATGCCGAACCCTTCCCAGACCAGTTCCCGGCGTAGCTCGGCGCGCTCGGCCAACCCGTTGCCGGTGCGCGGCAACGCCACCAGCGTCCATTCGCCGTTCCAGTCCTGCGTCGCGCCTTCGTAAATGCGCTGCGAGGCATGCGCGGTATGTCGCTGCCCCTGTTCAGAAATCAGGTACAGGCTGCGCCGGCCATGCCGTTCCGATTGCAGCCAATTCTGCGCCACCAGCCGGAAGACGCTGGTGCGCAGCAGGCGTTCGTTGATGCCCAGCGGGGCCAGCAGTTCGATCAGGTCGCCCAGCCAGATGGCGCCACCATGAGGCGCGAGCGCGTCCCCCAGCAAGCTGACGCAAAGGGATTTGGCGCGAGGGGGGTCGCTTTTCAACAAGCGGGACAGGAAACGGTCCAAAGGCGACGTAGGGTTTGCCATAGGGTGGGCCAAATGCGGCCGATATCGGGATCCGCAATATGATACATAAATCCAATGTGATACAGCTTTGCGTTTGACAATGGTTTTTTTGTATTAAATAATCCGTCTATGACATGACGGCGCTGTGGAACGTTTGCCTTGCGTTTTCGCAAACCGTCTCAAGGAGACAAACATGTACGCTCAACTCGTCGAAACCGGCGTCAAGCAGGTCAAGACCGCGGACCAGCTTGAAGGCCCCGAACAGACGTTTCAGCGCCGCATAGACGATGGCGTGCGCATCGAGGCCAAGGACTGGATGCCCGATGCCTATCGCAAGACGCTGGTGCGCCAGATCTCGCAGCACGCGCACTCGGAAATTGTCGGCATGCTGCCCGAAGGCAACTGGATCACGCGCGCTCCGTCCCTCAAGCGCAAGGCGATCCTGCTGGCCAAGGTGCAGGACGAGGCCGGCCACGGGCTGTACCTGTACAGCGCCGCCGAGACGCTGGGCGTGTCGCGCGATGACCTGATCGACGACCTGCACGCAGGCCGCGCCAAGTACTCCAGCATCTTCAATTACCCCACCCTTAGCTGGGCCGATATCGGCATGATCGGCTGGCTGGTCGATGGCTCGGCCATCATCAACCAGATCCCGCTGTGCCGCTGCTCATACGGCCCCTACGCGCGCGCCATGGTGCGCGTCTGTAAGGAAGAATCCTTCCACCAGCGCCAGGGGTACGACCTGCTGATGCAGATGTGCCTGCACGGCACGCCCGAGCAAAAGGCGATGGTGCAAGATTCGCTGAACCGCTGGTGGTGGCCCGCCCTGATGATGTTCGGCCCGTCCGACGCCGATTCGCCCAACAGCGCGCAGTCGATGGCCTGGAAAATCAAGCTCTTCTCCAACGACGAGCTGCGCCAGAAGATGGTGGACCAGACCGTGCCGCAGGCCGAATACCTGGGCCTGACCGTGCCGGATCCCGACCTCAAGTGGAACGCCGAACGCGGCCACTATGACTTCGGCGAGATCGACTGGAGCGAGTTCTACGCCGTGCTCAAGGGCAATGGCCCGTGCAACCGCGAACGTCTGGCCGCCCGCGTCAAGGCGCACGAAGACGGCGCCTGGGTGCGCGATGCGCTGGTTGCCTACGCGGACAAGAAGGCGCAGCGCAAGGCCGCTTGAAGCCAAGCGCTTGAACCGCTTTAACCGGCCGAAGCGCGCCTGCGTTCCTCTATTTCACCCGACATCACCTCATCATTGCCGTCCGGAGCGCGCCGCGCGCGCCCGGCATTTCAAGGATATTCATCATGAGCAAAGACTGGCCTTTGTGGGAAGTGTTCATCCGCAGCCAGCACGGCCTGGCCCATAAGCACGTCGGCAGCCTGCACGCCTCGGACGCCGAAATGGCGATCAACCACGCTCGCGACGTCTACACGCGCCGCAACGAAGGCCTGAGCATCTGGGTCGTGCGCGCCTCGGATATCTCGGCCAGCAGCCCCGGCGACAAGGAACCCTTGTTTGAACCGGCCAACAGCAAGGTCTACCGGCATCCCACGTTTTTCCCGATGCCTGACGAAATCAAGCACATGTAAGGCGGTGGGCAGACATGGACAAGACTTTGTTTGAATACCTGCTGCGCCTGGGCGATTCGTCGCTCATCCTGTCGCAGCGCCTGGGCGCGTGGACCGGCCACGGCCCCATCCTGGAAGAAGACCTGGCGCTGACCAACACCGCGCTGGACCTGCTGGGCCAGGCCCGCATGTGGCTGACGTTGGCGGGCGAAGTCGAAGGCGCCGGTCGCGATGAAGACGCGCTGGCCTATCACCGCGACACGCATCAATTCCACAACGTGCTGCTGGTTGAACGCGCCAACGGCAACTACGCCGACACCATGGCGCGCCAGTTCCTGTTCGACGTGTGGCACTACTTCCTGTTGCAACGCCTGGAACAGTCCAGCGACGAACGTGTCGCCGCCATCGCCGCCAAATCCATCAAGGAAGTCACCTACCACGTGCGCCGCTCGTCGGACATGGTGGTGCGCCTGGGTGACGGCACCGACGAAAGCCACGCCAAGATGCAGGCCGCCATCGACGACGCCTGGCGCTTCACCGGTGAATTGTTCGCCGACGACGCCGTGGACCAGGACGTGGCCGCGCGCGGCATCGGCTGTGAACTTTCCGCCCTGCGCGAACCGTGGATGGCCCACGTGCGTGAAGTGCTGGAAGAAGCCACGCTGACCGTGCCCGATGAAACCGCCGCCAACCATCTGGCCTATCGTGGCGGCCGCCAGGGCAGGCACACCGAAGAACTGGGCTACGTGCTGGCCGAAATGCAGTACCTGCCGCGCGCCTATCCGGGAGCCACGTGGTGAACGCGCTGGCGCCCATTTCCGCCGACCAGGTCTACGCCTGGCTGCAGGAGGTTCCCGATCCGGAGATCCCCGTGCTGTCCGTGGTGGACCTGGGCGTGGTGCGTGACGTGACCTGGGACGGCGACACCTGCGTCGTCGTCATCACGCCCACGTACTCCGGCTGCCCGGCCATGCGCGAGATCACGCAGGACATCCAGCAGACGCTGGCGCGCCACGGTATCGACGAGGTTCGTGTCGACACCCGCCTGGCGCCCGCCTGGACGACCGACTGGATGAGCGAAAAGGGCCGCGAAGCCCTCAAGGGCTACGGCATCGCCGCGCCCGCCGAACGCGCCATCGACATCTCGGGCATCAGCCGCCGCGCCGCCGCGCCCGCCATCGCGTGCCCGCGCTGCGGGTCGCGCGACACGCGGATGGTCAGCAATTTCGGGTCCACGTCGTGCAAGGCGCTGTATCGCTGCGTGTCTTGCCGCGAACCCTTCGATTATTTCAAGACTCACTGAGAGCGGTTTCAAGATGAGCAACCAATTTCATTCCTTGAAGGTGGCCTCGGTGGCGCGCAATACGCGCGATGCCGTGGTCGTCACCTTTGACCTGCCCGACACGCTGACCGACGAGTTCGCCTTCCTGCCGGGGCAGTACCTGACCCTGCGCACGCAACTGAATGGCGAAGAGCTGCGCCGCTCGTACTCGATCTGTTCCGCCCCGCACGACAAGCTGCTGCGCGTGGCCATCAAGAAGGTCGACGAAGGCGCGTTCTCCAGTTGGGCCAACCACGAACTGCAACCCGGCCAGACGCTGGAAGTGATGGCGCCCGCCGGCAACTTCACCGTGGATTTCTCGCCCGAGAACCAGCGCCATTACGTGGCCTTCGCGGTGGGCAGCGGCATCACGCCGGTGTTCTCGCTGGTGAAGACCGCGCTGTCGACCGAACCGCGCAGCAAGTTCACGCTGTTCTTTGGCAACCGCGCATCGTCGGCCGTGCTGTTCCGCGAAGAAATCGAAGACCTGAAGAACCTGTACATGGAGCGCTTCTCGCTGGTCTACGTCATGAGCCGCGAGACGCAAGACATCGAACTGTTCAACGGCCGCCTGGACGGCGACAAGGTCGACCAACTGATGTCGGCCTGGATGAGCCCCGAAGACATCGATTACGCTTTTGTCTGTGGTCCGCAGACCATGACCGAAAGCGTGGTCGAGCGGCTGCAAGCCCGTGGCATTCCGAAGGCGAACATCAAGTTCGAGCTCTTCGGCGCGCCCAAGGGACCCCGCGCGCTGCGCACCGGCCACGACGCACCGCAGGCGCCGGGCAAGGGCCAGTGCGAAGTGACCGTGGTGCAGGACGGCCACAGCCGCATGTTCGTGATTGATAAGAATAAAGACAGCGTGCTGGACTCGGCGCTGGCGCAGGGCATCGAGCTGCCGTACTCGTGCAAGGGCGGCGTGTGTTCCACCTGCCGTTGCAAGGTCATCGAAGGCGAAGTGGACATGGACGCCAACTTCGCCCTGGAAGACTACGAAGTGGCGCGCGGTTTTGTATTGAGTTGCCAGAGCTTTCCGGTCAGCGACCGCCTGGTTATCGACTTCGACCAGGAAACCTGACGCGGCCTGTGCCAGTCAGACACCCCTAATTCATTGGAGAGACAAGCGTGTCCCAAAAATTCTTCGAACGTCACCAGCCCGTGCTGGAACAATCCCTGGCGGCAGCCGCGTTGCGTGGCTACTGGAGCCCGTTTGCTGAATCGCCCAGCCCGCGCAACTATGGCGAAACGGCCAATGACGACGGCCGCGCCGCCTTCGAAGCCCTGAAGGGCAAGCCGTTTCCGTTGAACCTGCACGATGCCGACGGCACCGTGGGCGGCGAAAAATCGCCGTATGGCTTTGACCTGGGAATTACGTACCCGCACGTGCCGGTCGACAAGCTGATCAGCGCCTCCAAGCGCGCGCTGGAAGACTGGCGTCGTGCAGGGCCGCAGGCCTGGGTGGGCGTGTCGCTGGAAATCCTGGCGCGCCTGAACAAGCTTAGTTTTGAAATTGCCTACGCCGTGCAGCACACCACCGGCCAGGGTTTCATGATGGCCTTCCAGGCCGGCGGCCCGCACGCGCAAGACCGTGGCTTTGAGGCCGTGACCTACGCCTGGCAGGAAATGTCGCGCATTCCGGGCGTGGCGATCTGGGAAAAGCCGCAAGGCAAGAATGACCCGATCCGCATGGAAAAGCAGTTCACCGTGGTGCCGCGTGGCGTGGCGCTGGTGATCGGCTGCTCGACCTTCCCGACCTGGAACGGCTACCCCGGCATGTTCGCCAGCCTGGCCACCGGCAACACCGTCATCGTCAAGCCGCACCCGGGCGCGATCCTGCCGCTGGCCATCACCGTGAAGGTCGCGCGCGAAGTGCTGCAAGAAGCGGGCTTCGACCCCGATGTGGTCCTGCTGGCCGCGCACGAAGCGGGCGACGATACGGCGCAGAAGCTGGCGCTGGACCCGGCCGTCAAGATCGTGGATTTCACCGGCAGCACCGCCAACGGCGACTGGCTGGAAAACAATGCTCGCCAGGCACTGGTCTACACCGAGAAGGCCGGCGTCAACCAGGTCATCATCGATTCCACCGACGACTTGAAGGGCGTGGCGCGCAACCTGGCGTTTTCGCTGGCCTTGTACTCGGGTCAGATGTGCACGGCGCCGCAAAATATCTACGTGCCGCGCGACGGCATCAACACGCCGGAAGGCCGCGTCAGCTTTGATGACGTTGCCGCCGCCTTGGGCGTGGCGCTGGAGAAGCTGGGCGCGGACGCCGCTCGCGCAGTCGAACTGACCGGCGCCATCCAGAACGACGGCATCGTTGAACGCATCGAAAAGGCCCGCGCGTTGGGCCTGCCGGTGGTGGCCGACAGCAAGACGCTGACGCACCCGCAGTTTGAAAACGCGCGTGTGCGCACGCCGTTGCTGCTGCGCACGGAAGCGGGCAACGCGGCCATCAGCCAGGAATGGTTTGGCCCGATCGCCTTCGTGGTGGCCACGGATTCCACCGCGCACAGCGTCCAGTTGGCGCGCGACAGCGTCATCCAGCACGGTGCCTTGTCCTTGTCGGCCTACACGACCGACCCACAAGTGGCTGACCAGGTGCAGGACGCGGCGGAAGTGTCCGGCGTGTCGTTGTCGTTGAACCTGACGGGCGCGGTGTTCGTCAACCAGACCGCGGCCTTCAGCGACTTCCACGGCACCGGCGCCAACCCGGCCGCCAATGCTGCGCTGTCCGACACGGCCTTCGTGTCGAACCGCTTCCGCGTGGTGCAAACCCGCCGTCACGTCTAAGCAGGGCGACGCTTATGAGCTACCAGGATATTCAATTCGACCTGTCGGGCGGCATCGCCCGCCTGACGCTGAACCGCCCCGACAAGCTGAACAGCTTCACGGCCAACATGCACGCCGAAGTGGCCGACGCGCTGACGCGCGTGGAAACCGAAGGCGCGCGCGTGCTGGTGCTGACCGGCGCGGGCCGTGGCTTTTGTGCGGGCCAGGACTTAAGCGAGCGCAAGCCCGCCGAAGACGGCACGCCGCCCGATCTGGGCGAAACCGTCGACAAGTTCTACGCGCCGTTGGTACGCCGCCTGAACGCCTTGCCCATGCCCGTTGTGGTGGGCGTGAACGGCGTGGCGGCCGGGGCGGGCGCCAACCTGGCGTTCGCGGGTGACATCGTCATCGCCAAGGCATCGGCCAATTTCATTCAGTCGTTCTGCCGCCTGGGCTTGATTCCCGACACGGGTGGTACGTTCGCGCTGCCGCGCCTGGTGGGCCGCGCGCGCGCCATGGGCCTGGCCATGCTGGGCGACAAGCTCAGCGCCAAGCAGGCCGAGGAATGGGGCCTGATCTGGCAATGCGTGGCGGATGAAGAGTTCGACGCAACACTGGAACGCCTGGCGCAGCACTTCTCCACGGCGCCCACCAAGGGCCTGGCGTTCACCAAGCAGGCCATGCAGGCCAGCCTGGGCAATGACCTGTCGACGCAATTGGATCTGGAGCGCGACATGATGCGTGAGCTGGGTCGCAGCGCTGACTACGCGGAAGGCGTGGCCGCCTTCCTGGGCAAGCGCGAACCGCAATTCAAGGGGCAATGATGAGCGTACACGTTCCCCCCGTTGAAGCGCCGAGCGATCCGCAGGAACTCGCGCAGGCCGTTGGCACCGTGATGTACGCGGGTGATGCGGCCTCGCAAGGCTTGGAAATGAAGATCGAGGAAATGGCGCCGGGCTATGCGCGGCTGACGATGCGCGTGCGCGCCGACATGCTGAACGGTCACAAGACCTGCCACGGCGGCTTCATCTTCGCGCTGGCCGACAGCGCGTTCGCGTTCTCTTGCAATTCCCGCAACGTCAGCACCGTGGCTTCGGGTTGCACCATCGATTACCTGGCGCCGGGCTTCGAAGGCGACCTGTTGACCGCCGTGGCGCAAGAGCGCTCGCTGGCCGGCCGCACGGGCGTGTATGACGTCACCGTCACCAACCAGGACGGCCGCAACGTCGCCCTGTTCCGTGGGCGGTCCTATCGCATCAAGGGCCAGATCGTGGGGGTTCCCGCCGAAGGCTGAGGATGACATCCCAACGCCAATAGAAACGTCGTCATCCAACCAAAGCCAAGGCCAACGGCAGGGCGGCAGCAGCGCGGACCGAGAACCCCGCGCGCCGTCCACACCGGTGTAGAAAGAATTTCAGGAGAGAGATAACCATGTCCAACACCATGAGCAAGCCGGGGCTGGACCCCATCGAGCATGCCAGCGAGGATGAACTGCGCGCGCTGCAGCTTGAGCGCCTGAAGTGGTCGCTCAAGCATGCGTACGACAACGTCCCGCACTACAAGAAAGCGTTCGACGAAGCGGGTGTGCACCCCGATGACCTGAAGCAGCTGTCCGATATTTCCAAGTTTCCTTTCACGACCAAGAAGGAACTGCGCGACAACTATCCGTTCGGCATGTTCGCGGTGCCGCGCGAGCGCATTTCGCGCATCCATGCGTCCAGCGGCACGACCGGCAAGCCGACGGTGGTGGGCTACACCAAGGGCGACCTGGACAACTGGGCCAACCTGGTGGCGCGCTCGATCCGCGCGGCCGGCGGCAAGCCCGGCGACACCGTGCACATCGCCTACGGCTATGGCCTCTTCACGGGCGGCCTGGGTGCGCATTACGGCGCCGAGCGCCTGGGTTGCACGGTCATCCCGATGTCGGGCGGGCAAACTGAAAAGCAGGTGCAGCTGATCAATGATTTCCGTCCGGACATCATCATGGTCACCCCCTCCTATTTCTGCAATATTCTCGAAGAACAGCGTCGCCAAGGCATTGATCCGCGTCAAAGCTCGCTGCGTATCGGCATCTTTGGCGCCGAGCCGTGGACGGGGCAGATGCGTGCCGACATCGAGGCCGAGGCGGGCATCGATGCGGTCGACATCTATGGCTTGTCGGAAGTGATGGGGCCGGGCGTGGCCAGCGAATGCGTGGAAACGAAGGACGGCCCCGTCGTCTGGGAAGACCACTTCTACGCCGAGATCATCAACCCCGACACCGGCGAGCCCGTGGCCGACGGCGAGCCGGGCGAATTGGTGTTCACGTCGTTGACCAAGGAAGCGATGCCCATCATCCGCTACCGCACGCGCGACCTGACCCGCCTGTTGCCGGCTACCGCGCGCAGCATGCGCCGCATCGGCAAGATCACCGGCCGCAGCGACGACATGTTGATTGTGCGGGGCGTGAACATGTTCCCGACGCAAGTGGAAGAGCTGGTGCTGAAGATTGCGCAACTGGCGCCGCACTACCAGTTGGTGCTGTCGCGCACCGGCAATATGGACGAGCTTGAGATCCTGACGGAAGTGCGCGCGGAGTTCTCGGGTCTGTCCGATGCCGAGCGCAATAACCTGGGCAAGCAATTGCAGCATGCCGTGAAGACGCACATCGGCGTCAGCGCGCGCATCCAGGTGTCGGACGCGGGCCATGTTGAACGCACGCTGACGGGCAAGGCGCGTCGCGTGATCGACAAGCGTCCGAAGGTGGTCTGACACCGTCGTGTCCGGTGCAATAAAAAAGCAGCCGCTTGGCTGCTTTTTTTTATCTTGCCAAGGTCCGCACGATGCGCCGGTACCAGATGTGCAGCAGGATGGCGGACAGCGCCAGGCCCACCATCGCCATCAGCCACATGCTGCCGGCGCCTTCGGGTGAGCCGGGCAAGAGCACGTTGCGGATACCGTCCAGGCCGCCACGGCCCGGGCCGAAACCGAACCACCAGCCGCCGACCAGACCCACGCCCGCCAGCGCCACCACCTGCAATAGCAGTGGAACCACGGCCACCTTGTACGCGCGCAGCAGGTAAGAGTTGATGCACTGCATGGAATCGAACAGGTGAAACAGCGGCAACACGGCTAGCAGCGTCGTCGCCACGGCGGCCACGCCGATGTCGTCCGTGTACGCGGCCAGGATCAGCGGGCGGCCCACCAGTAGTACGGCGGAGGTCAGCAGCGCGCCGATCAGGCCCAGCGCCAGCCCGGCCATGCCGGTGCGGTGCGCGTGCGCCAGATTGCCGGCGCCAATGGCCTGTGCGGTCAGCGCGGCGGTAGCCACGCCCAGCGCCATGGGCATCATGTAGCACAGGGCGGCCAGGTTCGACATGATCTGGTGCCCGCCGGTCACATACGTGCCTTCACGCGCCACCAGCAGGGCCATGAAGGTAAAGGCCGACACTTCCACCAGGTACGAACCGCCCATCGGTACGCCCAGGCGCAGCAACTCTTTCAGCGTCTTCCAATCGGGCTTGCCGACGCGCAGATTGAAGCGCCGGTAGAAGCGGTCATGCGTGATGACCCAGAGGCCCAGCCCCAGGCTCATCCACGAGACGATCGCGGTCGCCAGCCCTGCGCCGGTGGCGCCCATGGCGGGCAGGCCCAGGTTGCCGTAAATAAGCAGCCAGTTGAAGAATGCCTTGAAGGCGATGGCCGACAGGTTGATCGCCATGACGAGCTTTGGGCGCGATACCGAAGTGCCCAGCGCGTAGATGGTGCGAAAGACCAGTGCGGCCGGTAGCGCCAGCACCAGCGCCTGCAGATACGACCCGATCCGTTCGCGCACGCCAGGGGCCACATCGCCCGACATCGACAGCCACACGTCCGGAAACAGCATCAGCACCGCGCCCACCATGGACAGGCCCAGCGCCAGCCAGACGCCTTGGCCCCAACTGCGGCCGACTTCGTCGTTGTTGCCGGCGCCGTAATGCTGGGCCAGGATCGGGATCAGCGCGTGAACCACGCCCATCAGGCCCACGAAAACGGTGATGTAGATGGATGCGGACAGGGCCATCGCGGCCAGGTCGCTGGCGCTGGAGTGTCCCGTCATGGCGGTGTCCAGCACGCCGAACGAAATACCGGCCCACTGGCTGATCAGCACTGGCCATGCCTGCTTGGCGATGCCGCGCAGGGTGGCGCCGAAAGATATCGGCGCCGCGTTTGCGGGGGTCATCGGTTGGGGCCGACTCGCAGTAGTCGGAACACTTCCTGGCGGTCGGCGCGCCGGCCGCCTTGCCACAGCACGTCGGCGCCATCGCTATAGGCGGCGGTGTTGTCGCGCAGGCTCTGGTTGTTGGTCTGTTGAAGGATCAGCGTGCACTTCGCGTCGAACGTGAAGCTCAGGTTATTGAAGATCAGGAACGAAGCGCGTTGGCCGCTGCCCAGGCTCAAGCCGCGCACGCATTCGCCGGGCCGGGTGTGTTGCGCCAGCGCCTGGGCCAGTTGGCCCGAGACGGTGCGATAGCTGCGCGCGTAGTCCACGGCGGGTTGCCACAGCAGCACCAGCAGGATCCACGTCACGGTCAATCCGCCGGCGGACAGCACGGTGCCGCGCCACAGGGCTTGCGGTCGCACGCGCAGGCGCCACACCACCAGTGCGATCCACGCCACGGTGAAGATCACCGCCAGGGTAAAGGCGCCCCACGAGATGACGGGCTCGTAGCCGGTCGTCTGGCGGGCGATGTTGCGGGAGATCTGCGCCGGCCAGTTGAAGTGCAGCGCCACCCAGCCCAGCCAGGCGGTCGCGGCCGTCAGCGAAAAGCACATGACGGCAAACCAATCCAGCGTGTTGACGACGCCACGGCGCAGGGTCGGCAGCGAGAACGCGCCCAGCACCGCGCACGGCACCGCCAGCAACACATATTCGGAATCAGTGGCTTCTTCCAGGCCAAACAGCACCGCGGCCGCGCAAACCAGCAGCATCAGCGGCAGCCAGATGTGCGGCGCGTAGATCCAGTCGCGCCAACGCCACGCGGCCAGCAGGGCCAGCGGCCAGGTCGGCCACAGATACCAGGGAAGATCGCGCAGGGTACGGCCCACGTCGTGCCAGGATGGCACGGCGAAGGACGACAGGTTCCACGTCTTCCAGTTGCGGATCCAATACTGGCTGCTTTCGCTGGCCGGGATCCACCAGGCCAGGATCAGCGCGACAGTAACCAGCGCCGCCCACGGCAGCCAACGTTTGCACTTCCACAACTGGCTGCGCGGGTAGAAGGCCAGCAGCGCGCCGATCATGATGGGCGTGGCGCCCACCCAGCCGCGCGTCAGGAAGCTGGCGGCCAGCGCGATACCCAGGGTGGTGGTGCCGGTGAAGGGCCGGTCGACACTGCGCGCCAACGAGTAGAAGGCCAGCGCCTGGCAGGCCATGATGGCGGGCACGACCGTGGTTTCATGGGTGCGCTGCAGGATGCCGACCGTGGCCAGCAACAGCAGCAGGGCGGCGTCGGCCAGCATGCGTCCGTAGTCACGCGGCTCGGGCTCGCCGCCGAAGGGCAGGGCCAATGGTTGCGCTTCGCTGCGGCGACCCAGCAGGTACGTGCCGTACCAGACGTTTGCGGCGGTAATGCCGAACCACAGCAGATTGGGCAGACGGCCGGCGGTGATGTCGCCGATGAAGGGGCCGAACAGCCAGATGCAGATGGCGCCCACCCAGGTGACCAGCGGGCCTTCCTCGGCGTGGGCCAGCAGGCCCACCTGAGGCAGCAACCAGGTGATGCCGCCTTCGCGGATCGCCGTGATCATCGTCGCCAGGCCAACCGCATCGTCTGTTTTCCACGGGTCGCGCATGAACAGGCCCGCCACGATGTAGGCCAGGGCCAAGCCCAGCAGAATCAGTCTGGGGAGCTTTGCGGTCGCCACGGAAGTGAGCCGGGCGGGAGTGGAAAAAGAAAGTGGGGACACGGGCGTTAATGTAACCGAGTGATCTGGTTGCGCCAGCCCCCAACCGGTAAAAAGCCGGCAAGGGGGGAAAAAAAAGCAGCCCGAAGGCTGCCTTTTTGCTGTGACTCCCGCAGGAGCAACAGGATCAGGAAGCGGACTTGACGGTGCCGGCCGTACGGGCGAAGCGGGCGCGGAACTTTTCCACACGGCCGGTTTCGACGATACGCGTTTGGGCGCCCGTGTAGAACGGGTGCGATTCGGAGGTCACGTCGCACTTGAAGAGCGGGTACGTCTTGCCGTCGATTTCAACGGTTTCGCGCGTGTGCACGGTCGAACGAGTGATGAACTTGTTGCCCGTTTGCAGATCGGCGAAAACGACTTCGCGGTATTCGGGGTGAATGCCTTCTTTCATGGTGCTTATCCTAGGACTCGTCAAAGAGTCTTTTTCAAGTTGTAGGGTCGCCAGCCAGGACGCGCTATGCCGTTCAACGTTCAGTTATGTCACGCACTTATGCCATGCACAACAGAACGCCCACGCAAGGATTCCAGCCACGTATCCAAAAAGTAACCCCAAATTCTAGCACGGGTTTTTCCTGAGGCGCCAGCGTAAAGCGGTCGAAATGCCAGCGCGCCGCCAGGCTGAAAATTGGGGGCGGACTCAAAGTTCTGTGCGCAGTTTCCAGATTTCCGGGAACAGCACCACATCAAGCATCCGACGCAGGTAGTCCACGCCAGACGTGCCGCCCGTGCCGCGCTTGAAACCGATGACCCGTTCCACGGTCGTCACGTGGCGGAATCGCCACAAACGAAAGGCATCTTCCAGATCGGTCAGCTTTTCGCCTAGTTGATACAAGTCCCAGTAGCGGTCGGTGTCGCGGTAGACGGTCAGCCAGGCGGCTTCCACGCCTTCCGACGAAACATACGGCTGCGTCCAGTCGCGCTCAAGCCGGTCGGCGGGCACGTCCACGCCGTGCCGTGCCAGCAGCCGCAGCGATTCGTCGTACAGCGAGGGCGCGTCGTAGGCGCTGCGCACCTGGGCCAGCAGGTCTTCGCGATGCGCGTGCGGTTTCAACATGGCCGCGTTCTTGTTGCCCAGCAGGAACTCGATCTGACGGTACTGGTAGCTCTGGAACCCGCTGGAACGCGCCAGGTACGGGCGCAGCGCAGAATATTCGGGCGGCGTCATGGTGGCAAGCACATCCCAGGCGTGTACCAGTTGCTCCATGATCTTGCTGACGCGAGCCAGCATCTTGAAGGCGGGTTGCAGCCGGTCGGCCGCCACATTGGCGATGGCTGCGCGCAGTTCGTGCAGCATCAGCTTCATCCAGAGTTCGCTGGTCTGATGCTGGATGATGAAGAGCATCTCGTTGTGCTCGGGCGACAGCGGGTGCTGCGCGCCCAGTACTTCATCCAGATGCAGGTAATCGCCGTAGGTCATGTCGCGCGTGAAATCCAGTTGCGCTTTTTCCTGGTGGACGATGTCTTCGGGTCGGTGCGGGCAGCTCATGCTTGGCCTCCGTGGCAGGGGGGCGCGGCGCGGCGGGCCGAGGCGGGCAGCGCGCGCCAGCCGGGCGAGCGTGTGCGGGCGCAGGCAAGCGCCACGGTGTGATCAAGGGTGATATTCATGATCGTGCGTCTTTCTAGGCGGGCGGGGCCGGTTGAAGGCGCCCGCCCGAGGGCCAGCGGACCAGCCTACAGTTCGCGCAAGACGGCGCGAACCGGGCTGGCATCGGCCTGGACCAGCGCCAACGGCAGGGCGATCAATTCGTAATCGCCTTCGGGCACGTCATCAAGCACCAGATTTTCCAGTACCCGCATGTCGTGCCGCAAGATCGTGTGGTGGCTGTCCAGGGTCTTGCTGGACGCGGGATCGATGCTGGCGGTATCCAAGCCGATCAGCATGACGCCGCGTTCGGCCAGCCATTCGATCGTTTGGGGCGCGTAGGCCGAGAAATCGTCGGTCCACCAATCTTGCGCCGCATGCTTGGCGGTGCGCACGAGCACGCGCGGCGGCAGGTTCAGGGCCGCGTGGGCCAGGTGGTCCGTGGTGATGAGCGGGCCGCAATCAATGGCGTGGATGACGCGACAGGGGCCAAGAAAGGGTTCCAGCGACACCGCGCCGATGGCGGCCGCGCCGTTCTGGTAGTGCAACGGGGCATCCGCGTGCGCGCCGATATGCGGCGACAGCGTGATCTCACTGACATTGACCGGACAGCCGGGCGTAAGCGACCACTTCCATTGCTGGCGATACGGCGTGGCGCCGGGGAAAACGGGCGACGCCGTGGAGACGGGCGGGGAAATGTCCCACAAGCGTTTCATCAGAAGGCGTTTCGTGTCTGGCGGAAAGGGTCTGGCCGAAGGCGGGCTAGCGGCGCGGGCTGATCGGCCTTGGCCAAGCGGGGCTGGCCGCGCCGGAATAGGTTAAAGCCTAAAGCAATTTCGGGCGGTAGTCTAACGAATTCCGCCCCGCCGCGCGGCGCGCAGCGGGGCGGTTTCGAGTTAGACACCGCCCAGCTCGGCCATGGAGATGACGGACGCGCCCGCGACGATCAGGTGGTCCACCAGTTTCACGTCCACCAGCGCCAAGGCCTGTTTCAATTGCTGCGTGAAGCCGCGGTCAGCCGCGCTGGGCTCGGCCAGGCCCGAAGGGTGGTTGTGCGCGACGATCAGCGCGGCTGCATGGTGGCGCAGCGCCTCGCGCACGACCTCGCGCGGGTAGACAGAAGCCTGCGACAGCGTGCCGCGCGCCAGTTCGCCGGTGGCGATCACCCGCAACTGGTTGTCCAGGTAGAGGGCTATGCAGTGCTCCACGTGCCGATGGCCCAGCGCGGTCATGCAATATTGTTTCACTTGGGCAGGGTGGCGCAGGGAATGGGGACGGGTCATGTCTTCTTCGATGGCCCGCCGGGCCAGTTCCAGCAAGGCGGCAAGCGTGCAGGCTTTAGCGGCGCCCAGCCCGGGGACGTTCATGAGCTCCTCGGGTGTGGCCCCCAGCAGGCCGCGCAGGCCGGAAAAGCGTTCAAGCAAGCGGTTGGACAAATCCACCACGTTAAGGCCGGGAATACCGGTGCGCAGGCCCAGCGCCAGCAGCTCCGCATCCTGGAGCGCGCCGGCGCCGTGGCGCAACAATCGTTCGCGGGGACGCTCATGTTTTGCCAGCCGGACAGACAATTTCATAAGAGGCTCTAAAATCAGGGTTTATCCAATATCCATACGGTGGCAGATCTTGAGCATCGCCTCTAACGAAGTGAACGTTTTTGTCCGTCAGGATTCCTACCTGACGCTGCATTACCGAATCACGCTTGCATCCGGTCCTGGCAAGGATTCGGTGTTCACCAACACTTTCGACGGCCGTCCTGGCACGCTGCAAATGGGCAGCGGCCAGTGGGCGCCCGGGCTGGAAGCCGCGCTGATCGGTCACGCCGAAGGCGAAAAGTTCAGCGTCACCCTGGAGCCGGCGGACGCCTATGGCGACCGCAATCCTGAGCTGATCCAACGGGTCACGCGCGCGATGCTCGCCGAACACGCGGGCGCCGATGCGACGTTCGAACCGGGCGACCTGGTGGAATTCACCGCGCCCAACGGCGGGCGCTATTCGGGTGTGCTGAAAGAAATCAACGATGAGTCGGCGCTGTTCGACTTCAACCATCCGCTTGCGGGCGTCCGCTTGCAACTGGACGTGGCGCTGCTGGGAGTTCTCTGATGAGCAAGGCCGTTACCGCCTCCGACGCCGAAGTCGTGCTGGCCCAGCCGCGCGGCTTCTGTGCCGGCGTGGACCGCGCAATCGACATCGTCGAGCGCGCGATCGAACTGCATGGCGCCCCGATCTACGTGCGCCATGAGATCGTCCACAACCGCTATGTGGTGGAAGACTTGCGCGCCAAGGGCGCGATCTTCATCGATGAACTGGACGACGCGCCCGCGGGCGCCATCGTCGTGTTCTCGGCCCACGGCGTGTCCAAGGCGGTGCGGGCGGAAGCCGAGTCGCGCGGGCTGCAGGTGTTTGACGCCACCTGCCCGTTGGTGACCAAGGTTCATATTGAAGTGGCTCGCATGCGCGCCGCCGGCCGCGAGATCATCATGATCGGCCACAAGGGCCATCCCGAAGTCGAGGGCACGCTGGGGCAGGCACAAGGCGGCATGTACCTGGTTGAAACCGTGGACGACGTGGCGGGCCTGGAGGTAAACGACGCTGAAAACCTGGCCTACGTCACGCAGACGACCTTGTCCGTGGATGACGCGGCGGCGGTGTCGCAGGCACTGAAGGCGCGTTTTCCCAGCATTGTCGAACCCAAGAAAAGCGACATCTGCTACGCGACCCAGAACCGCCAGGACGCGGTCAAGGTGATGGCGCCCGAGTGCGACCTGGTGTTGGTCGTGGGCAGCCCGAACAGCTCGAACTCCAATCGCCTGCGCGAAGTGGCCGAGCGCAAGGGCGTGGCGTCCTACCTGATTGACGGCGCGCATTCCATCGACCCGGCCTGGCTGGTGGACCGCAAGCGCATCGGCGTGACGGCGGGCGCGTCCGCGCCAGAAATCCTGGTGCAGCAGGTCATCGACCGCGTCAAGGAATTGGGCGCGGTGTCGGTGCGCACCATGCCCGGCCTGGAAGAGGATGTGGCCTTTCCGTTGCCCAAGGGCTTGTCGCGCAAGGCCGCGCAGACGGAATCGCTGGAATAGGCAGGCGCCGCTTGTGCGCGGCGCCGGGAAAAACATCAAGGAGACTTCATGCAGTTGTACAGCTATTTCCGCAGCTCGGCTGCGTACCGCGTGCGCATCGCCCTGAACCTGAAAGGGCTGACGTACGAATACCTGCCCGTGCATCTGCTGAAGGATGGCGGCCAACAGTTGTCGGACGGATACCGCAAGCTGAATCCGACGGCGCTGGTGCCGACCCTGATCGATGGCGAGGCCGTCATCGGCCAATCGCTTGCCATCATTGAATACCTGGAAGAAACGCATCCCAAGGCGCCGCTATTGCCGTCCGATGCGATTGGCCGCGCGCGGGTGCGCGACCTGGCGCTGGGCATTGCATGCGACACGCATCCCTTGAACAACCTGCGCGTGCTGAAGTATCTGAAGCACACGCTGGGCGTGGACGAAGCCGCGAAGACGGCTTGGTACAAGCACTGGGTGGAACAAGGTCTGGAAGCCCTGGAAGCGCAGTTGGCGCGTTCCAGTGCCACGGGCCGCTTTTGCCACGGCGACACGCCGACCATCGCCGACCTTTGCCTGGTGCCGCAGGTGGCCAATGCGCAGCGTTTCGACTGCGACCTGTCGGCCATGCCGAACGTGATGCGCATCGATGCCGCCTGCCGCGAATTGCCGGCCTTCGCAGACGCCGCGCCGGGCAAGCAGCCCGACGCGGAGTAAACCCGGGAAGCCGGCAGGAAGGCTTAGCCGATCTGCACCGGCACGAAGATCTTGTCTTCGCCGCGCTGTACCAGCAGGGCAACGGTCTTGCCTGCCTTGGACAGCGCTTCCTTCACTTGCCCGATGTTGTGCACCGGCACGCCATTGAGCGACAGCAGCACATCACCCGGTTCAATGCCCGCCTTGGCGGCCGGCCCGGCGGAGCGCTCGATCAGCAATCCTTCGGTGCCTGACGCCTGCTGTTCCTGCGGGCTCAGGGGGCGCAGCGCCAAGCCCAGTTGGCCGCGTTGCACTTCCTGATCGCCGGATGCCGTCTGCGTCTTGTCCTTGGGTATGCCGCCCAGCGTGGCGACGAGTTCCTTCGGGGCGCCGGCGCGCCAGATGTCCAGCTTGATCTTTTCGCCGGGCGACGCCAACGTGATCATCGATGCCAGGTCGCCAGAGGACACGATGGTCTTGCCGTTGATCTGCCTGACCACGTCGCCGGGCTGCAAGCCGGCCTTGGCGGCGGCGCTGCCTTTCTCCACGCTGGACACCAGCGCGCCGGACGGCGAATCCAGCTTGAACGAATTGGCCAGGTCCTGATTTACTTCCTGCACCGTCACGCCCAGGCGCGCATGCTGCACCTTGCCGTGCTCCAGGATCTGGTCCTTGATCTTGTAGGCCACGTCGATGGGAATCGAGAACGACAGGCCCTGGAAGCCGCCGGTGCGGCTGTAGATCTGCGAATTGATGCCCACGACTTCGCCGCGGTCGTTGAACAGCGGGCCACCCGAGTTGCCCGGGTTGACCGCCACGTCCGTCTGGATGAAGGGCACCGAGGTGTCGTCGGGCAGCGAACGGCCCTTGGCGCTGACGATGCCCGCGGTGGCGGTGTTCTCCAGACCATAAGGCGAGCCGATGGCCAGCACCCATTCACCTACCTGCAATTGATTGACGTCGCCCACCTTGACCACCGGCAGGTTCTTGGCGTCGATCTTGAGCACGGCCACGTCAGTCTGGGGGTCGGCGCCCAGCACTTTCGCCTTGTATTCGCGGCGGTCGGTCAGCTTGACGGTGACTTCCTTGGCATCCTGCACGACGTGCGCGTTGGTCAGGATGATGCCGTCATTGCTGATGATGAAGCCCGAGCCTTCGCCGCGCATCGGCACTTCACGCGACGGCATGCCGCCGCGCGCGCCAGGAATCTGGCCGAAGAACTGGGCGAAGGGGTCATCATCATTGGCCGACACCTTGCGGGTGCCGCTGACGCTGATGTTGACGACGGCCGGTCCAAAATCGCGGGTAATCTGCGCGAAGTTGGGCGGGCTGGAGGTATTGATGGATTGCGGGGCAGCGATCGCGGTCGGCGCGTTGGCCGCCATCGACACGCCGCCCATCACGGCGGTTGCGCCAGCGCCGCCAATGGCGCCAGCGGCCAGCAGCGCCAGCATCAGGCGCGAGGGTTTCAGTTGCGAGGTCTTCATGTCGGCTCCTGCGTTCATGTTTGAGGACATGGCGCTATCTTCGGGCCTGACACTTAGGGGAATCTTAAATCGCGTGGTCCCGTCGCTATTTCGTCGTTCTCAACGCGAAAGCGGAAATTCCACGCGGGCGCGCAGCCCTTGGCCGCCGGGCGCATCGTCAAGGAAAATCTCGGCGCCATGCTGGTCGGCAATGGCGCGTGCGATCGACAACCCCAGTCCGCTGCCGTGCTGCGTATTGCCCTCGGCACGATAGAAACGGTCAAACACGCGTTCGCGTTCGGCGGGCGGGATGCCGGGGCCTTCGTCATCAATGATGAACGCCGCTTTGTCCGGCGACGTTTCCAGGCGCAGCCGGATGCGTCCGCCGGTAGGTGAGTGCTTGATGGCGTTGTCCAACAGGTTGCGGGCCAACAAGACCAGCGCGTCGTGGTGGCCTTGTACGCGAGCGTCAAGCGCACCTTCCAGGTCGACGGCGAGGGACTTGGCATTGGCCTGCGCCAAGGTTTCGGACAGGGCTTGGCGCAGTACGTCGGCCAGGTCCACGGGGCCGGCCGGCGTCTGTTCGGTAGCGCTCTCGTGGCGGGCCATGGATAGCAATTGCTCGACCAGCCGGGTGGCGCGGTCGATGCCCGCTGCCAGCCGCTGTTCCGCCACTTGCCGAGTTTCCGGGTCACCCGCGCGTTGCAGCGCCTGCAACTGCAGCCGTAGCGCGGCCAGCGGCGAGCGCAGTTCGTGCGCCGCGTCACCCACAAACTGTTTCTGCTGCGCGAAGGCGCCGCGCATCCGCTCCAGCAGCAGGTTCAACTCCAGGATCAGGGGGCGGATCTCGTCGGGCAGCCCTTGTACATTGACGGGCGACAGGTCTTCGGGCTGGCGTGCCGCCACCTGCGCACGGGCACGCTTGACCGGCCGCAGGGACCAACTGACCACGCACCACACAATCAGCATCAGCAACGGCGCCGCCGCCGCGATGGGGGCGATGGTGCGCAGCGCGAGTTCACGTGCCATGTGCTTGCGCACGGCCATGTCTTGCGCCACCTGAATCACTTGGAAGGGGGTGGCCAGCGCGTACACGCGGTATGTGGTGCCTTCCATTCGCGCATCGGAAAAGCCCAGCACGATCTGGTCGGGCAGGGGGCGGCGGGAACGGGAATTGAAGACGCGCAGGCCGTCCGGAGTCCATATCTGGATGATCAGGTCATCGGCCATGGGGGGTGCGGCGCCCCGGCTCTGCGTGGGGCCGGTGCTGAGCAGGCCGTCGCCCGTGCCCAGCGACAGCGCGGTGCGTTGCAGCAGCGAATCGAAAATGTCGTCGGCCTGGGCCAGCGTGCTGCGATAGGCGATCGCGCCCTGCGCCAGCGCGCCGACCATGATGGCGGCCAGTAGAAAGAAAAGCAGGCGGGCGCGTAGTGAACCGCTAAGCCTGATGCTCATGCTTTGGGAATGACATAGCCGACGCCTCTGACGTTCTGAATCAAGTCCGGACCGAGTTTTTTGCGCAGGCCATGAATATAAACCTCAACCGCGTTGCTGCTGACACTGTCCTTCCAGCTGTAGAGTTTTTCTTCCAGTTGCGCGCGCGAAAAGATCATGCCGGGGCGCGAGATCAGGGGTTCCAGCACGGCCCACTCGCGGGCCGTCAGCGCCACGGGCGTGCCATCCACCATCGCGGCGTGCGCCTGAGGGTCGATGGTGATGCCGTCATGTTCGAACACGGGCTCGGCGCGGCCGGCACTGCGGCGGATCAGGGCACGCATGCGCGCCAGCAACTCGTCCACATCGTAGGGTTTGACGATGTAGTCATCCGCGCCGGCATCCAGCCCTGCAATACGGTCGCTGACGGCATCACGGGCCGTGGCGATCAGCACCGGCGTGCGGTCCTTGCGAGTGCGCAGGTCGCGCAGCAAGGCCAGGCCGTCGCGCTTGGGCAGGCCCAGGTCCAGCAGGATGAGGTCATACGTATCGGTGCGCAGCGCCAGTTCGGCGGCGTTGCCGTCCCTGACCCAATCAACGGCATAGTGTTCCGCGCGCAGGCAATCCAGCACGCTTTCACCGATCATGAGGTCGTCTTCAACGAGGAGGATGCGCATGGTGGTCTTCGCTTGGCTGAATGAAATCCAGCAAGTTGGATGCGCGGTGGGTGGGTGGAGTTCCCAAGCTGGCCAGGGAGCAAGAAATGTTCTGGCGCGGAAATGAAAAAAGCAGCCCGAGAGGGCGGCTTTTAGAATTTGGTGCCGGCAATAGGAGTCGAACCTACGACCTTCGCATTACGAATGCGCTGCTCTACCAACTGAGCTATGCCGGCAAGACCATTTGCTTCAATTTTTGCGTGCTGAAATCAGGATTTCACCGGCGCCAAAGGTTAAGCAAAACATCTTTGTTCTTCCCAGTTTTTCGCCCTGTTTATGGGGCCTGATCTGGAAAGACCGAAATCATATCAGAGTTTTTTGGCGATGGGAAACGATCGGCTTAAAAATCAGCAAAAAATTCGCAGTTTGCATGCGCTAAAAATTTAGGTCATAATTGCGTTCTTGGCAGATCCCCGATAGCTCAGTCGGTAGAGCGACGGACTGTTAATCCGCAGGTCGCTGGTTCGAGCCCAGCTCGGGGAGCCAAAAGAAATTCAAGGTCAGGAAGCTGCAGCCCATAGAAATGCCAAAGCTCACTGACCCAAGCCGAACAGAAGGGCCACTCGCGAAAGCGGGTGGCCCTTTTTGTTTTTCTCTTCTTTTTGGTTCTTTCGGGGCGAGTGATGGAAGACGATGGGCTGAAAGAGGGCGAGCAGAACGAGAGCGGACAGAAAGACGACAGGCGCATCGGCGTGACAGTGCTCTCCGGTTTTCTGGGTAGCGGCAAGACCTCGCTGCTTAACCGCTTGCTGCACGAGCCCGCCTATTCGGATGCCGTCGTTGTCGTCAACGAGTATGGCGACATTGGTGTGGACCATCATCTGGTCAGATTGGCGCCCGCCAATGTCGTGCTTATCGAAGGCGGCTGCCTGTGCTGCGTGGTCAGTGGCGCGGTGGTCGACACCCTGCGCGAGCTCTTCATGCTGGCGGTCAGCCGCCGGATCAAGCCGTTTCGCCACGTGATCATTGAAACCAGCGGGCTGGCGGATCCTGCGTCGACGCTCTTCATGCTCAAGCACGACCGGTTCCTCTCCGAGCGCTATGTGTATCGCGGCGCGATCGTGCTGGTGGATGTTCGCCACGGCGAAATGCAATTGGCGACCCAGCCCGAGGCCGCGCGGCAATTGGCCCTGGCCGATATTGTGGTGTTGAGCAAATCAGACTTGGCGGACGCCGCGCAATTGCGACGAGTCGAGCAGGCGGTCGTTGCGATCAATCCCGGTGCGCAACGCTGCGTGCAGCGTCAGGACTCGCCCTTGGCTGGCGTCCTGCGCGAGGGGCCGGACACGCGCATGCGGCGCGATGGTGTCGCGTTGTCGAACTGGTTGCAGGCTTTTTCGCGACCCGCGTCCGGTCGGCATGCGGACGTGAGTAGTTTTTCAGTGGTTCTGTCGGTCCCGGTGGGGCGGGCAGCGTTCCTTGCAGGCGTTTCCCTGATACAGGAGCGCTTTGGCCAGGCCATTCTGCGAATGAAGGGCTTGGTCTGTTTCGAAGGCGAAACGCTGCCTTGTGAGGTGCACGGCGTGCATGGCGAGTTGTATCCCTTGCGGATGCTGGCGCAATGGCCAAGCGACGACCGAGCCTCGAGCCTGGTCTATATCGTGCGTGGTCTGGATATTGATGAGGTTCGCAGGGCGGTGGGTGCCGCGCTGGGGCAGTTGCAGGGTTGAGCTTAGCCTGATCTGGTGACACGCCTCGGTGCTCAAAATGTCGCCATTTGGGCGCGGATGTTGCACGGAAATACGGTATAACCGGTACGGTCTGATGCAAGAACCGAGACAATCATGGATCGTTTGAAGGCGATGCAGGTGTTCGTGGAGGTTGCTGACCGGGGAAGCTTGTCGGCAGCGGCAATTCATTTGGATATGTCGCGCGCAATGGTGTCGCGCTATCTGGCGGAAATGGAGCAGTGGGGCGGGGTGCGCTTGCTGCATCGCACGACGCGCCGCTTGAGCCTTACGCCCGCGGGTGCGGAAACGCTGCCGCGCTGCCGGCAAATGCTGGATATGGTGGGTGATCTGCGCAGCGCGGTCTCCACCCCCGAAGACACCCCGCGCGGGCTGTTGCGGGTCACCACCAGCATGTCTTTTGGTTCGCGCCACCTTGCGAAGGTGGTGGCTGACTACGTCAAGCTGCACCCGGACACGTCGGTTGACCTGATGTTGGTCGAGCGAGCGGTCAACTTGGTCGAAGAGCGCGTGGATTTGGCCGTGCGCATCACGAACGACCTGGATCCCAATCTGATTGCCCGCAAGCTGGCGGTGTGCCGGTCGGTGGTGTGTGCATCGCCCGAATATCTATCTCGCGAAGGGCTGCCGGCGCGGATCGAAGACCTGTCTTTGCGAAACTGTCTGACCCACTCTTATTTTGGCAAAAGCCTGTGGCGTTTCGAGCGCGACGGCCAGCCCGTGGATGTGCCGGTGAGTGGCAATATCAGCGCCAATGAAGCGTCAGTGTTGTTAAGCGCCGCCTTGGAAGGGGCGGGTATTGCAATGCTGCCCACTTATTGCGCAACTGAATATATTGCAGCGGGTCGGTTAAAGGCGATTTTGCCGCAATGCAAACCGCAGGAACTCGGTATTTATGGCGTTTACGCGTCCCGTCGGCAGATGCCGCTGATACTGCGTTCCATGCTGGACTTCCTGGTCGAGAGACTGGGTTCGGCACCTTGGGACCGGCCGGGCGCCTGAATGTAGTGCGCCGTTATGCGGGTTCCCGTTCTTGAGGGCTCGGGTTATGGCGGTATAATTTCCGAAATGTGTGGACGGTTTGGTTCAAGCCAATGTCCGCTAGCATGTAGTCTTCGAAAATATCCAAGAATCGTAAGTCTGGCCGAGATCTGGCCGCAGCATGGCAAGGCGGGTCTTAGTGTGGGGGAAGGCGGGGCGGTTAGCCGCAATGTCCGGCCCCAAGCCTGATGATCCGGGTCCTTGATACTGATTGCCGCAGGACAATGGCGCCGGCTTCCGGCGGGTCCCGCAGGCTTGTTGGCCGTTGATGCCAGCTTTTCCAGAATTTGCTTAAGGCGTTTGCCGCAATACGAAGCGGCAGGCACATTGCCTATCTTGACCGACGCGCCTGCTTCGGTGCGTGCTTGTCACGCATGGCGATCAACCCAGGAACCTTGTGAACACTACGCTCATCAATGTCGTCTATCGCGGGTCCCCATACGTGGTGGTCCGGCAGGCCGGCGTTGATGTGGGTCTGATGGCGTCCGCTTTCGCCCGCGCAAAAATTGCAGCGCAAATGAATTGCAGCGCAAATGAAAAAGGCCCGGCGCATTCGCCAGGCCTTGATCAATTTGGTTGCGGGGGCAGGATTTGAACCTACGACCTTCGGGTTATGAGCCCGACGAGCTGCCAGACTGCTCCACCCCGCGTCTGAGAAAAGAATATTAACCTTATTTTCCACCTTGTGCAAGTTAGCCCTTTTGAATTTGAATGTCGATGAACGATAGCGAGGCAATACTCGTGCTGGAAACCGCGTTGTTATGCGCGGTGCAGCCGATGCAACTGTCCGATATGCGCAAGCTATTCGGGGACGATGAGCAGTTTGACAACAGCAAGCTACGCGGGTTGTTGGAGACGCTGCAAGCCAACTGGGCCGATGGCGGCCTGGAACTTGTGCAACTGGCGAGCGGGTGGCGCTTTCAAAGCCGGCCGCATATGCAGCGCTATCTTGAGCGGCTTAGTCCCGAAAAGCCGCCCAAGTATTCACGCGCCGTCATGGAGACGCTGGCCATTGTGGCTTGGCGTCAACCCGTAACCCGGGGCGATATTGAAGACATACGCGGCGTGACCGTGTCGTCGCAAATCGTGAAAGCCCTGGAAGATAGAGGGTGGATCGAGGTGATCGGGCACCGCGATGCGCCGGGCCGTCCGGCTCTGTTCGGGACCACGCGCCATTTCCTGGACGATCTCGGCCTGCGAGCGCTGGATGAGTTGCCGCCCCTGGAATCCGCCCATGCCGCCGCTGCGCTGGCGGGCTTGGATCTGGGTGAGGTGCAGCAATTGACGGGCGAGGGCGCCACGCCCGTGGATGCATCGGCGGGCGCGGAGGTTGCCTCCGAAGGGGTAAGCGATTCGGCTGAGCTCGGCGTCGATGGCGACGAGGGAGCTCAGGGTGAGTTTGCCGTCGAAAATGCGGACCAAGTGCCGGAAAATGACGATATCCCAGTTGCGGAATTGTCAGTTTCGGCACAGGATGCACCCATAGACCCGGTCGATAGCGTAGAATCCGTCGTTTCGCGCACAGAAGAAGGCGCGAATCCCGACGACGAACCCACCGTCCGGGAGCAAGCCGAAGGCTTGTCCAATACGCCGAACCTGTCCGGTTTTCCCGACGACAGAGCCGGCAACGACATTTCCGATATAGCCGCCGACCCCACTGAGGCCGGTGCTGCAAAGGAAAGTGTCGAGAACGCAAAACACGCGGAACCGACCGACCCGATTGACGAGACCGATCACGCAGCGCCTGGCGCGGCTGGGCATGAGCCCGATTTCGGCCTTGATGATCCTGTTCGGCCCGAAACCGATGCCGCTTCCTCGGCCTCGGATGACGTGGATCCGGCGCAGCCTGGAGCTGGCCACGATTCGGCGTCCCCTGATGATGACGAGCCCGCCCCTGGCAGGCCTACCCAAGTTTGAAATTCGGAGCTGTCCCAGTGACAACGAATACAGCAATGCAGGACGACAATCCCCGTTCGGATGACACCGTTTCCAACGGTCAGCCGGATTCCTCCCCCGTGCGCGAATCGGCGCCTGAAGGCGAGGCCGGCGCGCGTGGGCGTGGTCGCAAGCTAAGGACGCCTTTCCGCCGCCGTCGTGGCGATGCCGCGGCAGAGCAGGCCCCGGCGGCAGATGGCCAACCGGCCGCCGCCGCATCGGTCGAGTCCGCTGACTCCCGCGGTGGCGAGCAAGAGGCGGAGCAGGCGCTGTCGTATCTTGACAACGCTGACCGCATGGAACAGCGCCTGGGCAAGTACCTGAATAGCGATTCGGTCATGCCCAAGCTGCACAAGGTACTGGCGGACGCGGGCATCGGTTCGCGCCGCGAGATGGAAGAGCTGATTGTGGCCGGCCGAGTGTCGGTCAACGGCGAGCCGGCTCATATTGGCCAGCGCGTTGCGCCGAATGATCAGGTTCGCGTGAATGGCAAGCCCATCATGCGGACCAATACCAAGAAGCCCCCGCGCGTGATTCTGTACCACAAGCCCGCGGGCGAAATCGTCAGCCACGACGATCCGGCTGGACGCGCCAGCGTGTTCGCCCGCCTGCCCAAGCTGCGCACGGGCAAGTGGTTGTCGGTGGGGCGCCTGGACTTGAATACGGAAGGTCTGCTGATCTTCACGACGTCGGGCGACATGGCCAACCGCATCATGCACCCCCGTTACGGCACCGAGCGTGAATACGCCGTCCGTGTGCTGGGCGAGATGGACGAGGCGCAACGCCAGTCGCTGGTTGACGGCATTGAGCTGGAAGATGGTGTGGCGGCTTTCGGCGCGCTGGATTATCTAGGTGGCGACGGCAGCAATCGCTGGTACCGCGTCACCTTGCAGGAAGGGCGCAATCGCGAAGTGCGCCGCATGTTCGAAGCGGTTGGCGTAACCGTCAGCCGACTCATCCGTACCCGCTTCGGCGATGTGGTGCTGCCCCGCAGCTTGCGTCGTGGTCGCTGGGAAGAGCTGGATGGCTCGTTGGTCACCGCATTGATGGTCCAGCTTGGGCTGTTGCGTGATGACGACGAATCGGGTGGCAACCGCCGCCGTTCGAAGCAACCCCAATCCCATGACAGCGCGCTGCCCCCGGGCTTCGGCACCATGGATCGCAATGGCATGAATGGCGCCCGTATCGGCCGTCGCGGCAAGCTGCAAGGCGGCCGCTTGGGCAGCGCGGGGCAAGCGGCGGCGTGTCCGTCCGACCCCTTCGGTACCGGCCTGATGATTGCCGGCGGCTATGCCAATGGTCATCCGCTTGCCGCGGAAGGCCCTGGTGGCAATCGCAAGGGCGGCAAGCCCGGCGGTGGTCGCTCGGCATCGGCGGGCGGCGGGCGTCCCGATGGCAAGCCAGGCGGTAAGCCGGGCGCCAAGCCTGCTGGCAAGATGGGCGGCAAGCCGCGGGGGCCGCGCGGTCCGCGTGCGGCGGCAGCGGGTGGGCAGCCGGGCAACGTGGCGTCGGTAGATGCCGGCGTTGTCGGCAACGTGGCCGAAGGCCAGGTGGGCGGTGGCCGCAAGCCTTCCGGTGGCAAGCCGGGCGGCAAGCCGCAAGGCGCGCGCGGCGGCAACGGTGGTCGGAATGGCAAGCCCGCGGCTGCGGGTGGCCGTGGTGGAAACAAGTCTGAAGGGCCGCGCAGTGCGGGCGGTCCGGCGGCCAATAAGGGCCCGGGTGCGGGCGGCAAGCCGCGTGCACCGCGCGCTGCTTCGTCGGCGCCGCGTGGCGACGATTGGCAACCTCGCGGCGCGTCGGCGCATGAATCCCGCTTGGGCGTCATGGGCGGGCGTGGTCGTCAAGGCCGCTGATTTGCCTGCCAGTGGCGCGTTGATCGCGCCGCTGGCCGCGATATGTCCCGTATAAGCGTAAGCCCTAGATGAATCAGGCGTTTTTCCTGTTTATCTGGTAAAATCAATGGTTTTCATGGCTTCGCGTCATTGCTTTTTGCGTCCCGACTCTGGCTGATAGTTGGCAAGAGCGAGTGAAAACGCAGGGCTAAACCGCGAGGGCAGGGCTAAACCGCAGCGCAAAATCGGCTAAAGCAACGGGGCAGAAATGCCCGAGCTTGAGTTAGCCGGGCAGCCAATGATCAAGTTGGCGCGCGAGGCAAGGCAAGGCAAGACAATGCATAGCGCAGTTCAATAGCAGTTGGCATCGGATATGCGCCAAGTGTCGCCAGACCTGAAGGCTTGGGTTTGGGCTGGCAGGGTTGGGACAACCCATGGTGCATCAAATTAGGTCGCAATATAGGGCGCTGCCCAGCATTGCTCCTTACGTGTAGTAGGGAAGCGGCTGGGCTCTGCGCAATATCGGTGGGCTGGGCGTGCAGCCCATTTTTTTTGAGTATATGGCTGATTTATTCGCATTGACCGAAGAGGCTCTGGCCGGCATGGATGTCGAACTCGTGGACGTCGAGCGTGCCGCCCTGGGCCTTTTGCGCGTAACGATCGATCGGGTCGGCGGTGTGCGCATCGAAGACTGTGAACAGGTTTCCCGCCAATTGTCGCGGGTGTTTGAGGTCGAGAACGTTGACTACAAACGGCTGGAAGTCGGTTCGCCGGGCATTGATCGCCCGTTGCGCAACGAGGCTGAATTCCGCCGTTTTGCAGGTGAGCGCATCGAGATCAAGCTACGTGAGGCATTAGACGGACGTAAGGTTTTCTCCGGCACATTAACCGTGCCCGAAGACGACGCCGCTGCCTCGGACGCCGATGCTGGCATGCACAAGACCGTGTTCGGTCTCGAATTTGAGGCAAAAAAGAACGAAGTCCAGGTGTTGAATTTCACGGTCGAAGATATCGAACGTGCAAAACTGGATCCCGTTCTGGATTTCAAGGGCAAAAAGCGATGAGTCGCGAAATTCTTCTGTTGGTCGATGCCTTGGCGCGTGAAAAGAACGTCACGCGTGACGTCGTGTTCGGTGCGCTGGAAAGCGCGCTGGCCTCGGCCATGAAAAAGCGCTTCAAGGATGATGCGGACATTCGTGTCGCCATCGATAGGGAAACCGGCGATCACGAGGGCTTCCGCCGCTGGCTGGTAGTGCCCGACGAAGCGGGCCTGCAAGAGCCCGACAAGCAGGAAATGCTGTCGGATGCGCAAGAAATCGTTCCTGATATCCAGGAAGGCGAATACATCGAAGAGCCGCTTGAGCCCATCGAATTCGGCCGTATCGGCGCGCAGGCGGCCAAGCAGGCCATCCTGCAAAAGATCCGTGACGCCGAACGCGAACAGGTGCTGAACGACTTCCTGGACCGTGGCGAAACCATTGTGTCCGGCACGATCAAGCGCATGGACAAGGGCGACGCCATCGTGGAAACGGGCAAGATCGAAGCGCGCCTGCCGCGTTCCGAAATGATCCCGAAGGAAAACCTCCGGGTTGCCGACCGCGTCCGCGCCTTCGTGTTGCGTGTTGACCACGCCGCGCGTGGCCAGCAAGTGATTCTGTCGCGCACCTCGCCCGAGTTCATTCGCCAGTTGTTCGAGAACGAAGTCCCGGAAATCGAGCAGGGCCTGTTGGAAATCAAGGCCGCCGCTCGCGATGCGGGTGTGCGTGCGAAGATCGCCGTCGTGGCATACGATAAGCGTATCGATCCGATCGGCACGTGTGTGGGCATGCGTGGTTCGCGTGTCACCGCGGTGCGCAACGAGCTGGGCGGCGAACAGGTCGACATCGTCTTGTGGTCGGAAGACCCCGCGCAGTTTGTCATTGGCGCCTTGGCGCCGGCCAACGTCGAATCGATCGTCGTTGACGAAGACAAGCATGCGATGGACGTCGTCGTCGACGAGGAAAACCTGCCCAAGGCCATTGGCGCCAAGGGTCAGAACGTGCGCCTGGCGTCCGAGCTGACTGGCTGGCAGATCAACATCATGACGCCGGAAGAAAGCCTGAACCGCCAGGAAGTCGAGCGCTCGGGTCTGCGCACCACGTTCATGAGCAAGTTGGACGTTGATGAGGAAGTCGCCGACATCCTGATCGACGAAGGTTTCACCGGTATCGAGGAAATCGCTTACGTACCCATGCAGGAACTGCTGGAAATCGAAGCGTTTGACGAAGACACCATCAATGAATTGCGTGCCCGTGCCCGCAATGCGCTGCTGACTGAAGCAATTGCCCAGGAAGAGCGCCTTGAGACCGCACAGGATTTGCTTGAACTTGAAGGCATGACGCAAGAGCTGGCTGCCAAGCTGGCCGAGCGCCAAGTGCATACGCGAGATGATCTGGCCGAATTGGCAACGGACGAACTGGCGGAAATCGCCGGCTTGACCGAGCAGGAAGCCAGCGACCTCATCATGCGTGCCCGTGCCCATTGGTTCGACGAAGAATAACCATAAGGACACGGGTCTGCGGTGGGTAGTGCTGGATTCATCCACCGCAAGTTCACGTTGTTTGTAATTGCTGCATATAGGGAAGAGAGAGCCTAATGTCGAGTAACACCGTCGCCCAGTTCGCTACCGAGCTGAAAATGCCTGCCAATGTGCTGCTGGATCAGCTGCGCTCGGCTGGTGTTGACCTCAAATCGGTTGACGATTCCGTCACCGACAGCGACAAGGCGAAATTGCTCGAATCGCTGCGCCGCGCCCATGGCGCGACCGAAGGCAAGAAGATCACCCTGACGCGCCGCCAGACGTCCGAGATCCGGCAGGCTGACGCCACCGGCCGCTCGCGCACGATTCAGGTCGAAGTGCGCAAGAAGCGCGTGTTCGTCAAGCGTGATCCCTCCGAAATTGCCCTGGAGCAGGCCGCGTCCGCGCGTGCCGAAGATGAAGTTGCTGTTGAAGAAGAGCAGCAGGTGTCCGCGCCGGCTGCACCCGAGGCTCCTGCCGTGGCCGAGCCCCGCGAAGCCACGCCCGTCCAAGCGGAGGCTCCGGCCCCCGTCGAGGCGGAAGAGCCTGTTGCTGTAGAAGCGCCCGCGCCGGTTGAAGCGCCCGCGCCTGTTGAATCCGTCGCGGCCGAAGTGCCCGCCACCGTCGAGGCGCAAGCCGCCGAAGTCCAGGCCCAGCCTGAACCCGAACCGACGCCGGCGCCTGCTCCTGCCGAGCCCGTGGCCGAAGAGGCCAAGCCCGAAGTTAAGACTGAATCCACCGAGCCCACGGCTGAAGAAGCCAAGCCGGAACCCGTTGTGCTAGCCAATAAGTCCGATACACCTTCCCCCCAGGCCAATGCGCCGATCGCCCAGGCGCAGCCTGCCGCGAAGTCCGAACCTGTGCAGTCCGCCGCGCCCGCGCCGGCCACGCCCCCCGTCCGGGTGGGCAATCGTGCCGACAACCGCCGCGCCGGCCCGCCGCTTGCCGCTTCCGCTACGACGGGTGGCCGCGATGAGGCCCGCCGTGCCGCCGAGGCCGAAGCCGCCGCGCTGCGCGAAATGCTGAACCGTCCGCGCAAGGTGTTGCGTGCCCCCGAGCCGGAGGCGCCCGCCGCCGCCGCTGCTCCGATTTCGGGCACGCTGCACAAGCCGGCCGGCAAGCCGGGTGCTACGCCCGGCGCCAAGAAAGACGCCAAGCCCGCCGCTCCTGGCACGAAGAAGACCATCAAGACCGCCGAAGTCGCTTCGACCTGGTCTGATGACGCCTCGCGCAAGAAGCCGGCCGACAAGCCCGCAGCCCCGGCCAGCCGTGACGGCTGGCGTGCAGGTGGCAAGGGTGGTGGCAAGGGCGGCGGCCGTGGTGGTCGCAACCAGCAGAACGACCGCCGCAACGAGCCCGCACCGCAAGAATTCATTGCTCGCGAAGTGCACGTGCCGGAAACCATCAGCGTGGCCGATCTGGCTCACAAGATGTCCGTGAAGGCCGCCGAAGTCATCAAGCATCTGATGAAGCTGGGCCAGATGGTCACCATCAACCAGGTACTGGACCAGGAAACGGCCATGATCGTGGTTGAAGAACTGGGCCACGTGGCGATCGCCGCCAAGCTGGATGATCCGGAAGCGTTCCTGGACGATTCCACGGCAGTGTCCGAAGCCGAGCAATTGCCGCGCGCTCCGGTAGTTACCGTCATGGGCCACGTTGACCACGGCAAGACCTCGCTGCTGGATTACATCCGCCGCGCCAAGGTTGCCGCGGGCGAAGCCGGCGGCATTACGCAGCACATCGGCGCCTACCACGTTCAAACCGAACGCGGCATGGTGACCTTCCTTGACACCCCGGGCCACGAAGCGTTTACCGCCATGCGTGCCCGCGGCGCCAAGGCGACCGACATCGTGATTCTGGTGGTGGCCGCCGACGACGGCGTGATGCCGCAAACGCGTGAAGCCATCCACCATGCCAAGGCCGCGGGCGTGCCCATGGTCGTGGCGGTGACCAAGATCGACAAGCCGTCGGCCAACCCGGAACGCGTCAAGCAGGAATTGGTTGCCGAACAGGTCGTGCCGGAAGAATACGGCGGCGACGTGCCCTTCGTGGGCGTGTCGGCCAAGACCGGTGAAGGCATCGACGACCTGCTCGAAAACTTGCTGCTGCAAGCCGAAGTGCTGGAACTGAAGGCGCCGGAAGACGCGCCCGCCAAGGGCCTGGTCATCGAAGCCCGTCTGGACAAGGGCCGTGGCCCGGTCGCGACGATCCTGGTGCAGAGCGGTACGCTCAAGCGCGGCGACGTGGTGCTGGCCGGCGCAAGCTTTGGCCGCGTGCGCGCCATGCTGGACGAAAACGGCAAGCCGATCCAATCGGCCGGCCCGTCCATCCCGGTTGAAATTCAAGGCCTGACCGAAGTGCCGGCTGCCGGTGACGAGCTGATGGCGCTGTCCGACGAGCGCAAGGCGCGCGAAATCGCGCTGTTCCGCCAAGGCAAGTTCCGCGACGTCAAGCTGGCGCGCCAACAGGCCGCCAAGCTGGAATCGATGTTCGACAACCTGGGCGAGGGCACGCAAACGCTCACGCTTATCGTCAAGACCGACGTGCAAGGTTCGCAAGAAGCGCTGGTGCAGTCGCTGGTCAAGCTGTCGACCGACGAAGTTCGTGTGCAAGTGGTGCACGCGGCTGTCGGCGGCATCTCGGAAACCGACATCAACCTGGCCATCGCCTCGAATGCGGTCGTGATCGGCTTCAACGTGCGTGCGGAAGCAAGCGCCAAGAAGCTGGCCGAAAACAACGGCATCGACGTGCGCTACTACAACATCATCTATGACGCCGTGGATGAAGTTAAGGCGGCCATGTCGGGCATGTTGGCGCCCGAGAAGAAGGAAGAAATCATCGGCCTGGTCGAGATCCGTGAGGTCTACAGCATCTCGCGCCTTGGCAACATCGCTGGTTGTATGGTGCTTGACGGCATCGTCCGCCGCGATTCCCAGGTACGCCTGCTGCGCAACAACGTGGTTACCTGGACGGGGCATCTTGAATCGCTGCGCCGCTTCAAGGACGACGTCAAGGAAGTCAAATCTGGCTTCGATTGCGGTCTTACGCTGCGCGGCAACAACGACATCCAGGTGGGTGACCAGCTGGAAGTCTTTGAAATCAAGGAAATCGCGCGTACGCTGTAAAGCGTCGCGAGGCATTATTGCTAATGAGCCGTCACAAGTCCAAAGCCATCCCCGGTCGCAATCTGCGACTGGCCGACCAGATCCAAAAGGATCTGGCGGAGATCATTCAGCGCGAAATCGATATGTCTCGCGCTGGGCTGATCACGCTCTCCGGTGTGGAATTGTCGACCGACTACGCGCATGCCAAGGTGTGGTTCACGGTTTTGGGCGCCGAGCCCGAAGCCGCCACCGCCTTGCTGAACGAAAAAGCCGGTTGGCTGCATTCCCAGCTTTACAAGCTGCTGCACATACACACTGTCCCCACTTTGCGCTTCTTCCACGACGAGCAAATCGCCCGTGGCATCGAAATGTCGATCCTCATCGACCGCGCAAATCGGCCCGGCCCCCACTCGGGCGTGCCTGACGAACCTGAAGACCAGTCCTGATCGGGCTGTCGTCACTGCTTTTTCAACCGGATTCCGACGATGGCTAAACGACGCGGGCTTTTGCTCGACGGTGTGCTGTTGCTCGACAAACCCGTAGGTTTGTCGAGCAACCACGCCTTGCAACGCGCCAAGCGTTCCATGGACGCGGCGAAAGCCGGTCATACGGGCACGCTGGATCCCTTCGCCACCGGCTTGCTGGTGTGCTGCATGGGACGCGCAACCAAGATTTCCGGCGCGATGCTTAACGCCGACAAGGCATATCGCGCTACGCTGCAATTTGGCAGCGAAACCGATTCTGGCGACCTGACCGGCAATGTCGTGTCCACCGCCGAACCGGGCTTTACCGTTGACGAGCAAGCGCTGCGCGACGCGCTGTCACGTTTCTCGGGCACGATCGAGCAGATTCCGCCGATGTACTCCGCGCTCAAGCGCGACGGCAAGCCGTTGTACGAGTACGCCCGCGCCGGCATCGAGCTGGAACGGGCCCCGCGCCAAATCACGATTCACCGCATCGAGCTGTTGTCCCTGTCGGGAACGCAGGCAGAGATCGATGTGGCTTGTAGTAAAGGCACATACATCCGAACACTGGCCCAGGACATCGGGCGCGTGCTGGGCTGTTACGCCCACCTGACGGCGCTGCGGCGCACGCACGTCGGGCCTTTTTCTCTGGAACGCGCCGTTGAGCTGGAAGCCTTGCAGGCCATGCCAGACCCGAAGCAGGCATTGCTTGCACTGAACGAATTGCCGGAGGGCTTGCTGCCCTCCACCCTGACCTTAAAGGACTCGCTATGACTCGCGCCTTGCGCAACGTCGCCATCATCGCCCACGTGGACCACGGTAAAACAACCCTGGTCGACCAGCTGCTGCGCCAATCCGGCACCTTCCGCGAAAACCAGGCGCTGACCGAACGGGTCATGGACTCGAACGATCTGGAAAAAGAACGCGGCATCACGATTCTGGCCAAGAACTGTGCCGTTGAATACGAAGGCACGCACATCAACATCGTCGACACCCCGGGTCACGCCGACTTCGGTGGTGAAGTCGAGCGCGTGCTGTCGATGGTTGACGGCGTGCTGCTGCTGGTTGACGCCGTTGAAGGCCCGATGCCGCAGACCATTTTCGTGACGCGCAAGGCACTGGCCCTGGGCCTGAAGCCGATCGTGGTCGTCAACAAGGTTGACCGCCCCGGCGCCCGCACCGACTTCGTCATCAACGCCACGTTCGACTTGTTCGACAAGCTGGGCGCGACCGAAGAACAGCTGGACTTCCCGGTGGTTTACGCCTCGGGCCTGTCGGGCTACGCCGGCCTGACCCCGGACGTGCGCGAAGGCAACATGCGCCCGTTGTTCGAAGCCATTCTGCAACACGTGCCGCAGCGTGAAGATGACCCCAACGGCCCGCTGCAGATGCAGATCATCTCGCTGGACTACAACAGCTACGTCGGCAAGATCGGCGTGGGCCGCATCAACCGTGGCCGCATGCGCCCCGGCATGGAAGTGGCTTACAAGTTCGGTCCCGACGGCCAGGGCGGCAAGGGCCGCATCAACCAGGTCCAGAAGTTCCATGGCCTGGAGCGTGTCGTGGTGGAAGAAGCCGAAGCCGGCGACATCGTGCTGATCAACGGCATCGAAGAGCTGGGCATTGGCTGCACCGTGACCGACGTGCTTACGCAGGAAGCCCTGCCGATGCTGCGCATCGACGAGCCGACGCTGACCATGAACTTCATGGTGAACACGTCGCCGCTGGCCGGCCGTGAAGGCAAGTTCGTGACCAGCCGCCAAGTGCGTGACCGCCTGGATCGCGAGCTGAAGTCCAACGTGGCGCTGCGTGTGCGCGACACGGGCGACGACACCGTGTTCGAAGTGTCGGGCCGTGGCGAACTGCACCTGACGATTCTGCTGGAAACGATGCGCCGCGAAGGCTACGAGCTGGCCGTGTCGCGTCCGCGCGTGGTGTTCAAGGAAGTCGACGGCGTGAAGTGCGAGCCGTTTGAATCGCTGACCATCGACGTTGAAGACGCTCACCAAGGTGGCGTGATGGAAGAGCTGGGCCGCCGCAAGGGCGACCTGCAGGACATGCAGCCGGACGGCCGTGGCCGTACGCGCCTGGAATACCTGATCCCGGCCCGTGGCCTGATCGGCTTCCAGAACGAGTTCCTGACGCTGACGCGCGGCACGGGCTTGATGAGCCACATCTTCCACGAATACGCCCCGGTCAAGGAAGGCGCGATTGGTGAGCGCCGTAACGGCGTGCTGATCAGCCAGGACCAAGGCGACGCCGTGGCCTACGCACTGTGGAAGCTGCAGGATCGCGGCCGCATGTTCGTGAGCCCGGGCGATGCGCTGTACGAAGGCATGATCATCGGCATTCACAGCCGCGACAACGACCTGGTTGTGAACCCGATCAAGGGCAAGCAACTGACGAACGTGCGCGCCTCGGGTACCGACGAAGCCGTGCGCCTGGTTCCGCCGATCCAGATGTCGCTGGAATACGCCGTTGAATTCATCGACGACGACGAACTCGTGGAAATCACGCCGAAGTCGATCCGTCTGCGCAAGCGTCACCTGCTGGAAAACGAACGCAAGCGCGCCGCGCGCGAAGCCTCGGCCTAAGCGGGCACGACGGCCACACCCGCTGTGGCCTTCGCATAAGACAAGCCGCGCACCTTCGGGTGCGCGGCTTTTTTTTGCACGATGCGCGGGCCGTCTTATAGCCCGCTTTTCTTAGAGTCCGCTTTGCTGATGCCGGTATTCCTGGGTAGAGCCACCATACCCATATGCGGCCGCGCGCGCGTCGATCACATGCACGTAAGAGCATTCATGCAGTTCGCCCAGAATCCCTTGGAATGCCGCATAAATCTCTTTGATGAAGCGCGCTTTCTCGGCCTTGGTGTTCGTTTCGTCCGTGACGCTGATGTCCAGGTGAAAAGCGTTCTTGCCCTGCTCGGAGAGCGGCGTGCCGCCAATGAACCAGAGGTCGTGCGGGATGTGCTGCAAGGTAATCGCGATGACCGGCAGCTTCTTGCCCAGCACGGACTGCGTCAGCCCCGCCACGGATTCAACAACGCGGCGATTGATGGCGGGATCGGATTGGCCAGAAAGATGTACGACGATATGGGGCATGACAGGACTCCGGTTTGTGAGGGGTACAAGGCCAGTGTAGAAAGCCGTTTGACATCGGAAAAGCGGGAAATTACGATTTCATCCATCGAGTAATCCATTGGATAGAGCCATGTCGGGTTTTGATCTGGACCAGTTGCGCACCTTGGTCGCCGTGCTGGACGCGGGCAGCCTGACGGCGGCGGCGCCGAAGGTTTTCCTGTCGCAATCGTCGGTCAGCGAACAGATGCGCAAACTGGAAGAGCGCGCCGGCCAAGCCCTGCTGGTGCGTGGAAAAACGGGGGTGGCGGCCACACCCGCGGGCGAACGCCTGCTGCAACATGCGCGCGCCATCCTGGCCTTGAGCGACGAGGCCTACCGGGATCTGCGTGGCGTGGCGCTGCGCGGCGAGCTGCGGCTGTTCATTACGGATTACTTTCGGCCGGGCGACGTGGCGCGCATGCTGCGGCGTTTGAACGAGCAGTACCCGCAGGTGCGGCTGCACGTGACGATCATGAAAAGCGGCGCCATCGAGGCCGCCTACGAGCGCGGTGAAATCGACGTGGGCATATCGATGTCGATCCAGGAACGCGGTGCGCCGCGAGCCCGCGCGCAGGGCGCGCTGTTGCGCCGCGAGCCGCTGCTGTGGATGACGGCCGAGGGCGCAGGCGCGCCGGCGGACGACGCTCCCTTGCCATTGCTGGTGCTGCCGGAGACCTGCGCATTGCGCCAGTATGTGGAACGGCAGCTTGCGCGGCGTGCCGTGCCTTATACGGTGGCGCACGTGGCGTCTGGGGTGGCGGGATTGCAGTTGGCGGTGTCGGCCGGGCTGGGCGTGGCCTGCCTGAATGAATCCGCCCTGGCGCCCGGGATCGCACGTTTGCATGCGCCTGGTTTGCCCGCGCTGCCCTCTGTGGAATTTCGTTTGCTGCCGGCCCGAACCGGGGAAAGCGAGTTCATCGGATTGGCGCGCGAGGCCATCGTCAAGGCGCTGAGCTGATCGGAGCTGCCTCGGCGAAGGGGGGCTTGAACGGACTCGCCTCCAATCGAAAAATGATCGAAACTGCCGAAACCAGCAGAGGAGAGATCATGGGTGCCATCGACAAACTTGCGCCGTTCATCGACGCGCGCAGCGAGCGTTATGCGGAACTGAGCGACCGCATCTGGAGCTTGGCTGAACTACGCTACGACGAACACAAGTCAGCCGAATTGCACATTGCGATGCTGGAAGAAGCCGGCTTTCGCATCACCCGCGACGCGGCCGGCATTCCCACGGCGTTCGTGGCCGAGGCCGGCCAGGGTGGTCCCGTCATCGGCATCCTGGGCGAGTACGACGCGCTGTCCGGCCTGAGCCAGGAAAGCGGCGCCTTTGCGTGCCAGCCATCGCCGGAAACGCCCAACGGCAATGGCCACGGTTGCGGCCACCACTTGTTGGGCACGGCAGCGCACTTTGCCGCCGTGGCGGTCAAGGAATTCCTGGAAGCCAACCAGTTGCCGGGCACCATCCGTTTCTACGGCTGTCCGGCGGAAGAGGGCGGGTCGGGCAAGACCTTCATGGCGCGCGAGGGCCTTTTTGATGAGCTTGATGCTGCCTTGACCTGGCACCCGGCTTCGCACACAGGCATCTTCCACCAGTCCACGCTGGCGAACATCCAGGCCTACTTCCGTTTCCGCGGCATCGCGGCCCACGCCGCGAATTCACCGCATCTGGGCCGCAGCGCCCTTGATGCCGTGGAACTGATGAATGTGGGCGTGAACTACCTGCGCGAGCACATGGTGCCGGACGCGCGCGTGCATTACGCCGTGACCAACAGCGGCGGCATTTCGCCCAATGTGGTGCAGGCCCGCGCCGAGGTGCTGTACCTGGTGCGCGCGCCCATCAATTCGCAGGCTGCCGAACTGTATGAACGGGTCAAGAACGTAGCGCGGGGCGCGGCGCTGATGACCGGCTGCGAGCTGGACATCGTGTTCGACAAGGCGTGTTCGAACTACATGCCGAACCGTGTGCTGAACGAAATCATGTACGCCAACATGCAGGCGCTGCAAGGCCCGGCCTATACCCCAGGAGAAGAACAGGTGGCGCGCCGGATGTGGGATTCGATCACGGAAGACGACATCGACAACGCCGGCAAGAACCTGGGCGCGGTACTGCGCAATCCCACGCCGCTGTTCGCGGGCGTGGCGCCGTTTGACCCGGCCAAGACCGAGATCACTTATGGCTCGACGGACGTGGGCGATGTCAGTTGGGTGACGCCCACGGCGCAATGCTGGGGCGCCTGCTACGCCTATGGCACGCCGTTTCATTCCTGGCAGATGGTGGCGCAGGGCAAGATGTCGATGGCGCACAAGGGAATGGTGCACGCCGCCAAGATCATTGCGGCGACGGCGGCTGATCTGCTGGTAAAGCCGGAAGCCTTGGCGCGCGCCAAGCAGGAACTGCTGGACGCGCGACGCGGGCAGCCCTATGTGTGCCCCATTCCGGACGAGGTGGTGCCGTCGTTCAAGCGCTAGGGAGCAAGGCGGCCCTCGCCTGAGGGCCGCGCCGTGTTCAAGCCGGCAGGGATGGCGCGTATTGCGCCTCGGAAGTGACCTTGTCATGGAATTCCACGACGCGGCGCACCACTTTGACGGGGTCGTCCTCGATGATGAAAAGGTCCAGGTCGTGCGCGCCGATCATGCCATTGCCCAGCACCTGATCGCCCAGCCAGTCGACCAGGCCCGACCAATATTCGCTACCCACCAGCACGATGGGCGCCGGCGGCACCTTGCCCGTCTGGATGAGCGTCAACGCTTCGAAGAGCTCGTCCAGGGTGCCAAAGCCGCCAGGCATCGCCACGTAGGCGAAGCTGTGCATGAAGAACGTGGCCTTGCGCGAGAAAAAATACTCGAACGACAGGCTGATGGTTTGATACTCGTTGTTGTGCGCCTCGTGCGGCAGGCTGATGTTCAGCCCGATGCTGGTGCCGCCAGCCTCGAAGGCGCCTTTGTTGGCGGCCTCCATGATGCCGGGGCCACCGCCCGCGATGACCGCAAAACCGGCGCTGGCCAGGGCGGCCGAGATGGCGATGGTGGTTTCATAATGGGGGGAATTACGGCTGACTCGTGCACTGCCGAAGACGCTGACTGCGGGCCCGATGTGCGCGAGCTCGTCTGCCGCCGTCCGTATCTCTGACATAATCAGCGGAATCTGTTTGCCGGCGGGTGTTTCCATATCTGCCTTTTTAACCATGAAAAAAACCTTATTACTGGTCGACGGTTCAAGCTACTTGTACCGCGCTTTCCACGCTATGCCTGATTTGCGCAATGCGCAAGGCGAACCCACGGGGGCGCTGTACGGCGTGGTCAATATGCTGCGCAAGCTTGTATCTGATCATAAGGCAGAGTATGCCGCATGTATTTTCGATGCCCGCGGCAAGACCTTCCGAGACGACCTGTATCCCGAGTACAAGTCGCACCGTCCGCCCATGCCTGAAGACCTGGCGGCGCAGATCGAACCCATCCACCGCGCCGTGCGCGCGCTGGGTTGGCCGGTGCTGGCCATTGAGGGGGTGGAAGCGGACGACGTGATCGGCACCCTGGCCAAGCACGCCGCCGAACACGATGTACACACCATCGTTTCCACGGGCGACAAGGACTTGGCGCAACTGGTCAATAGCCACGTCACGCTGGTCAACACCATGACGGGCGAAGTGCTGGACGAGCCCGGCGTGGTCAACAAGTTCGGCGTGCCGCCCGACCGCATCGTGGACTACCTGATGCTGGTCGGCGACACCGTGGACAACGTCCCCGGCGTGACCAAGGTCGGCCCCAAGACGGCGGTCAAATGGCTGGCGGAATACGGCTCCATCGACAAGCTGGTAGAAGGGGCGGATGGCATCAAGGGCGTGGCCGGCAACAACCTGCGCGAAGCCATTCCCAATTTCCCGCTGACCCGCCAACTGCTGACGGTGAAATACGATTGCGACCTGACCGGCCATGTAAAAAACGTCAGCGACCTGACGCCGCGCGAACGCGACATTGCCACGCTGACTGAACTGTATGAACGCTACGGCTTCCGTACCTGGCTGCGCGACCTGACGGGCGACGCCGAACGCGTGCCCACGGGCGACGCGCGCATTGCGGCGGAGGTGCCGCAGGCGCCCGCCGAGCTGGACTACCGCATCATTGCCGACTGGGCCGAATTCGACGCCTGGTTTGAAAAGCTGCAAGGGGCGCCTCTGGTGGCGCTGGACACCGAGACCACATCGCTGGACCAGATGCAGGCCCGGCTGGTTGGCCTGTCGCTGGCGGTGGAACCTGGCGTGGCTTGCTACATTCCGGTGGCGCACCGGGGGCCGGACGGCGCAACGCAGTTGCCCAAGGCCGAGGTGCTGGCGCGCTTGAAGCCGTGGCTGGAAGACGCCTCGCGCGCCAAGCTGCTGCATCACGCCAAGTACGACGCGCATGTGTTCGCCAACGAAGGCATCAAGCTTGCGGGCATTACCGACGACACGATGCTGCAGGCCTATGTGCTGGAATCGCATCGCGGCGTGGGGCTCAACGACCTGGCCCAGCGCTATCTGGGCCGCAGCGGCGTGTCGTACGAGGACCTGTGCGGCAAGGGCGCCAAGCAGATCGGTTTCGACGAGGTAGCGGTGGACAAGGCGGGGCATTACGCCGCCGAAGACGCCGACTTCACCTTCCAATTGCATCGCGTGCTGCGTCCGATGGTGGCGGCCGACGAAGGCCTGGACCGCATCTATCAATTGGAAATCAAGGTGTCGGCGGTGCTGACCACCATCGAACGCAATGGCGTGAAGGTGGATGCCGACGAACTCGGCCGCCAAAGCCACAAGCTGGGCCAGGAAATGTTGCGGCTGGAGCAAAAGGCCTATGAATTGGCCGGTCAGCCCTTCAACCTGAATTCGCCCAAGCAGTTGGGTGAAATTCTTTTTGAGCGCATGCAGTTGCCGGTGGTGCGCAAGACCGCCAGCGGCGCGCCGTCCACCGACGAAGACGTGCTGACCAAGCTGGCGCTGGACTATCCGCTGCCGCAGGTGCTGCTGGAATACCGTGGGCTGTCCAAGCTGAAGTCCACCTACACGGACAAGCTGCCGCGCATGATCAACCCCGCCACGGGCCGCGTCCACACGCGCTACTCGCAGGCGGCGGTGATTACCGGCCGGCTGGCGTCGTCCGATCCCAACCTGCAGAACATTCCCGTGCGCACCGAGGCGGGCCGCCGTGTGCGCGAGGCGTTCATCGCGGAAGAAGGCATGCTGCTGTCGGCCGACTATTCGCAGATTGAACTGCGCATCATGGCGCACGTGTCGGACGACGCCAACTTGCAACGCGCGTTTGCCGCCGGCGAGGACATTCACCGCGCGACGGCCGCCGAAGTGTTCGGTGTGGCGCTGCCGGATGTGTCCACCGACCAGCGCCGCGCGGCCAAGGCCATCAACTTTGGCCTGATCTACGGCATGGGGGTGTTCGGCCTGGCGTCCAACCTGGGCATCACGCGGGATGCGGCGCAGGCCTACATCGACCGCTATTTCGCGCGCTATCCCGGCGTGGCGATGTACATGGAAAACACGCGCCGCGTCGCGCGCGAGCAGGGTTACGTTGAAACCGTGTTCGGTCGGCGCCTGCAGTTGCCGGAAATCCGTGGGGCGTCGGGTCCACGTAGGCAGGGGGCAGAACGCGCGGCCATCAACGCGCCCATGCAGGGCACCGCGGCCGACCTGATCAAGCTGGCCATGGTGGCCGTGCAGGACTGGCTGGAAGCGGAAAAGCTGCAAACCCGCATGATCATGCAGGTACACGATGAACTGGTGCTGGAAGCGCCGGACGCCGAGATCGAGGTGGTCAAGGAAGCCTTGCCCCGCCTGATGTGTTCGGTGGCCGAGCTGCGCGTGCCGCTGGTGGCGGAAGTGGGCATGGGGAAGAACTGGGAGCAGGCGCACTAGCCTGCTGTTCTGTCCCCGCGAACCTGGTGGGCCGTCTTCGGGCGGCCCATTTCCGATTTCAGGATTGCAACAATATAATGTTGCGCTTCCTCCCCGCCTCTATTGCGTCCCCCCCACATGTTGCTGCTCTGGGTACTTCTTGCCACCGTTACCGGCGGGCTGATCGCCGTCCTTGTTGCCAGTTGGCTGGCCTACAAGGTCTTCGCCCAGTACCTGCACCACATGGTCAGCCTATCGGTGGGCGTGCTGCTGTCGGTGGCGCTGCTGCATTTGTTGCCCGAGGCTTTCGAAGGGGGCGTGGCCGATGCGCATACGCTCTTTGGCTTGATGCTGGCGTCACTGATCGGCTTTTTCGTGCTGGAGAAGATTGCGCTGCTGCGCCATAGCCATCACCACGAAGGTGACGGGCACCATCATCACAAAGGCCACGATCACCACGAAGCCGGGCGCGGGGGCGTGCTGATCCTGATCGGAAGCTCTTTGCACAACCTGTGCGACGGCATCCTGGTGGCGGCGGCTTTCCTGACCGACCCGCTGTTGGGGGTACTGACCGCGGCGTCGATCATCGTGCATGAAGTGCCGCACAAGCTGAGCGATTTCGTCGTGCTGCTGAACGCCGGGCTGGCGCGTCGCCGCGCCTTTTCCCTGATCCTGTTCACCAGCTTGTGTTCAGCCGTGGGCGGCATAATAGGGTACTTTGTGCTGCAGCAGGCGCAGGACTGGGTGCCGTATGTCTTGGTGGTTGCCGCCAGCAGCTTCCTGTATATCTCGGTGGCTGACCTGATGCCGCAGATGCATGAACGGGTGTCCCTTTCGGATGCCGTCCCGCAATTATTGCTGGTGGGTGTGGGCGTGGCGCTGATCTACAGCGTGACGACCGTGATGCACCATGGGCACGAGCACGGGGCCGACGCCGGCCACGGCGCTCCCCATGCCGAGCACGGCCACTCGCACTAGGCAGGGCTCGCCTACTTGCACCAGGGCGCGCGCGGACGGGACGCCTCTATGTCCACCCCCTACACAGGAGTCCGCCATGAGTTTTTCCGCTGCCGCCGGCAACGTCGCCCCCACCGTCATTCACACTGACACCGAAGGCCTGGTCCACGGGGATTTCCAGCTGCCCGTGGCCGATGGCTCCATCGCCGCGTATTACGCCGCGCCTCAAGGGCGCCGCGACTTGCCTGTCGTGCTGGTGGTGCAAGAGATTTTTGGCGTGCACGAGCACATCAAGGATCTTTGCCGCCGCATCGCCAAGGCCGGTTATCTGGCGGTTGCCGCCAATCTGTACGAGCGTCAGGGCGACGCCTCTACCTATACCGATATTCCCAAGCTCATTGCCGACATCGTCAGCAAGGTGCCCGACGAGCAGGTGTTTGCTGACCTGGACGCCAGCGTGGCCTGGGCCGCGGACAACGGCGGCGACGCCAAGCGCGTGGCCATTACCGGCTTTTGCTGGGGCGGCCGCCTGACGTGGATGTACGCCGCGCACAACCCCGACGTCAAGGCGGCGGTGGCCTGGTACGGCAAGCTGAGCGTGGGCCATGGCCCGCTGATCAAGCGCGTGGCGTTCGACGTGGTCAACGACCTGCACGCGCCGGTGCTGGGCCTGTACGGCGCCCTGGACGCCAGCATTCCGCTGGCTGACATCGAGACCATGAAGACGAAGCTGGCAGCTGGCAACGCTGCGGCCAAGCAATCGGAGTTCGTGGTGTACCCGGCCGCCGACCATGCCTTCCTGGCGGATTACCGCGCCAGCTACAAGCCCGAGGCCGCCAAGGATGGCTGGACTCGCATGCTGGCGTGGTTCCAGCGCTACCTGTAAACCGATAGGCGCGGTGGGGCTTGTGTTTCCCGCGCTGTCATCCGCTTAATTGCCCGCTTGGTTGCCAGCTTAATTACCGGCTTAGTTGCCCGCTTCCCTTAAGCGGCTGGGCAACAATTCCCCGTGGCGGGCCAAGAGCGGATATGCGGCGGCGCCCACCAGGTGCGAGTTGATGCCCTTCATATCGCGCAGGATATCCAGGTACAGCGCGCCGACTTCGGCGGCGTCCACCTCGCCCGACTTGATCTTCTGCAAGTGGGTGTCGGCCGCTTGAATCTCGATCGTGCGAAAGCGCGCCTTTTCACCAGCCAGGGCGCGCGCCTGACGCAGGTCGTCGTTGACGAAGAGCGCGGCGGCCTGACGCTGGTTGGCAATCAATTGGCCCAGCGTGTCGTCCAGGCTGGCGCGTTGCTCGGGTGAAAACATCCAACCTTGCTTGCGCAGCTTGGCCACATGGCTCAGCAGCCCGTGATGGGCAATGTCGCCCGCATGGCCGATGTTGCTGGCGAAGGCCAGAATGTCATCCATGCGCTGGACGTCGTCGCGCGTCATGTTTTCCTGGTCCAGCGTGGCCAGGTAGGTGGTGATGGCGTTTTCCAGCTTGTCCAGCGCGGCGTCCAACTGGCGCGCCTGCACCATGCGGTGGCGGTTGTCGCGCTTGAAACCTGCGCGCGCGTACAGCAGCAAGGTTTGCAGCATGTCGGCCATGCGCAGGGCTTCGCGCGCCGCGTTGCCCAGCGCCACGGCCGGCACGTCATGGGCCCATTCATCCAGGTACTGGGGGCGAGACGGGTCGTTGGGATCGGCCCGTTTGGGCAACCAACGGGTCAAGAGCGCCGCGTAGGGTGTCAGCAGCGGCAGGAACAGCAGGGCGATGACCGCGTTGAACAGCGTGTGGAAATTGGCGACGGCGCGTGCCGGGTCGCTTGCCATGTCGCTCATCAGCGGTTGCAGCACCGGCAGCAGGATCAGCCCGGCCAGCACGCCCAGCACCCGGGTCAGCAGGTTGCCCAAGGGCAGGCGGCGCGCGGCGGGGTCGTCGCCTGTCACGCCTTCGATCATGGGGTTGATGGCGGTGCCCAGGTTGGCGCCCAGCACCAGCGCGAAAGCCACGTGGGGCGCCACCATGTGATGGCTTGCCAGGGACATTACCAGCACCACCACTGCCACGCTGGAGTGCGCGGCCCAGGTGAACGCGGCCGACAGCAGCACGGCCGCCACCGGCTGGGTGGCCAGCGCGTCCAGGATCATGCCCAGCATGGGGGCCGTCTGGAACGGCTCGAAAAGCTCGACCAACTGATGCAGAGACAGCAACAACAGCCCCAGGCCGATGAATACCCGGCCCAGGTCGCGCGTGCGGCCGGGCGGGTAGCGGCGAAACATCCAGACGCCGGCAAGAATAAGAATGGGGGCAAGCGAGGTCAGGTCGAACGACAGCAGCTGCACGATCAGCGTGGTGCCGACGTTGGCGCCCAGCATCGCGGCCAGCGCCGGCACCAGGCCCACCACGCCGCCCGCGGCGAAGCCGGTAATCATCAGCCCCGTGGCCGTGCTGCTTTGCAAGGCGGCGGTGATGCCCAAGCCCGCCGCGAAAGCACGCAAGCGGGTGCCCAGGGCGCGGCCCAACGCCGCGCCCAGGGCGGCGCCGAAGGCGCGCTGGACACCGGTTTGGACCATGTGCACGCCCCAAAGGAGCAGGGCGACGTAGCCGGCGAAGTCAAGCAGGGTGATAAGACCAGACATCCAGGGGTGTTCCCGTTCTTTTTATGACAAGTAATAATTTTGTAATGATCGCATGCCTGCCGGGGCGGCGAAACCCGCGGCAGCGATACAGCATACGCTGGCCAGGTTTCCTGCGCGCGGTGTTGCCAGCGCGTATCATTGCCTGACTATTCGTTGATGTATTGGAGTGTGTGGCGTGGCCGTTTCCGTATTTGATCTGTTCAAGATTGGCATAGGCCCGTCTAGTTCCCATACGGTGGGGCCGATGCGGGCCGCCTTGCTGTTCGCGCAAGGCCTGGAACGCGACGGCCTGATTCCTCGGGTGGCGCATGTGCGCGCCGAACTCTACGGTTCGTTGGGCGCCACCGGCAAGGGGCACGGCACCGACAAGGGCGTGTTGCTGGGGCTGATGGGCGAGGCGCCCGACACGGTGGACCCGGCCGCCATTGAAGGCATGATCGCCTCGGTGCGCGCCAGCCGCCAACTGCCGCTGCTTGGCCGCTACCCCGTTGCGTTCATCGAAAAAGAGCACATGGTGTTCTACCGGCGCGAAGCCATGGCCGAGCACCCCAACGGCATGAAATTCCACGCTATCGATGCCAACGGCGAGTCGTTGCGCGAATCGCGTTACCTGTCGGTCGGTGGCGGCTTCGTAGTGACTGCGGGCGCGTCCAATAGCCAGGTCATCGCCGCCCACAACCAACTGCCATATCCGTTCCGCTCGGGCCGCGAACTCTTGACCATGTGCCGCGAGAACGGTCTGACGGTGGCGCAGTTGATGATGCAGAACGAACTTACCTGGCGTGAGGCGGCGGACACGCACAGCGGGCTGGACCGCATTTGGCAAGTGATGCAGGACTGCGTGGCGCGCGGTTGCGGTATCAATTACCCCGAAGCCGACGGCGTACTGCCCGGCCCGCTGCGGGTACGCCGCCGGGCGCCCGAGCTTTACCGCAACCTGACCCAACGCGCCGAACGTACCTTGTCGGACCCGCTGTCGGTCATGGACTGGGTCAACCTTTACGCCATGGCGGTCAACGAAGAAAACGCCGCCGGCGGCCGGGTCGTCACGGCGCCCACCAACGGCGCGGCGGGCATCATTCCCGCAGTGCTGCATTATTACGACCGTTTCGTGCCCGGCGCCAACCACGATGGCGTGCGGGACTTCCTGCTTACCGCCGCGGCGATCGGCTTGCTGTACAAGTACAACGCGTCCTTGTCGGGCGCCGAAGTGGGCTGTCAGGGCGAAGTGGGCGTGGCCTGCTCGATGGCTGCGGGCGGGTTGGCCGCGGCGCTGGGCGGTTCGGTGGAGCAGGTTGAAAACGCCGCCGAAATCGGCATGGAACACAACCTGGGCCTGACCTGCGACCCCGTGGGCGGGCTGGTGCAAATTCCCTGTATCGAGCGCAATGCCATGGCGTCCATCAAAGCCGTGAACGCGGCCCGGATGGCCCTGCGCGGCGACGGCCAGCACTATGTGTCGCTGGATTCGGTCATCAAGACCATGCGCGAAACCGGGGCCGACATGAAGACGAAGTACAAGGAAACCGCGCGCGGCGGCCTGGCGGTGAACATCGTCGAGTGCTGATGGGCGGGGGGATACCCCAGCCGACCCTGCAAAAGAAAAGTCCCTCGGCTGAGGGACTTTTTTCTGCCTGGCAACCCGAAGGGGTCAGACCACGCGGGCGTTTTGCAACGCGGCGATGCGCGACGGGATCGGCGGGTGCGAGGCGAACATGGCCGCCAGGCCGCCACGGCCGGTGATGCCCGAGGCTTCAAAGGACTTGGGCAGATCGCCCGGCTCCAAGCCACCCAGGCGGGCCAGCGCGCGGATCATCGGTTCGCGCGCGCCCATCAGCTGGGCCGAGCCGGCGTCGGCGCGGTATTCGCGCTGGCGCGAGAACCAGGCCACGATGATCGAGGCCAGCACGCCGAAGATGATTTCACAGACCAGCACGGTGATGTAGTAGCCCGGACCGATGCCGCGTTCGTTCTTGAAAACCACGCGGTCGATGAAGTAGCCGACCACGCGAGCCAGGAACACGACGAAGGTGTTCACAACGCCCTGGATCAAGGTCAGCGTGACCATGTCGCCATTGGCGATGTGGGCCACTTCGTGCGCCAGCACCGCCGCAACTTCCTCTTCGCTCATGCTTTCCAGCAGGCCGGTCGACACGGCGACCAGCGAGTCGTTCTTGAACGCGCCGGTGGCGAACGCATTGGGCGCGCCTTCATAGATGGCGACTTCCGGGCGGCCGATGCCGGCGCGGTCAGCCAACTGGTGCACGGTGTCGACGAGCCATGCTTCGCGCTGGTTGCGCGGCGCGTTAGGATCCAGCACTTGGGCGCCGGTGCTCCACTTGGCCATCGGCTTGCTGATCAAGAGCGAGATGATCGCGCCCGTGAAACCCACCACCACCGAGAAGATCAGCAGCGCGTTGAGGTTAAGGCCGTTGGCGGTGATGTAGCGGTCTACGCCCAGGATGCGCAGCGTGGCCGACAGCACGAGCATGACGGCCAGGTTGGTGATGACGAACAAGACAATGCGTTTCATGTTTTTTGTGTTCCTCTGCGAGCGGGAAATACCGGGGTTCGACATGACGGCGGCCCGCCAGTTCCCCGACTCGCCGGCACCGCTCCCGATGGCGAAGAGTATAGTATCGCTTTCCCCTAGTTCTCCCCACTTTTCCCTTAGCGCAGAACCCCAATGCAGGCTCTCTGGATGTTGTTGGCGTCCGCCATGTTCGCCATCATGGGGTCGTTCGTGAAGTTCGGCACCGAACACGGCGCCTCGTTGCCCCAGATCGTGCTTTTTCGTGGGTTGCCTTCCGTTCTTCTCTTGCTGCTGTGGGCACGCGCCGGCCGGCAATCCATCGTTCCGACCAGTTGGAAGCTGCACCTGTGGCGCAACCTGTCCGGCGTGACGTCGATGTGGCTGGGGTTCTTCGCCATCTCGCACCTGCCGCTGGCCACCGCGACCAGCCTGAACTACACCGCGCCTCTTTTCATTGCCTGTTGGATGCTGGGCTGGGGCGGCGCGCAGCGCGACGCCGTGCGCATCATTGCCGTGGCCTTGGGTTTCCTGGGCGTGATCGCCGTGCTGCGGCCCAGCATCAATGAAGACCAATGGCTGGCGGCGCTGATGGGGATGGGGGCGGGCGCCATGTCGGCGGTCGCCATGTTGCAGATCCGCCAACTAGGCCGGATCGGCGAACCCGAGTGGCGTACCGTGCTGTTCTTTTCCGTGGCGGTCTGCGTGTCCAGCGTTGTCGGGCTGTGGTTCGAAGGCTGGGGCACGGCGGACTGGCAGGGCTATGCGTCGCTGGTGGGCGTGGGCGTGGCGGGCATGTTCGGCCAGCTTGCCATGACCCGGGCCTTTGGCGTGGGCTCGGCGCTGCTGACGGCGGCGCTGCAATACAGCACCATTATTTTCGCGGCCTTGCTGGGAATGGGTTTTTGGGGCGACCACCTGGATGGTCTGGCCTGGGCCGGCATGGGCTTGATCATCTCCGCGGGCCTGCTGTCGGTGTGGCGCACCATGCGCGACCCCAAACCGGCCTGACGGGACACCCGCTAGACAGGAGCACACCGAATGACGATGACACTGATTTCCGCCGCCGATCTGGCGGGTCGGCTTGGGGCTTCCGGGCCTGACGCTTCCAACGTGCGCGTAGGCGACGTGCGCGTAGGCGACGTGCGCGTAGGCGACGTGCGCGTAGGCGACGTGCGCGTCTTCGACGTGCGTCACGACCTGACCAACCACGCCGCGGGCCGCCAGGCGTATGACGCCGGCCACATCCCTGGCGCTCGTCACCTGGACCACGAAACCGAACTGGCCGCGCCGCGCACCGGCAAGAACGGCCGTCATCCGCTGCCCTCGCGCGCCGAGCTGGGCGCACTGATGGCCGCCCATGGCGTGACGCCGCAAACGCTGGTCGTGGCCTATGACGCCAGCGGCGGTATGTACGCGGCCCACCTTTGGTGGATGCTGCGCTGGCTGGGCCATGAGCGCGTGGTGGTGTTGGACGGCGGCTGGCAGGCCTGGGTGGCCGCCGGGCTGCCGACCACGACCGATCCCGCGCCGGCCGTGCAAGCCGGCCAGCCCGTCGAGCCCGGCGCGCCGCTGGTCGCATCGGTTGATGCGCAGGCCGTGCTGGACAATATCGATCGGCCCGCCTTTACCGTGATCGACGCGCGCGCCGCCAACCGCTATCGCGGCGAAGTCGAACCGATGGATCCGGTGGCCGGCCACATCCCGGGCGCCCTGAACCGCCCGAACGGTGAAAACCTGCAAGCCGACGGAAGCTTCAAGTCCGCCGAGCAACTGCGCGCCGAATTCGACGGCTTGCTTGGTGGACGCGACCCTGGCGCCATCGTGCACCAGTGCGGCTCGGGCATCACCGCCTGCCACAACCTGCTGGCCATGGAAATCGCGGGCTTGCCCGGCTCGCAGCTGTACCCGGGCTCGTGGAGCGAGTGGTGCAGCGACCCGTCGCGCCCGGTAGCCAAGGGCGCCTGAGGCGCAGCGGCGCACAAAAAAGCCAGGGTTCGCACCCTGGTTTTTTTTCGTCTCCGATGCGGTCCTCTGCGGCTCCTGCCGGGCTATTCTTCCTGCGGCCCGTGCCGGACTATTCCGCCCGCGCTACCAGATCGCCGCCAGCTTGACCCGCCCGGACACGCTTTCCGCGATCTCCAGGAAGTGGTCCAGCGGGGGCGTGGCCAGCCCCGGGACCTTGGCCATATCGTCCCAGCGGCGCAGGCGGATCGCGTCAGGCGCGCCCGGCATGCTGGCGAAATCCACCGCCTGGCCGGCATCGAAACTGCCGCCTTGCAGCGCCAGGCTGCGCTTGGAATCCTCCGACAACGACGCTTCGTATTGCGGCTCGACATAGCATAGGTAGCGCTTGGCTTCCACGTGCAGGCGGATCGGGTCCAGCACGGCCGAACTGAACAGTCCGCGCAGGAACGGCAGCACGAAATACTGGTGCTTGTCGTCGACGCCGCGCAGCGTGGGGGTGCCCGGACGGTCGGCGATCAGGTGGCCCAGATCATGCAACAGGCAGGCGGTGATGAGCGAAGCGTTGGCGCCATGGCGTTCCGCCAGCGATGCCGTTTGCAGCGCATGCCGCAAATGGCTGACGGACTCGCCATGGTAGGAACGGTGTCCGCGTTCCAGGAAAATCTGTTCGATGTCTTGCAAGGTCAAGGCCATGGTTGTCTCCTGAGTGGCCGCAAGGGGGAGGGGGGCGGGCAGTGACCTGACGGTCAGCCGGCTGCCGGCGCCATCTCCAGAAAGCGCGCGATCAACTGCACCGGTTGGCGCTCGCGCAGGCAGTACAGGTATTCGTGCATCACGATCTCGGCCCCCTGGATGTCCAAGGCCGCCAGGTCGGGGTGCGACGGGATTTCACGCGAGGGGATCAGGCTGATCCCCAAGCCGCACAGAATCGCCTGCCGGATGGATTCCCGGCTGCCGATCTCCAGCGTGCGGCGCACGGTGACGCCCGCCGCCGCCAGCGCGTCTTCGGTCAACTGGCGCGTCATGGAGCCGGGCTCGCGCAGCAGCAAGGCGTGGTCGGCCAGATCGGCCAGCCGAACCTGCCCGCGCCGCGCCAGCGGATGGTCGCGATGGGTGACCACGCGGATCGGGTCGGCCGCGATCATCCTGCGGTACAGGTGCTTGTCATCCATCAGAAAGGAAGACGTGGCAATCTCGATCCGGTAGTCGTGCAGCGCTTGCAGCATCGACTGCGAATTTCCGATGGTGACGGCCAGGTCGATGCCCGGGTAGCGCTGGTTGTACCGGCGCACCGTATCCATGATGTAGAAGGGGCCGGTCGCGCCAATGCGCAGATTGCCTTCGCGCAGGTCGCTGGCGTCGCGCAGGCGGAAATCGATCTCGGTTTCCTGCTGCACCAGCTTTTCCACCATGGGCATCAGGTTGTGTCCCGCATCCGACAAGCGCATGCCCCGGCCCTGCCGGTGGAACAGTTCGATGCCGTAGCGCGATTCCAGTTGACGCAACTGCCCCGTCACGGTCGGTTGGCTGACACCCAGTTGGGCTGCGGCCTTGGTGACGGTGCCACAGCGGGCCACGGCGTAGAAGGATTTGAGTTCGGCGACAAGCACGATGAGGGGGCGGGAAAGGGACGCAATGCGCAAGACCGCCAGTACACCAAAATAATTTGATGTTTTTATTACTGCATTTGCGCGAAGTGTCATAAACGCTCAATACGCGCCTTCCATACTGGCTTCGTTCCAATCTGGAGGCAGCATGCCCCAACCCGATAGCGCCTTCCTCACAGTTCGAAATCTGGTCAAGCGTTTTGGCAGCCACACCGCGCTGGCCGACGTCTCGCTGGATATCCGCGCCGGAGAACTGGTGTGCCTGCTGGGCCCGTCCGGCTGCGGCAAGACCACGTTGCTGCGCGCCATCGCCGGCCTGGAACGCCAGGACAGCGGTGCAATTGTGCTGTCGGGCCGCGATATTTCTTACGCCGAGCCCCAAGAACGCGACTACGGCATCCTGTTCCAGTCCTACGCGCTGTTTCCCAACCTGACCGTGGCCCAGAACGTGGCGTACGGCCTGAGCGGCAAGCGGGCGCATCGCAATCACGTCGCCAATCGCGTCGAGGAAATGCTGAGCCTGGTCGGCCTGACTGGGGCCGCGGACAAATACCCCGGGCAGATTTCCGGCGGCCAGCAGCAGCGTGTGGCGCTGGCGCGCGCATTGGCGCCATCCCCGTCACTGTTGTTGCTGGATGAGCCGATGTCGGCGCTGGACGCCCGGGTGCGCGAGCATCTGCGGATTGAATTGCGCGCGTTGCAAAAGCGCTTGTCGATCACGACGCTGATGGTGACGCATGACCAGGAAGAGGCCATGGTGATGGCCGACCGCATCGCCGTTATGAACGGCGGCGTCATTGAACAATTCGGAACGCCGCGCGAACTCTACCGCCAGCCGGCATCGGCCTTTATCGCCGATTTCGTGGGCGAGGCGAACTGGCTGCCGTTCGAACGCGTCGACACCCATCGCGCCCGCGTCGGCCGCCAGGAACTGGCCGTGGACGAGGCGCTGGACGGCAAGTCCGGCAAGCTGTTCGTGCGCCCCGAAGCGGTGCGCGTCAGCATGGCGCGCTCGGAAGAACCCAATTCAATGTTGGCCGACGTGCTGGACGGCGTATTCCTGGGCCGGGGCTATCGCCTGGCCTTGCGCCTGGAAGGCGTGCCCGGTTCCACCGTGCATTCGATTGTGTCCCCTGAAATCGGAGACGCCCTGTTGGGCCCTCACGCCGCCAGCCGTTGCTGGGTGGAGCTGCCGCGCCATGCGATTCGCGCCTACGCTTGATTCCGCCATGACTGGATCGCCTTCCGTGGCCGAACTGGCCCCCGCCCCGGCCCCCGCCTCGACCGCCGCCCCCGCGCCGACCGCGCCCGCTCTGGGCCGCCGCCCCATGCCCGCGTGGATAGGCGCGCTGGGCCTGACGGCGGGGCAGGGCGCGCTGGTGCTGTTTCTGGTGCTGTTCCTGGCATTGCCGCTGCTGGCCATCCTGGCCAAGGCCGTGACCGATAGCGACGGCGCCTGGGCCGGGCTGTCGGTGGTGTCCGGCATCATCGGCGCGGATGGCTTTCTTGCCATGGTCGGGCGCAGCCTGACCGTGGGCGTGGTGACGATGCTGCTGGTGGTGCCCTGCGCCTATGGCTTCGCCTATGGCCTGACCCGCACCCGCTTGCCGGGCAAGGGCCTGCTGCGCACCATCGCCTTGCTGCCTTTGCTGGCGCCGTCGCTGTTGCCAGGCATTGCGCTGGTCTATCTGCTGGGCAACCAGGGGCTGCTCAAGGGCCTGACGGGCGGCGCCACCATCTATGGCTTCTGGGGCATTGTGGTGGGCGAGGCCTTCTACACGTTTCCGCATGCGCTGATGATTCTGCTGACCGGCCTGACGCTGGCCGACGGACGGCTGTACGACGCGGCGCGGGCCATGGGCGCGGGCCCGTGGCGCACCTTCCTGACCGTGACCTTGCCCGGCACGCGCTACGCCGTGTTCTCGGCCTGCTGCGTGGTGTTCACGCTGACCGTTACCGATTTCGGCGTCCCCAAAGTGGTTGGCGGTGATTACAACGTGCTGGCCATGGAAGCCTACAAGGCGGTGGTCGGGCAGCAGAACTTTCCCAAGGGCGCGGCCATCGGCATCTTGCTGTTGCTGCCCGCCTTGCTGACCTTTGTGTTGGACCGCCGGCTGCGTGCCCGTCAGGGTGCGCAGATGAGCGGCCGCGCCCAGCCTTACGCGGCGGGCGCCAACCGACGCCGCGATGCCGCGTTCCTGGCGCTGGCCGGGGTGCTGGCGGGCTTTCTGCTGCTGATCATCGGCGTGGCCGTCTGGGCCTCGTTCGTGAAGATGTGGCCGTACAACCTGTCGATGTCGTTGCGTTCCTACGACTTCGACAACATGGACGGCGGCGGCTGGCTGGCCTGGCGCAACAGCCTGCAACTGGCGCTTTGGACCGCAGTGATCGGCACGGCCGTGGTGTTTGTGGGCGCCTGGATGATGGAAAAGGTGCCGGCGCGCGGCTCAGTGGGGCGCAGCCGGCGCGCCACGGTCAGCATGCTGGCCTTGATGCCGATGGCCGTGCCGGGCCTGGTGCTGGGGTTGGGCTACATCTTCTTCTTCAACAGCCTGATGAACCCGCTGAACCTGCTGTACGGCACGATGCCGCTGCTGGTCCTGTGCACGGTGGTCCACTTCTACACCAGCGCGCATCTGACGGCGGCCACCGCCTTGAACGCCCTGGATCCCGAGTTCGAAGCCGCTTCGGCGTCGTTGAAGGTGCCGCGCATGACGACGTTCCTGCGCGTGACCTTGCCCATGTGCCTGCCCGCCGCGCTGGACGTTGCCCGCTACCTCTTTGTTTCCGCCATGACGACCGTGTCGGCCGTGGTGTTCCTGTACAGCCCGTCCACGGTGCTGGCCGCCGTCGCCGTGCTCAACATGGACGACGCCGGCTTCATCGGCCCGGCCGCCGCCATGTGCACGGTGATCATGGCCAGTTCCGCCACCGCGGCCCTGCTGCTGCATCTGGCGAGCCGCGCGCTGGTTGCGCGCAGCCAGGCATGGCGCCGCCCCGTGGCTCTTTGAACGCTTATTTCTAGGATGACCCTCATGACTGTTTCAACCTTGCCCGTCCAACTGGAAGCCGTCATCTTTGACTGGGCCGGCACGCTGGTGGACTTCGGTTCGTTTGCGCCCACCAAGGTGTTCGTGGACGCCTTCTCGCAGTTCGGCATGGATGTGTCGCTGAAAGAAGCCCGTGGCCCCATGGGCATGGGCAAGTGGGACCACATCCGCGCCCTGTGCGACCAGCCCGCCATCGCCAGCCAGTATCAGGCCCAGTTCGGCCGCTTGCCTTCCGATGACGACGTCACCGCCATCTACGACCGCTTCCTGCCGATGCAACTGGAGAAGGTGGCGCAGTATTCAGCGGCCATTCCGGGCGCGGCCGAATTGCTGCGCGCGCTGCGCCAACACGGCTTGAAGATCGGATCGTGCTCGGGCTACCCCGACAGCGTCATGCGCCGGGTGGTCGAGCGCGCGGCGTCCGAGGGTTTGGAGCCGGACTGCATCGTGGCCAGCGACGATGTGCCGCGCGCGCGCCCGGCGCCTGCCATGGCCTTGAAAAACGTGGTCGAACTGGGGCTGTCCGATGTGGCCGGCTGCATCAAGGTCGACGACACCGCGCCCGGTATCGAGGAAGGGCGGCGCGCCGGCATGTGGACGGTGGGGCTCTTGTTGTCGGGCAACGCCGCCGGCCTGACGCTGGACGAATACCTGAGCCTGGATGAGAGCGGCCGCGAGCGCGCGCGCGTCGAGGCACGCGCGGAGCTGTCGTCCGCCCACCCGCATTACCTGATCGACACGGTGGCCGACCTGCCCGCCGTGATTACCGACATCGAAGCCCGTCTGGCGCGAGGCGATCGACCCTGAGCTAAAGCCATCAGCCTGATTACTTTCTGCCCGGCGTAGCCGGACTTAACCCTGCTTTTTTTATCGCGACCGCGGCCGGCATCGTCCGACCGTGGCGGCGACCTTCACCCTTTTTTCCGCTCATTCACGGAGTTCCTCATGAATCGCTACAAGCTGCTTGCCCTGGCCACCGCCCTGACGGGCATGATGGGCGCCGCCTCTGCCGAGACCACGCTGACGGTCTACACCGCGCTCGAAGCCGACCAGATCAAGGTCTATCAAGCCGCGTTTGAAAAAGCCAACCCCGACATCAAGATCCAATGGGTCCGTGATTCCACGGGCATCATCGCCGCCAAGCTGCTGGCGGAAAAGAGCAACCCCAAGGCGGACGTGATCTGGGGCTTGGCGGGCACGGCGCTGGGCCTGATGGACAAGGAAGGCATGCTGCAACCCTACGCCCCGAAGGGTCTGGACCAGATCGCCGCGAACATGCGCGACGCCAAGGCTGAGCCGTCATGGGTCGGCATGGACGGTTATGCCGCCGCCATCTGCTTCAACACCATCGAAGCCGAAAAGCAAAAGCTGCCCAAGCCGACCTCGTGGCAAGACCTGACCAAGCCGGTCTACGCCGGCAAGATCGTCATGCCGAACCCGGCGTCGTCGGGCACGGGCTTTTTGGACGTCAGCGCCTGGCTGCAGATTTTTGGCGAAGAGAAGGGCTGGGCCTATATGGACGCCCTGCACAAGAACATTGGTTCGTACACGCACTCGGGCTCCAAGCCGTGCAACATGGCCGCCGCGGGTGAGTTCCCGATCGGCGTGTCGTTCGACTACCGCGCGGCCAAGCTGAAGGCCGATGGCGCGCCGGTCGAAGCCGTGTTCCCGTCGGAAGGCCTGGGCTGGGAAGTGGAAGCGACCGCCATCATGAAGGGTACGAAGAACCTGGAAGCCGCCCGCAAGCTGGCTGATTTCTCGGCCAGCCGCGAAGCCAACGAACTGTACAAGGCCAACTTCGCGGTGCTGGCGATTCCGTCCATCGCCACGGCCAACCCGAACCTGCCGGCTGACCTGACCAAGCGCATGATCAAGAACGACTTCGTGTGGGCCGCCACGAACCGTGAACGCATCATCGCCGAGTGGACCCGCCGCTACGACGGCAAGTCCGAGCCGAAGAAGAAGTAAGGCGTTGCCCGCGATGAAAACTTACGACGTGATCGTGGTGGGCGCGGGCATGCTTGGCATCGCCCACGCCTGGGCGGCCGCCAAGCGCGGCCTGTCGGTGGCGGTCATCGAGCGCAGCCGCCAGGCGCACGGCGCCACCATCCGCAACTTCGGCCAGGTCATCGTGACGGGCCAGCCGCCCGGCATGATGCTGTCGCACGCGCAACAGGCGCGCGAGCTGTGGCTGGACCTGGCCGCCAAGGCAGGCTTTCATGTGCGGGCCAACGGCGCGCTGGTGCTGGCGCGCAACCTGGACGAGGCCAGCGTGCTGCAGGAATTCGCGGACACGCGGCTGGCGCAGGAAGGCTATCGCGCCAACCTGCTGTCGGCGCGTGAGGTGGCCGGCCTGTATGGCGGACAGCTTGCGCATCACTGCCTGGCGCTGCGTGGCCATGACGACCTGCAGATTTATTCGCGCGAAGCCTTGCCGGCCATGACCCGCTACCTGGCCGAGTCGCTGGGCGTGACGTTCATTACCGGCACGCTGGCGCGCGCGGTGGAAAACGGCCTGGTCGGCACCACGGCCGGCGACTTCCAGGGCAAGCATGTTTTCGTGTGCCCCGGCCATGACTACCTGACGCTGCTGCCCGAACGTTTTGCGCCGCTGAACCTGGAAGTCTCGCGCTTGCAGATGTTGCGCGCGGCGTTCGACACCAACGCCATCGCCTTGGACCGCCCGGTGCTGACCGGCTTGTCGTGCGTGCATTACGGCGCGTTCTCGGACCTGCCCACGGCGCAGGCGCTGCGCCAGGTGATCCAGGAACGCACGCCGATGCTGGTTGAAAACGGCATCCATCTGCTGATCAGCCCCACGCCGAATGGTGAGCTGATCATCGGCGACTCGCATCGCTATGGGCAGGACGCGTTCCCGTTCAACGACGAGGCGGTCGACAACGCCATGCTGGACCTGGCGTCACAGGCCCTGGGTGCGCGCTTGCGTGTGCTGGAGCGCTGGCAGGGCGTGTATGGCGCACACGGGCCAGCGCCGTTCTCGGTCATGCCGGTGGACGCCGCTACGACGGTGGCGGTCATGCATTCCGGTGTTGGCATGACGGTGGGGCTGGCGATCGGCGAACGCACGGTGGCGGGCGTGATCGGACATTGACGGCGCGGGCAGGCATTTGCCGCGTGCAATGAAAAGGGCCTCGCGAAAAAATCGCGAGGCCCTTTGTTTTTTGCGACGGCAAACCCGGTTCAGAGGTCCTGCATGATGCGTCGATACCATTCGTGGAAGTGCTGCATGCCGTCTTCCATCGGTGATTGGTAAGGACCGGCTTCATTCACGCCGCGCAACATCAGGGCCCTGCGGCCGGCGTCCATGCGTTCGGCGATTTCATCGTCTTCGATGGCCGTTTCCATGTAGGCGGCGCGCTGGGCTTCGACGAATTCGCGTTCGAACGCCGAGATTTCCTCGGGGTAGTAGAACTCGACAACGTTCACCGTTTCCTGCGGGCTCTTCGGGTACAGCGTGGACAGCACCAGCACGTGCGGGTAAAGCTCGATCATGTGGGTCGGAAAGTACGTGACCCAGACCGCGCCGAAGTCGGGCGCGTCGCCTTCGCGGAACGACAGCAGGCGGTCGTGCCATTGCTTGTACACGTCTGAACCCGGTTGGGCCAACGCATTGTGCACGCCCACTTTCTGCAGGCTGTACCAGTCGTTGAATTCCCAGGTCAGGTCGTCGCAGGTAACGAAACGGCCCAGGCCCGGGTGGAACGGCCCGACGTGGTAGTCCTCAAGGTAGACCTCGATGAAGGTCTTCCAGTTGTAGTTGCACTGATGCACTTCAACGTGGTCGAGCACGTAGTCGCCGAAGTTGAACTCGGGGCGCGAGAACAACGGAGCCATGTCCGAGGCCGGGTCACGCGGGCCTTCAAACAGCAAGCCGTGGCAATCGCGCAGGCGAAACTTCTGCAAATTCATGCAGGGCGTAGTCTCGAACTGAGGCGCGCCCAACAACTCGCCTTGGTTGTTGTACGTCCAACGGTGCAGCGGGCAGACAATATTGCCGCCGGTTGCCTTCAGATTGCCTTGCGTATTGCAGTTGCCGGCCACATTGCCGGCTTCGCCGCCCAGCATCAATGCCTGACGGTGGCGGCAGACATTTGAGATGAGTTCAACGCCTTGCTGGTTACGAACCAGCACGCGCCCCCCGTTTTCCTGGACCAACGACCGCCAATCCCCAATCTCGGGCACTACTTTCTGGTGTCCGACGTACTGCGAGGATTGCTTGAAAATGAGTTCTTGCTCGCGGGCAAAGAGGGCTTCGTCAAAGTAAGCGCTGACGGGTAGCTGGGTGCGAGCTGGCACGACATGTGCCATCCGACCGATGTCGGTCATGATTCCCTCCGCTCGGATAAAAAAGCCAGGACGGTTTGAGCTCTGCCAAGCGTTTTTGTTCAAGCCCAGCGTTTTCAGGAAACCGTCCTGAAAACCGCTTGGAGCTCAACGATGAGCTTGGCTACATACGTGCTGGCGCGAAGAAAAATCGGTGTCTGGCCGATCAAATAAGCCGTGAATTGTACCCCAAGGGCCTCCCTCACGCCCGGGAAGATGGACGAGGCTTCATCCAGTGTTCACGGGGCCTGCCGGCCCTGTGCGGCCGTTCGATTAACCCTTCGCGGCGTAGGTCTTTCAGACGAGCTTGCGCGTGGCGGGATGGCGCCTTAACAACCAGCTACTGGCCGCCGACAAGACAAAGACCGCAAGGGTCAGCAAGGGGACTGCCCAGGCGTCGCGCGGGCTGCCGGAAATGGCGCCGGCGCGGCGGGCCACGTCCAGGAACACGGGGTGAATCAGATAGATGCCGAAGGTCAAGGGCGCCAGGGCGGCCAGGCGCGGCAGGCGGGGCGAGTCCACGATCCACTGGAACGCGGCCAGCGACATGAACGGCACGGTCAGGCTGAAGTAGTCATAGAAGTACGTGTCCAGGTTATGGCCGTTGGACATCAGGTTCACGCCCAGGGCGGTGGCGGCCACACTGGCCAGCAGCACCAGGCCTGGGCGGGGAATGCGCATGTCGCCATCGAAAATCAAGCGGCCGGCCACGAAGTAGCCCAGGTACGGCAGAAACCAGGTCAGGAAGAATCCGTGCGGCGCGCCCAGCGCGCGCCGGTATAGCGCGTCCAGAATCGCCACGCCCAGAATGCCCACCACCCAAAGCGCGCGCCCGCGCGGCGTGCTGCGCGCATACAGAAGCCGGGCCAGCGGGGCGAACAGGTACAGGCCCACGATCATGTACAGGTACCAAAGGTGGTAATACGGTTCGCCTTGCGCCACCTTGCGCGGCCAGAACGAAAAATCGATACGGCCATCGTCCCACCAGTCCAGGCCCGTGCGCCAGGTCAGGTAGAACAAGGTCCAGAACAACAGCGGCGCGCAAATACGCGCCATGCGGCGGCTATAGAACTTGCGGGCGTCATGCGGCTTGTTCGGGTCCAGCAGCAGGGCGCCGCTGACCATCACGAACACGGGCACGCACCAGCGTGCCGCCGAGTCGTAGAGATTGGCGGCCAGCCAGGCGCCCTTGCCGTAGGCGGCCGGGTCACTGACGATCAGCGCCGCGCTGTGCAACAGGACGACGGCCACGGCCGCCAACCAGCGGGCGGCATCCAGGCGGGCATAACGGTCTTCGGTCAAAGGCATCGGGCTCCCGCTGGGTGTTTTCTCTTTTTCACCTTAGCAGCGTGCAGCACCTGGCTTCTGTATCCAGCGGTTAGGCAAGGCATAAAAAACCGACAGGGCCCGTAGGGGCGCTGTCGGCGGAAAGGTCGGCGGGGCGGGTGGCTGGCCGCCGGTTCGCGGGCCGGCGGGACCGCGAACGATTTGTCACGAAACTGCTTACTGCGGACGGCTTACTGCAAAACGATATTGGCTTGCTTGATCAGTTGCGACACGATGGGCTGTTCGGTCTTGATCTGCTTGTCGAGCTCGGCGGCCGTACCCGAACGCGGGTCGATGCCCATGTCCAGCATGCGCTTCTTAACGCCTTCATCCTTCAGCGTTTCAGTCAGCGCGGCCTGCAGCTTTTCCAGCACCGGCGCCGGCGTGCCCTTGGGCGCAACAAAGCTGAACCATGCCGTCATGTCGAAGTTGGGGTAGCCCTCTTCGGACAAGGTCTTCAGCTTGGGCAGCGTGGCCAGGCGCGACGGGCTGGTAATGGCGAACACCTTGACCTTGCCGGCGTCTGCTTGCGGAATGCCGGTGGCAACCATGTCGAAGAACAGGTCCACATCGCCGCTGATCAAGGCCGGCAGGGCTTGCGTGGCGCCCTTGAAGGGCACGTGCAGGATGTCGATGCCGGCGCGCGACTTGAACAGTTCACCCGCCAGGTGCGATGAGGTGCCGGGGCCGAAGGTGGCAAACGTCAGCTTGCCCGGGTTCTGCTTGGCATAGGCCACCACGTCCTGCGTGCTGTTGAAGGGCTGCTTGGGGCTGGACAGCAGCACCAGGGGGCCGACCCCCACCATGCCGATACGCGCGAAGCTGTCCGGGTCGTAGGGCAGTTCCTTGTACAGATAGCGGTTCGTGACGAGCGTGGAGTTGGTGGCCATCAGGATCGTGTAGCCGTCCGGTTGTTCGCGCGACACATAAGCCGCGCCGATGGACGTGCCCGCGCCGGCCTTGTTTTCCACGATCATGGATTGGCCCAGGGTCTTGGCCATGCGTTCAGCCAGGATGCGGGTCAGCACATCGGTGGCGCCGCCGGCCGGGAAGGGCGAGATGATCTTGATGGGCCGGGCCGGATAGGTCTCGGCTTGCGCGCCCAGCGCGGCCGCGCCTAGAACCAAGGTAGCCAGTAGTTTGATGCTCGTGCGAATCATGTTTTCCCCTTGAAATCGCGTGCGTGAGTGGATCGCCGGGCCTGGCTTGGCGGCTGCGCGGTGAAGCGCGTTGCGGTGCTTGCCAGGTCTCCTTGGATGCTTTAAATTCCGCCTTATGGAATTTAGTTTTGTCATTCGAAATAAACTATAAAAACGAAGCGTAGTGAAATGCAATCTTTTTCTGACTCCAAGCGTGTCATCCACGCCGCCGCCAAGCCGGACGAAAAGCTGGAACTGAGCCAGCCGGCACGCCGCAAGCGCGCGGCGGGTGTGGGCGAGGGCGCCAGTTCGCCGGACTTCATTACCGCCTTGGCGCGCGGCTTGGACGTATTGCGTTGCTTTCGCCATGGCGTGGCCGCGCTGGGCAATCTGGACCTGGCCCGCTTGACCGGGCTGCCCAAGCCCACCATCAGCCGTATCACGTACACGCTGACCGAACTGGGCTACCTGCGCTATCACCCCGACACCGGCAAGTATTCACCGGGCTATGGCGTGTTGGCGCTGGGTTTTGGCCTGCTGGCCGGGCTGGAAGTGCGCGAACTGGCCAAGGCGTCGATGACCGACCTGGCCCGCGACACGGGCGGCGCGGTCGCCCTGGGCGCCTTTGATGGCGATGCCATGACGTATGTCGAGGCTATCCACGGGTCGTCGGCCTTGTATCTGCGCCTGCCCGTGGGTTATCGCGCCAGCCTGGACAGCGCCATGGGCCGGGCGTACCTGGCCAGCCTGCCGCAAAGCGCCTGTGATGAGGAAATGGCGCGCCTGGGCCAGGCGGCGCCGCCCGCCGACGCGATCTTGCGCGCCCGCGCCGAGCTCCAGGAATCGGGCTGCTGCTTCGCGCTGGGCGAATGGCAGTCGGGCATCAACGCCGTGGCGGTGCCGTTCACCTCGATCACCGGCGAAGGCGTCTTCGTCATGAGCTGCGGCGGTCCGGCAAGCCTGCTGCCGGAGCCTGACTTGCGCGCGCGAGGCGGGCCGGCGTTGCGCGCCGCGATCGTGGGGCTGGCGGGGGCCGCGGCCTGATCCCTGCGGTGCATCCGGGTCTGGTTTGGCTATCTCGTACAATTCACAAATTGATCCACCCCTAGCGCCCTCGGAGACCCGTTTGGCCAACCCCGCACAAGCCGATCCGCAGACTGACGACCGTCCCCTGCCTCAAGATTTCGAAACGGCCCTGGCCGAGTTGGAGTCCTTGGTGGCGGCCATGGAAGACGGCTCGTTGCCGCTTGAGCAATCACTGACCGCCTACCGGCGCGGCGTGGCGCTGACGCGGGTCTGCCAGGAACGCCTGGCGCAGGCCGAACAGCAGGTCAAGGTTCTGGAAGGCGACCTGTTGCGCCCGCTGGATCCGGCGGCGCTGGATGACGAATAAGAATCCGATGAAGCAAACTCAACTCCCCTTTGCGGAGTGGTTGCAGGGTCGCGTGCGGCACGTCGAAGACGTCCTGGACGACCTGATGCCCCCCGCGGACGTGCTGCCTGTCCGCCTGCATGAAGCCATGCGCTACGCGGTGCTGGGCGGTGGCAAGCGCGTACGCGCCGCCATGGTCTACGCCGCGGGGCAGGCCTGCCCGGTCAGCGGCAGCGTGCTGGCCATCGAGGCCTCGCTGGACCGCGCCGCGGCAGCGGTTGAATTGATCCACGCTTATTCGCTGGTGCATGACGACCTGCCTTGCATGGACGACGACACCTTGCGCCGTGGCCGGCCCACCACCCATGTGCAGTTCGACGAAGCCACCGCCATGCTGGCGGGCGACGCCTTGCAGCCGCTGGCCTTCGACTTGCTGGCCTCGATGCCCATCGCGCCCGCGCTCATCGTGCAGGCGACCCAGTCGCTGGCCCGCGCCGCCGGCAGCCAGGGCATGGCGGGCGGCCAGGCCATTGACCTGCTCAGCGTCGGCCATTCGCTGTCGCGCGACGAACTCCAGACCATGCACAGCATGAAGACGGGCGCCATGCTGGCGTGCAGCGTGGCTCTGGGCGGCATCGTGGCGGGTGCCAGTTCGGCCTCGCGCCAGGCGCTGGACGCCTACGCGCAAGCCATGGGCCTGGCGTTCCAGGTGGTGGACGATATCCTGGACGTTACCGCCGACACGGCCAGCCTGGGCAAGACGCCGGGCAAGGACGCGGCGGAAAACAAGCCCACTTACGTATCGCTGCTGGGCCTGTCCGAAGCGCGCGCGTTCGCCGAAGAATTGCGCGTGGCCGCGCGGGCGGCGCTGGAGCCTTTGGGCGACGCGGGCTTGCGTCTGGCGCAATTGGCTGATTTCATCGTCCTTCGAGACCGCTGATCCGTGATAAGCCCGGCCTGGGTTCAGGCCGGGGCAACGAACCCCATAAAAGCATGACGACTGATTTATTGGACCGCATTCAATCCCCGGCCGACCTCAAGCGCCTGGATCGTCGCGAGCTGAAAAAGCTTGCCGACGAACTGCGCGGCTTTGTGCTGGAGTCGGTATCCAAAACGGGCGGACACCTGTCGTCCAACCTGGGCACGGTCGAGCTGACGCTGGCCCTGCATCAGGTGTTCGACACGCCGCATGACCGCATCGTCTGGGACGTGGGCCACCAGTCCTATCCGCACAAGATCCTGACCGGCCGCCGCGCCGGCATGGCGCAATTGCGGCAGCAGGGCGGTATTTCGGGCTTTCCCAAGCGCAGCGAATCCGAGTACGACGCCTTCGGCACCGCGCATTCGTCCACGTCGATCTCGGCGGCGCTGGGCATGGCGGTGGCCTCGCGCAATGCGGGCGTGCAGCGCCAGCACATCGCCGTCATCGGCGACGGCGCCATGTCCGCGGGCATGGCGTTCGAGGCCATGAATAACGCAGGCGTCACGCCCAACATCAACCTGCTGGTCATCCTGAACGACAACGACATGTCGATCTCGCCGCCAGTGGGAGCGCTGAACCGCTACCTGGCGCGCCTGATGTCGGGCCGCTTCTACGCCACCGCCAAGAACGTGGGCCGGGCCGTCTTGCAGCACGTGCCGCCGGTGCTGGAACTGGCGCGCCGGTTTGAAGAACATGCCAAGGGCATGGTCACGCCGGCCACGCTGTTCGAAGAGTTCGGCTTCAACTACGTCGGCCCCATCGATGGGCACGACCTGGACGCGCTGGTGCCCACTCTGCAGAACCTGAAGGCGCTGCAAGGCCTGCAATTCCTGCACGTGGTCACGAAGAAGGGGCAGGGCTACAAGCTGGCCGAGGCCGACCCGGTGCTGTATCACGGCCCGGGCAAGTTCGATCCCGCGGTCGGCATCCAGCAATCCAAGGCGCCGGGCAAGCGCACCTTCACGCAGGTGTTCGGCCAGTGGCTGTGCGACATGGCCGAGCAAGACCCGCACCTGGTCGCCGTTACACCCGCCATGCGCGAAGGCAGCGGCCTGGTTGAATTCGAAAAGCGCTTTCCGCTCCGTTATTTCGACGTGGGCATCGCTGAGCAGCACGCCGTGACGTTCGCGGCCGGCGTGGCTTGCGAAGGGCAAAAGCCCGTCGTGGCCATCTACTCCACCTTCATGCAGCGCGGCTACGACCAGTTCATCCATGACGTCGCGCTGCAAAACCTGGACGTGACGTTCGCGCTGGACCGCGCCGGCATCGTCGGCGCCGACGGCGCCCCCCACGCCGGCAATTACGACATCGCCTTTTTGCGCTGCGTGCCGAACATGGTGGTGGCCACGCCTTCCGACGAAAGCGAAACCCGCCTGTTGCTGTCGACCTGTTATCAGCATCCCGGCCCGGCCTCGGTGCGCTATCCGCGGGGCGCAGGCTGGGGCGCCCCGGAAGGCACGAGCTTGGACACGGTGGAACTGGGCCGAGGCGTGGTGCGGCGCGAAGGCAAGAAGATCGCCATCCTGGGCTTTGGCACGCTGGTGCAAGCAGCGCTTGCCGCGGCGGGCAAGCTGGACGCCACCGTGGCCGACATGCGCTTCGTCAAGCCGATCGACCTTGATCTGATTCTGGACCTGGCGCGCCGCCATGAGGCGCTGGTCACGATTGAAGACGCCTCGATCATGGGCGGCGCCGGCAGCGCAGTGCTTGAAGCGCTGAGCGCCGGGGGCGTGCAGATTCCGGTGCTGCAACTGGGTCTGCCGGACGTCTTCATCGACCATGGCGACCAGTCGGCCCTGCTGGCGGGTATCGGCCTGGATGCCGCCGGCATCGAGCAGTCGATCCGCAACCGCTACGCCGATCTGCTGGCTTGAAGCTGGCGCGGCATCCGGTCGGGGGCGGCGCCCTCGTCCGGGTTTGCAACACACTGTTCCGCTCCAACCGACCTACGGAGAGAAGGGTTTTCCCTGGCGGTCGCGGGGCTTTGGGCGATAATGGCCCCCTCTCAAAGTTTCCTAGGCCGTGCGCGAGCGACTGGTTGCCTAGACAGGTAAGCTGAAATGAATTCTCCGATCGACCCCGCCATCGTGATGCCCGACGTCCAAAGTTCGGCGGACACCCGGCACATCCCGATCCAGCGCGTGGGCATTCGTGGCGTGCGCCACCCCATGCTGATTGAAAGCGGTGATGGTTCGCCCCAGGGCACCGTCGCCAACTGGACGCTGACCGTGGCGCTGCCGCCCGAAGAAAAAGGGACGCATATGTCCCGCTTCGTGGCGCTGCTGGAAAAGTATCGCAGCACGCCCATGACGCCGGCACTGTTCCGCGCCATGGCGGCTGACATGCTGCCGCTGTTGCATGCCGAGCGCGGCGACATCACCGCGGCGTTCCCGTACTTCATCAACAAGTCGGCTCCCATTTCGGGCGTGCAAAGCCTGCTGGACTACGAAGTTCAGTGGATCGCGCGCGCTCAGGGCGACAGCGTCGAATTCGAGCTTGTCGTGCAGGTGCCGGTGACCAGCCTGTGCCCGTGTTCGAAGGCCATCTCGGAATACGGCGCGCATAACCAGCGTTCGCACGTGACCGTGTCGGCCATCCTGAACGGCGACATCAGCATGGACGGCGTCATCCGCCTGATCGAAGAAGAAGGTTCGTGCGAACTGTGGGGCCTGCTCAAGCGCCCCGACGAAAAGTACGTGACCGAACGCGCCTACGACAACCCCAAGTTCGTCGAAGACCTGGTGCGTGACGTGGCGGCTCGCCTGACCGCGCACCCCGGCATCGCCCGCTACCGCGTCGAAGCCGAGAACTTCGAATCCATCCACAACCACTCGGCCTACGCCGTCGTGGAAGGCTGAGCTTCCCGTGCACCATCCGGCGGCCAATGACTGGCCGCTTATCGCGGGGCTGCAAGCCTGGGAATCGCGGCTGGCCAATAACTTGGCCGGCCGCGGTCGTTTGGGCGTGGCGCTCTATGAGTTCTTCCGCTTTGGCGTCAAGCAAGCCTGGGCCTGTCTGTTCGGCGGGCTGATGTGCGCGCTGCTGCTGGGCACGCACTGGTGGTATCCCAAGGACGCGCTGCTGGCGCGCTACGACTTCCTGACACTCGCCGCGCTGGGCATCCAGGCCCTGTTGCTGCTCTTGCGCATGGAGACCTGGAGCGAGGCCCGCGTGATCCTGATGTTCCATGTGGTCGGCACCGGCATGGAAATCTTCAAGACAGCGGCGGGGTCGTGGATCTACCCCGAGGCCAGCGTGCTGCGCATCGGCGGGGTGCCGCTGTTTACCGGCTTCATGTATGCGGCGGTGGGCAGCTACCTGGCGCGGGTGTGGCGGCTGTTCGACTTCCGGTTTCGCGCTCATCCCCCCATGGTCGCCACGGTGGCCTTGTCGGTGCTGATCTACGTGAACTTCTTCGCGCACCACTTCATCATGGACTTCCGGTGGGTGCTGTTCGCACTGACGGCCGTGCTGTTCGCGCGGACCTGGGTGTATTTCCGCATATGGCGCGTCTACCGTCGCATGCCCCTGCTGCTGGGCTTCGTGCTGGTGGCCTTGTTCATCTGGTTCGCCGAAAACATCGGCACCTTCGCCAACGCCTGGCGCTATCCCAACCAGTCGCACGCCTGGCAATGGGTCTCCATCGCCAAGCTCGGGTCATGGTTTCTCTTGATGATCATCAGCTATGTGATGGTCAGCGTGGTCAACCGGCCGCGTGAAATCGATGTTGCCGATCTGCCGCAAACGGTTGATACGGGCGGCGGAAAAGCTCCGTCCCTGATTTCCTGACGCCCCAGTCGCTTGCGAAGCGATGCTCAATCGGTAATAATCGAGGGCTTTCTTGCTCGACCGCCCATGGTTTTTGGGTAGCGGGCTGCCCCTTGCGGGCTAGTTGTCTTTTGCGTGTGCGGCTGAATTGTAGCCATGCATGCAACCACCCATGATGGAAAGCGCGGGTGCAAGACGCTTGGCCAGCAAGACATCCTCAAGGAGTTTTACTCATGCGTCACTACGAAGTAGTGTTTATTGTTCACCCCGACCAAAGCGAGCAAGTGCCCGCCATGGTCGAGCGTTACCAAGCGCTGGTCACGGGCCAAGGCGGCTCGGTTCACCGCCTGGAAGACTGGGGTCGCCGTCAACTGGCCTACCCGATCCAGAAGCTCGTCAAGGCTCACTACGTTTGCCTGAACATCGAGTGCGGCCAAGCCACGCTGGATGAGCTGGAACACTCGTTCCGCTACAACGACGCCGTTCTGCGCCACCTGGTCATCAAGACCAAGAAGGCCCAGACCACGCCCTCGATCATGATGAAGTCGGTTGAGCGCGAAGAAGCCCGTAAGGCTTCGGCTGAAGCTGTCGCGGTTCAGCCCGAGTAAGCAGGGCTCACGCAGAGCTCGACTCATGAAGTCCCCTCGGTGCCTGGCAGGATGAATAAGCTGGAACTCAGCGCCCGCGTTCTTGAATGCGAGCCTTTGCGCCACACTCCCGCCGGTTTGCCCGCACTGGAAATGGTGCTGGCACACGAGTCTGAAGTCATCGAAGCCGGCCACCCGCGCCGTGTTGAATTGACGATCACGGCCGTGGCATTGGGCGATCTGGCGTTGCTGTTGAAAAACACCGCGTTAGGGTCTGAATTGCTGGTGCAGGGGTTTTTGGCTCCCGTCCGCAAAGACTCGGTGAAGATCAAGCTGCATCTGCAGCAGGCACGCAAGATCAGCGGCAGCGCAGGACGCGATCCGCAGGTGGCTTGAAAGGGTTGAGCAAAAGGTGCGAGAGCGCCTTCTGAATACGGATAGGTTATGGGGTGCTGGGCCCGGTTTTCAAAAAACCCCGGGTAAAACCCGCCCCCTCAAACATAGAGGCACATATCATGGCTTTCTTCGGAAAACGCAAAGAAAAACGCAAATTCACGCAGCAGAACCCGCTCTTCAAGCGTCGTAAGTTCTGCCGCTTTACCGCAGCCGGCGTCGAAGAGATCGACTACAAGGATCTGGACACCCTGCGCGACTTCGTGCAAGAAAACGGCAAGATCATCCCGGCTCGCTTGACCGGCACCAAGGCAATCTACCAGCGTCAGCTGGACACCGCCATCAAGCGCGCGCGCTTCCTGGCTCTGTTGCCTTACACCGACAACCACAACTAATCCGGGGCACTGAAATGCAAGTTATTCTGCTCGAAAAAGTCCTCAACCTGGGCAACCTGGGTGAAGTCGTCCGCGTGCGTGACGGTTACGCCCGCAACTTCCTGATTCCCCAGCGCAAGGCCCGTCGTGCTACCGACGCCGCCCTGAAGGAATTCGAAGCGCGTCGCGCCGAACTGGAAAAGGCCCAGGCTGAAAAGCTGGCCGCCGCCCAGGCTCTGGGTGAGCGCATCGCCGGCTTCCAACTGAAGATCGCTCAGAAGGCCGGCGTTGACGGTCGTCTGTTCGGCTCGGTGACCAATGCCGACATCGCTGAAGCGCTGAAGAAGGCTGGTTTCGAAGGCGTTGAAAAGGGCCAAGTGCGCCTGCCCAACGGTCAACTGAAATCGGTTGGCGAGTTCCCCATCCAGGTTGCTCTGCACGCTGACGTTGTTGTTGACGTCACGGTCCTGGTCGAAGGCGAACTGTCCTAAGCCGGTACCCGCGGTAAAAAGAAGCCGGCCCGCGCGCCGGCTTTTTTTCTTGTTGTCTGGTCGTTTTATGCTTGCTGCCTTGTTGGCCACGCCTAAGACGCCACCTTGCTTCGCACAGAGGACCCCTTGACTCAGCCGCCCGTCCATCGCAATGCGCCGCCCGGCCTGCGCGCCTGGCTCGACAGTGTCGACGCCCAGCGTGAACCTTCGGTGCGCGACGTGAGGATCGACGGCGTGCGCTGCATCGTCAAGCGCCGACGTCCTGGCTTTGGCCGTGGCGTCAGTTACGCACTGCGCTATGTGCGCGCGCTTTTTCTTGGCGTGGGATGCAAGGTGTTCCTGGGCGAGTTTCCGCGTCCCGGCGTGCTGTTGCGCAATGGCCTGACGCACGAGGCCCAGCGCCTGTCCACCTTGCTGGAAGCGGGCTGCCGCGTGCCCGAGGTGTGGTGGCAGGAGCAGGGCCTGCTGGTGCTGGAATACGTGGGCGACGACCTGGCTGACCTGATTCGCAAGGAAGACGCCACCTCGCAGCTTTGGTTGACGCGCGCGGCGGCCGCTGATCTGGCGGCCTTTCACGTGCGCGGTATGTGGCATGGCGGCGCACAGATCCGCAATGTCACCTTGCGTGATGGCGAGCTGTGGCGCATCGATTTCGAAGAGAACATCGGTGCGACCCTGTCCCGGCCGCTGGCGCAGGCCTACGACCTTTTCCAGATGTTGTCCTCGCTGGTGTCTTTGCGTAAATTGCCCGACGATGTGGCCGTCACGCTGGGTAAACTGGCGCTCGATGTCTACCTGGAAAACAACCCTGACACTGCGGTCAGGGCGAGCATGAAGCGCCTGGCCCGTGTGCTTTGTGGCGTTGCAGCGCCTTTGCGTCCCCTGTTGCGGCGCCTTCCTTCGCGCGATATCCAGGGTTTTTTCCGCGTTGCCGATATTTTGCAGCCGTTACTATTGAAGCCATGAACACACCTGCCGATCCCCAGCTTGAATACCTGCGCGTTCCTCCCCATTCCATCGAGGCGGAGCAGTCGGTGCTGGGCGGCCTGTTGCTGGACAACACCGCGTGGGACCGTATTGCCGACGTGCTGGTCGAAGAAGACTTCTACCGCCACGACCATCGGCTGATCTGGCACCACATCGCCCGCCTGATCGGCTTGGCGCGGCCGGCCGACGTCATCACCGTCAATGAATCGCTGATCAGCGCCGGCAAGGCCGAAGACTCGGGCGGCCTGGCGTATTTGAACGCGCTGGCGCACAACACCCCGTCGGCCGCCAACATTCGCCGCTACGCGGAAATCGTGCGCGAGCGCGCCATGCTGCGCAAGCTGGTGTCGATTGCCGATGAGATCTCGTCGGCAGCCCTGAACCCGCAAGGCAAGGAAGCGCGCCAACTGCTGGATGAAGCGGAATCCAAGGTCTTCAAGATCGCCCAGGAAGGCTCGCGCGGCGCCGCCGGTTTCCAAGAGATTCAACCGCTGTTGACCCAGGTGGTTGAACGTATCGACGAGCTCTACCACCGCGAAGGTAGTTCCGATGTCACCGGTGTGCCCACCGGCTTTACCGACCTGGACAAGATGACGTCCGGCATGCAGGGCGGCGACCTGATCATCGTGGCCGGCCGCCCGTCCATGGGCAAGACCTCGTTCTCGATGAACATCGGCGAACACGTGGCGATTGAACAGGGCCTGCCCGTGGCGGTGTTCTCCATGGAAATGGGCGCGGTGCAGTTGGCGATGCGTATGTTGGGCTCGGTCGGCTTGCTGGACCAGCATCGCATGCGTACCGGCAAGCTCATCGCCGATGACTGGCCGCGCGTGACGCACGCTGTGCAATTGATGCAGGACGCGCAGGTCTACATCGACGAAACCCCCGCCCTGAGCCCCATGGAAGTGCGTGCGCGCACACGCCGCCTGGCGCGCCAGTGCGGTCAGCTTGGCCTGATCATCATCGACTACCTGCAACTGATGTCGGGCAACGGTTCCGGCGAAAACCGCGCTACCGAAGTGTCGGAAATCAGCCGCTCGCTGAAAGGCCTGGCCAAGGAACTGAACTGCCCGCTGATCGCGCTGTCGCAGTTGAACCGAAGCCTGGAACAACGCCCCAACAAGCGCCCCGTGATGAGCGATCTGCGCGAATCCGGCGCTATCGAACAGGACGCCGACGTGATCCTGTTCATCTACCGCGATGAAGTCTACAACCCGGACTCACCCGACAAGGGCACGGCCGAGATCATCATCGGCAAGCAGCGTAACGGCCCCATCGGCACGGTGCGCCTGACCTTCCAGGGTTCCAGCACGCGCTTCCTGAATTTCTCCGGAGCGCAGCCGCGCGACATGTACTGACCGCTATCGGCATCGCAAAAAAAAACCGCGTCACATCGAATGTGCGCGGTTTTTTTCTGTGCGGCAGGGGTCAGTCCTTGATTTCCGGACGCTTGCCGTAGCGCGCGGCCAGCACGCCGCAGACCATCAACTGGATCTGGTGGAACAGCATCAAGGGCAGCACGATGGCGCCCACGGCGTGGCCGGCGAACAGCACCTGCGCCATCGGAATACCGCTGGCCAGGCTCTTCTTCGAACCGCAGAAAAGCAGGGTGATGCGGTCTTCCACGCTGAAGCCGAAGACCTTGCCGGCCAAGGCGGACAAGCCCAACGCAAGCGCCAGGATGACCGCGCAGCACACCACCAGGCCGACCAGCGCGGGGACGGGCGTGGTGCTCCAGAGGCCTTCGTTGATGGCTTCGGAAAAGGCGGTGTAGACGACCAGCAGGATCGAACCCTGGTCCACGAACTTCAGCATGGCCTTGTGCTTGTGGACCCAGGCGCCGATCCAGCGGCGGGCGAACTGGCCCAGCACGAAGGGCAGCAGCAGTTGCAGCATGATCTTGCCGACCGCGTCGAACGAAATCGGCGCGCTGCCGGCGTTGGCCACGACCGTGCCCACCAACAGCGGGGTCAGAAAAATGCCAAGCAGGCTGGAGGCCGACGCGCTGCACACCGCGGCCGGCACGTTGCCGCGCGCCATGGACGTGAAGGCAATGGCCGATTGCACCGTGGCGGGCAGGCAGCACAGGAACAGGATGCCCAGGTACAGCTCGGGCGTGACCAGCGGTTCCAGCACGGGCTTGAGCGCCAGGCCCAGCAAGGGAAACATCAGGAACGTGGCTGAGAAGATCGTCAGGTGCAGCTTCCAGTGCGTCAGGCCGGCGATGATGGCCTCGCGCGACAGGCGCGCGCCGTGCAGGAAGAACAGCAGGCCCACCGCAATGTTGGTGATCCAGCCGAACACCACCACGCCTTGCCCGTGCGCGGGCACGATGCTGGCGATGATGACGGTGCAAATCAGGTAGAGGGTGAAGCGGTCGGGCAGAAGGCGGACTAGGCGTGACATGGACGAACCAAAGGACGGGCTGAAAGCGGAAACAACAAGCGGGAACAGCAGGCAGGAATGACAGGCAGCGGCGCGATAGTCTCGCCGGAAACGGGGCGTATTGTAGTCCCGTGGCGCGCCCGGCGCGCTAGGGCGTCATCAACAGCGCCAGGTCGAACGCGGCGACCAGCGAAGCGTGGTCGGCCACGCCCCGGCCGGCGATGTCAAAGGCGGTGCCGTGGTCCACGCTGGTGCGCACGAAAGGCAGGCCCACCGTGACATTCACGCCGTGGTCCAGCCCCAGGTACTTCACGGGAATCAGGCCCTGGTCGTGGTACTGGGCCACGACGATATCGAATTCGCCACGGCGGGCGCGCATGAAGATGGTATCGCCGGGCCAGGGGCCGCTGGCGTCGATGCCTTCGGCACGTGCGCGGGCGATGGCCGGCTCGATGATGTCGATGTCTTCACGGCCAAACTTGCCACCTTCACCGGCGTGGGGGTTCAGGCCCGCCACGGCCACGCGCGGGGCGGCGATACCCATTTGCCGGCAGGCCCGGTCGGCCAGCCGCATGGCGGTCAGCTCGGCGTCGGGCGTGATGCGCGCGATCACGTCCGCCAAGGCCACGTGTATGGTCACCAGCAGCACACGCAATTCGTCGTTGGCCAGCATCATGGCGAAGTCCTGCGTGGCGGAGCGGTCGGCCAGGATCTCGGTGTGGCCGGGATAGTTGATGCCGGCCTCGTGCATGGACTTCTTGTTCAGTGGGGCGGTAACGATGGCGCGGATACGGCCGGCCTGCGCGTCGTCGATGGCGGCGCAGACATAGTCGTAGGCCGCGCGCCCGGCGGCGGCGCTGATCTGCCCCAACGGCAACTCGTCGGGCAGGGCGGGGCTACAGGCGATGACATGAATGCGCCCCGCATCGGGGCTGGCCTGGGTGACGTCGCGGATTTCCACGACGTCCAGGCGTGCGCCCAGTTGGGCAGCGGCGCGGCGCAGCGCGCCTGCATCGCCGTACACCACACAGGGTGCCTTCAGGCCTTGCGCAATCGCCTTGACGACGATTTCAGGGCCGATGCCGGCGGCATCGCCCATGGTGATGCCCACGGGCAATGACGCGTTCACGATGCCTTGTCCTTGGGCGGTTCGATGGCGCCGCATTGGAACGTGACCGTGGCGCGCTTGGAGCCCAGCCCCGTTGCGTGGTTGGAAGTCACTTCCGGCTTTTGCAGCTTGCGGCCGATCTCTTGGCAATACTGGTCGGCCCGTTGCAGCGTCTGATTCTTCAGTTCAACCCACGTCAGTAATTGCGTGCCCGAACTGTAGGTGACGCTGTAGGTGTCTTTGCCGACGGACGTGACCTCGCTCATGCTGGAGCAGGCGGAGAGCAGGGTCAGCAAAACGGCGGCGGGGGCAAGGCGTGCAAACATGGGTTATCCAGAAATCGCGATATCCGTCATTACAACACCATGTCGGTCCACCAGAAAAGACGTCGGGATGGCTCCGGCCGCCCCGGCGTCCGTCAGGGGGCAGCCACCGCGCTACGCCGGTCTACCTTGCGGCTCAACACGATCGAGGTCTGCGTCTGCTTGACCCCGTCGATCAGGCCGATGCGGTCCAGCAGGTCGTCCAGTTGCTCGTGGGTTTCGCAGCGCAGGAAGATCAGGTAGTCATACGGCCCGCTTACCGATGACACCTCTTCCACTTCCGGCATGCGTTCCAGTTCGCGGATGACGGCGGCCGGCGTCTTGGGCAGCACGCTGATGAAGCAATACGCCCGTACCGCGGCCTCTTCCAGGCGGCGCCCCAGGCGCACGCCATAGCCCGACACAATGTGTTCGCGTTCCAGCCGCGCGATGCGCGCGACAACGGTCGTGCGCGCCAGGCCCAGCTTGCGCGCCAGGATGGCCGCGGGCTCGCGCGCGTTGGCCGAAAGCAGGCTCAGCAATTGCCGGTCGATGTCGTCGAGTCGTTCGTTCATGCAAAGGGCGTGCGGCGAGTAACGGAGTGCCGACGGTACAGGCGTGAACCCGCCCGCGTCAATGCGATGCGGGCGGGCTAACCGTCTGATTCGGGCGGAATGCCACCGTGATAGATACGCCCATCGAACTCGAAGCGCGTAATGGTTTTGTGCGCGGCCTCGAAAATGCGGTCGCGGCTGGCGCCGTCCAGCCCGTCGTGGTCAGCGAAGCGGAAGCGGCATAGGTCGATGTCGCTGTCGTAGAACACCGAATTCACAAAGCGGCTGACGTCGGCCTCATGCGCGAAGTGCGCAAATTCCCGCAACTGTTCCATTTCGTGGAAGGCGCCATTGCGGCTGACCAGCAGCATGCCGAATTTGCGTTCTTCGTCGGCCACCAGTTCCGGCGCGGCGGGTGCGCTGACCGACAAGGCGTCTTCGTAGTCGAAGCGGGCGCCGGCGTCATGCATGGCATCCAGCACCGCTTGCCATTGGCGTTCGTCCAGCGTCAGGCGGGCCATCATGTAGAACAGGCGTTGCCGGCCCAGTGTGCGCGGCTCGGGGCCGCCGACATAACTTGGCCAGGGCGTTGCGGCGTCCAGTCCGGCCAGCTCGGCCATGCGCGCATCGCTGAAACCCAGTTTGTCCTGCAGGCGCTGCAGGGATTGGGCGTCCGGGGGTGCATAGTTCTGGATCGTCTTCATAAGCGCTCCGGTGTCCCCGGATGCCGCGGATGGCGCCGGTGGCGTGCGCCGCGGTGCCCCAGCGGCTACGCTTCATGCTAGCGCGGCGCATGGCGCTTGCCTAGCGCCAGCAAGGCAGGGCGGGCTGGCGCAGGGGCGCGCGGGCGCCATGCTAGGATTTGCGCCGATCATCACTGCCAGGAGGCTTTCGCCATGGATATCCAAGAACAAATTGCCGTTATCGTTCACACCATTTCGCATCAGGGCGGCCGCATCGATGCGCTGAATTCGACCCTGTTGTCGATGCTGCATCTGGTCAAGGCGTCGCCGGGCCTGCGTGAAGCGATCGAGGCGCAGTTGGAACAGAACTATTCCAGCCTGTTGGCGCGTTCGGAAAACCCGCAGTACGTGGCGGGCTTCGAAAGCGTGCGCGACATGATCATTGCCGCCCTGAAGTAAAGCGCTGCGCGGGCGCCGCACATCAGAAAGTTACCCACAGCTTCTGTGGACAAGCCTTGGGATAGCGCGGGCATAGATCCGCATTTTCCTTTAATTACAAGGGCTTGGGGATGGCGGTCAAAGGTGGCTCCTTTTGCGCGTTTCAGACACGCAATTGTGTAATCTCCACAAGCGCGCCAAGCCGGGTAATATGCGGCCCCATGCGGAATCAGTATCGATTGGAACACCCGGGCACCGTCATGTTGGCGCGTGTTTCGGAAGCGGCAAAGCTGGCGGCGTTCGACCCCGGCAAACTCTCGCCCCAAGCGCGTGAGAGCTGGGAGCGCATGGGGCATGGCTTCAAGGCGTGGCACGACTTCGACCAGCGTCACCCCATCCTGCGCCGCCTGGCGCTGCTGCCTCTTGTGGGCGGCTGGTACCGCAAGGCACGGCGGCGCCATGTGCTGCGCGCCAGCGGCCGAATCGTCTGTTGATGGCGGCTTAGCGTTGCCGTCGTCGGGCAACAAGGTGATAGGCCAGCCCGATCACCAGGCCGATCGCCGCAGCCACGGCCAGCTTGGTTTCCGCGCCGTGCAGGCGGCCAAGCAAGGTCTCGATGGTTTGGCCGAACGCATAGCCCACCACGCTGAAGCACAGCGCCCAAATGACGGCGGCGATGGCGTTGAGCACTAGAAAGCGCAACGGTGGCACGCGCGACATTCCTAACGCCACGGGCCCCACGGTGCGCAGGCCGTAGAGGAATCGCAGGCTGAGGATGAAGCCATGCGGATAGCGGTCAATGGCGGCCAGCGCTTTTTCAAATGCCGGTTTTTCGCGGATGCGTCGCACGAAGCGGTGGTCGCGATAGCGCCGGCCCAGAAAGAACAGCAGTTGGTCGGCCATGAATGAGCCGGCGAAGGCGCACAGCATTACATACGGCAAGTGCAGAAGATGCTGGTGCGCCAGAAAGCCCGCGAATACCACCACGCTTTCGCCTTCCAGAAAGGTGCCGGCCAGCACCGCCCACAGGCCGTAATCAACGATGAATTGATGCAGGGACGTGCTCATTGCGCGCGGTCGCCCACGATGCGCGCCAGGGTCAACAAGGCTCGCGAGATGTCTGGCGTGGTGCGCTGGCCGCAACTGATGCGCAGGAAATGGTTGTAGCGCGTGCCGTTCGAGAACATGGCGCCGGGGGCAACGCGTATGCCTTGCCGCAACGCCGCTTCAAACACATCCATGCCCGAACGGCCACCGGGCATTTCCACCCAAAGCAGCATGCCGCCTTGTGGCACGCTCAAGCGCGTACCCTGCGGAAAGTGCGCGGCGATGGCCTCGGCCGTCTGGTCGCGCTGCTGCTTCAAGTGACGCCGCAAGCGCGTCAGGTGGCGGTCGTAGGCGCGTGACCCCATGTACTCGGCCACGGCGATCTGCGCCAAGGGTTCATTGGGCCGGCTTTGCGCGAATTTCAGCATGGCGATGCGCGCTTTCCAGCGCCCGCCCAACAGCCAGCCCAAGCGCATGCCCGGGGCCAGCGTCTTGTGCATGGACGAGCAATAGATAACGTTGCCGGTTGCATCCCAGGACTTGGCCGCGACCAAGGGAGTGTCGTCATCGGTCAGCGCGCCGTAGGTGTCGTCTTCGATCAGTGGTACCTGCTGGCGCTCGCACAGCGCCACCAGCCGGGCCTTCTCGGCATCCGGCATGACGCAACCCAGCGGATTCTGGAAGTTGGGCACGACGACCACGGCGCGAATATTGCCGTGCGTCTGGAAGGCCAGGTCCAGCGCCTCGATCGACAAGCCATGTTGCGGGCTGGTCGGAATTTCCAGCGCGCGCATGCCCAGGCTTTCCAGAATCTGCAGCAGCCCGAAGTAGGTGGGTGACTCGACGGCGATGGTGTCTCCCGGCCGGGCCACCGCGCGCAGGGCCAGGTTCAGGGCTTCGATGCAGCCGTGCGTGACGATGACGTCATCCGGCGTGGTGTTGATGCCATTGGTCAGCGCGCGCCGCGCCAGCACCGACCGCAAATCGGGATGCCCCTGCGGCGGAACCGGGCTGACCAGCACGTGGGGCGACGAGCGCAGCGCGCGCGTCATCGCCTGCTTCAGCGCGTCCATTGGATAAGCCTCGGGCACCGCGGCCGCCAGCGCGAAGTTGGCGCTGACGGGGTGGGCTTCGCACTTGGCGATGAAGTCCGAGACACGGTCATGGATGCCGACGTACTGCGCGGCGCCCAGCGTTTGGCGGATGTCGGGCTCGTTGACCGGGGGAATGCTGTTTCGTCGGGCCTGCAAGACGAAGTAGCCCGACCGTGGCCGGGCTTCGATCAAGCCGTCGTCTTCCAGTTGGCGGCAGGCTTGCAGCGCTGTGGATAGGCTGACATGGTGCGTGCGCACCAGCGTACGCACGGAAGGCATGCGCTGGGCGGGCGCCAGAACGCCCGTCTGGATGGCGCGCCGATAGTGGTTCGCCAGGCGGAGGTACAGCGGTTGTGGGTCCATGCGCCGATCATGCTCCCCAGGCTTGGAATGAAGGAAGGCACAGATTGACGAAAAGTACACCATAACAGCCACAAAATCGAGCATCTGCATCGGTACAGAAAGGGCGGGATTGTGACTGTTGCGCAAAGCAGCGCCCGCGTAGCCTGTCAATGTCCGATTGGAGATCATCATGCAAGCCGATATGTACCCCGAAGGTCCGTCCCGCCGCCTGGATATCGCGCCCGGCGCTTCCCGAGTCTTTGCCCTGCGCGCCGGTGCAACCCTCATCTGCGTGGCGGGCAGCGTGCGCCTGGAAGAACCCGCCGCCGGCGCGGAAGCCACGGGCCGCCTGCCTTTGCCGGTCGCGGTGCGGATGAATGCCGGCGAAGCGCACGCGGTCGTTGACGGGGGCGTGGTGCGCATCACGGCCATCGACGCCGCCGACGTCATTTGCCTGGATGTTCCGGACCCAATTAGCCGCATTTTGAGCGCGGTCACGAAAATATTTCGCCTGAAAGTGCCTAAATCTTCGAATAAAGGGCTGGGTGCGCTGCACAAGATTTCATAATGGTGTATGATTCATCACATCAGACGCGGGGTGGAGCAGTCTGGCAGCTCGTCGGGCTCATAACCCGAAGGTCGTAGGTTCAAATCCTGCCCCCGCAACCAGTTTCAAGAAAAAGCCGCGATTCTTATCGCGGCTTTTTTGCGTCTGGCTTGTCCGTTTTGGGTTTTCCTTTGGGTTTCCCTTTTTTCGTCCGGACTTGCCCTGGGTCAACCCAATCTTCCAGTCCGGAGTTTCCCGGATGCTCCTGCCTGCACAGCGCCGCAACCCTGAGCTACCATGGGCCACGCGCGCTAGGTTGCCGCACAGGAGGAGGGTCCATGGGTACAGCAAAATACGATCATCCCGGCTTTGTCGCCGACACCGGCGCTGAAGGCAAGTACCACGTAGGCATTTGGTGCCCGCACGGCTACCCCGCCCACATTCATATCGGCCGGCCCGCGGAACGCGGTGATCCCCAGGCACTGCTGCGCTTGCGCATTCCCGACGGCGTCTTTCAATCCCTGCCCGACGATCCCGAAACCCTGTGCCGCCGCGCGTTGGGCCAAGCCATGGGCGCGGGCTTGCTGCGTTCCGTGGGGGTGGACGGCGAGTATCAAGAGCTGCGTTTCGAAATGGACGCGGAGCCGTGGTCGGGACCCATGCAGGCGGCAGGCAACGCCTGAAATCGGAAGCTAGGGTCGGAAGTTACCCACAGCGACTGTGGACAAGCCTTGGGATAGGCTCTGCGCATGTCGGAATTATCCTTGCATAACAAAGGCTTGGCGCCTGCGGTCAATCATTGGCCGGCGCCAGGCCTTTTTCTTGTCGATGGGTAGGTCTGGTGGGGGCGTTGAGCGCCCTGTTCGCAGGGCCCGTGCGACAATTCTTCCCCGCTGCGCGCGGCATGTTTTTTTTGCCGCTTCTCGCCGCTCTTGATCGAACCGTGTGCCCTCATGCCTTGTCCCCTACCCAAATCTCTTCCCGTTCTGACGGGCCTGGTGCAATGACCGCCCCGACGTCGCGCAATGCTCTTTGCGTTGCCGTCATCGGCGGCGGCCCGGCCGGCCTGATGGCGGCGGAACGATTGGCCGCTGAAGGCTTGCAGGTTGACGTGTTCGACGCCATGCCCTCGGTCGGACGCAAATTCCTGATGGCGGGCCGGGGCGGGCTGAACCTGACACATAGCGAAGCCGCGGCGCCGTTCCTGGCGCGCTATGGCGAGCGGGCCGCGCAGCTTGCCCCTTGGTTGCAAGCGATGGATGCGACGGCGCTGCGGGATTGGGCGCACCAGTTGGGCATCGACACGTTCGTGGGGTCTTCGGGGCGTGTCTTTCCTCAGGAAATGAAAGCCGCGCCCTTGCTGCGCGCCTGGTTGGCAAGATTGCGCGCCAGCGGTGTCCGGTTTCACATGCGGCACCGGTGGCTGGGCTGGCCGCAAGGTGTCGCGGTTGAGCCGACGGCGCTGCGCTTCGAGACGCCGGAAGGCATGATCACGAAGGAGGCGGATGCCGTGGTACTGGCCTTGGGCGGAGGAAGCTGGGCCAAGCTGGGGTCGGACGGCGCATGGGTGGCCGAATTGCAGGCGCACGGTATCGAGGTAGCGCCGCTACGGCCCGCCAATTGCGGCTTCGACGTCGCGTGGTCGCCGCATTTTTCCGAGCGTTACGCGGGCCAGCCGGTGAAGTCGGTGGCCATGTCCTGCGCCGGCGAAACCAGCGGCGCGCGGTCTAGCGGCGTGCGGCCTCGCCAAGGCGAATTCGTGGTGTCGGAAACGGGCATCGAGGGCAGTCTGGTGTATGCCTTGTCGGCGGCCTTGCGCGACCGGATCGACGCGGAAGGCCGCGCGGTGGCGATGCTGGACCTGGCGCCGGACTGGACGCAAGACAAGGTCATGGCGGCCGTCACGCATCCCCGTGGCGCGCGCTCCATGTCCAGCCATTTGCAAAGCCGAATGGGGCTGACGGGGGTCAAGGCGGGGCTGCTGCGCGAATGCGCATCGGCCGAAGATTTCAAGGACCCGGCGCGATTGGCCTTGCGAATCAAGGCCTTGCCCGTGACGCTGTTGCGCGCGCGTCCGATGGACGAAGCCATCAGCACGGCGGGGGGTGTGTCATTCAACGCGGTGACGGATGCGCTGATGTTGCAATCGGCCCCCGGCGTGTTCTGCGCTGGCGAGATGCTGGATTGGGAGGCGCCTACGGGCGGCTATCTGTTGACAGCCTGCATGGCCAGCGGTGTGGTGGTTGCCAAAGGCGTGCTGGATTATTTGAATGGCCGGCGCGAAGGTTCGTCTCGGCAGTAACGTTCAGGACCCGGACGGGTAGGGCGCCATGCCCAGCGGCGGGCGCGGCGCAAGGTCACCCACCACATGGCCCACCACGGGGGTGGCGCCATCTTCCGGCTGAGTGATGATGCCGATCACGCGGGTGATGGCGCTGGCGGGAATGCCGGTGCCGTGCGCGGGATCTTGCACCAGTTGCCAAACGGTGGCGTCGGCGGGGCCGGCGTCCGTCAGCGTGGCGGAAGATGAGTCCAGGCAACCGCGAGCAAAGAAAGACCAATCAGAGGCGCTGCAAGGCAAGCCGTGTGCCGTGGCCAAGCGCGCCAGGGCCAGAGGTGCATCCGCCTGGCCCGCGGCATGCTGGGCGGCCGCGCCCAGCGTAACGTCCAGGGACAGCAAGCGGAGAAACTCTACGACGTTGTCTGAATTCATTGTGGGTCTCCTAAGAGCTGGTCTGGATCTCGATCGGCCTTCAATCGCGTGACAAAAGCGGGTCAGGCGGGGCTTTGGCCCAGCATCGACACAAGCGATTGCTTGAGGCGGGCAGAAAAGATGGGCACCGTATGGGACACGCCATTGCGGTCTACGCCTTCTTTCAGTTCAACCGTCTGGCCCAGGAAAATCTCAGGCGCGGCGTTGATCTCGTTATAGCGGGCAAGCAACTCATCCACCTGTTCTTGGGCGTCAACCAGCGTGCTGCTGTCTGCAAGCCTGCCGGCGGCATGGGCTTGCAGGATTCGGTGCAAATCATCGATAAACAGCGCCAATGCCGCTTGGCCGCGGCACCGCGGCTGTTCCCAGCCCCAGCCTTCAACGGCGGCGCCAGCGTTGTGTGATACGGGTTTTCGGTTCATTTGCGAATCCTAATCCATTGGCGGCAAATACGCGACAACCCAGGCGGGCTGGGGATGTCACGGCCGCGTAAGGGCGGTTACGGGGTTTGTGTTTCCGGGTGGTGCGCAATCGGGATTCTTTGCGGTATGCTGGCTTCGGTTTTCACGCCCAGACAGGAGATGGTTATGAAACACAAGGTTGTTTTCGTCATGCTGCTTTCGATCGCCGCACTTTCGGCGGGCTGCAATACTGTTGCGGGCGCCGGCAAGGATATCCAGCGAGGCGGTGAGAAGATCGAAGGCGCTGCGAAGTAAGGCGGCGCGCCCTGACATTGATCAGGCCGCTTGAGGCCCCCGGGAAATGCCCTGGCATTTCCCGCGTGGCCTTTTTGCTGCCGCTGGCATAATCGCAGAAGTCCGAATTTCAATGCGGGAAGAATCATGCGCAAGTCAGTATGGGTGGGTGTAACGCTGGCGGTGGTGTTGGCCGGCTGCGCGAGCAAGGGGGTTTACGAATCCGAGGCCGTGCAGAAAGAGACCTTCAGCGTCGACACCAACTACCAAGCCGCCTTCCGCCGTGGTGGTGAATACGTGCGCACCTGCCACATGAACGTGAAGCATCCCTATGGCGTCGCCTATGCATGGCGCCATGTCTTGGGCGAGAAGGGCGCCCCCGACGAAATCCAGGTGTACAAGGTTGGCGAGCCCGCCACGGTGCTTGAATTGATTTCCGCCGAGGCCGACGGCCCGGCCAAGTCCAAGGTCACGGTGACGGTGCTGGGCGAGGGGCGCTGGGACAAGGCCGAGATCGCCGCGGTGCGTACCTCGATCCAGACCGCGACACCGGCTTGCCGCGCCGCCGACGGCAACTGATATATGGACCCGCGCGCTCAGCAGATCCGTTCATCGGGGATGTCTTTTTCGCTGCTGGCGGGCGGGTTCCGGTTTCTTGCCTGGCTGAACGGCGGCGCCGCCTTGGTCTTGGTGGCCTTCTCGCTGGGGATCGTGGGCGGCGACATCGCCGCGCCTGACCTGCAATTGCCGCTGGCACTTTTCCTGGTCGGGTTGTTGTCGTCCTGCCTGGGGTTGCTGTTTGCCTATCTGGCACAGGTCAGCTTGTTGCGGCAAGGCTACACGGGCCACCTGACGCGCGGCCATTGGCCCACCCAGTTGCTGGCCATGGTTTGCTATCTGTTCAGTGCCCTGGCGTTCTGTGCCGCGTGCTGGTTCGCGCTGGGGCAGGCGGCACCCGAGGCCCAGCAGACGACGTCTTACGCCAGTCGCTAACGGCTGGCCGCGAAGTTCAAGGGTAAACCCTTGTGCGCAAAAGTGTTGGACTTGCACTTGCGCTGGGAATAATATGCGCGGTGCGTATATAAACCCTCTTGCCTTGAGGCTCCGTCATGACCATTTCCCAGCAAGCTTTCCTGCGCGACGCCATGCGCCGCCTGAACCTGACGCGCGACGTGTTCGCTACCCGGATCGGCGTGAAACGTAGAGCGTTGGACACCTGGTTGTTGCCCGAAGGCTCGCAGGAATTTCGCGCCATGCCGGAAGTTGTGCAGCGTTTTGTGAGCGAAATCGTGCAAAACGGGGTGCTGCTGGAAAAATATACGCAAAGCGTACAAGACGGCCCGCTGCGTGAGCGGATCGCGGTGGAAGGCAAGCATCAATTGCTGTCGGTGGATCAGTTCACCCGCGAATCGGTCGAAGACCTGTTCCGCGTTGCCGACATGATGCAACCCATTGCGCGCCGCCAGAAGGTCTCGCGCGTGCTGGAAGGCGCCGTGCTGGGCAACCTGTTCTTCGAAGCCAGCACTCGTACGCGAGTCAGCTTCGGGTCGGCGTTCTGCCGCCTGGGCGGCTCGGTGTGCGACACGACGGGCTTCACGTTTTCTTCCATGGCCAAGGGCGAATCCATCTACGACACCAGCCGCGTCATGAGCGGCTATGTGGATGCCATGGTGATCCGCCATCCCGAGCAAGGCTCGGTTGCGGAATTCGCGCGCGCCACCAATATTCCGGTGGTCAACGGCGGCGACGGCCCGGGTGAACACCCCAGCCAGGCACTGCTGGACCTGTACACGATCCTGACCGAGTTCTCGCGCCTGGGTAAGTTGCTGGATGGCGCGCATATCGCCATGGTCGGCGACCTGAAATACGGCCGTACCGTGCACTCGCTGATCAAGCTGATGGCGCTGTACAAGAACGTGAAGTTCTCGCTCGTGTCGCCCAAGGGGCTGGAGATGCCCAGCTACATCATTGAGCAGGCGAGCCGCAACGGCAACATCATCGAACAGAAGACCTCGCTGGCGGAAGGCCTGGCGGGCGCGGACGTGATCTATGCGACGCGCGTGCAGAAAGAGCGCTTCGCCAACGAAGAGAACGAAGGCTACACGCCCGACTTCCAGATCAACCGCGCCATCATCGATGCGTATTGCAGCCCCGAAACCATCGTGATGCACCCGCTGCCGCGCGATAGCCGCCCGGGCGCCAACGACCTCAGCGTGGACTTGAACCACGACCCGCGCCTGGCCATCTTCCGCCAGACCGACAACGGCATCCCCATTCGCATGGCAATCTTCGCGGTGCTGCTGGGCGTTGAAGGCTTGGTGCAGCATTCGCTGCGCGATGTGACCTGGCAGCATCCGTCGCACGTCGGCCCGGACGATTCCGTCTTCCACGGCCTGGAATAAGCGGCAGTTGCCCCAAGCGCGTGGGGCCCCGCCGGGGCCCACTTTCTTTTGGCGCATAATCCGCGCTGGTTTTTCCGTCGCGTGTCGTTCCGAGACACGCGCGGCGTTTTTGGGGCGGATGATCTTATGTCTTCAAGCAAGAGCGCATTGCCGGCGTGGGCAAGCAGCGCCGATCAGGCGTGCTACCTGAGCGCGTCGAACGCGCAAGCCTGGGAAGCGGTCTATCAATCGGTGGACGCTTATACGCGCGGCCAAGTGGCCGCCGTGGTGGGCGACAGCGCCAAGGAACTGGTGGATGCCTTTTATTCCACCTTGTTGGCAGACGTCGAAGCCGGGCCGCGCCTGTCGCATGACATCGTTTCGACGCGGCTGCACAAGGGCATGAAGCACTGGCTTCTTGGTTTGCTTTGCGTGCGCGACCAGGGCGACATTGTGGCCTTGATGGCCACGCAGAAAAAGGTGGGCGAAGTGCACGCCCGCGTCCATATCCCGATTCATCTGGTGATGGCGGGCGCGCGCGTGCTGAAGAATGAAATTGCCGAGCGTCTGCGCGCAAGCGACCTGGACGGCACGGCGGCGTCCATCGCCACGCAGTACGTCTGTAATCTCTTTGACCTGGCTATCGAGCAGATGAGCCGCGCCTTCATGCGCGACATCAATCGCGGCGCGCGCAACGATGAGGCTTACCGCCTGTTCGCGCTGGGGCAGAACATTTCCACCGAACGTGAACGCCAGCGCGCGGCATTGCTGGAATGGAGCCAGGCGGTGTTGATTGGGCTGCACTACCGCGCACCCGAACAGGCCTTGCCCAGGCTGGCGGCATCGGAGTTCGGCTTGTGGCTGCAGCACAAGGGCGGCGTGCTGTTCGAGAGCGCGCCCGCGTTGGGCCAGATTACCGAGGCCGTCATGCGGCTGGACGACGTGGTGTTGCCAAGCCTGATGATGGACGACCGCGAGCGTCAGCTTTCCTTGCCCGACCAGGTGCGCGAACTGCAGGAACTGGTGGCGCGCATCAAGCATCTGCTCAATGGCCTGTTCGACATGGTGGCCGAGATTGAAAGCGGTAGCGACCCGCTGACCAATGTGCTGAACCGGCGCTTTCTACCGTCGGTGATCGGGCGTGAGATTTCCATCTCCAGCCGGCAGGGCAGCCGCTTTTCGGTGCTGCTGCTGGATATCGACCATTTCAAGGCCATCAACGACGCGCATGGACATTCGGGTGGTGATCACGTGCTGCGTCAATTTGCCGAAGTGGTGCACCAATCATGCCGGTCCAGCGACTTCGTGTTCCGCTATGGCGGCGAAGAGTTTCTGGTGGTGTTGGTGGATACGGGCCAGGAGGCCGCGCTGGCAGCCGCCCAGAAGTTGGGCGCCGAGATCCGCCGCCACGATTTCACGATTCCGGAGGTTGGCGCCCTGCGCATCACGGCCAGCATCGGTGTGGCCACCTTCGACGGCCATCCCGACTACGCCTATCTGATCGACCGCGCCGACAAGGCCCTGTACCAAGCCAAACTAGCCGGCCGCGACCGCAGCGTGGCCGCCTGACCGAGCGGTACTGCACGGTGCCGCAACGACGCGGCACCAATGCGGAAAACGACGCGGCACTGATGCCGAAAACAACGTGGCACCGATGGCAAAAAATGCGGCACCGATGCGGAAAAATAATGTCGCACCGATGCGGAAAAATAATGCGGCACCAATGCGGAAATGATGGCGAACGTAGGATGGGTGAAGCGCGAGAAGCCTGATGCAAGAAAGCCAGCACCTCAACGCGCGCAACCCATCAATCAACCACCCCCATCAAATCTTCTTCTCGCCCCCCAGCGCATCCACCAACTCGGCCATCATCTTGGCCAGTTCGCCCGTCATCAGCATCATGTCGGAATCGAACTTTTCATCATCGTTGGTGGCTACGCCTTCGTTGCCTTCTTTCAGCACGTCCAGCGGCGACACGCGCTTGACGTCCAGGCCTTCGGTAAGGACAAACGAGATGCGGTCGGCCCACGTCATGGCCAGGCGGGTGCACTGCTTGCCCGACTGGATGTGGCGGCGCACGTCGTCGGCGTCGATGGAATGCTTGACGTAGCGGATGGCCGCGCCGCTTTCGCCGGACGAACGTAGTTCGGTGTCCTGGTCGATGCTGAAGTTCGAGGGGGCCTCGTCTTCAGCCAGCCAGCCCGTCATGGCGGACGCGGGCGACTGCGCCACGTACAGGTTTTCAAGCGGGAACGGATCCACGCACTTGGCCAGCAGGCCGATGACTTCGTCCGCTTTGGCGGATGCGGCAGCGTCGATGACCAGCCAGTGGTTTTGCGGGTCGATCCAGACGCGCGTGTCGCGGTAGACGCTGAAGGCGCGCGGCAGCAGCTCGTCGGTGACGCGCTCCTTGATTTCCTTCATCTGCTTGCGGCCCGGCTTGTAGCCTTGCTGCTCTTCGATTTCCTGGGCGCGCGCCTGGGCGACCTGGTTCACGACGGTGCCCGGCAGCAGCTTCTTTTCAGCACGCAGGCTAAGCAGGATCTGGCCGTTCACGACGTGGGCAAGCCCACCGTTTTCGCGCGGCGGCACCCAGCCCAGGCTTTGCATTTCAAGGTTGTTGCCCGCTTGGTAGGCGTGGCGCGCAAGCGTTTCTTCAAGCTGATCGCCAACGAGAGTCCACGGCGAGGAAAGGCGGTAAATCTTGAGGTTTTTGAACCACATGAGCGTCGGCCAAAAGGGTTGATTCTATACGACGCGGACGGTTTGCCGAAGTGGTGCAATACGCTTGCGACAGGGGACACGTTCTGTCACTGACAGGGGGCGGGCGATGCGTTAACTTCCGCGCACCGACATGGAACCGGAGAGGAAAAACATGAAAATCATTGGCGCGATCCTGATCGTCCTGGGCATTGCAGCGTTGGCCTACAAGGGCTTTGACTACAAGTCCGAAGAGACCGTTTTGCAGATCGGCTCGGTCAAGGCCACGGCCGAAACCGAGAAGTCGGTGCCGATCCCGATGTGGGCCGGCATTGCCGCGATTGTGGCCGGCGTGCTGATCATCGGCGTGGGCATGCGCCGCTAAGTCAGACGCACAAAAAAAGCGGCCCGGCTCAATAAAGGCCGGGCCGGTACGGGAGCACACAATACCGCGTCATAAAAGGCTCGCGGGGAACGCGGTATCGGTGTCAGAACACTAGCCCTGCAATCGTCTGACAGGGGGATCAATCGTCAGCCGATCTGGCGCAAGGCCGTAATCTGAAGCGCCAGTCTAAGCGCGAGGGTCTGACATCGTCCTGAAAGCGGCAGCGCGCACTGCCTCAGGGCAAAAAAAAAGCTCCATAAGGAGCTTTCAAGGCCGGGCAGGCGCAGCAGTCCCGCCCGGCGGGGGATGGTCGTGTATGCGTTGATGTCGTTGTCCTTGGATTCGCGCACGAACAGCGTGCCGATGACCAGGGTCATGACTGCAATGATGATCGGATACCACAGGCCGTCGTAGATGTTGCCCGTGGCGGCCACCACCGCGAAGGCGACCGGAGGCAGGAAGCCGCCGAACCAGCCGTTGCCGATGTGGTACGGCAAGCTCATCGAGGTGTAGCGGATGCGGGTCGGGAACATTTCAACCAGCATGGCCGCGATCGGACCGTAGACCATGGTCACGTACAGCACCAGGATCGCCAGCAGCACCACCACCATGACGTAGTTGGTTTGCGCCGGGTCCGCCTTGGCCGGATAGCCGTGGGTTCGGATCGACGTGGTCAGCGCCTTGTCCAGTTCAGCCGCCCGGGCCTTGAAGTCCGCGGGAGCCATGCCCTTGCCGTCGAACGATTGGAACTCGTCGTTGCCGATCTTGACCTTGGCCACCGAACCCGCGGGCGCGGCTTCGTTCTTGTAGTTCACCGAGTTGCGAGCCATGAAGGACTTCACGACGTCGCAAGAGCTGGTGAACGCCGAGGTACCCACCGGGTTGAACTGGAACGAGCACGTGCTGGGGTCGGCAATCACGGTCACGGGCGCCGTGGCCTGGGCCTTTTCCAGCGCCGGGTTGGCGAAGTGCGTGAGGCCTTGGAAGATCGGGAAGTACGTTGCCGCGGCGATCAGGCAGCCTGCCATGATGATGGGCTTGCGGCCGATCTTGTCGGACAGTGCGCCGAAGACCACGAAGAACGGCGTGCCGATCAAGAGCGCGACCGCGATCATGATGTTGGCCGTGTTGGCGTCGACCTTCAGCGTTTGCGTCAGGAAGAACAGGGCGTAGAACTGACCCGTGTACCACACGACGGCCTGGCCGGCGGTCAGGCCCAGCAGCGCCAGGATCACGACCTTCAGGTTCTTCCACTGGCCGAACGATTCAGCGATCGGCGCCTTCGAACCCTTGCCTTCTTCCTTCATGCGCTTGAAGGTCGGCGATTCGTTCAGTTGCAGGCGGATCCACACCGAGATGCCCAGCAGCACGACCGAGATCAGGAACGGAATGCGCCAGCCCCAGGCTTTGAAGTCGTCTTCGCCCATCACCGTGCGGATGCCCAGGATGACCAGCAGCGACAGGAACAGGCCCAGCGTAGCGGTCGTCTGAATCCACGACGTGTAGAAGCCGCGGCGGCCGTGCGGGGCGTGTTCGGCAACATAGGTTGCCGCGCCGCCGTATTCGCCACCCAGCGCCAGGCCTTGCAGCAGGCGCAGCACGATCAGGATGGCCGGAGCGGCCAGACCGATGCTGGAGTAGCTGGGCAGCACGCCCACGAGGAAGGTAGACAAGCCCATGATCACGATCGTGACCAGGAAGGTGTACTTACGTCCTACCAGGTCGCCCAGCCGGCCGAACACCAGCGCGCCAAAGGGGCGCACGGCAAAACCAGCGGCGAATGCCAGCAAGGCGAAGATGAAGCCCGCAGTGGGGTTCACGCCCGAGAAAAAGTGCAACGCGATGATGGCTGCAAGCGAGCCGTATAGGTAGAAGTCGTACCACTCGAAAACGGTGCCCAAGGATGACGCGAAGATGACTCGGCGTTCTTCCTTGGTCATCGGGCGCCGTTCCGCGGAAGGGCCGCGGCCTGCCATGGTTGTTGTGCTCATGATGTCTCCTCGTTTTATGGCCGGCGGTTTTCCGCCGTGCTTAGCTCTTTGCCGACGCACCGACACCGAGCCTTACGCCACATTGAGGCGCAACCCTGACGAGGTTCTGACGTAACCCTTACTCGAATCTTAAAATTGAAACTATTGGTAACTGCTGCGCGCGCAGCTAGGGATAGTCCCTATCGGCCCGCAGCGGGCGGCAGACCTAGCTTTCGTGCGAATCCGGCGCGTCGGTGTACAGCGGGAACACCACGCTGATGCGCGTGCCCGGCAGGTCGGAATGCGGGTTGGGGTGATCGTTGATCAGCACGCTGGCGCTGTGCTTTTGCGCAATCTCGCGCACGATCGCCAGCCCCAGCCCGCTGCCGTCTGACGCCGTGCCCAGCACGCGGTAGAAACGGTCGAACACCCGTTCGCGCTCGTCTGGCGGAATGCCCGGGCCCGAATCTTCCACTTCCAGCAGCGCCTGGTCGCCACGGCGCAGCACGCGCACGGTGATATGGCCGCCACGCGGCGTGTAGCGCAGGGCGTTGTCCACCAGGTTGTTCAGCAGTTCGGCAAGCAGCAAGGGGTTGCCGTTGATGTAGACGGGATCATCCGCGCCTTCGAAGCCCAGGTCGGTATTTAGCGACAGCGCCTGCGGCACCCAATGCATGGCCTGTTCGTAGGCAATGGCGTTGAGGTCCGTGCGCGTCAGCCCGATGGCGCTGGGGTTTTCAGCGCGCGCCAGCAGCAGCAACTGGTTGACCAGCCGGGTGGCGCGTTCGGAACCCGTCACCAACTGCCGCAGGCTGGACTGCATCTCTTCGGGGCTGGCGTCGCGCAAGGCCAGCTCGGCCTGTGTGCGCAGGCCGGCAAGCGGCGTCTTCAATTGGGGCGCGGCGTCCGCCACGAAACGGCGCTGGGCCTGGACGTTGGCGGATAGCCGGTCCAGCAGGTCATTCATGGCGGCCACCAACGGCGCGATTTCGGACGGCGCCGCCCGTTCATCGATGGGCGACAGGTCGTCGGGCCGGCGCGCACGCAGCCGCTGCTGCAGCGCGTTCAGCGGCGCCACCCCGCGCGACAGCCCGAACCACACCAGCAGCACCGCGATCGGCAACACCACGAACTGCGGAATGATCACGCCCTTGATGATGTCGTTGGCCAACTGCGTGCGCTTTTCCACGGTCTCGGCCACGATCAGCAGCGCGGGCTGGGTGTTGGGCAGGTTCAGGTCCACCCAGGTGTAAGCCAGGCGAACGCCGAAACCGCGCAAGGTGTCGTCTTCGTACTGGACTTCGCCCGGGCGTGGCTGGCCCACGGTGGCCGGCAGCGGCAGGGCGCGATCGCCACCCAGGTATTCGCCGCGGCTGCCCAGCGCCAGCCAGAACACGCTGTCCGTCTCGTCCGCGCGCAACACGTCACGCGCGGCGTCCGTCATCTTCAGCACCGCACGGCCGTCCTGCACATGGACCTGCCGGGTCAAGACATGCAGATTGTTGGCCAGCGCGCGGTCGTACGGCACGTTCGCAATGTTCTGGGCAACCACATAAGTGATGGCGACGCTCATGGGCCACAGCAGAAAGAGCGGCGCCAGCATCCAGTCCAGGATCTCGCCCAGCAGGGAACGCTGGGGTGGCGCGAAGCTCGGGCCCTTGGACCCGGCTTGCATGATATCCAGCGCTTCCTGATTCAGTGGCTCTGGCCGGGCATCAACTGGCGAGGTACGCGGCACCCTGGTCCCGCTCCAGACAGTAGCCCAGGCCGCGCACCGTCACGATCTTCACGCCGCTGGGTTCGAGCTTCTTGCGCAGGCGGTGCACGTAGACTTCGATGGCGTTGGTGCTGACTTCCTCGCCCCATTCGCACAGGTGGTCCACCAACTGCGTCTTGCTGACCATGCGGCCGCTGCGCGTCAGCAGAATTTCCAGCAAGCTGACTTCGCGCGCGGACAGGTCCAGCGTCTGGGCGTCGACAATGGCCCCGCGGCCGGTCTGGTCGAACAGCAGCCGGCCATGCTTGAGCATCGTGGCGCCGCCGCCCGCGCCGCGCCGGGTCAGGGCGCGCACGCGCGCCTCAAGTTCGGACAGGGCAAAGGGCTTGGCCATGTAGTCGTCCGCGCCCAGGTCCAGGCCTTTCACGCGCTGCTCGATACTGTCGGCGGCCGTGAGGATCAGGACGGGCAGGGCGGAGTTGCGGGCGCGAAGGCGGCGCAATACTTCCAGGCCCGCCAACTGCGGCAGGCCCAGATCCAGGATAAGCAGGTCGAACGCCTGGGCCGCCAGCGCCGAATCGGCGGCAAGCCCGTCGCGCACCGCGTCAACCGCGTAGCCGTTGTGGCGCAGTGACCGGGATAGGCCGTCGGCCAGAATGCTGTCGTCTTCGGCGATCAGGATACGCATGGGGCTGCAAAGGGAAGCGGCAAGGGAAGCGGCAAAAGAGAGCGCTGCAAGATGCAGCGGGGGGCAACGCCGGGGTCGGCTTCGATTCTGTCATACGGGGCGGGACTTGCCCACTCAGGGAATACGTGAAAACTCTGGCACACTGGTTTTTTGTACAGTACAATCCGATGCAATAATCTGAACCTGATTCGAAACAGCACGCTGCGGTTCAAGTTTCAGGCTCTTGACGCCGCAACCACCAGATACGTTACAGACAGGACTCTACATGGACGACAAAACCACCAAGGCCGCCGCTTCGGAAAAGGCCAAGGCGCTTGCCGCTGCGCTTTCCCAGATCGAAAAGCAGTTCGGCAAGGGCTCGATCATGCGCTACGGCGATAACGAGGTCTCGCACGATATTCAGGTGGTTTCCACGGGCTCGCTGGGTCTGGACATCGCGCTGGGCGTCGGCGGCCTGCCGCGCGGCCGCGTGGTTGAAATCTACGGCCCGGAATCGTCCGGTAAAACGACGCTGACGCTGCAAGTCATTGCCGAAATGCAAAAAATTGGCGGCACCTGCGCCTTCGTCGACGCCGAACACGCGCTTGACGTTCAATACGCCAACAAGCTGGGCGTGAACCTGACCGATCTGCTGATCTCGCAGCCGGACACGGGCGAACAGGCGCTGGAAATCACCGACGCGCTGGTGCGCTCGGGTTCGGTTGACCTTATCGTCATCGACTCGGTGGCGGCGCTGGTACCCAAGGCTGAAATCGAAGGCGAAATGGGCGACTCCCTGCCGGGCCTGCAAGCCCGCCTGATGAGCCAGGCGCTGCGCAAGCTGACCGCCACGATCAAGCGCACCAACTGCATGGTCATCTTCATCAACCAGATCCGCATGAAGATCGGCGTCATGTTCGGCAACCCCGAAACCACCACCGGCGGCAACGCGCTGAAGTTCTACGCCTCGGTGCGTCTGGACATTCGCCGCATTGGCTCCATCAAGAAGGGTGACGAGGTCGTCGGTAATGAAACCCGCGTCAAGGTCGTGAAAAACAAGGTGGCGCCGCCGTTCAAGCAAGCCGAATTCGACATCATGTATGGCGCCGGCATTTCGCGCGAAGGCGAAATCATTGATTTGGGCGGGGCCGCCGGAGTGGTCGACAAGTCCGGCGCGTGGTACAGCTACAACGGCAACCGCATCGGCCAGGGCAAGGACAACGTCCGCGAATACCTGAAAGAACACCGCGACATGGCTATCGAAATCGAAAACCGAGTTCGCGAGAACCAGGGCATCGTCAGCCGCGCCGCCGAGTTCGTGCCCACGGTGGAAGACACCGCCGAATAAGCCATCCACCGTCCGTCAGGTTGCGCTGGCGGCTTTGGCAGCTTTTGTGCCGGCTAGCTAGCCGGCCACACGCGGCAGGCGCCATGATGGGCCTGCCGTTTTGCATAGCAGGAAGCGCATGAGCTGGAAACCGACCCCCGCGTCAGCCGACCGTCTTCGCGCCAAGTTGGATGACGAATTTGAAACCGTCGCCAAGCCGGAAGGTTTGCGGCGCAGCTCGGACGCGCGCCGCGAACGGGAAGCGGCGGCGCCCGCTGTCGAGCCAGACACCTGGCAGCGCAGTTCTGAACAGCGAGGCAACGCGCGCGGCGGTTCGCGTATCGGCGCCGCATCTGGGCGAGCCTCGGGGCTAGCCTCTGGTCGTGCCTCTGGTCGTGCCTCTGATCATGCCGCTGGCCGCACCTCCAGTTCCGAAGACGAAGCCACCGTCCAAGATGACGGCAAGCCAGCCCGCAAAGGGCCGTCGCTGAAAATGCGTGCGGTCGGCTACCTGTCACGGCGCGAGCATGCGCGCGAGGAATTGGCGCGCAAATTAGCCGCCTACGCTGAAGACGCCGATGAAATTGAAAGCGTGCTGGATGCGCTGGAAAAAGAGGGTTGGCTGTCTACCGAACGGTTTGCGCAAAGCCTGGTGCATCGCCGCGCATCGCGCCAAGGCGCGGCGCGCATCGTGCAGGAATTGCGACAGCATGGCGTGGACGATACGCAGGTGGCTGAACTACGAGAGCAACTGCGCGCAACCGAATACGAGCGCGCGCTGGAAGTCTGGAAAAAACGCTTCGACGCCAAGCCGGAAGACCGCGCCGTGTATGCCAAGCAGGCGCGCTTTTTGGCCAGCCGGGGGTTTGCGCACGATGTGATCCGGCGCATCCTTGGCGAAGGCGAGGACGACTGATCGACCGCGCAATTGATCGACCGCGCAACTGATCGACTGATCGGATCCGCCTGACGCACAGCCCACTCCGCCGCCCGCCCAGGCGGCTTTTTTATGCCTTGGCCGACTTGATTCCCGACAACGTCTTGAAGCAGACGTCGCGCGTGATGGTCAGGAATTCATCAATGTACGAGGCATCGGTGTCTTCGCTGCGCACGGTGGCGTACAGCGTGCGCCAGACGCCCTGCGGCCCTAGTCGGCACAGCCGCAACCATCCCTGATTCATGTATTCGGTCAGCGCCCAATTCGGCAGCGCCGCCACGCCCCGATTGCTGGCCACCAGTTGCGCGATGATGGGCGTCAGTTCGGCCTTGCGGATGGCCGCCGGCTCAACGTCGGCCGGGTCCAGAAAGGCGGTGAACACGTCCAGCCGCTGCTTGTCCACCGGATAGGTGATGAGCGTCTGGTCCGCCAACTGCTCGGGCATGATGAATTTGCTTGCGGCCAAGGGGTTCGATTCCGACACGGCCAGCACCAATTCGTACTTGAACAGCGGCAGGTATTCCACCGAATCCAGCGGCTGCGGGTCCGACGTGATGACCAGATCCAGGTCGCCGCGCACCAAGGCGGGCAGGGGCGCGAACGAGAACGCCGCAGTCAGATCCAGCGCTACGTCGGGCCATTGCACCCGGAAGGCATCCAGCGCCGGCATCAGCCACTGAAAGCAGGAATGGCAGTCGATGGCCAGATGCAGCCGGCCGCTGCGGCCTGCCGCCAGCCGTTGCAGATCGCGTTCCGTGGCGCGGATGCGGGGCAAGACTTCGTCGGCCAGCGCCAGGACGCGCAAGCCCGCGGTCGTCAGCCGGGCGGGGCGGGTGCGGCGATTCAACAGGGGCGTGCCCAACCGGGTTTCCAGGTCGCGCAACTGATGCGACAAGGCGGACTGGGTCAGGTGCAGCCGCTCGGCGGCTTCCTGCAGGCTGCCGCCGTCACGGATGGCGGACAGCGTTTCAAGATGGCGGATTTCTAGCATGGGCATCTGGCATGAAAGAGATGAGTGCGAATTGTATGAGGTTTACTCATCTTATGGATGTAGACATTGATTTTGATTCATATAAGTTTGCCTGCACAATGGCTGCCACTTGAACAAACTTTGTCTAACGGCGGTGTTGTCATGACTACGATTCATAATTTGGGATTCCCCCGTATTGGCGCCCAACGCGAACTCAAGCGCGCTGTCGAGGCCTATTGGGCGGGCAAGCAAACCGCCGAAGCCCTGGAAGAGACGGGCCGCGAGCTGCGCGCCAAGCATTGGAAGCTGCAAGCAGCGGCCGGCCTGGAATTCGTGCCGGTGGGCGACTTTGCCTGGTATGACCAGATCCTGGAATGGAGCACGCTGCTGGGCGCCGTGCCCGCGCGCTTCGGCCAGAAGGACAACGAGCCCGTGACGCTGGACACGCTGTTTCGCATGGGCCGTGGCCGTGCGCCGTCGGGCAAGCCCGCCGCCGCTTGCGAAATGACCAAGTGGTTCGATACCAACTACCACTACATCGTGCCGGAGCTGGTGCCTGGCCAAACCTTCCGCATTGCTCGCGAGTCTCTGTTCCAGCAGATCCAGGAAGCGCAAGCGCTGGGCCATGCCGTCAAGCCGGTGATCCCGGGTCCGCTGACCTGGCTGTACCAAGGCAAGGGCGACGCCTTTGCGGGTGGCGCGGCCGACGAAGGCAAGCTGCAACTGCTGGCCGCCTTGGTGCCGGTGTACCAGGAAGTGCTGGCCCGCTTTGCCAAGCAAGGCGTGCAATGGGTGCAGATCGATGAACCCATCCTGGTGCTGGACCTGCCGCAAGCGTGGCGCGATGCGTTCAAGCGGGTGTACGACACCCTGGCCGCAAGCCCGGTCAAGCTGCTGGTCGCCACCTACTTCGACGGCCTGAAAGACAACCAGGCTACCGTGCAGGCGCTGCCCGTGGCCGGCCTGCATGTGGATCTGGTGCGCGCGCCGGAACAACTGGCGGACGTCGTAGCCGGCCTGCGTGCCGACCAGGTGCTGTCTGCTGGTGTCATCAACGGCCGCAATATCTGGCGCACCGATCTGGATGCGGCCATCGCGGCCTTGGCGCCGGTCAAGCAGCAATTGGGTGACCGCTTGTGGCTGGCGCCGTCGTGCTCTTTGTTGCACGTGCCGGTGGACCTGTCCAATGAGACGGAACTGGACGCCGAGCTCAAGAGCTGGCTGTCGTTCGCCGCGCAAAAGCTGCAAGAACTAAGCCTGCTGGGCCGCGCCCTGGACAACGCGACGGATGCGTCCGTGCAGGACGGCCTGATCAAGCAGCGCGCCGCGCTGGCCGCCCGCCGCTCGTCGCCCCGCATTCACAACCCGGCCGTGGGCCAACGGATGGCCAGCGCGGCCGCCGTGTCGCGCGACCGTGCGCCGTTCGCCGGCCGCATCGCCCGCCAGCAAGAACAGTTGGGCTTGCCCGCCTACCCGACGACCACGATCGGTTCCTTCCCGCAAACCGCCGAAATCCGCGCGCTGCGCCGTGATTGGAAGGCGGGCGCGTTGACGGATTCCGGCTACGAGACGGCCATCCGCAAGGAAATCGAGGAAGTCATCCGCTTTCAGGAAAAGGTTGGCCTGGATGTGCTGGTGCACGGCGAACCCGAACGCAACGACATGGTCGAGTACTTCGGCGAACTACTGGCCGGTTTTGCCTTCACCAAGAACGGTTGGGTGCAAAGCTATGGCTCGCGCTGCGTCAAGCCGCCGATCATTTTCGGCGACGTGGCCCGTCCCGCGCCGATGACGGTGGGCTGGTCGTCGTACGCGCAGTCGCTGACCGACAAACCAGTCAAGGGCATGTTGACCGGTCCGGTCACCATCCTGCAATGGTCGTTCGTGCGTGACGATCAGCCGCGCGAGCAGACGTGCCGCCAACTGGCGCTGGCCCTGCGCGACGAAGTCGTGGACCTGGAAGCGGCCGGCATCAGCGTCATCCAGATTGACGAGCCGGCCATCCGCGAAGGCCTGCCGCTGCGCCGCGCCGATTGGAAGGCCTACCTGGACTGGGCCGTGGATTGCTTCCGCCTGTCGACGGCCGGCGTGCGCGACGAGACGCAGATCCATACGCACATGTGCTATTCGGAGTTCAACGACATCATCGAATCCATCGCGGCCATGGACGCCGACGTGATCACCATCGAAACGTCGCGCTCCAACATGGAACTGCTGAAGGCGTTTGAAGATTTCGACTATCCCAATGACATCGGCCCGGGCGTGTACGACATCCACTCGCCGAACGTGCCGGAAGTGGACTGGATGGTCGGCCTGATGGAAAAGGCGGCGGCCCGCTTGCCCAAGGAACGCCTGTGGGTGAACCCGGACTGCGGCCTGAAGACCCGCGCCTGGCCGGAAACGGAAGCCGCGCTGATCGGCATGGTGCAAGCCGCCCGCGCGCTGCGCCAGTCGGCTTGACGCCGGCACGCCCCGATCCGCCTGCGTGAACCGAACCCCATGGGGGCGCCAACCCGCGCCGCCCATGGGGTTTTTTTGCGCTCTGCAGGGGGCGGTGCGGGAAAAAACGGCGACGGACACAAGCCCGCGCAGCAAACCGGCCGCTTGATCCGGGGCCGCCTGCGCTATACTTTCAAGGTTTTGTTGCCGCGCACCATGCGCAGGCCATCTTCGCCCCGCAGGCCCCCAGAATGCCCTTGCCACCGCCGGATTACCCTCGCCAACCGCTGCACACGCGTTCCATACGTGTGCAGTCGTATGCGCGCGAAGACGGTAATTGGGACCTGGAAGCCGAGCTGATCGACGTCAAGGCGTACGATTTCCCCAAGAGCGACGGCAAGATGTTCAAGGCCGGGCAGCCCATCCACCATATGCATTTGCGCATCACCATCGACGAGGAATACTCGATTTTGGACGCGCAGGCTGTCTATGATGCGGCCCCTTATGGCGGTCATTGCATGGCCATCGAGGCCGCTTACACTGATTTGATCGGCATGAATCTGCTCAAGGGATTCCGCCGCCAGGTCAAGGAGCGGTTCGGGCATGTAGAGGGCTGTACGCACATGACCGAGCTGTCGCAGGTGCTTCCCACCGCGGCGGTCCAGACCATGGCCAACCGCCGGCGGCAGGAACCCAACCCGAACCGGCGTCCATTCCAATTGGATGGCTGTCATGCGCTCAGCACTGGCGGCCCGGTGGTGGCTGAGCACTATCCCAAGTGGTACACCGGGGGTAGCGCTGAGGCATCGGCCGATTCGTCCTCCGATTCACCTTCTCTTTCTCATACGTCCTGACAGGTAACACATGAAAATCCACGAGTATCAAGGCAAGGAACTGCTGAAGCAATTTGGCATCCCGGTGCCGCGCGGGATCCCCGCTCTTTCCGTCGACGAGGCCGTGGCTGCCGCTGAAAAGCTGGGTGGACCGGTGTGGGTCGTCAAGGCACAAATTCACGCGGGCGGCCGCGGCAAGGGCGGCGGCGTCAAGCTGGCGCGCTCGCTGGACGACGTGCGCAAGCTGGCCTCGGAAATCCTGGGCATGCAGCTGATCACGCACCAGACCGGCCCGGAAGGCCAGAAGGTTCGTCGCCTGTACATCGAAGACGGCGCCGACATTCAAAAGGAATACTACGTGTCGCTGGTCACTGACCGCGCCACGCAGAAGGTCGCCTTCATCGCCTCCAGCGAAGGCGGCATGGACATCGAGGAAGTGGCTCACTCGACTCCCGAGAAGATCATCACCGAATACATCGACCCGCTGACCGGCCTGTCCGCCGAGCAAGCCACCAAGATCGCCAACGCGATCGGCCTGCCCGCCGACTCCACCGCCCAAGCCGTGGACGTGTTCCAGAAGCTGTATCAGTGCTACATGGACACCGACGCGTCGCTGGTTGAAATCAATCCGCTGAACCGCGACGGCAAGGGCAACATCATCGCCCTGGACGCCAAGTTCAACTTCGACTCCAACGCCCTGTTCCGCCACCCGGAAATCGTCGCCTACCGCGACCTGGACGAAGAAGATCCCGCTGAAATCGAAGCCAGCAAGTTCGACCTGGCCTACATCCAGCTCGACGGCAACATCGGCTGCCTGGTGAACGGCGCCGGTCTGGCCATGGCCACGATGGACACCATCAAGCTGTTCGGCGGCGAGCCGGCCAACTTCCTGGACGTCGGCGGCGGCGCTACGGCCGAGAAGGTCACCGAAGCGTTCAAGATCATGCTCGCGAACAAGAGCGTGAAGGCCATTCTGGTCAACATCTTTGGCGGCATCATGCGCTGCGACGTCATCGCCGAAGGCGTGATCGCGGCTTGCAAGGCCGTCAACCTGAACGTGCCGCTGGTCGTGCGCATGAAGGGTACCAACGAAGAACTCGGCAAGAAGATGCTGGCCGACTCCGGCCTGCCGATCATCAGCGCCGACACGATGGCCGAAGCGGCCACCCGCGTCGTAGCCGCCGTCAAGTAAATATGCCCCCTCGCCGCGCCCCTTCGTGGCTAGCTGCCCCCCATGGGGGAGCTTGCCACCTTGGGACGGCCCGGCGGTAAAAGAAATTGCCAAGGATTCACAAATGTCGATTCTGATTAACAAGGACACCAAAGTCATCACCCAGGGCATCACGGGCAAGACGGGCCAGTTCCACACCCGTATGTGCCGTGAGTATGCCAATGGCAAAGCCGCCTTCGTGGCCGGCGTGAACCCCAAGAAAGCGGGTGAAGACTTTGAAGGCGTGCCGATCTTCGCTTCGGTGAAGGAAGCCAAGGCTGACACCGGCGCAACCGTGTCCGTCATCTACGTGCCGCCCGCCGGCGCTGCCGCCGCCATCTGGGAAGCTGTCGAAGCCGAACTGGATCTGGTGATCTGCATCACCGAAGGCATCCCGGTCCGCGACATGCTGGAAGTCAAGAACCGCATGAAGGCCAAGGGCAGCAAGACGCTGCTGCTGGGCCCGAACTGCCCCGGCCTGATCACGCCGGACGAAATCAAGATCGGCATCATGCCCGGTCACATCCACCGCAAGGGTCGTATCGGCATCGTCAGCCGTTCGGGCACCCTGACGTACGAAGCCGTGGCGCAAGTCACCGAACTGGGCCTGGGTCAATCCAGCGCCGTCGGTATCGGTGGCGACCCCATTAACGGCCTGAAGCACGTCGACGTCCTGAAGATGTTCAATGACGATCCCGACACCGACGCCGTCATCATGATCGGCGAAATCGGCGGCCCCGACGAAGTCAACGCTGCTGAATGGGCGAAGGACAACATGAAGAAGCCGGTCGTCGGCTTCATCGCTGGTGTCACCGCTCCTCCGGGAAAGCGCATGGGCCACGCTGGCGCCCTGATCTCCGGTGGCGCCGACACGGCCGACGCCAAGCTGGAAGTCATGGAAGCTTGCGGCATCCGCACCACGCGCAACCCCTCCGAAATGGGCAAGCTGCTCAAGTCGGTGCTGTAAGTTTTCAGCATTGCGTTCAAAAAGCCCGCTTCGGCGGGCTTTTTTTCGTTCGTCCGCCGTTCGGGTGAGGGCGAAATTTTCCGTGTTTTCCTAGGGTAATCCCGCGTCCAAAACGTGGCCGTGCAACCATTCGGCAAGCTGAACGAAACTATAATGAAAGAAATTTCGCTCGTACCCAGCAAGAATGCCGTCGCGCTCGCACGAAGACGGCCAGTACGGCTCTTGTTTTGTTCATCCATTAATTTGGTTCGTCCTAGGGGGATCAACACCTAGGAAAGAGAGGCATGGAACTCAGTTCAGCGGCATTCTGGATAGCGCTGCTCCAGATCATTTGGGTCAATATTTTGCTGTCGGGCGACAACGCCGTGGTCATTGCGCTGGCGGCGCGTTCGCTGCCTCCGGCACAACAAAAGAAAGCGATCACGATAGGTTCTGCCGCCGCGATCATCATGCGTATCGTGCTGACCCTGGTGGCGGCCAAGTTGTTGCTGTTGCCGTACCTGAAGCTGATCGGTGCGTTGCTACTGGTCTACATCGGCGTGACGCTGCTGTTGCCGGAAGGCGAAGAGGACGGCGCGGGCAAGACGCAAGGTAATCTTCTGACCGCAATTCGCACTATCATGATTGCCGATTTGGTCATGAGCCTGGACAACGTGGTGGCGGTTGCCGCCGCGGCAATGGGCGATACGACCTTGCTGGTGCTGGGCTTGGCCATCAGCATCCCGCTGGTTATCTTCGGCAGCACCTTGCTGTTGAAAGTGATCGAGCGCTTCCCGGTCATCGTCTGGGTGGGTGCGGCACTGTTGGGCTTTATTGCTGGTGAATTGCTGGTCGGCGATCCCGCCTTGCAGGAACCGGTGGCGCGTATTGACGCGGCCTTGGGCATCACCCATCACAGCTTTGCGCTGATGACGGGCGCGCTGGGCGCGGTGCTGGTGCTGGCAATTGGTAAAGTTTTACTGATGCGCCAGAAAGCTGAATGAAAGCTGAATTACAATAATCAGTTGTTTTGAATGATCCTGCCGTGGGGGGGGGGGGGGGGGGGGGGGGG
>NZ_JBHFIZ010000006.1:149001-196681 GCF_057334535.1 Achromobacter colocynthidis
GCCGCGCGCGGCGCGGCGGGATGGCCGGCTCGGGACCGGCCTTTCTTTTCATAAATGCCTTCGGGGGTTCTATAGTGCTTGAGTTTTTCCAGACGCTGAGTTGGGCAGCGGTATTCCAGATCATTCTCATCGACATCCTGCTCGGCGGCGATAACGCGGTCGTGATCGCGTTGGCGTGCCGCAATTTGGCGCCCAAGCAGCGCATGCAGGGCATTCTTTGGGGCACCGCGGGCGCCATCATCCTGCGTGTCGTGCTGATCGCTTTTGCGTTGACGCTTCTGTCGATTCCGTTCCTGAAGGTCGTTGGCGGTTTGTTGCTGGTCTGGATCGGCGTCAAGCTCCTGGTCCCCGAAGACGATGCGCATGGCAACGTGAAGGGCGGAACGTCCATCGCCGCCGCCATCAAGACCATCATCATCGCCGACTTCGTGATGAGCCTGGACAACGTGATCGCCATTGCCGGCGCGGCCCAGAACGCCCACGCCGACCATCAGATCGGCCTGGTTGCCTTCGGCCTGATCGTCAGTGTGCCGATCATCATCTGGGGCAGCACCCTGGTCCTGAAGCTGATCGACAAGTATCCGCTGGTGGTTACCTTTGGCGCGGCTCTGCTGGGCTGGATCGCGGGTGGCATGCTGATTACCGATGTGGTTGTCGAACGTCAATTCGGTGTTCAGCCGACTACGGTTAAAATCGCTGCAGAAATTATCGGCGCCTTGCTCGTTGTTGTCCTTGGACGGTGGCTTGCAAGCCGCAAAACCGCTTCCAAGGAATCAGCACATGAGTCTGCGTAGATCCGTCGATCCCCAGCAATCCGAATCGGGCCTGAGCCTCCTTCAGGGCCTTTTCGTGCTGGCCATCCTCGGGATAGTCGCGACGGTCATCGTCTCCAATTTCGTTTGATGACCGCTCGTGTCTCTTCCGCAACGCCTGGTCATTGCGACCCGCGCCAGCCGGCTTGCCCTTTGGCAAGCTGAGCATGTGCGCGACCGGCTGCGCACGCTGTACCCAGCGTGCGCGGTTGAGCTTCTTACCCTGACGACCCGAGGCGATCAGATCCTGGACCGAACCTTGTCCAAGGTCGGTGGCAAAGGTTTGTTCGTCAAGGAACTTGAAAACGCGTTGCTCGACGGACGCGCTGATCTGGCCGTGCACTCCTTGAAGGACGTGCCGGTGGATCTGCAAGCTCCGTTCGAGCTGTGCGCCATTCTTGATCGCGCGGATCCGCGCGATGCCTTCGTATCCAATCGCTATGCCAGCCTGGCAGATCTGCCGGCGGGCGCGGTCGTGGGTACGTCCAGCCTGCGCCGCGAATCGCAGATACGCGCGCGCTTTCCGGAACTGGTGGTCAAGCCGCTACGCGGCAATCTGGACACCCGCCTGGGCAAGCTGGATAAAGGCGAATACGACGCCATTGTGCTTGCGGCGGCCGGTCTGGAGCGCCTGGGTCTGGCCGAACGCATCCGTAGCCTGCTGGACCCGGCCGATAGCCTGCCGGCCGCGGGGCAGGGCGCACTCGGCATCGAAATCCGCAACGACCGCGACGACATGCGCGCGTGGCTGGCGCCGCTGATCAGCGCGTCCACCACCTCGTGCGTGCTGGCCGAACGGGCAGTGTCGCGCAAGCTGGGTGGTTCCTGTCAGGTGCCGTTGGCGGCGTTCGCCCAGATCTCGGGCGATACGCTGTCGCTACGTGCGCTGGTCGCCTCGCCGGATGGCAAGCGCATGGTCCACACGGCCCGCAGCGGCCCCGTGGCCGATGCTGAAACGCTGGGCGAAGCCGCTGCACAAGAGCTGCTGGATGCCGGCGCCGCCGCCATCCTCCAGGAACTGCTGCAAGCCGATCCCCGGCCGGACTGATGTCCAGCCCCGCCCGAGTCGCCGTCCTGACGCGGCCCGAGGGCCGCAACGAGGCGCTGGCCGGCCGTCTGACCGACGCCGGCTGGCACGCCTGCACGCTTCCCGCGCTGGAAATTCATGCGTTCGACGTTCCCGCCGCGCAGTTGCCGCGTCCGGCGGACTTCGACATGGTCGTGTTCGTCAGTGGCAACGCGGCCAAGCAATACCTGCGGCAACTCTCGGCGGTGCACGACGAAGGCGCCTGGCCTGCTCAGGTGATAGCCGCCACGGTCGGCCCCGCCAGCGCGCAAGCGCTGCGCGAATCGGCCGCCTTTTGCGCGAATACAACAGTCTTGCATCCTGGCGACGACGCGCCCAGCCACGATTCCGAAGCCTTGTGGGAAGTCCTTTGCGGCCTGCCCGGCTTGCCGTCCCGCGTGCTGCTGGTGCGCGGCACGCAGGGCCGTGACTGGTTGGGCGACAAGCTTGAGGCTCACGGCATAGCCGTCACGCGCCACGCGGCCTATCTCAGGCGTCCGGCTGTCTGGGATGCCGAGGCGCTGGCGGCGTTGAGGCGCTGGGCGGACGCGGGCGTTTTCGCCACCTGGCTCATCACCAGCGGCGAGGGCGCGGATGCCATACGCGCGAACCTGGACGCGGCGGGCCTGGCGCCATGGTGGCAGCAATGCCGTTTTGTGCTGACCCACCCTTCGCTCGCGCGGCGCGTCTTACCCGCCTGTCATGGCGCCGACGCTTCAGCAATGGTAAAAATCTGCTTGCCCAACGACGAGTCGATATTCCAGGCTTTTGTTGCTGCTTGATTCGTTGCATCGGACTGACACCGAATACAATCGCGTCATGACAGACAAGACTCCCGCTACCGATCCGGTCGTTCACACGGCCGCCCCGGGCGCAAGCGCGCCCGCATCGGCCCCGGCCGATCCCGTCAAGGCCCGTCCGGCCAAGCGCGGCAATGGCCCTTTGGTCACCGCCCTGATAATCGTCATCCTGCTGGCCGTCGGCCTGGGTTATGCGCTGTGGAAGCAACGCACCCAGTTTGTGTCCGCCGGACGCGAGGTGGCTTCCCGTATCGACACCCTGACCGCCGACGTGGCGCAGGCACGCAAGGACACGCGCGAAGCGCTGGCCTTGGCCCAGGCGCAAGCCGGCCGCGTGGGCGAGCTTGAAGACACCGTCCGCGAAACGCAAAGCCAATACAACGCGCTGCAACTGGCGTGGCAGAACTTCAATGACAGCGCCAGCGATGAACTGCTGGCCAACGACGTTGAGCGCCTTCTGACCATTGCCAACCAGCAATTGCGCCTGGCCGGCAACGTCTCCAACGCCATCGTTGCGCTGGAAACCGCGCAATCGCGCTTGGCGCGCGCCGACCGCCCGCGTTTCTCCAGCCTGCAGCAAGCCATCAACGGCGACCTGGATCGCCTGCGCGCGGTGTCCACCGTGGACATCCCCGCCCAATCCGCGCGCATCGAGCGCCTGGTGGCGCTGGTGAGCAAGGCGCCGTTGCTGGTGCCCGATTCCGTGGCCCCTGGCGTGGCCGCCGCTGGCGAAAACCAACCGGCTGTCGCGCCCGCGCCTGCCATTGATCCGCAAGCCGGCCTGCCCGCTGACGCGCCGTGGTGGCAGCGTTGGCGCGCGGAAGTTGTCTCGTGGCCCGGCCGCGCCGGGTCGGCACTGGCCCAGGAATTGGGCGGCTTGATCACCATCCAGCGCGTTGACGAACCCGCCGCGCTGCTGCTGTCGCCAGAACAGGCCGATCAAGTGCGCGGCACGCTGCGCCAGCGCCTGTTGACCGTCCAGCTGGCCATGCTGATGCGTCAACCGGCCGTCTGGAAGAGCGAGCTCGACAACGTGGGCGTGACCTTGTCCAAGTACTTCGACAGCCGCTCCCCCGACACCGTCGCCGCGCAGACGCTGGCACGCGAGTTGGCGCAGACCGACATCGCCGTGCGCATGCCCGAAGTGGCTGACAGCTTGAACGCCGTGGCCGCCTTGCGCGCCGCGGGTTTCAAGACTAGCGAGCAGGACTGAGCCTTATGCGTACCTGGTTCTGGACACTGCTGCTCGCCGTCATCGCCGTCGCCCTGGCGGTGGTGCTGCGCTCGCATTCCGGCAACGTGCTGTTGCTGGTCTGGCCGTGGCGCATCAACATGTCGCTCACGCTGGCGGTGCTGCTGGTCGTGGCGACCTTCATCGTGCTTTATGTGGGCCTGCGCCTGTTGGCCTGGCTGCTTGCCATTCCGGACCGCGTCCGCGTGTGGCGCGGCAAGCGTGCGCAGGCGCGCGACCATGAATTGCTGGAACGCGGCTGGATCGGCCTGCTGGAAGGCCGCTACGCCGTCGCCGAAAAAGACCTGACCAAACTGCTCGACCAGACCAAGGTGCAGACGCGCCGAGTGCTGGCCGCCTTGTCCGCGGCTCGCGCCGCGCACGGCTTGGGCGAGTTCGATCGTCGCGACCGCCTGTTGGCCACCGCGCAAGAGCAGGCCGGTACGGATCCGGGCATGGTTGAAGCCACGGCAACGGTATCGGCCGATATGCTGCTGGACCAAGGCCGCCCCGAACGCGCGCTGGCAGTGCTTGCGCCCTTGGCTGACGGCGGCGCTCGCCACCTGCACACGATGCGCCTGCTGCTGCGCGCGCACACTGCGCTGCATCACCACGATCAGGTCTTTACCCTGGCTCGCGGCCTGGTGCGCCGCAACGCGCTGGCTCGCTCCGAAGCCGACGCCCTGATCGACGCTTCCGGCGCGGCGCGCTTGCGCGCGGCGGCCCATGGCGACGGCTGGCGCGCCATCTGGAAAGACCTGAAAGCCGAAGAGCGCCTGCTGCCCGACATCGCCTTGTCTGGCGCCGCCGCCTTTGATGCCGCGGGCGAAGCCAACGAAGCGGCGCGTGTGCTGGAAGCCGCCATTGCCGTCAAGTTCAACCCGACCTTGGTGGCGGCTTACGCTCGCTGCGAAGCCGAGCAGGTGTCGCGCCGCCTTGCCAAGGCCGAGACGTGGCTGCAGCAGCGCCCGACCGACCCGGACCTGCTCACCGCGTTGGGCATGCTGTGCCTGAACGGGCAATTGTGGGGCCAGGCCGAGCGTTATCTCTTGCGCAGCCTGAGCCGGCGCAGCGACGCGCAGACGCATGCTTTGTTGGGCAGCCTCTACGACCGCCTGGACCGGCCCGCCGACGCCATGCGTCACTGGCGCCTGGCAACCGCCGCCAGCATGGCGCTGCCGGTGTTGGCGGCCGATGCCGCCTTGCCCGCCGCGGATACCGGTTCCGATCCGTATCACCTGGACGCCGAAGGCGGCTATGCGGTGGGCATGTCGGACACGGACGGCGATGCCGACGTCACCGGCGATTACCCGCCGCTGCCGCCCGCGGTGGCGGCTTCGGCCTCTGACTACGTGCTGGACCCGGATGCCCGCGTCAGCCGCGACCAGCGCGACCGCGCGCTGGCGCCCGAAGACGCGCCGCTGGCCGGCGGCACGTCCGACATTGACGAGTACTTCGACAGCGCCCCGATTCCGGCGGCGGCTTTCGATGATCCCGTGCCCACGTATACGCCAGCGCCCGCCGCCAGCCCGAAGCCCACGCCCGCCCCGGCATCGGCACCGGTGCCGGCGACCAAGCCGCCGTTCAAGGACGACGGCTCGCTTTGAACATTTCTTCAGACAAACAACAAGGTTGAATCATGAGTCTTGATCGCGTCTCCCCTGGCAAGAAGCTGCCGGAAGACTTCAACGTCATCATCGAAATCCCCATGAACGCCGACCCGGTGAAGTACGAGGTCGACAAGGACACGGGCGCGATTTTCGTTGACCGCTTCATGCTGACCGCCATGCACTACCCGTGCAACTACGGCTACATCCCGCAAACCCTGTCGGAAGACGGCGACCCCGCCGACGTGCTGGTCCTGACCCCGTTCCCCATCCAGATCGGCGCCGTCGTGCGCTGCCGCGCCATCGGCGTGCTGGAAATGGACGATGAGTCGGGCGGCGACGCCAAGCTGTTGGCCGTGCCGATCGAAAAGCTGTACCCCCCGTACCGCAATATCAAGTCGTACGAAGATCTGCCGACCGAAGACGTCGCCCGCATCCAGCACTTTTTCGAGCACTACAAAGATCTCGAAAAGGGCAAGTGGGTCAAGGTCAAGGGTTGGAAGGGCGTGGACGCCGCTCACGAAGAAATCGTGAACAGCGTCGAACGCTACAACAAGGCCTGATCAGGCTTTGGTCCGCGCCGGTGATGCACCGGCCGGGACCCTGATGCGGCGCGGCCGCGACGGCATGATGCCGATCGCCGCCGCGCCGTTGCTTTGTGGGGCTTGCAGGTTCTGCGACACCTCGGCCGCCGCCACCTGGATGCGCGCCTGCAATACTTCCAGGCGCTGCGGCGAGGTATGCGCCTGGGCGGCAATGAACACCAGGCTGCCCACCACTTTCTGCTCGGGGCTGAAGATGGCCGCGCCGATCCCCATCAGGCCACGGTCGACCTCGCCGTGCGACACGCAAACGCCCGCCGTGCGCAGCCGCTTCAGGTTGGCGCGGAATTCGTCCCAGTCTTCGCCCAGTCCGGCTTCGCGGATTTCGGCCGCGTGCCACAGCATCAGGTTGCGCAACTGGTAGGGCGGCAGGTTCGCCAGGATGGGCTTGGCCGTGGCGCCCCGGAACATGGGGAAGGGCCGACCGCGCGCGTAGCTCGATTCAATGGAGTTGTCGGTCCAGTAGCGGTCCACGCACATGACCTTGTCGCCGTAATAGCTGCATAGCATCAGGTTGGCGTGCAGTTCGTCGCCCGTGGCGCGCATGACGTCGCGCGCGGCGCGCATCAAGGGATCGTGCTGGCGCAGATGGCGGTCCAGTTCAATGATGCGCGAACCCAGCACATAGGCGCCGCCCGCCGTGGGTGCCAGCAGCCCGCTTTCGGTCAGTGACTTCAAATACCGATACGCCGTGGCGCGCGAGCAATCCAGATGCGCCATGACGTCCTCCTGGAACGCGGCGGTGGTGTCGTCGCGAAAAAGGTCGAGTATGGACAGCATGCGATCGGGAGTGCTCATTGCTTCGGGACGTGCCTAGTGAATGTGGAAGCCGCCGTTGACGTCGACCACGATGCCGGTTGAATACGAGGACAGGTCCGAGGCCAGGAAGAGTATGGCTTGCGCCACTTCGGCGGGTGAGCCGAAGCGTTGCAGCGGAATGCCCTGTTTGAGTTCTTGTTCCCAATTTTCGCCGAATTTTCCCAGCGTCATGTCGGTTTCAATAATGCCCGGCGCCACGCAGTTGGCGCGCACGCCACGCGGGCCTAGTTCGCGTGCCAACGCCTTGGTGAAGCTGATGACGCCGCCCTTGGACGCCGCGTAGTGTGATCCGCCCAGCAGCCCGCCGCCGCGCAAGGCGGCAGTGGACCCCAGGTTGACGATGGCCGGTTGCCGCGTGCTTTCCAGCAATGCGGGCAGGGCGGCGTGTGTGACGTTGTAGGTGCCGGTCAGGTTGACGTCCACCATGCGACGAAATTCCTCTTCGGGCAAATCCCAGATGCGCGTGGCGGCGACGATGCCGGCGTTGTTGACCAGCACGTCGATGCCGCCCAAGGCCGCGTTGGCCAGTTCCATCGCGGCCTCGCACGAGACGCCGCGCGAGACATCGCAGTGCAGATTGACGCGGCGATCGCTCAGCGCGCTGGCGCCGCCTTCGGGGTAGGCATGGTCCAGCACCGCGACGGTGGCGCCTTGCGCAAGAAACAGGGCGACGACCGCCGCGCCGATGCCACGGGGGTGGGCGCCCCCCGTGACGACGGCGCGCTTGCCGGCCAAGAGCGACAGCGCGCCGTCCATCACGACTTCACCAGCGAGCAGCCGCCGTCCTTGAGCGGGCGGAACGCCTGTTCGGCCGGAATCTTGCGCACCAGCTTGTAGTAGTCCCACTCGCGCTTGGACTCCGACGGCTTCTTGACCTGGAACAGGTACAGGTCGCGCATGATGCGCCCGTCTTCGCGGATACGGCCGTTCTCGGTCATGAAGTCATTGATGGGCGTCTCGTGCATTTTCTTCAGCACGGGTTCTGATGCATCCGAGCCCGCGGCCTTGATGGCGTTCAGGTAGTGCATCGTGGCGCTGTAGTTGCTGGCCTGCACCATCGACGGCATGCGGCCCGTGCGCTTGAAGTAGCGTTCGGACCACTGGCGTGCCTTGTCGTCCTGATCCCAGTAGAAGGGTTCCACCAGGTTCAGCCCCTGCGCGTATTCCAGCCCCACGCTGCGCACGTCGACGATGCTCATGAAAAGCGCGGCCACGCGTTGCTTGCTGCCCATGATGCCGAACTCGAATGCCTGCTTGATGCTGTTGATGGTGTCGCCACTGCCGTTGGCCAGGCCGATGACCTGCGCTTTCGATGCCTGCGCCTGCAACAGGAACGACGAGAAGTCCGAGCTGGCGATGGGATGGCGCACGCTGCCCACCACTTGCCCGCCCTTGGCCTTCACCACGGCCATGGCGTCGCGTTCCAGCGAATGGCCGAAAGCGTAGTCGGACGTGATGAAGAACCAGCTCTTGCCGCCGTCTTCGATCACGCCATTGGCCACGCCGGTGGCGTAGGCATAGGTGTCGTAGGTCCAGTGCATGCCATTGGGCGAACACGCCTTGCCGGTCAAGTCGGCCGAGCCCGCGCTGGTGAAGATCACCACGCGCTTCATCTGGCGGGTCAGGTCCTGCACGGCCAAAGCGATGGCCGAGTTGGGCACGTCCAGGATCAGGTCCACCTTGTCGTTTTCGTACCAGCGCCGCGCGATCGACACCCCGATGTCCACCTTGTTCTGATGGTCGGCCGAGATCACTTCGATGGGCTTGCCCAGCACCTTGCCACCGAAATCCTCAACCGCCATCTTCACGGCCTCGACGCCGAACTTGCCGGACAGGTCCGCCATCATGCCGGACTGGTCGCCCAGCACGCCGATCTTCACGACATCGTCCGATACCTGCGCCATGGCGGGCACGGACAGGGCGCCCAACACGCAGGCGGCAAGGCTGTTCTTGAAACGGGTCTTCATGGGGTGTCTCCTTGGGGGCTAGTTCTTTTGCGCGCCGCCCTGTGCCGGGCGGTCACGCGGGATATGGCAGGGTCTTTGCAGGGTTGAAAAGCCGGGTGGCCTATTCCAGCGTCTGGCCGGCGTAGGCGTCGATGAACAGATTGGGCTTGAGAAAAAAGCTGAGCACCAGCGCGCCGTTGGGCGCGCGGGCCACGTGCTGGTTGCCGCGCGGACGCCAGACGTAATCGCCCGCGCAGACCTCGCCTTCGGCGTCCACGATGGAGCCTTCCAGCACATAGGTTTGTTCGACTTCCACGTGTTCGTGCAGCGGCAGTTCGGTGCCGGGCTGCCAACGGAACAGGGCGGTGAGCAGGCCGCTTTCCTTGTCCTGCATCAGCACCTTCATGTCGATGCCTTCCACCTGCGTGGGCTTCCAGGGCAGCTCGGCCACTTTCAGAAAGCGCGATGCCAGGGGCGGCAGCGCATTGGCGGCGGGGCAGCCGGGGGTTTCGAGGGCCATGATTGTCTCCTAGCCATTACTCGTTATCGAAGATAAAGCAAAAATCTTGTTATTGAGCGTTTAAAAATAGTCGCGTATATTGAGATTGATGTCAACTTTGTTTTTGCAGCCGGAAAGCAAGGACGACACAGGCCGGACCTAGAGATTCGGTGCATAAAACAAGGAGACAAGCTTGAAACACGACTATCTGGACCAGACGTTCGGTCTGGCGGGGCGCGTCGCGCGGGGGACGGGCGCGGCCCGGGGGCTGGGCTACGCCATTGCCGAAGCCCTGGGTCGAGCGGGCGCGCGGGTGGTGGTCAACGACCTGTCGCAAGCCGCGTGCGATGCCGCCGCCACGAAGCTGGCGGCGCTGGGTATCGACGCCCATGGCGCGCCCTTCGACGTGGCCGACGCCGGAGCGGTATCCGACGCGGTGGCTCAGATGGAAGACGCCGGCCTGGCCATTGACGTGTTGGTCAGCAACGCCGGCAATCAAAATCGCAAACCCGTGGTCGAGATGACGCCCGCCGAATGGCAGGCCTTGCAGAACGTGCACGTGAACGGCGCCTTTCATTGTGCGCGCGCCGTGCTGCCGGGCATGGGCAAGCGCGGTTTCGGCCGTATCGTGTTGATGTCTTCGGTGGCGGGGCAGGCCACCATGCCCAACATTGCGGCCTATGCCACCGCCAAGGGCGCCATCGCCGCTTTCACGCGGGCATTGGCCGTGGAATATGGCGCCAGCGGCGTGACGTGCAACGCGCTGGCGCCGGGTTTCGTGCGCACCGACTTCACGCAGGGCCTGCAAGACAACCCGCAGTTTCAATCGTTCCTGTCGGCCTCGGTGCCGGTGGGCCGTTGGGCGACGCCGGAAGATGTCGCGCCCGCCGTGGTGTATCTGGCCTCGAAGGCCGCTTCGTTCGTCAACGGGCATGTCCTGGCGATCGATGGCGGCCTGTTGGCCCGCATGTAAGAGGCCCATCATGACGACCCCAAGCACCCAAGCGGTTCTGTCCGCCCAGGGGCTGGTCAAGCGCTTTGGCGGCTTCAATGCCGTCGACGGCGTGACCCTTGCCCTGCACGAAGGCTCCATCCACGCCCTGATCGGCCCCAACGGCGCCGGCAAGACCACCTGCTTCAACCTCCTGACCAAGTTCCTGACGCCCGATGAAGGCGTCATCCACTACCGTGGCCGCGATATCACGGCGCTGGCGCCGGAACAGATCGCGCGCCTGGGCATCGTGCGGTCATTCCAGATCTCGGCGGTGTTCCTGGGCCTGACGGTGCTTCAGAACATGCGTGTGGCGCTGATGCGCCAGCATGGCGACGGCATGCGCTTCTGGCGCAGCCGGCGCAGCGTGGACCACCTGAACGAACGCGCGATGGAACTGCTGGACGCGGTCGGCCTGGCCAATCTGGCGGACGCGACGGCGGCGCTCTTGCCCTACGGCCGCAAGCGCGCGCTTGAGATCGCGATGACGCTGGCGCTGGAGCCCGAGATCATGCTGCTGGACGAACCCATGGCCGGCCTGGGCCAGGAAGACGTGGTCCGCATCACGGCGCTGATCCGGCGCGTGTCGGCCAATCGCAGCATTCTGATGGTCGAACACAACCTGTCCGTGGTGGCGGACCTGTCCGACACCATCACCGTGCTGGCGCGCGGCGCCGTGCTGGCGCAGGGCGACTACGCGGCGGTGTCGCGCGACGAGCGCGTCATCACCGCGTACATGGGTTCGGACGAGGAGGCGCACTGACATGCTGGCAATCAAGGACCTTAACGCCTGGTACGGCGAATCGCACGTGCTGCACGGCGTGAACATCGACGTGAATCGGGGTGAACTCGTCACCATCCTGGGCCGCAACGGCGCGGGCAAGACGACCACCTTGCGCGCCATCATGGGCATCATGGACAAGCGGCGCGGCTCCATCCGGCTGAACGGCCAAGAAACCGTGGGCATGGCGCCGCACCGCATTCCGCGTCTGGGCGTGGTCTATTGCCCCGAAGAGCGCGCGGTGTTCCGCAGCCTTAGCGTCACCGAAAACCTGATGCTGCCGCCACGGCTGGCCGACGGCGGCATGTCGCTGGACGAGATCTACACGCTGTTTCCAAACCTGCGTGAACGCAGCGCCAGTTCCGGCGGCAACCTGTCGGGCGGCGAGCAGCAGATGCTGGCCATCGCGCGCATCCTGCGCACGGGCGCCCAATTGATCCTGCTGGACGAGCCCACCGAAGGCTTGGCGCCCGTCATCGTGCAACAGATCGGGCAAGCCATCCGCACGCTGAAAGCGCGCGGCTTCACCATCGTGCTGGTCGAGCAGAACTTCCGCTTTGCGACCAAGGTGGCCGACCGCCACTACGTCATGGAGCACGGCTGCGTGGTGGATCAGTTGTCGGCGGATGAGGCGCGCAGCGATCCCGCCCGGATCGCGGCGCGCCTGGGCGTCTGAAAGGAGAATCCCTGTGTTCGAAATTTTCGGTGTGCCGTCCTCGGCGCTGTTCGGCCAGCTTCTGCTTGGCCTGATCAACGGTTCTTTCTACGCCTTGCTCTCGATCGGGCTGGCGGTGATTTTCGGCCTGTTGAACATCATCAACTTCGCCCATGGCGCGCAGTACACGGCCGGCGCGTTCCTGGCCTGGATGCTGCTGAATTACCTGGGCGTGAACTACTGGGCCGCGCTGGTGCTGGTGCCGCTGATCATGGCGGTGTTCGCCGTCGTGGTCGAACGCTTGCTGATTTCCCGCACCTATCGCATGGACCACTTGTATGGGCTGCTGCTGACCTTTGGCATTGCCCTGCTGATTGAAGGGGGGCTGCGCCAGGCCTATGGCGTGTCGGGCTTGCCCTACACCATCCCCAAGGCGTTGACGGGGGGCGTGAACCTGGGCTTCATGTTCCTGCCGTGGTATCGCGGCTGGGCGGTGGTGGTGTCGTTGGTGCTTTGCCTGGCGGTATGGGTGCTGATCGAGAAAACGCGCGGGGGCGCCATGCTGCGCGCCGCGACCGAGAACCCCACCATCGTGCGTTCGTTCGGCATCAACGTGCCCTTGCTGATCACGCTGACCTACGCGCTGGGCGTGGCGCTGGCCTCGGTGGCGGGCGTGATCGCGGCGCCCATCTACCAGGTGAGCCCGATGATGGGGTCGAACCTGGTCGTGGTGGTATTCGCGGTGGTGGTGATTGGCGGCATGGGGTCCATCATGGGCGCCATCGTCAGCGGCTTCGGGCTGGGCATCATCGAAGGCCTGACCAAGGTGTTCTACCCCGAGGCCGCCAACCTGGCGATCTTCATCATCATGGTGCTGGTGCTGCTGTGCAAGCCGGCCGGGCTGTTCGGCAAGCCCTTGCAGGTGCAAAACGTGCTGGCGGCCGAAGCCACGCGCCAACCCGTGCAACTGAGCCGTCGCGCGATGCGCGTGTCGATGGCGGTGCTGGCCGTGGTGGCGTTGGCCGCGCCCTGGTTCGTCTACCCCACGTTCCTGATGAAGGTGTTGTGCTTCGCGCTGTTCGCCGCGGCATTCAATCTGCTGGTGGGCTATGTGGGCCTGCTGTCGTTCGGCCATGCGGCATTCTTTGGCGCGGCCGCGTATGCAACCGGCATCGTGATGAAGTTGTTGGGCGCCACGCCGGAACTCGGGCTCTTGGCGGGCGTGGTGACGGGCGGGCTGCTGGGGCTGGTGTTCGGCGCCATCGCCATCCGTCGCCAGGGCATCTACTTCGCGATGATCACCCTGGCGTTGTCGCAACTGGTCTACTTCATTGCGGTGCAAGCGGGCTTCACGGGTGGTGAAGACGGCTTGCAAAGCGTGCCGCGCGGCAAGCTGTTCGGCATTTTTGATCTGCAAAACGTGATGCCGATGTACTACTTCACGCTGGCCGTATTTGCCCTGGGCTATGCCTTCGTGCTGCGCGTGCTGAACTCCCCGTTCGGTGAAGTGATCCGGTCGGTGCGCGACAACGAGCAGCGGGCGCGCTCATTGGGATATTCCACGTCGCGCTACAAGTTGCTGGCGTTCACGCTGTCGGCCTCGGTGGCGGGCTTGGCGGGCGGGCTGAAGGTGCTGGTGTTCGGCGTGGCGTCGCTGACGGACGTGCACTGGCATGCCAATGGCGAGGTGGTGCTGATGGCGCTTCTGGGCGGCATCGGCACGGTATTCGGTCCGCTGGTCGGCGCCCTGACGTTTGTATCCCTGCAGAATTACCTGGCGCCGCTGGGGTCGTGGGTGCTGATCGTGCAGGGGGCAATCTTTGTTCTATGCGTGCTGCTGTTTCGAGACGGCATCATGGGCTTGGTGTCGCGCGCCTGGTTGGCCGCGACGGGCGCTAAAAAGGAGTCCTGATGTTCCTGCATGTGGTGATGTTGCAACTGTCGCCCGCCGCCAACGGCGATTTTCATGCCCGCGTTCAGGGCTATTGCGAGCGGATCCTGGCCGAATGCGAGGGGGTGTCGGGCTATGCGTTCCGGCCTAACCAGGCCAGCCGGGCCGATGGCCTGACGCACGCCGTGGTGGCGGCTTTCACGGACAGCGCGGCGCATGACCGCTACCAGGTGTCGCCCGCGCATCAGGAAATGAAAACCTACATGGCCGATTTCATCGAGCGCCTGGTGGTGTTCGACGGCGAAATCCCTACGTTTTCCTGAACGCAGGCTGGGCGCGCCGTGCCGCCCGGAACGGGATAAACTCGCGGTTGATTTTTATTGCCGGGCGGCCCCCGGCTGAGAATGCCCCCGGTCGCCGGGGGTAAGATATTGGCCGGTTTACAGTCACGTACTTGTCATAGGTTGATCGCTCATGGACTACGTATTACCTCCCCAACCGCCCGTGGCGGTCCCCGTTGCCGGCAGCGCCGCGCTGTTCCCGGTGCGCCGCGTCTACTGCGTGGGCCGCAACTACGCCGAACACGCCAAGGAAATGGGTTTCACCGGCCGTGAAGACCCGTTCTTCTTCTGCAAGCCCGCCGACGCCGTGCGTTCGGTGGCCGACGGCGAGACGGGCAAGATGACGTACCCGCCCAAGACCTCGAACCTGCATTACGAAATGGAGTTGGTCGTGGTGCTGGGCAAGGGCGGCCGCGACATTCCGGTCGACCAAGCCAACGATTGCGTGTGGGGCTACGCGCTGGGTCTGGACATGACCCGCCGCGACCTGCAAGGCGAAATGAAAAAGCAGGGCCGCCCCTGGGAAATCGGCAAGGCCTTCGATGAGTCCGCCCCGATCGGCCCGATCCACCCGCGCAGCGTCGTCGGTACGCTGGACAAGGGCGCGATCTGGCTGGACGTGAACGGCCAGCGCAAGCAGGCGAGCGACATCTCGCAGATGCTGTGGAATATTCCGGAAAGCATTTCCTACCTGTCGGGCCTGTTTGAACTGCAACCGGGCGACATCATCTTCACCGGCACGCCCGAAGGCGTGGGCGCCGTGGTGCAAGGCGATGTGATCACCGGTGGCGTGGAAGGGCTGGGCGAACTGCGCGTGCAGATCGTCTGACCCCTTTGCTTCGATAATTTTTGTTCAGGAGTTGACAGCATGCGCGGCAAGATCGTGCTGACCGCCTTTGTCGTATTCGGATTCGTGCTCGCCGGTTGCAATACCGTGGCGGGCATGGGCCGCGATATGTCCCGGGCCGGCAATGCCATCACCAACGCGGCCGACAAGTAAGAACGTCGGCCTGGGTGTCCAGGCAAGAAAAAGCCCCTTGAAGCGATTCAAGGGGCTTTTTTTATGCGAAGGAGAACAGTGCCTTACAGCACATCCCCCGCGTAGTCGGCCAGGCGCGAACGTTCGCCGCGCTGCAAGGTGACGTGGCCGGAATGCGGCCAGCCCTTGAAGCGGTCGACGACGAATGTCAGGCCCGAGCTGCCTTCGGTCAGGTACGGCGTATCGATCTGGGCAACGTTGCCCAGGCAGATCACCTTGGTGCCGGGGCCCGCGCGGGTCACCAGCGTCTTCATCTGCTTGGGCGTAAGGTTCTGCGCTTCGTCGATGATCAGGTACTTGTTCAGGAACGTGCGGCCGCGCATGAAGTTCAGCGACTTGACCTTGATGCGCGAACGGATCAGGTCCATGGTAGCGGCGCGCCCCCAGTCCCCGTTGCCTTCGCCTTCGCCCATATTGAGCACATCCAGGTTGTCTTCCAGCGCGCCCATCCAGGGCAACATCTTTTCTTCTTCCGTGCCGGGCAGGAAACCGATGTCTTCGCCGACAGGCACCGTGACGCGCGTCATGATGATTTCGGTGTAGCGCTTGGTTTCCAGTACCTGCGTAATGCCGGCCGCCAGCGCCAACAGCGTCTTGCCCGTGCCCGCCTGGCCCAGCAGCGACACGAAGTCGCACTCCGGGTTCATCAGCAGGTTCATGGCGAAGTTCTGCTCGCGGTTGCGCGCCGTGATGCCCCAGACGTTGTTCTTGCCGTGGGTGTAGTCGCGCAGGGTGGCCAGCACCGCCATCTTGCCGCTGACTTCGCGCACCTGCGCGTAGAGCGGCATCTGGCCTTCGAAGTAAACGAACTGGTTGACGACGAACTGTGAGCACAGCGGGCCGTGGATGCGGTAGAAGGTGGTGCCGCCTTGCTGCCACGATTCCACGTCCTTGCCGTGCTTGTTCCAGAAGTCTTCGGGCAACTGCATCACGCCCGAATACATCAGGTCCGAGTCTTCCAGGACGTGATCGTTGAAGTAGTCTTCCGCCGCCATGCCCAGCGCACGCGCCTTCAGGCGCATGTTGATGTCCTTGGACACCAGCACCACTTCACGCTGCGGGAATTTTTCTTGCAAGGCGCGGACCACGCCCAGGATCTGGTTGTCGGCCTTGCCCATGGGCAAGTCGGACGGCAGCGTGCTGTGGATGGCGGTCGTCTGGAACATCAGGCGGCCGGTGGCATCCTTGTTGCCCAGCTTGGCCAGTTCCAGCCCTTCGTCCAGTTGCGTGGCGTCTTGAACCAGCGCGTCCAGCGAGCGGCTGACCTGGCGCGCGTTGCGCGCCACTTCCGACATGCCTTTCTTTTGGTGGTCCAGCTCTTCCAGCGTCATCATCGGCAGGAAGATGTCGTGCTCTTCAAAGCGGAACAGCGAGCTGGGGTCGTGCAGCAGCACGTTCGTGTCCAGGACGAACAGCTTGCGCGGTTCGTTCTGGGCGCGCGGCTTGGCGCGTTTGGTCGGGCTGGATGCGGCCTTGGCCGGACGCGCCGGTGTGCTGGCGGCGGGTGCGGGGGCAGGCGGAGGCACTTGGCGAGCAGGCGCGGGAATCTGCGCCTTGCGGGCCGGCGTCGTCATGCCGTCGAGTTCAGGCTGCATGAGCAGCTCGTCGTCGTCATCGGCAAGCACGGCTTGGGCGTTGGACTGCGCAGCGGCAGTCTTGGTGGTGCGGGCCTGCGCCCGGGCGGTTTCGCCCGAGGGGAAGGTCAGGATGGCTGCGGGACGGGTGGGCAACTTCGGAAGCGGCATATGCGTCACTCTCCAGGGTGGGCCAGCTATAGCGCCTGACGGCTGTTCCTAGTACGGCTAACCGATGCTTTTTGCGGCCTGCAGGACTTCCTTGGCGTGGCCCGGGACCTTCACCCCGCGCCACTCCTGCACCAGCACGCCATAGGCGTCGATCAAAAAGGTGCTGCGCTCAATGCCTCGCACCTGCTTGCCGTACATATTCTTCTGCTTGATGACGCCGAACAGATTGCACACGGTTTCGTCGGCGTCGGAGATGAGGGGGAAAGGAAGTTCGTACTTGGCCTTGAAGTTCTCATGCGACTTCAGCGAGTCGCGCGAGATACCGATGACCACGGCGCTGGCCGCCAGGAATTCGGCGTGCAGGTCGCGGAAGTCCTGGCTTTCGGTGGTGCAGCCAGGCGTGTTGTCCTTGGGGTAGAAATACAGGATCACGGCGCGGCCCTGGCATTGGTCAAGGCTGATCGGACCAATGGTGCTTTCCGCGGTGAATGGCGGGGCGGGCTTGCCGATGCTGGGCGTCATTTCTGTGATTCTCCGTTGGGAGGGATAAGGGCGACGACCACGCGCCGGCCCTCGGCCATCAGGATGTTGTAGGTGCGAGAGGCGGCGTGCGTGTCCATGATCTCGACGCCGATTCCCATGGCCAACAGGGGACGCAACACTTCGGGACGCAGGAACTGTTGCCGGGCGCCCGTGCCCACCAGCAGCACTTCGGGCGCATTGGCCGGGCGGCTGGGGCTGGCTTCCGGTTCATCCAGGAAGGCCATCGGGTCGCGGACGGGCTCGGTCAAACCGGCCGCCTGATGCAACAGGGAAGAGGTGATGTCGGCCGGCGATGCAGCGGGCCATTCGGCAACTTCGCCTTCGGGGCCAAATGCGACCGACGAAGAAAAACGGACTTGGTTGACCTCGATGTAACCCTCACCGTAGGCGGTGACGGTGTTCAGCGCGGCCGTTGCAGGATCGGTATGCAGCTTCAATAAAAACTCCGGCTTGATGGGCTTGATGATAGCGCATCAGACTCGCCATGGGTTGCAGTGTTGGGGGCTTCGTTGCTCGACGGTATAAGCGGATTCCCTGCCTTGCAACAACGTGGTTTTTGGCGCTTGTGGGCAGTCGAAAAAAAGCCTGTCTTTTCAATGGGGAAACGGACCCGTTTTCACCCCATTTGCCGCATGGCCGTCGTTGCGCTAGATTACAGGGTTTTGCTGCGCTGCAAACGTGAGCTGGCGCGGCTTTGAGCCCTTTTCCCCTTCGCGCGACCGCGCCCTGGTTTTTTCGCCCTTTCCGCCCCTAAGGATTCCCATCATGAGGAAGTTCTCTCGCATCGAGCGTTTGCCCCCGTACGTTTTCAACATTACTGGCGAGCTCAAGATGGCGGCGCGTCGGCGGGGCGAGGACATCATCGATATGTCCATGGGTAATCCGGACGGCGCAACGCCCAAGCACATCGTCGACAAGATGGTTGAGGCCACCTCGCGCCCGACCACGCACGGCTATTCGGTGTCCAAGGGCATCCCGCGTCTGCGCAAGGCCATCTGTGACTGGTATCAGCGCCGCTACGCGGTCGAGTTCGACCCGGATTCCGAAGCCATCGTCACGATCGGCTCCAAAGAAGGCCTGGCGCACTTGATGCTGGCCACGCTGGATCGCGGCGACACGGTGCTGGTGCCCAACCCCAGCTACCCGATCCACATCTATGGCGCGGTGATTGCCGGCGCCAACATCCGCTCGGTGCGCATGACGCCCGGCGTCGACTTCTTCGAAGAGCTGGAACGCGCGGTGCGCGAATCCATCCCGAAGCCCAAGATGATGGTGCTGGGCTTTCCCAGCAACCCGACCGCGCAGTGCGTGGACCTGTCGTTCTTTGAGCGAGTCGTGGCGCTGGCCAAGGAACACGACATCCTGGTGGTGCATGACCTGGCCTACGCCGACATCACGTTCGACGGCTACGTGGCGCCGTCCATCATGCAAGTGCCCGGCGCGCGCGATGTGGCCGTCGAGTTCTTCACGATGAGCAAGAGCTACAACATGGCGGGCTGGCGCATCGGCTACATGGTCGGCAACCGCGAGCTGGTCAACGCGCTGGCGCGCATCAAGAGCTATCACGACTACGGTACGTTCACGCCGATCCAGGTGGCGTCCATCGCCGCTCTGGACGGCCCGCAGGATTGCGTGAGCGAGATCGTGGCCCAATACCAAAGCCGCCGCGACGTGCTCGTGCGCGGTCTGCATGAAGCAGGTTGGAATGTGGAAATTCCCAAGGCGTCCATGTATATCTGGGCGCAGATCCCCGAGCCCTACCGGGCGATGGGCTCTTTGGAATTTGCCAAGCGTGTCCTGTCGGATGCGAAAGTGGCCGTGTCCCCCGGGATCGGCTTCGGCGAGTATGGCGACGACTACGTACGCTTCGCTCTTATCGAAAACGAGCAGCGCACCCGGCAAGCGGTGCGCGGCATCAAAGATATGTTCCGCAAGGACGGATTGCTGAAATGAATACCCCTGAACGCTCACCCGTCGCGCAAGGCCCCGAGGGCGGCGCGATGCGTCCCATGAAGGTGGGCCTGCTTGGTCTTGGCGTGGTTGGCGGCGGCACGTGGACCGTGCTGTCGCGCAACGCGGAAGAGATCGCCCGCCGCGCCGGCCGCCGCATTGAAGTCACCCGCGCCGCCGTGCGCGACGTGGCCAAGGCGCGCGCTCGCGTGGGCGACTCGATTCTGGTCGATACCGATGTGCACGCGCTAGTGCGCGACCCGGAAATCGACATCGTCGTTGAATTGATCGGCGGCGACACGCTGGCGCTGGAACTGGTGATGGAAGCCATCGCCAACGGCAAGCATGTCGTCACCGCCAACAAGGCGCTGCTGGCCAAGCACGGCAACGAGATCTTCGCCGCCGCCTACGAGCGCGGCGTCATGGTCACGTTCGAAGCCGCGGTGGCCGGCGGCATCCCCATCATCAAGGCGATCCGCGAAGGCCTGACGGCCAACCGCATCCAGTGGGTGGCCGGCATCATCAACGGCACCACCAACTTCATCCTGTCCGAAATGCGCTCGCGCGGGCTGCCGTTCGCCGACGTGCTGGCCGAAGCCCAGCGCCTGGGCTACGCCGAAGCCGATCCCACCTTCGACGTGGAAGGCGTGGACGCCGCGCACAAGCTGACGCTGCTGGCCTCGCTGGCCTTTGGCGTGCCGGTCCAGTTCGACCGCGCCTACATCGAAGGCATCTCGCAACTGGCCGCCGAAGACATCGAACACGCCGAGCGCCTGGGCTACCGCATCAAGCTGCTGGGCGTGACCAAGCGTCGCCCCGACGGCATCGAGCTGCGCGTGCATCCGGCCCTGGTGCCGTCCGAGCGTTTGCTGGCCAATGTGGAAGGCGCGATGAACGCCGTGCTGGTCAAGGGCGACGCGGTCGGCCCCACGCTGTACTACGGCCAGGGCGCGGGCGAAGAGCCCACCGCATCGGCCGTGGTGGCGGACCTGGTCGACGTGACGCGCCTGCACACCGCCGACCCGGGCAACCGCGTGCCGCACCTGGCCTTCCAGCCGGATGCCATGTCGGACACGCCGATCCTGCCGATCGAACTCGTCAGCACGTCTTACTACCTGCGCCTGCGCGTGGACGACCAGCCGGGCGTGCTGGCGGACATCGCCCGCATTCTGGCCGACCGTTCCATTTCGATTGGCTCGATGATCCAGCAGCCCTCTCACATTGGCGGCGCCGACATCATCTTCCTGACGCATGAGGCCGTGGAAGGCAACATCAATCAGGCCATCGAGCGTATCGAGGCGATGCCGTTCGTGCGGTCCAAGGTCACCCGCTTGCGCGTGGAGAACCTGACATGAAATACATCTCGACCCGTGGCGGCATGGCCGCCCAACCGTTTTCCGACATCCTGCTGGAAGGCCTGGCGCCGGACGGCGGCCTGGCCGTGCCGGAACAACTGCCGCAAGTGTCCGAGCAAATGCTCGAGTCCTGGCGCGGCCTGTCGTATGCGGATCTGGCGTTCGAAGTGCTGTCGCTCTTCGCCACCGACATTCCCGCCGACGACCTGCGCCGCCTGACGCGCGCCGCCTACACGCAAGAAATCTTCAACAGCGAAGACATCGTGCCGCTGCGTCCGCTGGACGGCGGATTGACGCTGCTGGGCTTGTCGGAAGGCCCGACGCTGGCGTTCAAGGACATGGCCATGCAGTTCCTGGGCCAGGTCTTCGAATACGTGCTGGCCAAGCGCGGCACCACGCTGAACATCGTGGGCGCCACGTCCGGCGACACGGGTTCGGCTGCCGAATACGCCTTGCGCGGCAAGCAGGGCGTGGCGGTGTTCATGCTGTCGCCCCATGGCCGCATGAGCACCTTCCAGCGCGCGCAGATGTATTCGCTGCAAGACGAAAACATCCACAACATCGCGGTGCGCGGCGTGTTCGATGAAGCCCAGGACATCGTCAAGGCTTTGGCCAGCGACCTGGACTTCAAGACCAAGTACCGCCTGGGCGCGGTCAACTCCATCAACTGGGCGCGCATCGCCGCCCAGGTGGTGTATTACTTCCACGGTTGGTTGCGCGCCACCGACAAGCCGGGCCAACAGGTGTCGTTTGCCGTGCCGTCGGGCAACTTCGGCAACATCCTGTCGGGCCACATCGCGCGCAGCATGGGCTTGCCGGTGCGCCGCCTGGTGCTGGCCACGAACGAGAACAACGTGCTGGAAGAGTTCTTCCGCACGGGCGTTTACCGTCCGCGTCCGGCCGAGCAGACCTACGCCACCTCCAGCCCGTCCATGGACATCTCACGCGCATCGAATTTCGAACGCTTTGTCTTTGATCTGGTGGGCCGCGACGCCGCCCGCGTGAAGGCCTTGTGGACCACGCTGGCGCAAGATGGCTCGTTCGACTTGTCCGACCTGAAGCCGCAGTTTGAATCGCGCTACGGTTTCGTGTCGGGCCAAAGCTCGCACGAGGCCCGCTTGGCGACGATACGCGCGCTGTACGACGAGACCGGCGTGCTGGTCGATCCGCACACGGCGGACGGCGTGAAGGTGGCGCGCGAATTCGTCGAGCCGGGCGTGCCGATGCTGGTGCTGGAAACCGCCTTGCCGGCGAAGTTCTCCGAGACCATCGAAGAAGCCCTGGGCCGTCCGGCAACGCCGCCGGGCAACCTGGCCAATCTGGAATCGCTGCCGCAGCGCGTGGAAATCATGGATTGCACGCTGGCTGATGTACGCCGCTTCATCGAGGCCAACGCGAAGGTCTGAACCTGTAACCGCTTGCGGTTTATGTAAGTGCAAAAACCCCTTGCCGGTTCATCCGCAAGGGGTTTTTTATAATGTGGGACGCGGGTATTACGTTCTTTCGCAATTTGGCCACAACCCGACACCTTATTGGGGCCAGGTTCCCGATACAGTGAATTCACCTATTCACACTTGGAGAACACGCCCATGAACCTGAAGACCATGACGTTGGCCCTGGTGGTGACCGGAGTTGGGGTACTGGCCGGATGCTCGTCGCCCTCGGTCATTCAGCAACGGGACGGGAGCTCGACCGTGACGCCCGATACGCCGTCTTACGATGAAGATGCCGGCATGTATGAGTACGACAAGGACGGCAAGAAAGTCAAAGTCAACAAGGACGATGTGAAGTCCATCGAAGAGGTCAAGTGACCGCCGTTGCGCCAGAGCCGCAATGAAAAAAGCCCCTTGAGCAATCAAGGGGCTTTTGCTTTTCAGCGTGGCATTACTTCGCCGCTTCCTCGGCGTGGTAGCGGCCCACGCGCTCGACTTCGTTCTTCGAGCCCAGGATCACGCTGACGCGCTGGTGGAGTTTGTCGGGCTGGATGTCCATGATGCGCTGGACGCCGTTGATCGACGCGCCGCCGGCCTGTTCGACCAGGAAGCTCATCGGGTTGGCCTCATACATCAGGCGCAGCTTGCCGGCCTTGCCGGGTTCGCGGGCGTCCCAGGGGTACATGAAGATGCCGCCGCGGGTCAGGATGCGATGCACGTCGGCCACCATCGAGGCGATCCAGCGCATGTTGTAGTCCTTGCCCAGGGGGCCGGTCGAGCCGGCCAGGCAATCGTCGATGTAGCGCTTCACGGGCGGAGCCCAGTGGCGCATGTTCGACATGTTGATGGCGAATTCCTTGGTGTCTTCGGGCACGCGGATGTTCTCGTGCGTCAGTACCCAGGAACCCATTTCGCGGTCCAGCGTGAAGCCCACCACGCCATTGCCGATGGTCAGCACCAGCATGGTCTGCGGGCCGTACACGGCATAGCCGGCCACAACCTGCTTGTTGCCCGGTTGCAGGAAGTCGTCTTCGCAGACCGGCGCGCCGGACACGTTGTGCGGTGCCTGCAGCACCGAGAAGATGGTGCCGATGGAGACGTTCACGTCGATGTTGGACGAGCCGTCCAGGGGATCGAACAACAGCAGGTATTCGCCCTTGGGGTAGCGGTTCGGAATCAAATGGATGGTTTCCATTTCTTCCGACGCCATGGCCGCCAGGTGGCCGCCCCATTCGTTGGCTTCGAGCAGGATCTCGTTGGACAGCACGTCCAGCTTCTTCTGCACTTCGCCTTGGACGTTTTCGCTTTCCAGGCTGCCCAGGACGCCGCCCAAGGCGCCCTTGCTGACCGCATGGCTGATGGCCTTGCAGGCCCGCGCGACCACTTCGATCAGCAGTCGTACTTCCGGCGCCAGGGCTTGGGCGGAGCGTTGTTGCTCCACCAAGTATTGAGTGAGTGTTTTACGTTTCAAGAGGGTCTCCTATGCTGCGAATTCTAAAGCCTTGGATACGATTTCCTGCACGTTGCGCGACAGCCCCTCGTGGGCGCGCACCTGTTGCAAGGCGGCCTGCATGGGCGCGCGCAGGGCTGGCACGAAGCGCGACCAGTTGTCCAGCGCGCGCGCCAGCCGGGCCGCGATTTCGGGGTTCAATGCGTCCAGCGCCAACACCTGCTCGGCCCAGAATGCGTAGCCCGAGCCGTCCGGGTGGTGCATGCCGCGCGCGTTGTTCAGGCAGAACTGGAAAATCAGCGCGCGGGCGCGGTTGGGGTTGCGCAGCGTGAAGGCGGGGTGCGTCATGAGCTCGCGCGCGGTGTGTACCGTGGTCGAGCGCGCGGCGGCCTGCAAGGCGAACCACTTGTCGACCACCAGCGGGTTGTCGCGCCACTTGTCGTAGAACGCCGCCAGCGCTTCCTGCGGGAAGTCGCCCTGGCCGTAGTTGATCAGGGCGGACAGCGCGGCCATGCTGTCGGTCATGTTGCCGGCGCGTTCGTACTGCTGTTCGGCCAGGCGCTGGGCGTCGTGCTCGCCCGCGGCCAGCAGATGGCTCAGCGCCAGGTTCTTCAGCGCGCGCATGCCGGCGGGCACCGGCGCGGGGCTGTATTCGCCCGGCGTCTGGTTCTGTTCGAAAGTCAGGCGGAACTCGGCGGCCAGTTGGCGGCCCAGTTCGGCGCGCAGGAAGTCGCGGGCCACGGCCAGTGCGGGCGGGTCCACGGCGTGCATGCGCTCGGCCAGCGTCTTCTCGGACGGCAGGGCCAGCGCGCGGGCGCGGTAGGCGGCGTCGATAGCCGGGTCGGTCAGCAGCGCGCGCCAGGCGTTGATGAAGGCGGCGTCGGCATGCAGGGTACGACCCGCCTGGCGGGCTTCGGCCAGGGCCAGGATCTGGCGCGTGGCCAGTTCCTGGCCGGCTTCCCAGCGGGCGAAGGGGTTGGTGTCGTGCGCGGACAGCAGCGCCAGTTCTTCGTCGGTCCAGTCATAGTCGACGATGACGGGGGCTGAGAAATCGCGCAGCAACGACGGCACGGGGCGCTCGCCGATGTCTTCGAACACCCATTGCTGGCTGGGCGTGGTCAGCTCCAGCAGCGCGGTTTCCTGGACGGCGCCGTCGTGGCGCAGGGGCAGGGCGCGGCCGTCCTGGTCCAGCAGGCCGATCGCAAACGGGATGTGGTACGGCGCCTTGACGTAATCGGCGCCGGCTTTTCTCTCGACGCCCACCGGCAGGCATTCCTGGGTCAAGGTGACCGTGCAGCGGCGCGTGGCGGCATCATGTTCAAGCTTGACGGCCACTCGCGGCGTGCCGGCCTGGCGATACCAGCGGCGGAAGACGGACAAGTCGCGGCCGGGGTGTTGGCGGACGTAGACCGATTCCATGGCGTCGACGAAGTCGTCGCAGGTGACGGCCTGGCCGTCGTGGCGGCGGAAGTATTCGTCCATGCCGGCGCGGAAACCTTCTTCGCCCAGCAGCGTGTGCTGCATGCGGATGACTTCGGCGCCTTTTTCATACACGGTTGCCGTGTAGAAGTTGCCGATTTCCTGGTAGCTCTCGGGGCGGATGGGGTGGGCCATGGGGCCGGCGTCTTCGGGGAACTGGGCGGCGCGCAGCGCCACCACGTCGTCGATACGCTTGACCGCGCGCGCGCTGGCCGCCGCGGCGGCATCCATGTCGTGCGCCATCATGTCGGCGCTGAATTCCTGGTCGCGGAAAACCGTCAGGCCTTCTTTCAGGCTCAATTGGAACCAGTCGCGGCAAGTGACGCGGTTGCCGGTCCAGTTGTGAAAGTATTCATGGCCGATCACGGATTCGATGCCTTCGTAATTGGCATCCGTGGCGCTGTCGGCGTCGGCCAGCACATAGGCGGCGTTGAAGATGTTCAAGCCCTTGTTTTCCATCGCGCCCATATTGAAGTCATGGACGGCGACGATCATGAAGCGGTCCAGATCCAGTTCCAGGCCGAAGCGGGTTTCATCCCAGCGCAGGGCGCGGACCAGCGAATCCAGCGCCCATTCGGTCTTGGTTTCGGAACCCGGGTCGCTATAGACCTGAAGCAGCACGTCGCGGCCGCTGGCCGTCTTGACGGTGGTTTCACGGTGCGTCAGGTTGCCGGCCACCAACGCGAACAGATAGCAGGGCTTGGGGAACGGGTCTTCCCATTCCACTTCATTGCGGCCATCGGGTAACTGGCGCGAGGCCATGAGGTTGCCGTTGGACAGCAACACCGGGTATTGCGGCTGGGCGCGCAGCGTGACGCGATACCGTGACATCACGTCAGGACGGTCGGCAAACCACGTAATGCGGCGAAAACCCTCGGCTTCGCATTGCGTGAAGAAATTGCCGCCGGATACGTACAGGCCCATCAGCGTGGAATTGGCGGACGGCTTGCAGCGGCTGATGATCTCGACGGTGGCGTCGGCCGGCAGCCCGTAAATGGCCAGATTCTGCTCGGACAGGTGATAGCTGTCTGCCGTGAGCGCAGCCCCATTGACGCCTACCGACACGAGTTCCAGGTCTTCTCCATCCAGGATCAAGGCCGCGTCGGCGCTGGCGCCGGGCTTGCGTTGCACGTGCATCGTGCAGCGCACCTCGGTGGCGTCAGGCGCCAGATCGAAGGCCAAAGCGACTTCGGGAATGTCGTAGGGGTAGGGCTGGTAATCCTTGCGATAAACGGTAATGGGCGTGTCGGTGCGCATGGAGTTGCAGTCCTGGTTGAACGAGGGGTCTATTGTAGTAGGTGGGCGCGATGCGTCGTCTGGGGCTTGCGGGCTACGGCAAACTTTTTGCATTGCCCCCAGTCAAAGCTCAGTATGATGGCGCCGTCGTGCGCAACAGGAGTCGCAAAAATGTTCCAAATGTCATCGTTCAGTGTGGGCCGCTGGGCTGGATTATTGACTTTGGCGGGGGCGCTGACGTTGACGGGTTGCGCCGCGCCCACCGTGTCGGCGCGCGTCACCTCATTCCAGCAATGGCCCACCGGTGTGGAAGGGCAGACTTATCAGTTTGTGGTCGCGGACCCCAACCAGCTCAATAATCTGGAATATCAGTCTTACCAGGACATGGTGCGCGCCGGCATCGGTGCGACCGGCTTGGTGGAAGCGCAGCCGGGTGCCAAAGGGCGCTTCGATGTGTCTTTCACTTATGGCACGAGCCAGACGCAGGTCATGGTGCGTCGAGCCTACGACCCCTACTTCTACGGTGGCTATGGCTATGGCGGCTACGGGGGCTTTTATGGGGCGCGCCCATGGGGGCCAGGCTTTGGCTACTGGGGGCCGGAGTGGGTGGATGTGCCCATGGCCGTGCAACGCAACTCGCTCAGCCTGAAGATCCGCGATACCCAGCGCGGGGGCGCCGAGGTATATCGTTCCACCGCCTTCATACTGAGTCAGGGTGATGATTTCATGCGCACAATGCCGTATCTGGTGCGCGCGATATTCGACAATTTCCCGGGAAATAATGGGGCGGAACGTGAGATCGAGTTCCCGCTGAGGTAAGCGCGGGGCCGTTCCATCGGCAAGATTCAAAAATAAATCGGCGCACCAATTTGGTGCGCCGATTTATTTCTTACTACAGAATAGGTTTTATTCTTTGATAAGAAAACTGTCGCGGGTGGCGCCGGAAGCTTCTTCGGCTGCAAGCCAGCGCGGTGCTTTACCGCGACCGCTCCAGGTTTCGCCAGTTTGCGGATGGCGGTACTTGGGCGCGACTGCGCGCTGGGGGGCGGTTGCCGGGCGGGCAGCCGCGCCAGCCTTGCGTCGGCCGCCGGGAGCCACGCGGGCGGGCTTGCCGGTGCCGTAAGCCGCAATGATCTCTTCCGGGGTAATGTCGTATTCGCGCATGGACGTGATGATGGAGCTGATCACGGGCTTGCGACGCTTCGTTTGAAGGACTTCCGCCTTCTTTTGAAGCTTGTTGATTTCCTTCTCGATCTTTGCTTGCAGTGCTGCGTATGTTTCTCGGGCCATGGTTTATTCCTGATTATGGAACTGCTTTAATCGCCGGCGGAGTTATGTTTATTTGTTGTGCTTCGCATAATACATAAGTTACGGCTTGACTTCTCTATTTTCGACCTAATTACTTTGTATCAAAAGGGCCGCAAAGCCTGTGGGTATGCGGCCGGGCACCAGAAGCAAGATTTGGGAAGGATATTCCTAAATTTGGGATGGTTTGAAACAAATGGCAGGTTGGTTCACAAGGCGGACGAATGCGGCAAACAATGCCCACCAAGACCCTGTTTTGTTTCAAATGGCGAGCAAATCCAAGTGTATGACCGGTCACACCGAACCATTTTCGGGTGGATGGGGCATCCATTTAACGGACCGGGTTCAAGCTTCATTTCAGATCGTCGTCAGGAGCCAGGCCGGGTTCTCTGAATTGCCTTGGCGAAGCGGCGTTATGCATTTTGGCATTGCGCATTTCTCGGATTGATATGGCTGACAAAAGTCATCGCCGGATCGCGTCTTTGTATTTTCTCGAGCTTGTATGACGACTTTCGACGATCTGCTTCCCTTGTAGGCCAAGGCAGGTTGGCAAGCGCAAAATCCAGGTGGGTGAGGGAACCGGGTTGTTATGGGGCGGAACAATATTTGGTTGTAATTGCTTAACTTGATACTCACTCTTGCGCTGCTATTTGCTTCACTTCCCAATAATGTCCAAGGGGGCGACGCTTGATCTTGACGCGGGCGGGACGCCGGACCCCGGTCGGCGGTACGATACGGTCTTGCGCATCAATGCAAAGCGCGCGCGCTCATGCCGCGCCGATGCCCCCTGAATAGAGCCTATGAAAATCACTGATCCCGCTATTGCTTCCCTTGCCACCGCCAAATCGCTACTGCTGGACCCTTGGGGCCTGACCGAAGCGGACATGGCTCGCGCGCTGGGTGAGATCTTCACCCACAAGGTCGATTACGCCGATCTGTACTTCCAGTACACGCGCAGCGAGGGCTGGAGCCTGGAAGAGGGCATCGTCAAGACCGGCAGCTTTTCGATCAGCCAGGGCGTGGGCGTGCGTGCCGTGAGCGGCGAGAAAACCGCCTTTGCCTACTCGGATTCGCTGTCCGCCGACGCGCTGCTGTCCTCGGCGCATGCCGTGCGCGGCATTGCGCGTCGCGGGGCGGGCAAGGTCAAGGTGGCCGCGCAGGTCGAGGCCGAAATGGGCCGCAGCCTGTACGCCGACATTGATCCCGTGGCGACCTTGAGCGCCCCGGAAAAGGTGGCGCTGCTGGAACGTATCGAGCGTATGGCGCGTGCGCAAGACCCGCACGTGATTCAGGTGATGGCGGGCTTGGGCGCTGAATACGATGTGGTGCTGGTGGCGGGCAGCGATGGCCGCCTGGCCGCGGATGTGCGCCCGCTGGTACGCCTGTCGCTGACCGTGATCGCCGAACGCAACGGCCGCCGCGAAATGGGTCACGCCGGGGGCGGCGGACGCCTGGGGCTGGCGTACTTCACCGACGAAATGCTGCAAGGCTATGTGGAACGCGCCGTGCACGAAGCCATGGTGAACCTGGAAGCGCGCCCCGCGCCCGCCGGCGAGATGACGGTGGTGCTGGGGTCGGGCTGGCCGGGCATCCTGCTGCACGAGGCCGTGGGCCACGGGCTGGAGGGCGACTTCAACCGCAAGGGTTCCAGCGTGTTTTCGGGCCGCATTGGTGAGCGCGTCGCCTCCAAGGGCGTGACCGTCGTGGACGACGGCACCTTGCCGGACCGCCGTGGCTCGCTCAACATCGACGACGAAGGCAACGCCACCCAGCGCAACGTCCTGATCGAAGACGGCATCTTGCGCGGCTACATGCAAGACACGTTGAATGCCCGCCTGATGAAGACCGCCGCCACCGGCAACGGCCGCCGTGAATCGTTCGCGCATCTGCCGATGCCGCGCATGACCAATACGTACATGCTGGCCGGCGACAAGCCTGCCGAAGAAATCGTGTCGTCCGTCAAGCGCGGCCTGTACGCCGTCAATTTCGGCGGTGGTCAGGTTGACATCACCAGCGGCAAGTTCGTGTTCTCGGCATCCGAGGCCTACATGATCGAAGACGGCAAGGTGACCTACCCGGTCAAGGGCGCCACGCTGATCGGCAACGGCCCTGACGCCATGACCCGCGTCACCATGATCGGCAACGACCTGCAACTGGATTCGGGCGTGGGCACCTGCGGCAAGGACGGCCAAAGCGTGCCGGTGGGCGTGGGCATGCCGACCGTGCGCATGGAAGGCCTGACCGTGGGCGGCACCGCCTGATCGCAAAACGGGGCCGCCACATCCGATTAAAAACGATGTGACGGCCCAAAAAAATTGTGCTAGAGTCGTTTCCCATGAAATTCGCGTCCCCCGCCTTTTACTTTTATTTTTATAAGTTTCTGAAGCCGCTGGCGGAGGAAGGGACGCGCTCAATCTGAAGTTTGGAAAGAATCCCCCCCAAAAAAGCCGCCAGCGAACTGGCGGCTTTTTTTGTGCCGCCGGGATCGGAATAGACCGATCGGATTGGACCCGTTGGCGGGCAACCCAGGAGCAGTACCGTGTCACACAATACCGACGACCTTCGCATCCGAGAAATCAAGGAACTGAATCCGCCCGCGCACGTGATGCGTGAGTTCGCGTGCACCAAGGAGGCGTCCGATACCGTGTTCGCCGCCCGCCAGGGCATGCACCGCATTCTGCACGGCATGGATGACCGCATGATCGTCGTGATCGGCCCGTGCTCGATCCACGACACCCGTGCCGCCATTGAATATGCGAAGCGTCTGAAGCCGGTGCGTGACCGCCTGAGCGCCGACCTTGAAATTGTGATGCGCGTGTATTTCGAAAAGCCGCGCACCACGGTGGGCTGGAAGGGCCTGATCAATGATCCGGACCTGGACGGCAGCTTCGACATCAACAAGGGCGTGCGCGTGGCCCGTGAACTGCTGCTGGACATCAACAGCATGGGCTTGCCGGCGGGCTGCGAGTTCCTGGACATGATTACGCCGCAGTACATCGCGGATCTGGTCTCCTGGGGGGCGATCGGGGCGCGCACGACGGAAAGCCAGGTGCACCGCGAGCTGGCATCCGGCCTGTCGTGTCCGGTGGGGTTCAAGAACGGCACGGACGGCAATGTGAAGATCGCGGTCGACGCGATCAAGGCCGCGTCGCAGCCGCACCACTTTTTGTCGGTGACCAAGGGCGGGCATTCCGCCATTGTGTCGACGGCGGGCAATGAAGACTGTCACGTCATCCTGCGCGGCGGCAAGACGCCGAACTACGATGCGGCCAGCGTGGACGCAGCGTGCCATGACGTGTCCAAGGCCGGACTGGCGCAACGCATCATGGTCGACGCCAGCCACGCCAACAGCAGCAAAGACCCCGAAAACCAGCCCCGCGTCATCGACGACGTGGCGCGCCAGATGGAAGCGGGCGACGCCCGGCTGGTCGGCGTCATGGTGGAAAGCCACCTGCTGGGCGGCCGCCAGGACATGGTGCCCGGCAAGCCCCTGGTTTACGGCCAGAGCATTACCGACGGCTGCATCGATTGGGATGCGTCGGTTGCCGTGCTGGAACGCCTGGCACAAGCCGTGCGCGAGCGCCGCCGCGTTGCGCTGACGTCGGGCAAGTAGTCGGGCAAGTAAGCGGGACACGCCGCAAGCCGTCTTCCTGGGGCGGTTTGCGGTGCAGCATGCGTAGCGGCGTAGAATATTTGGGTTGACGAACCTTGCGACCCGCGCGAACCCTCGCGCATTCCGCGAAATCCCCGAGAACACGCTGATCATGAACGCTCCCTTGCACGCTGAAACGTTGCGCCGTCCGGTGCCCGCCGCCTGTCTGGATGCCTTGCGCGCGCGCTTTGGCGACCGCCTGTCCGAGTCCGCCGCCGTCCGTGAACATCACGGCCGCGACGAATCGCCGTATCCCGCCATGCTGCCCGACGCCGTGGTCTTCGCGCACAGCACCGAAGACGTGGCCGCGGTTGCCAAGCTGTGCAACGAACATCGCGTTCCCTTGATTCCCTATGGCGCCGGCTCGTCGCTGGAAGGCCATATCCTGGCGATCCAAGGCGGCATCAGCCTGGACCTGTCTCAGATGAACCAGGTGCTGGCCATCAACGCCGAAGACCTGACCGCCACGGTGCAGGCAGGCGTGCTGCGCAAGCAGCTCAACGAAGAAATCCGCAGCACCGGTTTGTTTTTCCCGATTGATCCGGGCGCCGACGCCAGCTTGGGCGGCATGGCAGCCACCCGCGCGTCGGGCACCAATGCCGTGCGCTACGGCACCATGCGCGAAAACGTCATGTCGCTGACCGTGGTGACGGCCGATGGGCGCATCGTTCGCACGGCGGGCCGGGCGCGCAAATCGTCCGCGGGCTACGACCTGACGCGCATCTTCGTGGGTAGCGAAGGCACGCTGGGCATCATCACCGAAGTCACGGTTCGCCTGTATCCGCAGCCTGAGGCCGTGTCGGCGGCGGTCTGCAACTTTGAGACGCTGGATGACGCCGTGCAAAGCGTCATCGAAATCATCCAGATGGGCGTGCCGGTGGCGCGCGTGGAGTTCATGGACGCGGCCAGCGTGCGGTCGGTGAACCAGTACAGCAAGCTGAGCCTGCGCGAAACGCCGCTGCTGGTGTTTGAATTCCATGGCAGCCCGGCCGGCGTGCAAGAGCAAGCCGAAACCGTGCAAGCCATTACCGCCGAACATGGCGGCATGGACTTTGAATGGGCCGAACGCCCCGAAGACCGCAGCCGTCTGTGGACGGCGCGCCACAACGCCTACTTTGCCGGCCTGCAATTGCGGCCCGGCTGCCGCGCCAGCACCACCGACGTCTGCGTGCCGATCTCGCGCCTGGCTGACTGCGTGCGCGACACCGTTGAAGAGTTGGAGCGCGCCAGCTTCCCGTACACCATCGTGGGCCACGTTGGCGACGGCAATTTCCATGTGCTGATGTTGTTGGACGCCGACAATCCGAAGGAATGGGAAGAGTCGGAAACGATCAACCACAACCTGGTGCGCCGCGCGATCGCCGCTGACGGCACCTGCACGGGCGAACACGGCGTGGGCTTGCACAAGATGCAGTTCATGGCGGAAGAACATGGCGACGATGCGCTTGAACTGATGCGCAGCCTGAAGCATGCGTTTGACCCGAACAACATCTTGAACCCGGGCAAGATCGTGTCCTGGTAAACCCCTCGACGCACCCCATCAAGCCGACGCATTCGCCGTCGGCTTTTTTGCGTCTGATACGCGCGCAATTACTGCTAGTTACGTATCCGGCGAGCCGCTTATCCCATGGATGCGGGTAAATCCCGGCCTGTGTTCATAGTGCGCTCGCGCTATTGTTGCGCTCATGAATTCACTGGTCGAAACCGGCCTGGCACAAGTGCAGGCGCCTTATTCGTTGCAGCAGCTCATCGAGGCGTTGTCGGCCGCGTTGCCCGCGCACTGCGTCTTGTTCCGCGAGGAAGATACTCGCCCCTACGAATGCGACGGCCTGTCGCTGTATCGCGCGCTGCCGGCCGTTGTTGCACTGCCTGAAACCGAAGAGCACGTGCAAGCCGTCATGCGGATCTGCAAGCGCTTGAACGCGCCCGTGGTGGCGCGTGGCGCGGGCACCGGTTTGTCGGGCGGCGCCATGCCGCATAGCCAGGGCGTGTTGCTGGGGCTGTCCAAATTCAACCGCATCAAGCATATCGATTTGGCCAGCGCCACGGCGGTGGTGCAGCCCGGCGTGCGCAACCTGGCCATTTCCGAAGCGGCGGCGCCCTATGGTTTGTATTACGCGCCGGACCCGTCCAGCCAGATCGCCTGTTCCATCGGCGGCAACGTGGCTGAAAACTCCGGCGGCGTGCACTGCCTGAAGTACGGCCTGACCGTGCACAACGTGCTGCGTGTGCGGGTCGTCACGATTGATGGCGACATCGTAGAACTGGGTTCCGAAGCGCCCGATGCGCCGGGCCTGGATCTTCTGTCGGTCTTCATCGGTTCCGAAGGCATGTTGGGCGTGGTCACCGAAGTGACCGTGAAGCTGATCCCCAAGCCCGCTTGCGCGCAGGTCGTGATGGCCAGTTTTTCCAGCGTCGAGGCGGCGGGCAATGCCGTCACGCAAGTGATCGCGGCGGGCATGATTCCCGCCGGCCTGGAAATGATGGACCGCCGCGCCACGCATATGGTGGAACCCTTCGTGCGCGCGGGCTACGACATGGACGCGCAAGCCATTCTGCTGTGCGAGTCCGACGGCACGCCCGACGAAGTGGCGCACGAGATTGCGCGGATGGAAGCGGTGTTCCGCGATGCGGGCGCCACGCGTTGCCAGGTGTCCACGTCGGAAGCCGAACGTCTGAAATTCTGGGCAGGCCGCAAGAATGCGTTTCCGGCGGCGGGCCGCGTGTCGCCCGATTACTACTGCATGGATGGCACGATTCCGCGTCGCCATCTGGCGCGCGTGCTGGGCGCTATCGAACAGATGGAAGACGAATTCGGCCTGCGCTGCGCCAACGTGTTCCACGCGGGCGACGGCAATCTGCACCCGCTGATTCTGTTTGATTCGAACAAGCCGGACGAGGTGGAACGTGCCGAAAAATTCGGCGCGGCCATTCTTGAACTGTGCGTGCAGGTAGGAGGCACCGTGACCGGAGAGCACGGTGTGGGTATGGAGAAAATAAATCAAATGTGCGTGCAATTCTCTCGCGAAGAACTCGACGCGTTCCTGGCGGTCAAGCGGGCGTTCGACCCGCCGTGCCTGCTGAATCCTGAAAAAGTCATACCCACGCTGGCCCGCTGCGCCGAATACGGCAAGATGCACGTCCATGCGGGTGAGTTGCGGTTCCCCGATCTCGCTCGTTTCTAGGACGTATCCCTATGGATTTTGTCCTGTCGGAATTGTGCGACCAGGTCATGACGGCCCGTGCCGGCCACAAGCCGCTGTTTGTGATGGGTGGCGGCAGCAAGGCGTTCTACGGCAACTACCGGCCGGTCACGCCGCAAGATGGTCACTGCCTGTTGGATATGACGCCGTATCGCGGCATCGTCAGCTATCACCCTTCCGAGCTGGTGGTGACGGTGCGCGCGGGAACGCCCTTGGCCGAATTGGAAGCGGCGCTGGCCGAGAATGGACAGATGCTGGCCTTTGAACCGCCGCACTTCGCGGATACCGCGACGGTGGGCGGTTGCGTGGCGTCGGGCCTGTCCGGCCCGCGCCGCATGAGCGCCGGCGCGCTGCGTGATTTTGTACTGGGCACGCGGCTGCTGGATTCAGAAGGGCGGGTGCTGTCGTTCGGCGGTGAAGTCATGAAGAACGTTGCGGGCTACGATGTGTCGCGCCTGCTGGCCGGATCGCACGGCATCTTCGGCGCCATTCTGGATGTGTCGTTGAAGGTGGTGCCCCGCCCCATGGAAGAGCTGACCTTGGTGCTGCCCGCCACGCAGGCGCAGGCCTTGGCCAGCTTTGCGTTATGGCGTGGCAAGCCCTTGCCGATCTCCGCCACCAGTTGGACAGGCGGTGATGACAATGCCGAGGGCGTGATGCATGTGCGCCTGTCGGGCGCCCCGCCGGCAATCGCCAGCGCACGGCGCGTCGTGGGGGGAGACCCGCTGGCGCCCGATGCGGCCGATGCGTGGTGGCGGTCCCTGCGTGAGCAGACCCATGAATTTTTTCATGCGGACCGCCCGTTGTGGCGCCTTGCCTTGCCTCCCACCGCCGCGGTGCTTGGTCTGGGCCCGACCCTGATTGAATGGGGCGGCGGGCAGCGTTGGCTGTCCGGTCAGCACGACGCGGCCACGCTGCGCGAGACCGCCGCGCGGATGGGCGGGCACGCCACCTTGTTCCGCCTTGGCAATACCAAGCCGCCGGTTGACGGTGTCTTTCATCCCCTTGCGCCTGGCGTTGCGGCGATCACGCGCCGGCTCAAGCAGGAGCTTGATCCGTCCAGCCTGTTCAACCCTGGCCGCCTGGTTCTGGAGCTATAGCGCGTCATGCAAACCAACCTGGCATCCTGGGCCCGCGACACCGACTTGGGCAACGAGGCCGACGCCATTCTGCGTCGATGCGTGCATTGCGGTTTCTGCACGGCCACCTGTCCCACGTATCAGGTGCTGGGCGACGAACTCGACAGCCCGCGCGGGCGCATTTATTTGATCAAGCAGGTGTTGGAGGGCGCGCCGCCCACGCAATCCACGCAACTGCATCTGGACCGCTGCCTGACCTGCCGCAATTGCGAAACCACTTGCCCGTCGGGCGTGGAGTACGGGCACTTGATCGATATCGGTCGCAAGATCGTTGACGAGCGCGTGCCGCGTTCCTGGGCGGACAGGACCAAGCGCAATCTGCTGCGTCGAGCCATGTTGTCGCCGCTGTTCGCGCCCGCGATGCGGGTGGGGCAGGCGATGCGTGGACTGTTGCCTGAAGCGCTCAAGCGCAAGGTGCCCGAGCGCCGTGACGCGGGCGTGTTGCCCCAGGTTGCGGGGCACACGCGGCAAGTGCTGATGCTGGCCGGTTGCGTGCAGCCGGCCATGATGCCCACGATTGATGCCGCCACCATCCGGGTGCTGGACGCGGTGGGTATCGGTGCGCGCATTGCGCCGGGCGCGGGGTGCTGCGGCGCGGTCAGTTTCCATTTGGATGCGCAAGAAGCGGCGCTGGCGCAGATGCGTGGCAACATCGACGCGTGGTGGCCGCTGGTGCAAGACGGCGCGGTCGAAGCCATCGTCATGAATGCGTCCGGCTGCGGCGCGATGGTGAAGGAATACGCGCATCACTTGAAGCATGATCCCGCCTACGCGCAGAAGGCGGCGGATATCGTCGCGCTGGTCAAGGACGTGGCCGAGATCGTGGCGCCGCATGCCGCGCAACTGCGCGCGCGCTTGCCTGATGGCGTGCGTGCCGCCTTTCATCCGCCGTGCACGCTGCAACACTGGCAGGGCTTGCGGCCCTTGTCCGAGCAACTGCTGGTGGACTTGGGATTCAACCTGCAACCCTTCGCGGATCCGCATCTGTGCTGCGGATCGGCGGGGGCGTATTCCGTGTTGAACCCGAAGATCGCGCTGGAACTGCGCGATCGCAAACTGGGCGCCATTTCGGCCGGCGGGCCGGATGTGATCCTGTCGGCCAACATCGGCTGCATCGGGCATCTGCAAAGCGGCACCGACACGCCGGTGCGGCATTGGGTGGAAGTGGTGGACGAGCAGTTGCGCCAAGTGGCTGCGACCTAGGGGCAGGCCGTGCTGCCTGCCACGAATGCCTGTGGTCAGGCATTCGTGGACCTCTTGGGCTTGGGGCAATCAGCGGTCTATTCGACCGCTTTCACCATGTCTTCCAGCACTTTCTTCGCGTCGCCGAACACCATCATCGTGCGGTCCATGTAGAACAACTCGTTGTCCAGGCCAGCGTATCCCGAGGCCATGGAGCGCTTGTTCACGATCACGGTGCGCGCCTTGTAGGCCTCAAGAATGGGCATGCCGGCAATGGGCGACTTGGGGTCGTTCTTGGCGGCGGGGTTGACCACATCGTTGGCGCCCAGCACCAGCACCACGTCGGTCTGCGCGAACTCGCTGTTGATGTCTTCCATTTCGAAGACCTGGTCGTAGGGCACTTCGGCCTCGGCCAGCAGCACGTTCATGTGGCCCGGCATGCGGCCGGCGACGGGGTGTATGGCGTACTTGACCGTCACGCCGCGCTCGGTGAGCTTGGTCGCCAGTTCCTTCAGCGCGTGCTGCGCGCGCGCCACGGCCAGGCCGTAGCCCGGCACGATGGTGACGCTTTCGGCGTTGCTCATGAGGAAGGCCGCGTCATCCGCGCTGCCCGACTTGACGCTGCGCTGCTGCGCCGCGCCCGCATCCGCCGCGCCGCCCGTCTGCCCACCGAAGCCGCCCAGGATCACGTTGAAGAACGAGCGGTTCATCGCCTTGCACATGATGTAGGACAGGATGGCGCCGGACGAGCCCACCAGCGAGCCGGCAATGATCAGCATCGGGTTGTTGAGCGAAAAACCGATGCCGGCCGCGGCCCAGCCCGAGTAGCTGTTCAGCATCGACACCACCACCGGCATGTCGGCGCCGCCGATCGGGATGATGATCAGCACGCCCAGCACGAAGGCGATCAGCGTCATGATGATGAACGGCGTCCATTCCTGCGTCAGCATGAACCAGACGCCGCAGCCCAGCATCACCAGCGCCAGCGCCAGGTTCAGCATGTGCTGGCCCGAAAAGACGACGGGCGCGCCTTGGAACAGCCGGAACTTGTACTTGCCCGACAGCTTGCCGAACGCGATGACCGAGCCCGAGAACGTGATGGCGCCCACGAACGTGCCGATGAAGAGTTCGAATCGGTTGCCGGTGGGAATCAGCATGCCGGCCGGCACGATGCCGAACGCATGCGGTTCGGCCACCACCGCCACCGCGATGGCCACCGCCGCCAGGCCGATCATGCTGTGCATGAAGGCAACCAGTTCGGGCATTTTCGTCATCTCGACGCGGCGCGCCATCAAGGTGCCGATGGAGCCGCCCACCAGCAGGCCCAGCACGACCCAGCCCAGGCCGATGGTGGCGGTGCCCTCGCGCGCCAGGCCGATGATGAGCGCCGCCGTGGTCAGCACCGCGATCGCCATGCCGGCCATGCCGAAGGCGTTGCCCAGCCGCGATGTGGTCGGGTGCGACAGGCCCTTTAGCGCCTGGATGAAGCAGATCGAGGCGATCAGGTAAAGCAGGGTGACCAGATTCAGCGAGATCATTTCGCTTCCTCCTTGCCCGGCTTGCGGTCTTTTTTCTTGAACATTTCCAGCATGCGCCGCGTGACGAGAAAGCCGCCGAAAACGTTCACCGCGGCAAGCGCCACGGCGAACACGCCCATGCCGCGCGCCAGCCCGCCTTCGGTCAGCGCGGCCGCCAGCATGGCGCCCACGATGATGATGGCCGAGATGGCGTTGGTGACCGCCATCAGCGGCGTGTGCAAGGCGGGCGTGACATTCCAGACGACGTGATAGCCGACATAGATGGCCAACACGAAGATGATGAGGTTCATCAGGGTGGGGTTGATCGCTTCCATGTTCAAGTCCTCCGCGCCACATTGCCGCCTTCGCATACCAGGCAGGCCGCCACGATTTCATCGTCGCGCTGGATCGCCAGCGCGCCGTCCGCATTGATGATGAGCTTCAGGAAGTCCATGACGTTGCGCGCATAGAGCGCGGACGCGTCGGTCGCGACCAGGCCCGGCAGGTTGGTCAGGCCGATGATCGTCACGCCATGCTTTTCAACGATCTGGCCTTTTTCGGACAGCGGGCAATTGCCGCCGCGCTCGACAGCCAGGTCGACCAGCACCGAGCCGGGCCGCATGGCGGCAACGGTGTCGGCGGACACCAGGGTCGGCGCGGGGCGGCCGGGGATCAGCGCGGTGGTGATGACGATGTCGGCCTGCTTGCAGCGTTCAGACACGAGCGCCGCCTGACGCGCCATCCATCCAGGAGGCATGGCGCGCGCGTAGCCGCCCTTGCCTTCGGCAATTTCGCGTTCCTCGTCGGTTTCAAAGGGCACGTCGATGAACTTGGCGCCCAGTGACTCCACCTGTTCGCGCGCGGCGGGGCGCACGTCGGACGCTTCAACCACCGCGCCCAGCCGCTTGGCCGTGGCGATGGCCTGCAACCCGGCGACCCCGGTGCCCAGCACGACGGCGCGCGCGGCTTTCAGGGTGCCGGCCGCGGTCATCATCATGGGAATCAGCCGGCCGTAGTGGTGCGCGGCCAGCAGCACGGCCTTGTAGCCGGCCAAGTTGGCCTGCGAAGACAGCACATCAAGGCTTTGCGCGCGCGTGATGCGGGGGGCTGCCTCCAGGGCGAAGCCGGTAAGCCCCGCGGCGGCCATGTGTTCAATGCCTTCGGCGTCGAACGGGTCGAGCATGCCGATGACGACGGCGCCCGGTTTCATGTGGGGCAATTCCGTGGGGGAGGGGGCGCGAACCTTCAGGACGAGTTCCGCGCCCAGGGCATCCTGGGTGGAACCGAGCGTGGCGCCCGCGGCCTCATAGGCGTCGTCCGGATAGCGGGCGGCGTCGCCTGCCCCACGCTCCACGACAACGGTGTGTTTGCCGCCCAGGTACTTCTTGACGGTCTCCGGTGTTGCTGCGACACGGGTTTCCCCGTCTCGGGTCTCTTTTGGTATCCCGATGTGCATCGACGCCTCTCCTCAGAAGGTTCGCCGTAGTTATACACGCTAATCTCGCCCCCACGCCGCGCTCATTGCATTCGCTTGCTGCCCCCCGAGGGGGCTGGCCCGCCTTGGGAGTGGCCCGAGGGTGTGTGCCCCCACGCTGCGCTCATTGCATTCGCTTGCTGCCCCCCGAGGGGGCTGGCCCGCCTTGGGAGCGGCCCGGCGGCGGGCCGTTGCCCCAAGAGGGTGTGCCCCCACGCTGCGCTCATTGCATTCGCTTGCTGCCCCCCGAGGGGGCTGGCCCGCCTTGGGAGCGGCCCGGCGGCGGGCCGGCTTCTCCTTCGCGCGCTCGTTGCTTGCGCATATCTTGGGCGGTTAGTTCTTTTGATTGAGGGCTTTTATAGGGCGAAAAAAAGCCCCATGGCGAACCATGGGGCTTGGGCTTTGCAGCCCACTTGCTCCGGCCAGTCTTACCACGCCGCTGGCCGGCACTTGCGCGTAAACGTCCGGCGTCAGGCCGTTTGCGCGCGAGTCCAGTTGATCAGCGCGGCGGTGAGGTCACGCAGATCGGCCTTCAGGCGGCCATAGTTTTCGCTGGGACGCAGCGTCACTTCGTCCATATACAACTTGCGGTTGATTTCGATCTGCAGGCTGTGGCGGCCTTCTTCGGGGCGGCCAAAGGCGCGCACCAGTTCCACGCCCTTGTAGGGATCGTTCACGGTCACGTTGTAGCCGCGTTCACGCAGCCACGCTGCAATGAATTCCCGGAAGGCCGGGTCGCTGGTGCTGCCGTCGCGGTCACCCAGCACGAAGTCGGGGTGGACCAGGCCGGGGCGGTCGGTGGCGAAGGCGCCGGCCACGCTGGGCATGGAGTGGCAATTGATATGCCAGACCTTGCCGAACTTCTTGTGGGCGGCATCCAGCACCTGACCGAGCGCGGCATGGTACGGCTTCCAGCAGGCGTTGATGCGGTGGCGCACTTCTTCCACCGTCAGCTTGCGGTTGTACAAGGGCGTGCCGTCATCCAGCATGCGCCAGATCAGGCCCTTGCCCAGCTTCACCTTGGGCGACGCGTTGATGGCGTCTGGCCAGGCTTCGTCCAGCAGCAATTCGTCGATCTCGTCGGGGGCGCGGTTGGCGTCGATGTAGGCGCGCGGGAACGCGGCTGCAACCATCGGCACGCCCTGGTCGAGCGCGTCGCCCCACAGGTCGTCAACCCAGGTGTCCTCGGCAGTGCGCAGCGCGCCAAAGTCCACCGCGGCGGCGAAGTCGGGAGGGTAGGCGGTGCCGCTGTGCGGAGAGTCCAGCACAAGCGGGGCCGAGGATTCCGAATCCGGATAGTGCTGCGGAAGGTCGAGCCGGTAAGACAGGGGTTGGGTAATTCGCATATAGAGGTACTGCGTTCGTGAATCGGAGGCCCCCCCCGCCGAAGACGGCGCGGCGGGGGCCGAAGATCGCTTAGTCGATCTTCACGTTGGCTTCTTTGGCGATGCGCTTGTTCTTGGCGATTTCCGCCGCGATCTGCTTGCCGAAGTCGGCCGAACTATTGGCGGCGGGCGAGGCGCCCAGCGCTTCCAGGCGCGTCTTGACGTCGGCTTCCGCGCTGACCTTCTGCACGGCGGCGTTCAGCTTGGCCAGGATGGGTTCCGGCAGCTTGGCCGGGGCAACCAGGCCAAACCACGACGAGTCGTTCACGGCCGGCAGGCCGGCTTCGGCGAACGTGGGCACGTCGGGCAGGGCAGCCACGCGCTTGGGCGCGGCGACGGCCATGGCGATCAGGCGGCCCGATTGCACGTGCGGCAGGGTGGACGGCAGGTTGTCATACATGACGTCGACCTGGCCGGCCAGCGCGTCGTTCAGCGCCGGGCCCACGCCACGGTAAGGCACGTGCATCAGGTCGGTGCCCGAGGACATCTTGAACAGTTCGCCCATCATGTGCGACACCGAACCGTTGCCGGCCGACGCGTAGGTCAGCTTGCCCGGCTCGCTCTTGGCCAGCTTGATGAGGTCGGCAATGTTCTTGGCGTTGACCTTGGGGTTGATCGTCATGATGTTCGGCACGGCCGCCAGGTTCGAGATGGGCGTGAAGTCCTTCTCGCCATCGAACGGCAGGTTCGGGTAGATGGCCGGGTTGATGCCGTGGGTGCTGACGGTGGCGATGCCCAGGACGTAGCCGTCCGGTGCGCTGCTGGCAACGAAGGCGCTGCCGATCGAGCCGCCGGCGCCGCCGCGGTTTTCAACCACCACGGTCTGGCCCAGTTCCTTGCTCAGCTTGTCTGCGAACAGGCGGCCGACGATGTCGGTGGTGCCGCCGGGCGGGAAGGGAACGATCAGGCGGATGGGCTTGCTCGGATACGCGTCTTCAGCGTGCGCGATACCCGAGGTCAGCGGCATGGCCAGGGTCGCGGCAGCGACACACAGGCCCAGTATTACGTTACGGCGTTGCATGGATTCCCCTAATAAATTGGAAAGCGGATGCGCAAAGGCAGACGCAAACGCAATGATTCTTTCCTGGCGGGGCAGTTTGCGCAAACGAAAGTTTCTCCGTAAGCTATGACTTTTTTTCATGCCTCTTGTTTGCCGACACGGATCGAGCGTTACTTTTGTGTAACTTTTCCGTCGCGCGGCGTCATCGCGAAGGCAGGGGATTGCATCCCCCGATCAAGCCCCGCTGGGGCGGGAGCCCCACGCTGCGTGGGGGCACTAAATGCGACGTTTCTGTCCCTCATTAACCGATCTGCAGGCGTTTGAAGTCGCCGCACGACACAGCAGCTTCACGCGCGCGGCGCAGGAATTGTGTGTCACGCAGGGCGCCGTCAGTAAACAGGTGAAACATCTGGAAGAGTTCGTCGGCGTCGAACTATTCCTGCGCATCAGGCAAGGCCTGGTGCTGACCGAGGCCGGCCGCAGTTATCTGACCAAGGTTCAAGCGGGCTTGGGCCAGATCGAAGCCGCCACCGTTGAGCTGATTGCGCACCAGGGGCAGGGCGGCACGCTCAACCTGACCTGTATGCCCACGTTCGGCGCGCGCTGGCTGATCCCGCGCCTGACGGCCTTCATGCGCTTGCGCCCCGACATCCATGTGGAATTCCTGCCGCACCGCCAGGGCTATGATTTTTCCACGCCCGAGCTGGACGCCGCCGTCCGCTTTGGCGAAGGCTTGTGGCCGGGCAGTGGCGCCGACTACATCGTGGGCCGCGAAATCGTGCCGGTGTGCAGCCCGCGCCTGATCCCGGGCGGCTGCCCCTCGCCAGAGGCGCTGCTGGCTTATCCGCTGCTGCACCATACGTCGGCGCTTGAAGGTTGGCGCGATTGGTTCGAGCAGGCCGGCTGCGACAGCCGGCGCAGCCTGGAAGGGGCGCGCTTTGATCAATACGCGCTGTTGTCCCAGGCGGCCGCCGCCGGTTTCGGTGTGGCGCTGATCCCGCGTTGCCTGATTGAAGACGAGCTGCGCGACGGCAAGCTGGCCGTGGCGATGACGCTGCCGATCCGCGCCCGCATGGGCTATTACCTGTGCTATCCCGAGCAGAAAGCCAACCTGCCCACCTTGCAGGCGTTTCGCGCCTGGTTGATGGAAGTCTCCCGGGCGGCCGAGCCGCAGCCCCGGGAAGACGCCGTGTCCGAACTAAAATAGCCGCATCATGAGTCAAATATCCACCAAGAAAGGCCGCGTGGTCGTAGGCATGTCGGGCGGGGTCGATTCTTCGGTCACCGCCTGGCTGCTCAAGCAACAAGGCTATGAGGTCGTCGGCCTGTTCATGAAGAACTGGGAAGACGACGACGATTCCGAATACTGCTCAACCCGCCAAGACCTGTTGGACGCCGCCAGCGTCGCGGACCTGGTTGGCGTTGAGTTCGAATTCGTGAACTTTGCCGCCGAATACAAAGACCGGGTGTTCGCGGAATTCCTGCGCGAATATTCAGCGGGCCGCACGCCCAACCCCGACGTGCTGTGCAATGCCGAGATCAAGTTCAAGGCTTTTCTTGACCACGCCATGGCGCTGGGCGCCGAGCACATCGCCACGGGCCATTACGCGCGGGTGCGCGAAGTGCCGGCGGCCGGCGGCGGCACACAGTTCCAGCTGCTCAAGGCGCTGGACGCCTCCAAGGACCAGAGCTATTTCCTGCATCGCCTGAACCAGGCACAGTTGTCGCGCACGCTGTTCCCGCTGGGCGAAATCCACAAGACCGAAGTGCGGCGCATTGCGCACGAGATCGGTCTGCACAATGCCGCCAAGAAGGACTCCACCGGCATCTGCTTCATTGGCGAGCGTCCGTTCCGCGAATTTCTGAACCGCTACCTGCCGACCGAGCCGGGCCCTATCCTGACGCCGGAAGGCCAGCAGGTGGGCCGCCACGAAGGCCTGTCGTTCTACACGCTGGGTCAGCGCAAGGGCCTGGGCGTGGGTGGCGTGAAGGGGCGCCAGCGCGAAGATGGCACGGCCGAGGCCTGGTACGTGGCGCGCAAGGACCTGGAACGCAACATCCTGTACGTGGTGCAAGGGCATGATCATCCGTGGCTGCTGTCCGGCCAATTGCAGGCGCAGGACGCCAGTTGGGTGGCGGGCCATCCGCCCGAGATCGCGAGCTATGGCGCCAAGACACGCTACCGCCAAGCGGATGCGGCCTGCCGTCTGGATAAGGCTGATGGCGACACCTTCGCCCTGGATTTCACCGACCCGCAATGGGCCGTGACGCCTGGCCAGTCGGCCGTGCTTTACGATGGCGATGTTTGCCTGGGTGGCGGCATCATTCTGTAGTGCGCGCCCCTGGGGGGCGTGTGTGATCAAGCAGGGCCCCGTGGGCGTGATGCCCGCGGGGCCTTGTTCATGAACCCAAGAATTCAAAACGAGAGGAGACGGTTGTGGATGTTTCGATGTTGATTTGCCTGCTGGTGCTGGGCGCTGTGGTCGGCTTTGCCGCGGGCCTGCTGGGCATAGGCGGCGGGATGTTGCTGGTGCCTTTCCTGACGATGCTGTTTGCCTGGCAGGGCATGCCGCCTGAATTGGTGGTGCATGCCGCCATTGCAACGTCGATGACGTCCATTCTGTTCACGTCCGTTTCCAGCGTGCGGGCGCACCAGCAGCGCGGCACGATCAAATGGAACATCGTGTGGGCCATGGCGCCGGGCATCATCATCGGCGGCCTGGTGTCGGGTGGCGCGGTCTTCGCCGCGCTCAGCACCTTGTGGTTGTCGTTGTTCTTCGCGCTGTTCGTCGGCTATTCGGGCTGGAGCATGCTGCGCAACAAGAAGCCCAAGCCGGCTCGCCAGATGCCGGGCGTGGTGGGCACCAGCGCGGCGGGGGCGGGCATCGGGTTCCTGTCCGGGTTGGTGGGCGCGGGCGGTGGATTCCTGTCGGTGCCGTTCATGGTCTGGTGCAACGTGGCCCTGCACAACGCGGTGTCGACCTCGGCGGCGCTGGGCTTTCCGATTGCGCTGGCAAACAGCGTGGGCTATGTGGTGTCGGGCCTGAATGAAGGCACGTCGCGTCCCGGCATGCTGGGCTACATCTATTGGCCTGCCTTGCTGGCGCTGGTGTGCACCAGCGTGCTGACCGCGCCGCTGGGCGCGCGGATGGCGCACCGCTTGCCGGTGCAGACGTTAAAGCGCGTGTTCGCCTGCCTGTTGTTCGCCTTGGCGGCGTACATGCTGTTCAAGGCCTGGCAGACTTTCGCGGGGCAATAGGGGCGATAGAGGCAAGAGGTCGGTGGCGGCGGCTTGCCATGCCGCTGCCGCAATGCAAACCGGCCGCGCGTGGCGGCCGGTCGTCAAGTGCGCATGCCTGATAGGCAGGCAGGCGCCCTTCAGGCGGTTTGGGGCAGGGTGTCGATGAACGACTGCCGCTGAGCCAGTTTGTCGTGCAAGCGGGCCAGGTTCAGATGGTTGGCGCGCCAGTCCAACGCGGCAAAGCGCAGATCCAGATAGCCCAGCGCGCAACCGACAGCGATGTCGGCCAGGCTGTAGTTGATGCCCATGCAGTGGGCGTTGTCGCCCAGGCTCTTGTTCATGGCATCCAGGCTGGCGTGGATCTTGCCGAATTGGCGTTCGATCCATTCCGGGCTGCGCTGAGCTTCGGGGCGCTGGTTTTCCTTGACGATGGCCACACAGGCGTCCAGGACGCCATCGGCGATGGCCTCCCAGCATTTGACGGCCGCGCGGTCGCGCCCCTGCTGGGGAATCAGGCGGGCCACGGGCGACAAGGTGTCCAGGTACTCGACGATGACGCGCGAATCAAATAGCGCGCCGCCATCTTCCATGACCAGGCACGGAACTTTGCCCAGCGGGTTGTACGTTTGGATCTGCGTGTCGGCGGACCAGACGTTTTCGAGTTCAAGCCGGTAGTCCAGCTTTTTCTCGGCCATGACGATACGCACTTTGCGTACGTATGGACTGGTAAGCGAGCCGATCAGTTTCATGGAGTCACAAGCGGAGTCGAAAAGCGGCCGAAGTATAGCAGGCCGCATGACGGTCACACCGTCCGCGGGTCGGAATCTTCGCCAGTTTGCCACAATGTTGCATGGCCTCGGATGATAAAATCGTCGGGTTTTCCCATCCGTAGCCATTTCTACCCCAGACCATGCAAATCGCCGATCAGTTGAGCCAACTTAATGCCCTTTCGCCATTGGATGGCCGTTACGCTTCCCGGAGCGACGCGCTGCGCGGTCTGCTGTCCGAAGCCGGCTTCATGGCGCACCGCGTCGAAGTCGAGGTGGCCTGGCTGGTCGCCCTGTCCGACGCCGGCCTGCCCGAGCTGCCCGCCTTTTCCCAGGCCGCCCGCCAGCGTCTGCAGCAGTTGGTGCAGGATTTTTCGGAATCCGACGCCGCGCGTATCAAGGACATCGAGCGCGTCACCAACCATGACGTGAAAGCGGTCGAGTACTGGCTGAAGGAAAAAGTGGCCGACGACGCCGAGCTGGCCCGCGCCGCCGAATTCATCCACTTTGCCTGCACGTCGGAAGACATCAACAACACCTCGCACGCGCTGATGTTGTCGCGCGCCCGCGATCAGGTGGTGGTGCCGCGCCTGCGCGAACTGGCCGCCAAGCTGAACGACATGGCGGTGGCCCAGGCCGACCAGCCGATGCTGTCGCGCACGCACGGCCAGCCGGCCAGCCCCACCACGCTGGGCAAGGAATTCGCCAACGTGGCCGCGCGCCTGAACCGCGCCATCGCCGCCGTCGAGGCCGTGGAACCGCTGGCCAAGCTGAATGGCGCCACCGGCAACTACAACGCCCACCTGTCGGCCTACCCGGAAATCGATTGGCCCGCCTTCAGCCAGCGCGTGCTGACCGGCCTGGGCCTGACCCAGAACCGCCACACCATCCAGATCGAACCGCATGACTGGATGTCGGCCCTGTTCGACGCCATCACGCGCGCCAACATCATCGTGCTGGACCTGGACCGCGACATCTGGGGCTATGTGGCGCTGGGCTACTTCAAGCAGCGCCTGAAGGAAGGCGAGGTCGGTTCGTCGACCATGCCGCACAAGGTCAACCCGATCGACTTCGAAAACTCCGAAGGCAACCTGGGCCTGGCCAACGCCGTGCTGCGCCACTTGGCCGACAAGCTGCCGATCTCCCGCTGGCAGCGTGACCTGACCGACTCCACCGTGCTGCGCAACCTGGGCGTGGGCCTGGGCTATTGCCTGGTCGCGTGGGATGCCTGCATGCGCGGTCTGGGCAAGCTGGAAGTCAATACGGCCGCTATCGATGCCGACATCGATGCTTGCTGGGAAGTGCTGGCCGAGCCGGTGCAAACCGTGATGCGCCGCTACGGCCTGCCGCAGCCCTACGAGCAACTCAAGGCCTTGACCCGTGGCAAGGGAATTACCGAGGAAGCCCTGCGCGAGTTCATCCAGGGCCTGGCCCTGCCGGAAGAGCCGAAGGCGCGCCTGTTGGCGATGACGCCTCGGTCATACATTGGACTGGCCGCCGAGCTGGCCCGGGCGGTATAGTCGCCATGCCGCGCGCGTCATGCG
>NZ_JBHFIZ010000006.1:196741-216436 GCF_057334535.1 Achromobacter colocynthidis
CGCGTCATGCGCGCGCCATTCTTGATGTACTTACGGGAGATTGCAATGCAGAAGTTGTCCACGCTTGTCGCGTTGGCCTGTATGACCGTGGCGCCGTTGCTAGCGACGACCGCCTCGGCGCAGTTCGCCAAGCCCGAAGACGCCGTCAAATACCGCCAATCGGCGTTGACGCTGATGGCCTCGCACTTTGGTCGCATGGCGCCGGTGGTCAAGGGCCAGGCGCCGTACGACGCCGCGCAGATCAAGGCCAACGTCGAGGTCTTGAAGACCCTGTCGGCGTTGCCGTGGGCGGCTTTCGGGCCGGGTACGGAAGGCGGCGATGCGCGTCCCGAAATCTGGAGCGACGCTGCCGGCTTCAAGCAAAAGCAGCAAGCCTTCCAGGACAATATCGTGAAGCTGTCGGCCGCGGCTGACTCGGGCGATCTCGACAAGCTGCGCGCGGCCTTTGGTGACGTGGGCGCCAGCTGCAAGTCCTGTCACGACTCCTACCGCAAGAAGAAGTAAGGCCTTGCCGTCCGCGGGCGGCATCGGTACTTGCCAAGCAAAAGCCCCTCGATGTATCGAGGGGCTTTTTGTTTTTGGGCTGCCGGATCGGTGCGTGGCGGGCTACGAAAAAGACATGTCGGCTACGACTTCCATCGACCGTATCCACAACACCAGGCCCGTCACACAGGCGCCCAGCACCAGGGCGCGCAACCACACGGCGAAGCCGTCTTGCGCGGGGGGCGTGCCGGCGGGCAGGTCCTTGGCGTCGACGTCGCCCGTGATGATGGCCCGCACCAGGCGCTTGCGGCGCACCAGCGCGTACCAGGCCACCGCCAGAAGGTGCAGCGCGATCAGGGCGATGATGACCCACTCATTGAGCTTATGCCACGAGGTCAGGGCGCCGGAGATGGGCGCGCTGACGTAACCGAACAGCGGTCCCTGCGTCATGATGTCGTCGGTGGTGAACAGGCCGCTGACAGCTTGAAAACCGACGGCCAGCAGCAGCGCCAATACCGACAGGGCGCCCAGCGGGTTATGCCCGGCGGGCGCGGCCGCGCCCTTGAGGTATTTGGCCACCGCGCCCGGGCCGCGCACGAAGGTGGCAAAGCGCGCATAGCGCGGGCCGACGATGCCCCACAAGAGGCGGAAGATGATCAGGCCCAGCGCCGTACAGCCAAAGCGCACGTGCCAGTCCATATACAGGCCGCCCAGCTTGACGCTGACAAACGCGCCGACGATACAGACGACAAGCGCCCAGTGGAAGAGGCGGGTGGGAAGGTCCCAGATGCGTACCGCGAGTCGGTTGTTCTGCATGGGGGGATTTACTCAGGCTACGTTGCCAGCGACTTTATCACGCAAGAAATGAAATCGCGGCGGCTGGAATTGAAATCGCCGCGGCTCAGGCGCGGCGAGCGGACAGAAAAATCGGCGCCGTGGCGCCGATGGTTTAGTGCGAAGCGCTGCGCACCGATTCGATGCGATGCACATGCTCGTGGCGGAAGCGGATCCGTTGGCCGGGCGCCTTCTGCGTGGTATTTCCGCAGGCCACGACTTCCGTCGTGTAGGTCGTCGTGCCGTTGATGGGCGCGTTGAAAATGACCGTTGCGCGGATGGCCGGGCCATTGGCCGGTTGCAGATGAACGATGTCGCCGATGTGAATCGGGGTGTTGTCCAGCGTCGTGTGGGCCGGGCGGCGGATCAGGTCCGAGGTAGTGAAACGAGTATTCATGGTGTGTGTTCTCTTAAGTTCTAGTTATTAGAAAAGCTGCGTGTTGCGCATGCTGCGAAGGGCGGACGTACCAAAAGCGCCTCGCGTCCTCGCGGTTGCCTTGTCGCCGGGTTTTTTCAGACAGGGCAGGCATGACACTAACGCATAAGTGTTGCCGTCAGTTTGCGCATTCTCATGTTTTTTGCGTGCGCGCGTAACGGGGTGGTGCAACCGATGCCATCAGTCAGTCCTGGACGGTATCGGTTCGGGCTCAAGTGGCGTGCTTGCGGTAGCAGGCGGCCGTCAGGCCCGAGGGGTCGCTCAGAGAGGGTTGGCTCTGGCGGATGCTGTGCGGCCGCCGTCGTGGTTACGACTTGGGCTGCAACGTGTCTTGTTGCTTGTTTTTAAACTTCTTTCCAAACCGGACTGGCGGGATGGTGAAGATGTGCTTGGCTGTTGCCGTGCTTTCCAGGCGGAAGCCGACGATTTGCGTTTTCGCGTTATGGGTTTTCGCAAACCGGATCGAATTTCCGGGTGGTTGGCAGGCTGCCGGCAAAGCGCGCTTGTTGTGGCGCGGTGAGTCTGGTTTACCAGAATCAAGCCAGGTTGTTAGCCTTGGGGTTTAACCCCGGGTTTAGCCAATTTCTTGAATGTTTCCGGCCTATTTATTCTGGGAAATATGGGGGCGCAGAAAACATTAGTCGTCGATATTATCGCAAAAAGAAGGTGGCTGCAAGCCTTTTTTAAAGGCGGCTTGCAAGGCCGCCGTTGCGCTCAGTGCTCAGTCGAGCGGGCCTGGCGCTGCGCCTCGATGATCAAGCCTTCCAGCCGGGGAGACATACGCAACGCCACCTGTGCGCCCACCGATCCGTCCGGCTGGCGTTCGGTTTCCAGCGCCAGGCCGATGCGTTCGTCATTGAACGCCTCGGGCGCGGCTTCAATCTCGACATAGCGTGCAAGCAAGGCGTCCACAGCCTTTTGCGCGTCCGCCAGGGCCTCTTCCGACAATTGGCCCTGTCCCAGGTATTGATTCACAACGCGCGCCAAGTCGTTCATGAAGAACAGCAGGGCGGCCGCGCCGCGGCAATCGGGCTGGGTGAATCCCCAGGGGGCGGAAGTGGCGTGGTGAGTCATGGATAAAGCCGGGTGGGTTGCAAGCGGCCGGGGCCGGATTTCGGCATTTTAAGGGATAGGAACAAGGGCGCCGCCCATTCGAAATTGTGCATGCCATGGGGCATACTTTCGACCCTGATGATCCGACCCGCCCAACCTTGCGACCTGGCCTGCCTGGCCGATATCGAACGCTCTGCCGCGCAACGCTTTCACGGCACCCCGATGGCCTGGGCCGCCGATGGCGACCCGCTGCCGTTGGCGGACCTGACCGCCGCCCAAGCTGCCGGCCTGTTGTGGGTGGCGTCGCGTGATGACGGACAGGTATGCGGTTTCGCGCTGGCCCAGCCTATGGATGGGGATCTGTTCCTGGTTGAAATGTCGGTGGCCTTGCCCTCGCAGGGGCAGGGCTTGGGTCGGGAGCTGATGCAGGCGGTGCTGGCCCACGCAAGGGCGGCTGGGCGCTACGGGGCCGTCGTCCTGACCACAGACCGCGAATTGCCCTGGAATGCACCGTTTTACCGACGGCTCGGTTTCCGTGAGCTGGCGCCGCCGTATTCGCCCGGCCTCAAGGCGCGCGTGCTGGCCGAGGCCGACGCGGGCCTTGACCCCGGCCGGCGCTGCGCCATGACGTATTCGCTGCCGTCCTGAACAAGGCGAAACTCGAGCCGCCCTGTGTCAACTCGCTTCGATCGCAACAAAATCCGCCCGGGAGCGCTCGCAATCGGACGCTTCGGGATAATCTGCGCTCAGGCGCCCGCCATTGCCGGGGGCGGGCGTCAACCGATTCATCAATCCGCTGTGCGAGGAGGATACGCATGTCACTGTGGCGAGCCTGCCTGACTGGGCTGGCGATGGCTTCGATGCTGGTCATGACGGCCTGCGTCAACAAAGAGCCGCAGGAGCGCGCGGCGTTTATCCAGTTGCTGCAGGCGCGGATGAATAGTGATGCGCTGGTGCCGATCGCCGCCTTGAGCAAGGCCGAAAAAGAGGCGCTGGGCGACTACGCCGACGCTTACGACGTCATTACCGACTTCCAGCAGGAGATGGCCGAATCGGCCCGGGCCATGCGCGACGTGCTTGCGTTGGAGACGATCCGCTCGGTGGGCGAGATCGTTGAGCGTAAGTCTGGCTTCGAAACGGCGCGCAAGACGCTGGCGGACAGCGCCGGCAAGCTTCAGGAGGCGCGGGAAAAGGCCGACAAGGCACGGGCCGATCTGCAACTGCCGGCCGATCTGGCGCCTGTCTACGACGGCGTGTACGACGAATCCGTCACGGGGCCCACCGTTGAACTGATGCGGGCCGCCTCGCGGATGGACGCCGTGGCGCGCGATGCGCTGGGCATCGCGGACCTGGTGGCCGCCAATGCCGACGAAATACAACTGGTCGACGGACAGGCGCGCGTGGCCACCCCCACGCTGCAGCAGGAATTGAATCTGCGCTTGCAGGGGCTCAACGCGCAGGCGGACGAGCTTGCCCAAGCGCGACAGACCATTCTGCTTGCGGCGGGTGGTGGCGCCTGAACCGGCATGCTCGCATGGGCTTAGTACAATGCGCGTCTCGCGGCGTTCGCCGTGCCTGGAACGGAACATGAGCGAATCATCCAGCTTGCACCACAGAACCTTTCTGCTTCTGCTCGTGGTGGTCTCCATCGCGTTCGGCTGGCTTTTGTGGCCTTTCTATGGCGCCGTTTTCTGGGGCGCCATTCTTGCCATCATCTTTGGACCCTTGCAGCGCCGCCTGGTCAAGCGCATGGGCGGCCGGCGCAATCTGGCGGCCGTGATCACCTTGCTGGGGGTCTTGCTGCTGGTCATTCTGCCGCTGGTGGCGATCAGCGGTTCGCTGGTACGCGAAGGTGCAAACCTCTATCAAAGCATCAAGTCGGGTGAATTGAACTTCGGCCTGTATTTCCAGCAGGCGATGGCGGCGTTGCCACCGTCGGTGCATGACGTGCTGGCGCGCTTTGACCTGGCCGACATTCCCAGCCTTCAGGAAAAGCTCAGCGCGGGGGCGATGCAGGCCAGCCAGTTCCTGGCAACCCAGGCGTTAAGCATCGGCCAAGACACGTTCCAGTTCGTGATCAGCTTCGGCATCATGCTGTATCTGCTGTTCTTCCTGTTGCGTGACGGGCCTGAGCTGTCGGCGCGGATCAAGCGCGCGATTCCGTTGGGCGATGGGCACAAGCAGCATCTGTTCCGCAAGTTCACCACCGTTGTGCGCGCGACAGTAAAGGGCAACATCGCGGTGGCGGCGGTGCAGGGCGCGCTGGGCGGCATCATCTTTTCGATCTTGTCGATCCAGGGGGCGCTGCTGTGGGGCGTCATCATGGGCTTCCTGTCGCTGCTGCCGGCAATCGGCGCTGGCCTGATCTGGGTGCCCGTGGCCGTCTATTTACTGCTGACGGGCGCCGTGGTCAAGGGCGCGGTGCTGATCGCGTTTGGCGTGCTGGTCATCGGCATGGTTGATAACGTGCTGCGCCCGATCCTGGTGGGCAAAGACACCAAGATGCCCGACTACGTCGTGCTGATTTCCACGCTGGGCGGCATGGCGCTGTTCGGCCTGAACGGCTTTGTGATCGGGCCGCTGATCGCCGCGCTGTTCATGGCAAGCTGGGATCTTTTCTCGCAGACTTCCGACGGCATGATGGGCCAGAAGGAAGAACCCCCGGTGTCTCGCAAATAACGAACCGGGGGTGTTGCGCCTCTCGTGGGGTCAGCGCAGGCGCAGCAACTGGTCGCCGATCATCAGATCGCGGTCGGCGCGGGGCTGGGTTCGCACCAGCCCCTGCTTCAGCGCCTGCGCAATGTCGTCGACGCCCGTTGCGTCTTGCAGGGGCTGCTCGAAACTCTCTGCGTACAGGTAGCCCAGATGGCGCCATTGGCCGGCGGCGTTCGGCGCAAACGCAATGAACCATTCCCGCGAGCGTCGCTCCCCGCGCTGTTGCGGCGCTACATACAGGATGATCTCTTCCTGCCCGTCGCCGGTCAGGTCAGCGTAGATCACCTGGCAAGGTTGCGTGCTTGATGCGTCATCTGTCGGGGGATCGATGGGTGTTGCGCACACCCGTGCCTGCTCAGCAAACTCGGCCCGCAGAAATCCCCACCACGCCGACGGAACGTCACGGCCCGAGGGCGTGGTCGCAAGCGGCGGTGCGTCGACGGGCGCCGCGTCGGCGGCGGCTTGCGCGGGCTTGTCCCATTGGAAATAGCCGCCCTTCAGGGTTTCGGCCGCCGCGGTGGCTATCCGCGGGTCCCGCGCATTGGCGGCGCCTTCCGCCAAGCGCCGCAGGGCATCTTTCCCCCACCGGCCATAGTCGTTGCCCATGGCATAAAAGCTGAAATCCTGCGGGTCTTTGCGCCCGTCGATCAGGCGCTGGAACTGGCTTTCGGCGGTCAGCTTCATGGGGTTGGCGATCGGCGTGTTGAACGCCAGCAGCAACGCGAGTGTGGCGAAGGCCGCGACCAGGTTGGTGGCCGCGAGCGTTGCGTAGTCATGTTTGCTCCGTAGCGCGGCCCAGGCATAGCCCGTCCCGTACAGCACCAGGATCACGCTGCTGCCCACGCCCCAGGCGCGCAGCACCGTCCAACCGTATTGATCCACGCGAACCGCCGCGCCGTACAGAGCCACGGACGCCAACGGCAGCAGGCACGCCATCGCCCAGCGCAGTGCCCGACGCAGGCGCGGGCCGAATGGGGCGGCATTCGGGCTATCTTGCCAGGCGGCGTTGATCAGCTTGATCCACACCAGCGAAAACGCAATCAACGCGCCGGCGGACAACTGCACCGCTTGCAGGCCCAATGCCAGCCTGGCAGCCAGGGCAACGGTGAAGGCCAAGCCTACCAGCGTGACCAGTGGCAGTAGCCAGGCGTTCAAGGTCAGCCACGAACGCTGCAACGTTTCCGTCAGGGCGGGGCGGCGGCGCACGCCCACAAGGCAGGCAGCCAGGATCATCGGCCAGACGGCGAACCGGAACGTCGCGTTTTCGACGAGCCCGCGGACAAGCCGGATGCCGATCATGTCGAACATGGCGCCCGCCGCCGCCAGCAACAGGCAGACGCACGACGCCAGGCACAGGCTCAAGCCCAGATGGACGGCGGCACGCCACGCCGCGCGGAATACAGCGGGGTAATCCCACTGTGGCCGGCGCGGGTCCAACGCTTGCAGCAGCGGCAGCGCCACGAAACCCGCGACGCTGGTCAACAGCAGCGGCATGAAGTAGTCACCGCGGCTGAGCCATCCTCCGCGTTCGTTGGGCAGTGCGCCATAGGTGGCGGTCAAGCCGTAGGCGGTCACGGCAGGCAGCAGCACGCCGTAGATGGCTAGCGCGGCCAGCCAGCGCCTGGGGCTTTGCATGCTGCCTGACAGCAGGGCGCCGGCAAGCGGCGCCAACGCCAGCCATTGCAGCAGGAAGTACAGGGCAAAGGGATGCCCCCATGGCCACATTCGGTGGGCCATGAGTTGGTGCAGGCACACGCCAAGCAATGCGGCGATGACGCCATACAACAGGACGGTCCGGTCAGGGGCATCCAGCGGGCCTGCGGCGGTTCTATTCAGGGACGGATTCTTCATGCCGCGCATAGTAGCAACCTGGCGGCCTCGCGGCTTTTCACGGTGATTCGAGCGCGATGAAATCGTCGCCTGGCCGGACATTTCGGAGTAAATTGGGGACGCGATACAGCTTGCCAAAAGGCGCGTTTAGCGCCTGCAAAGGCGTCTGAGCGAGGATTGTGCGGTTGCGAGGGTCTGCAATAATTTCTGAACTTCATCCAGCCTGCATGCATCACCGGGCAGGACGTATCGGGAGGCGCATGGGTCCAAGGGGGAAAGCGATGGCTGATGGCGAGAGCCTGGCTGGCGCGAGGGCGCGCCCTCCACACCGGTATTCCATGCGGACCGGTTTGTTGGCACTCGTGTTCGCCTGTATTTCGCCGGCGCTGGTGGTGGCGTCGGTGGCGGTGTACGAAAGCTATATCGTCCAAAAAGATCGGATCTTCCGCGACACGGTCTTCCTGGCTCGCAACCTCACCTCCATTCTTGACCGCGAACTCACGGGCGTTGAAGCCGGCGTGCAGATGCTTGCGTCTTCGCCCGACCTGCTTGGCGGCGACCTGGCCAGTTTCCATCAGCGTGCGCGGGATTCGGTGCGCTTTCAAATCGTGGACAGCTACGCCCTGACCGACCGGGATGGGCGTCAGATCATCAACACCTTGGTGCCCTACGGATCACGCTTGCCTTTGAGCGGTGCGCCGGAAGCGCTGCGTCGGGTCTTCACCACGCGGGCGCCGGTGCTCACGAGCCTGTTCACCGGCGGCGTCACCAAGCGGCCGATCATTGCGATGGGCGTGCCGGTGGTGCGCGACGATAGCGTCATCTACAGCTTGAATGTGGGCTTGTCTCCGGATCGCATCGGCGCCATGCTGGGCCGGCGTGCCTTGCCCGAAGGCTGGGTGGCGGCGGTTCTGGACGAATCCGGAACCATCATCGCCCGCACGCGCGATGCCTCGACGTTCGTCGGCCAGAAAGCCGTGCCGGCCTTGGTGCAGGCGGTGCGGCAGGAAAACGAAGGCGCGTTTGAATCGGTAACCAAAGAGGGAACGCCCGTCTATACCGCCTTCAGCCGTTCGTCGCTGTCGGGGTGGACAGTTGCCGCTGGCGCGCCCATGACCTTGGTCACGACGAACCTGTACCGTTCCATCGCCTGGGTGGCGCTGGGCACGCTGTTCGCGTTCGGCCTGGGGCTATGGTTGGCGCTGCGCCTGGCCAATCGGCTGACCTCGGCGGTGCAAGGGTTGGTGGGGCCGGCGTTGGCGCTGGGAGAAGGGCGCACGGTTGAACTGGCCGGCACCAGCGTCAAAGAGGCCGAGGAAGTGGGCACCGCGCTTTTGCAGGCGTCGCGCATGTTGGCGCATGCCCAGCACCTGGCGCACTACGATCCCTTGACCGGCCTGTGCAACCGCGTGCTGTTCGGAGAACTCATCCTGCGTGAACTGGCCGTGGCTCAGCGCAGCGGCGATTCTTTCGCGCTCCTTGCCATCGACCTGGATGGCTTCAAGGCGGTCAACGACCTGCACGGCCACGCTGCGGGCGACACGGTGTTGAAGGAAGCTGCCGACCGAATGGCGCGCGCCATCCGCGTATCCGACGTGGCGGCCCGGCTTGGCGGCGATGAATTCGCCGTGCTGTTGATGGGCGTGCGCCAAGAGCAGGCGCAGCCGGTGGCCGAGGCCTTGGTTGAAAGCCTGTCGTTACCCTATCCAGGAATCCGCGTAGCCGTGTCGGCAAGCGTCGGCATTGCCGTGTATCCCGACTCGGGCATCACCATGCTCCAGTTGCTGGAACGCGCCGATGTCGCGCTGTACAAGGCCAAGGGGGAGGGCAAGCGGCGGGTGGCGTCGGATGTGTGACGCCGCGCGCGGGTGTGTTCAGGTGTCGGGTTGCGGTGCGGGTGGCGGCGCCAGCGCCGTCAGGACCTCACCCGATGTCAAGCGATACCGCCGTTCGCCCAGGGCGATCACGCCTTCTCCGTCCGACGTTCTGAGGATGTAGCGGGAGGTCGCTTGCGGTCTGGGGCTGGAAGGACCCGGGTCGTCCGCCTGCAAGAAAACCTCTATCCGGTAAAGCCTGCCCGATTCTGTGCTGGCAAGCACATCGCTCAATCGACGTATGGAAATGGCCATGCGGCTAATACTCCCTCTTTTTTGATGTTTCAGTGGGTCTGTCGCGTTTCCCGGCGCGGGTTTCTTCCGTGCCGGCTGGTCACTACGATAACGATAGGTTTTCGCTACACTGCCCGCCTGCTTCCGCGCCAGGGCGGGCGCCAAGCAAGCCAACAAGCAATCAAGCGAAAACGTTAATGCGATCATTTTCCGGCCGGAATGCGGCCACTCTCTTTGGTTTGTTGGCAATCCTGCTGTGGGGGTCGGTCGTCGGGCTGATTCGCGGTGTCAGCGAGAACTTTGGTGCTGTCGGAGGCGCCGCACTTATTTATACGGTAGGTTCAATATTCCTTGTGTGTCTGCTTGGGTTTCCGACGTTACGGAGTTTTCCACGTCTGTATCTCATCGTGGGCAGTCTGCTGTTCGTTGCCTACGAAATCTGCCTGTCGCTGTCGTTGGGCTATGCCATTGATCGTGGCCAGGCCATCGAGTTGGGCATTGTTAATTACCTCTGGCCTTGCCTGACGGTGTTGTTGGCTATCGTGTTCAATGGCCAGCGCGCCAACGCCTGGGTCGTGCCGGGAATCTTGCTGTCGGTATGCGGCATTGCCTGGGTCGTGGGCGGTTCCGGCTTGTCTTGGGAGCGCACCGTCGCAAACATATCCAGTAATCCTCTCAGCTACGGATTGGCATTCGGCGGCGCCATTATCTGGGCCGTCTATTGCAATGTGACCAAGCGCTTTGCCAACGGCAAGAACGGCGTGGCGTTATTTTTCATGCTGACCGCTGCGGCATTGTGGGCGAAGTACTTTTTCAGCGCCGAGCCGCCATTGGTTTTCTCCGGGCCGGCCACGCTGGAGCTATGCATGACCGGCGGTGCGATGGCTGCCGGTTATGCCCTCTGGAACGTGGGAATACTGAAGGGCAACCTGACTCTGCTGGCGACTGCGTCCTACTTCACCCCGGTGCTTTCCACGTTTTTCGCGGCCCTGTGGCTGTCCACCCGCTTGACCGCCTCGTTCTGGCAAGGCGTGGCAATGGTCACGGCCGGCTCTTTGCTGTGTTGGGTGGCGACAAGAAGCAAATCCGCCCGGGGCGATTAGCCCGGGGCGGCTAAAACGCTTAGGCGGGGCAGTCAGTCGATCAACATGGATTGAGCAACCGCATACCCCAGCGGAATCAGTAACAAAGACGCGAAGGTTGAACTGACAATCGCCGCCGATATCTTCAGCCAGGGCTCAGGCCCCGCGCTTCGAATCGTTTGAATCACCAATCCGACGATACCCATAACCATCAAACAGCTCATTACCACTGCTACGTAAGTCATGTTGTCTCCGTCCTCGCCTGATTAAGGGATTCGGCGCCGCGTTGCGCGGTCTAGATGTTTGTACTGATTGTGCGCCTGTATCAGCGGACTTGGCCCTAGGGTTTTCCTGGCACGATCGTGGAGGTGTGGCGTTTTCGCCGCGGGCCCTGCAGCATGAATCCATGTGCGCGCGCAACATTTCAAACAGCGTGCGAAAGCGTGTTGATGGGCGGGCGGATTGCGCTACGATGGCCCCACAACCTCCACGGAAAATCCAAAAAATGACGCAGAAATTGCGCCCCGGCACGCGCGCCACGCTTCAGGTCAGGCAACTCTTGCCGGGAGAGTTTGCGTGGATCATTACCTTGCTTGATCCCGAAAGCGGCAATGTGCACAGCACCAATTATTCTGAAAAGCGCTATGGCAGCCAGGATGAAGCGTCAGCCGCGGGCAAAGCCGCCGTCGTGGAATTTATGGGCGCAGGTGCAAAAAATGGCTTGGCGGGGATAAAGGACAACAAGCCGGACGGCAAGCCCAAGCCCTGAGCAAGCCGGATTCGTGAACCGCTGATTGGTGAATCGCTTATGAAAGCCCTCGCAAGAGGGCTTTTTGCTGGGCGTCAACCAAGCGAAGCAGGACCACGGCGGGGCAGCATGTGGGAACGGTATTTGCTGAAGGGCTGGTGGCGCGCTTGGCGCCGCCAGAGGAGAACAAGCCATGTCCCAAATTCCGCATCGCGAGCCCGGCTTGCCGGACGACCTGCCGCCGGATGATCCGTCCTTGCCCGGCAACCTGCCGCCCGACGACCCGCTGCCGGATCCGAATCAGCCGCCCGATGATCCGCCGCTCGTGGATCCGACCCCACCCGCGCCGGATCCCCGCCTGCCGGGCGCGATTGACCTGGCCTGAATGCCAGGACCGCGCTAATCGAAGAACTTAAAAGGAGACTGTCATGCGTTCCATTTTGCTGTGGCTGCTTGGCGTGCCTATTCCCATCATCATCCTGCTGGCTCTTTTCTGGCATTGACGCCGGGCGGCTTGCGTAGCGGCGCCGTTCGGTATTTTCGTGCGGATGTGCCGATGAGTATTACGCACGGCCGGCGCCACAAAACAATGAACAAGGAATCACCATGGAAAACGCATCATCTTCAAGCCTGGCCTACGGCGGCGCCGTGCCACCGCGTGAGTCGGCAATATCGGGGGTGTCCTGGGCGGCGGTGTTCGCTGGCGCCGTCATCGCGGCGGCGTTGTCGCTGGCATTGTTCGCCGGCGGAACGGGCCTAGGCTTCCTGTCCGTTTCCCCGTGGGGCGACGAGGGCATGTCGGCGCCCGCCGTGGGTATCGGCATCATTGCGTGGATGCTGTTCACGCAGATCATTTCGTACGGCATTGGTGGGTACGTGGCCGGACGTTTGCGCACCAAGTGGGTCGATGTGCATTCGGATGAAATCTACTTCCGCGATACCGCGCATGGCTTTCTGGTGTGGGCCCTGAGCGCGGTCGTCAGCGCGGCGCTGCTGGGTTCGGCGCTTGCAACGCTTGCGTCAGGTGCAGCCAAAGCGGGCGCAGCGGTTGCGTCAGGGGCGAGCACGGCGGTCACGGCAACGGCGGCAGCCGGCGCGGGTGGTGGCGGAATGGACCGCGCGACCGAATATTTCACCGATACGCTGATGCGCTCTGATCGGCCTGACGCGGCCGGCGACCGTGGCACGGCCCGCGCGGAAGTGGGTCGTATCGTGGCCATGAGCCTGGCGCGCGGCGATATGACGCCCGAAGACCGCGACTACGTGGTCAAGGTGGTAGCTGCGCAAACCGGGCAGGACCCCGCCGTTGCGCAGCGCCGCGTTGAGCAGACCATCGCCAACGCCAAGAAGGCGGCGGAAGACGCCAAGCAAAAAGCCAAGGAAGCCGCCGACCAGGCCCGCAAGGCCGCCGCCGCGTTCGCGCTGTGGGGCTTCGCATCAATGCTGATCGGCGCCTTTGTGGCAAGCTTGGCCGCAACCTGGGGCGGCAAGCGCCGCGATATGTTGCGGACGCTGTAGTGGTGCTGGTTGCGTTCCGGTTGTGTTGTGGTTTTGCGTTGTAGTTTTGCAGACGCCGTAAACGCAAAAGGCCCTCACCGAAGTGAGGGCCTTTCTAATTCTTGGTGGCGCATCCCTGATTCGAACAGGGGACCTGCGGATTATGATTCCGTCGCTCTAACCGGCTGAGCTAATGCGCCAATCCTTGTTCGTTATTCAGTGTTGCCGCGGCATTTATTCCGTAGCGCTGATCAACGAAGAACGAAATTCTAGCATGAAACTTTTTTTGTTTGCAAGCGGGCTCGCGGCAAAAAAAACAGGAAGTGATTCAGACGTCCCTGGCCAGGCGGATTCCCGAAAACTGCCAGCGGGCTTCAGGCGGAAAGAAATTGCGGTAGCTTGCGCGGACATGGTCGCGTGGCGTGGCGCAGGAGCCGCCCCGCAGTACGTACTGGTTGCACATGAACTTGCCGTTGTATTCGCCCACGGCGCCGGCGTCGGGCTTGTAGCCGGGGTAGGCGTCGTAGGCGCTGGATGTCCATTCCCAGGTATCGCCAAACAGTTGAACGGGGCCTCCCGAGCCGTTGCGAGCCGGGGCCGGGCGCGGGTCCAGGTGCCCGTTTTCAAGCATGTTGGCGCGGCCGGGAAACGCGGGGTCGGCCAGTTGTCGGGCGGCGTGTTCCCATTCCGCTTCGCGCGGCAAGCGCACGCGCGCCCAGCGCGCGTAGGCGTCGGCTTCGAAGTAGCTCACGTGTGTGACGGGAGCCTGTAGTTCCAGTTCATGCATGCCGCGTAAGGTGAAGACGCGCCAGTCGTCGCGTTGGCCTTCCCAGTAAAGCGGCGCGCGCCAACCTTCGGCGCATACGCGGTCCCAGCCAGCCGACAACCAGAGTTCGGGCCGCTTGTAGCCGCCGTCCTGGATGAACGCCAGGAATTCGTGTTGCGTGACAAGCCGGTCGGCCAGATGGAACGGTGCCAGCAGCACTTCGTGGGCAGGGCCTTCGTTGTCGAAGCCAAAGCCTCGGCCGTCGTGGCCGATGCGCGTGATGCCGCCGCCGTAGCGCGTCCAGCCGGCAGGCGTCGCAGGGGGTAATGCCGGCGAACCCGAGGCCACGTAGGCGGGCTTGAGCGGGTTGAAGGACAGCATGTGCTTCACGTCGGTAAGAATCAGTTCCTGATGTTGCTGTTCGTGGTTCAGGCCCAGCTCCAGCAAGGCGTCGAAGGCCGGGTCGTTGCCCCCTAAGCGGGAGATCAGGTCGTGCATGGCGGTGTCGACATGTTGGCGGTACTGCTGCACGTCGGCGAGTGTGGGCCTCGACAGCAGGCCGCGCTGGGGGCGTGGATGCTTGGCGCCGATGGCGTTGTAGTAGGAGTTGAACAGCATGCGGTACTGCGGGTGGAAGGCGCTGTAGGCAGGGTGGAAGTGCGTCAGCAAAAACGTTTCGAAGAACCAGGTGGTGTGCGCCAGATGCCATTTGACGGGGCTACAGTCCGGCATGGATTGCACTTGGCAATCTTCAGGGCTCAACGGCGCGGCGAGCGCGGTGCTGGTGGACCGCACGGCGTCGTAGCGATCGTGCTGGCCGGCCTGTCCGCCAGCGTAGGGACCGGTGGCGGGATGAGTCAGCAGGCAGGCGGGTTCCATGGCGATCCTCCAGTGGCGTTAAGGGGAAAGCCCACGTTATGCGCGGGCGCTGAAAACCGAAAACCAGCCGCGCGAATCCGACCAGTGGGCAATGTCGTGAAAGCCCGCGCTTTGCAGCAGATCGGAGAAGGCTTGCGGGGTGAACTTGTAGGAATTTTCGGTATGAATGCGTTCGCCTGGGCGGAATTCGCGCACGCCGCCCGGCCAGCACACACGCACCGCGCGGAGCGCTTCCAGATGCATTTCAACGCGCGAGCGAGCGCTGTTGAAGAGCGCGACGTGACGCCAGTCCGCCACATCGAAATCGGTGTCCAGCACGGTGTTGACGTGCCGCAGCAGATTCAGATTGAAGGCGGCGGTAAGGTGCAGGGCGTCGTCGTAGGCGGGTTCAAGCACCTGCTTGGGCTTGACGCGGTCCACCCCCAGCAACAAGCCACCGCCTTCACATTGCGCGCGGATACGTTGCAGCATGGCGTGCGCGTCGTCGGGGCTGAGGTTGCCGATGCTGGAACCGGGGTAGAAGAACAGCCGCTGTGCTTCAGGCACGCCGGCAGGCAGTGCCAGCACTTGCGAAAAATCCTGGCCGACCGGCGTGACGTTCAGATCCGGGTACGACAGCCGTAGCCGTTCGACTGCTGTCTGCAGGTAGTCGGCAGAAATGTCGATCGGAATGTAATGCTTGGGTCGAAGCCGAGCAAACAGTCGTTCGGCTTTCACGCAATCGCCGGCGCCCAGGTCGATCATGGATTGCACCGGCCCTACATGGCGCGCGATGTCCTGGCCATGACGCTGGAAAATCTCCGCTTCGCACCGCGTGGGGTAGTACTCGGGCAATTGGGTGATTGCGGTGAACAGCGATGAGCCCAGCGCGTCGTAAAGGTACTTGGGGTCGATATGGGCGGGATCGTCCAGCAGGCCGTCCCGCAGTTCGGCCTGTTCAGGGCTGGGGGCCGACGATGCGCGCTCAAGGAAATCGGAGGCGGCGTGGGCAAGCACTGCGGAAGGGGAAACCATGCGTTCATTCCTTTTTCTGAGGCAGTTGAAGCGCATTGCAAGGGGGTTATTGTGGCGGCCAGGGGGGTTCCGGTGTCAAGCGCCAAGCCGCTGAATGCAATGGACTTTTACGAAATCGGAAAACGGGGGCGGAAAACGCGCGCCCGGGTCCTTGTGACCGCACCAGCAAGTTTCGGTCCGCTGAAATATCGAATTACGGCTGGTTGCGAAAGCTGGAGCGGCGGCGGCGAATGATCGGCACAATGAAGTTCTGGTCAACGGGATGACGTTGCCATGTGCGTCGAAGCACGCGGCGGGCGGCGTCCCAACGACTCAATATTTTCAAGGAGCGACTATGAATCGAAAGCACCAACGCGCCGAGATGGCTCTGCATCGCGATCGGGTCAATGACAGCTTCCGCGACCTGGTCGCCGGAACTGAAGATCTCTTGCGCTCGACGGCTTCCTACACGGGCTCCGAAATTGAATCCGCGCGCGCGCGCTTGAAGCAGCAACTGGCCGAAGCCCGCCACCACGCGGGTGATTGGGAAGGCGCGGCGCGCGAACGTGCGTATCGCGCCAAAGCTTATGCCGATGAGTACGTGCATGAAAACGCCTGGAAGTCGGTGGGCGTGGCAGCGCTGCTGGGCGCGGTGCTGGGGTGCCTGGTGGCAAGCGGCCGGCGTTAAACCGGGCTTCTCTCATGAAGCCGCCTCCGGCCCTGGGCCGGATTGAACTCGCGCCGGGCAAGCCTGTATGGCTGCCCGGCGCGCGCCGTTGGGCTCGTGCGCTGTTGCTGATCTGTGCCGCCACGGTGGCGGCGGGTTGCGCCAGCGTGCCCGATGCGCAGGAACGCCAGGCGCGCAAGGCGCAGGCCGGCCTGTCCGCTGACGCGGCCCGCGACAGTTACCGCCGCGGGCATGGCATCGCGGCGGATCCCGACACGCCCAAAGACGATTTCCTTGCGCGGCACTTGGCGGTGGAGCAAGCCGTCAGCGGCGCGCCGCTGTCAGCCGGCAACCGGGTCAAGCTGTTGGCGGACGGGCCCAGTACGTATCGGGCCATGCTGCAATCCATCGCGCAGGCCCGCCGCTACGTGCACATGGAAACGTACATTTTTGAGGATGACGCGGAAGGCGCCCGCTTCGCCGAGGCCTTGATCGCCGCGCGCAACCGGGGCGCCGAGGTGGCGCTGATGGTGGATGCCGTCGGCACCATCAAGACCCCCGACGCCTTGTTCCAGCGCATGCGCGACGCGGGCGTGCAAGTCGCGGTGTTCAACCCCGTCAATCCCGCCAGCGCGCGTGCCGGCTGGTCACCCAACCAGCGCAATCACCGCAAGGTGCTGGTGGTGGACGGCAAGGTGGGCTACGTGGGTGGCATCAATGTCAGCAGTGTTTACGAGTCGTCGCCAGGCTCGGCCTCGGGCTCCGGCCCGGGCTCGGGCGGCGGGGCCGGCGCGAAGCAAGATGATCCCAAGGCGACGAAGGGCAAGGGTGATGCCAAGGCCTCTCCGTGGCGCGACACGCATCTGCGCATCGAAGGGCCGGCGGTCGAGCAACTGGAACAGGTGATACAGGCGGGGTGGGCGTCGCAGTCTGACGAGCCGATCCAGGGGGGCGGCACCCAAGTCGCCGCGCCCGTGGGGTCGACAACCGTGCGCATCCTGGCCAATCAGCCCGATCGCAGCGACGGCTATACCGTTTACCTGACGCTGATGTCCGCGTTTGAAAGCGCGCAGAAGTCCATCCACATCACCATGGCGTACTTCGTGCCCGACCCGGCCTTCATCGACGTGCTGTCGGCGGCCGCGCGGCGGGGCGTGGATGTGGTGTTGGTGTTGCCGGGTTTCAGCGATTCGTCGCTGGTGTTCCATGCGGGGCGCTCGCACTACACCGACTTGCTCGATGCGGGCGTGAAACTCTATGAGCGGCGCGACGCCTTGCTGCATGCCAAGACGGCGGTGGTTGACGGGGTCTGGTCCACGGTGGGGTCCAGCAACATGGACTGGCGTAGCTTCGCCTTGAACTACGAAATCAACGCGGTGGTGCTGGGGCCGGAATTCGCGGCTGAAATGGAAGCGCTGTTCCAGCGTGATGTTGCCGACTCGGTGCGCATTACCCCAGAGGCGTGGGGCCAGCGCGGTGTCGACGACCGCTTCATGGAAACCTTTTCGCGGATGTTCGAGCGCTGGCTGTAGCCCGCGCATCGCCCATCCGCGAAAAGGGCAAAAACCCTATGCGCGGTGTTCGGCCATCGCCGTGGTGATGTCCTGGGTGGGCTGGAACGACGCCGCTTGCGCCATCGCCCAACCCACGCGGAAGACCTGGTGGCGGAATTCGCCACGCAGCAGTTCACCCGGCGCCAGTTCGGGAAACAGCGCGGACAGCAGACGGATTTCGCTGGGCGAGATGCGGCGCGCGATGTGATGTGGGCGCAATTGGTTCGGATGGGTCAAGCCCGCGGCGGCCAGAAGTTCGGCCAACGCGTGCAGCGTATTGCGCTGAAAGTCAGCCACGCGCTGCGCCTTGTCCGGCACCACCAGCGCGCGTTGCCGCAAGGGGTCTTGCGTGGTGACGCCGGTGGGGCATTTGCCGGTATGGCAGGCTTGGGCCTGGATGCAGCCGATGGCAAACATGAAGCCGCGCGCGGCATTGCACCAGTCGGCGCCCATGGCCATCACGCGCGCCATGTCGAACGCGGTGATGATCTTGCCCGATGCGCCCAGCTTGATGCGGTCACGAAGGTTCACGCCGATCAGCGTGTTGTGCACCAGGCGGAGCGCTTCGCGCAAGGGCGTGCCCACGTGATCCACGAATTCCACGGGCGCGGCACCCGTGCCGCCTTCCGCGCCATCGACCACGATGAAGTCCGGCGTAATGTTGGTTTCAAGCATGGCCTTGACGATGGCAAACCATTCCCACGGGTGACCCACGCAGAACTTGAAGCCCACCGGCTTGCCGCCCGACAATTCCCGCAGGCGTGCCACGAATTTCAGCAGCCCGATGGGCGTGTCGAAGGCCGAGTGGCTGGCCGGGGAATTGCAGTCCTGCCACGCGACGACGCCGCGCGCTTCCGCGATTTCGATCGTGACTTTGCTCGCGGGCAAGATGCCGCCATGCCCAGGCTTGGCGCCTTGGGACAGCTTGATTTCAATCATCTTCACCTGCGGTGTACAGGCGTTCTTGATGAAGGCTTCTTCTGAAAACGCGCCCTGTTCGTCGCGGCATCCGAAATAGCCCGAGCCGATGTTCCACACCAGGCTGCCGCCAGGTTGGCGATGGTAGCGGCTGATGCCGCCTTCGCCGGTGTCGTGCGCGAAGTTGCCCTGGCGCGCGCCTTCATTCAGGGCCAGCACGGCGTTGGCCGACAGCGCGCCGAAGCTCATGGCCGACACGTTGAAGGCCGACATGGAATAGGGTTGCGTGCAATCGGGCCCGCCCACCGTCACGCGAAAATCCGTGTCATTGATGTGCGAGGGCGACATGGAATGGTTGATCCACTCATAGCGGTCGCCGTAGACGTCTTCCTGCGTGCCGAACGGGCGCTTGTCGACTTCGCGCTTGGCGCGCTGGTAAACGATGGAGCGTTGCGCGCGCGAGAACGGCGCCGCATGCGTATCGTCTTCCAGGAAATACTGGCGGATCTCGGGCCGAATGAACTCGAACAGGAAGCGCAGATTGCCAATGACGGGGTAGTTGCGACGGATGGCATGGCGGGTCTGGATCAGGTCGTACACGCCCAGCGCGCCCAGCATTGCCAGAGGAACGGCGGCCCACAGCCACCAGAGCGAACTGGTGAAAGCCAGGACGGCGGTGACGGCAGCGCCGGCCAGGGTCAACAAAAAGGCCGTGTAACGGCCAAGCATCCAACTCATGTTCCTCTCCGTGATGCGGAATTGCAGCAACCATACACCAGCCGGCAGCGCCCCAAAAAGAAAGCCCCCTGAAAACAGGGGGCCGTGCGTGGAACACTGTTTTTCAGCAGCGGGGCATCAGCAACTGGAGGCTTGCGAGGTTTTTTCCACCGCCAGGCCGAAAGCGGGGCGCAGGTGCACGCCCAGCGCGCTGCCTGCGAAGGCGGCCGGCAGCCACAGCCAGGCGTGCAGGCTGCCCGACAGGATGCCGCTGAAGTAGGCGCCGATATTGCAACCGAACGCCAGGCGCGAGCCATAGCCCAGCAACAGACCGCCGATGACCGCACCCGCCAGCGAACGCGCGGGTACTTTCCAGACGGGGGCGAACTTGCCCGCGGCGGGGGGGGCGGCCAGCG
>NZ_JBHFIZ010000006.1:216488-277726 GCF_057334535.1 Achromobacter colocynthidis
GCCGCGCCCCGCGCGCCCAGCATCAAGCCAATGTCCATGACGGTGGTGACGTCCTGGCGCAGGGGAGCGCCCAGCGACGGCTGCTTGGCCCAGTAGGCCCAGCTTGCAACGTCACCGCCGACGGCGTTCAAGGTCTTGGCGCCCCACAGGGCGAAGGCCGACGTGATGCCCCAGGGGCGGCCGGCCAAGGCCAGCGTGGCGAAGTTCAGCACCACCAGCGCCACACCGCCCCAGATCAGCGGCCAGGGGCCTTGCAGCAAGGACACGGGGCGCGACGTGCGCGATGCGAAGGAAATCACGTGCCCGTGGCGGCGCTTTTCCAGAGCCGTTGCGCCCCAGGCAATCAGCGCGAACACGGCCAGGTTGGCGATCAGCGCGGGCGCCAGGCCCCAGGTCTTGATCAGCGAGGTGGGCGCCAGGGCGGGCAGGGCGGACCACCATTCAAAGTTGGCGGTGGCAATGACCGAACCCACAATGAAGAACAGCAGCGTGACCAGCATGCGGGTATTGCCCCCGCCCACGGCGAACAAGGGGCCGGAGGCGCAGCCTCCGCCCAGCTGCATGCCGACGCCAAAGAGAAACGCACCCAACAGCACCGACACGCCCGGCGGCGACACAAAGCCCGTGACCGGTTGGCCAAACAGCGTGCCCGCTGCCAGGAAGGGGAAGAACAGCAGCACGCCCACGCCCAGCATGAGCATCTGCGCGCGCAGGCCCGCACTGCGGCGGTCAGACACAAACACGCGCCAGGCCTGCGTGAAACCAAAAGAGGCGTGGTACAGCGTGACACCCAACAGCGCGCCGATGACCCACAGCGCACCCTGGCGCCAACTGACGGTCTGAAGCAGATACAGCGCGCCGGCCAGCAACAGCAGCAGGGCAATCCACAGGGGCTTGCGGTTGATATGGATGGGCGGCAGGGCCGAGGGCAGGGGCAGGGTCGAGGCGTTGGAGCTCATGGGGTATCCCGGTGGGATCGGATTCGTCAAAGCAAACGGGCGCAATAAGCGGCGCCCGTGGAGATGGATGAAAGTTTACGGCGGCAGTTTAATTGCTCATACCATCAATTAATGCTTGTCTAATAACTAAAAGTAATTAAAAGGCGGCGCAACGGGGATCCCCCGGATTTACTGCAAGCGCCACACCAGCGCTGCCAGAGTCAAGAGCAGCACCGGTAACGTCAGCACGATGCCCACCTTGAAGTAATAGCCCCAAGTGATGCGCAGCCCTTTGCGCGCAAGCACGTGCAGCCAGAGCAGGGTAGCCAGGCTGCCGATGGGCGTGATCTTCGGACCCAGGTCGCTGCCGATGATGTTGGCGTAGATCATCGCGTCTTTCAGCGGGCCGGTGGCGCTGGTGTCGGCGATCGACAGCGCGCCCACCAGCACGGTGGGCAGGTTGTTCATGATGGACGACAGGAACGCCGTGATGAGTCCCGTGCCCATCGCCGCGCCCCACAGCCCATACTCGGCGCACCAATCCAGCACCCGCGCCAGATGCGCGGTCAGGCCGGCGTTGCGCAGGCCGTAGACAACCAGGTACATGCCCAGCGAGAAGATCACGATGTGCCAGGGCGCTTCGCGCATGATCTTGCGCGTGCCCACGATGTGCTGGCGTCCCGCGATCAAGAGCAGGCCCAGCGCCCCGGCCGCCGCGATGGCGCTGACCGGAATGCCCATCGGTTCCAGCACGAAGAATCCGGTCAGCAGCAAGCCCAGCACGATCCAGCCGGCCCGAAAGGTGATCGGGTCGCGAATGGCCGAGGCGGGCGCGGGCAGTTGGCTGACGTCATAACGCGGCGGAATGCTCTTGCGAAAGAACAGCAGCAGCACCACCAGCGTGGAGCCCACCGCCATCAGGTTCACCGGCAGCATCACCGATGCGTACTCCCCAAAGCCGATGCCGAAGAAGTCGGCCGACACGATGTTCACCAGGTTCGAGACGATCAGCGCAATGCTGCCGGTATCGGCGATGAAGCCCGCCGCCATCACGAAGGCAAGCGACGCGCCCGGCCCAAAGCCCAGCGCCAGCAGCATTTCCATGACGATGGGCGTCAGGATCAAGGCCGCGCCGTCATTGGCGAACAGCGCCGACACGGCGGCGCCCAACAGCACGATCAGCACGAACAACAGCCGCCCGCGTCCGCCGCCCCAACGCGCCACGTGCAGCGCGGACCATTCGAAGAAGCCGGCTTCATCCAGGATCAAGCTGGTGACGATGATGGCGATAAAGGTGGCGGTGGCGTTCCAGACGATGCGCCAGACATCCGCGATGTCGGCCACGTGGACCACGCCGGTGGCCAACGCCAGGCCGGCGCCGATGACCGCGCTCCAGCCGATGGACAGGCCCCGTGGCTGCCAGATGACGAGCGTGATGGTCAGGATGAAGATGGCGGCGGCAAGCAGCATGACAGGCAATCAGGAAATGGGGTGGGCGCTGATCCAGGCCACCAGCAAGCTGACGGTGAGCACGGACGCGACGGTGGAAACGAGAATGGCGCGCGAGGTCACGCGGGCGTCGCGCCCGTACATCTTCGCCAGCATGAAGGGGCCCGTGCCGATGGGAAGCGCGCTCATCAGCACGGCGGTCCAGGCCCACAGCGGCGGCATCGAAAATACATAGAACGCCAGCACGGCGGTGATGATAGGCTGCAGCAGCAGTTTGCCGACCACCAGGCGCAGTACGCCGGGGCCCGCGGTGGCGGTTTCAGTCTGCGCCAGGAACAAGCCGATGGTGACCAGCGCGCAGGGGCTGGCCGACGCGCCCAGCAGGGCGACGTAGCGGTCGATGCCTTCGGGCAAGGTCAGGCCGGTGGCCGCCCAGGCCAGGCCGAGCACCGGCGCGGCCAGCAAGGGGTTGCGCATCAACGCGCGGCCCACCTTGAGCAGCGTGACGCCGACGTTGGGCGCTTGTTGCCGGTCGAACTCGATCAGGGCGATGGCAAAGCCGAACAGAACGCTGGCGGTCAGCAAGGTGGTGAACGCGGCGGGCGCCAGACTTTCCGCGCCAAACAGCGCGACACAAAGCGGGATGCCCATGTAGCCCGCATTGGCATAGGACGCCGCCAGGCCTTCGATGCTGCGGTCGGTGAGCGGGCGCCGTCCACCCCGGCCGGGCAGGAAAGACACCAGGAAGGTGACGGCGATGCCGCCCGCGAAGGCGGCCACAAAGCCCCAGTGCGCCATATGCGCCAGATCCACCTGCGTCATGGCGCGAAACAGCAGCGCCGGCAAGGACAGGTAGACCACATAGCGGTTCAAGGCGTCCGTGGCGCCGGGTCCCAGCACCTTGCCCCGGGCTGCCAGCCAGCCGGTCAGGATCAGCGCGAAGACCGGCAGGGCGGCAGTGATGACGGCGTTCATGGATAGGGGCGTGGGCGCGGGAAGGCGCTCATTCTACTTGGATGGCTGTGGATTCCGGCGCGCGCTGCGGCTAACCAGCAGAATGCCCGCTGCGGCCAACGCCATGCCTGGCCACGCCAGCGCCGGGATGGGTTCGTCCAGCGCCAACAGCGCAAAAATGGCGGCGCAGGGTGGCACCAGGAAAAAGAGCGCGGACACGCGCGAGGCTTCGCCGTGCCGGATCATGGTCAGCAGCAAGGTGATGGCGACCAGCGAATTTCCCACGACAAGATACGCCAGCGCGGCCAGCAACGGGCCTGTCCATTCAATGTGCATGGGTTCCAGCGCGAACGCCAGCGGCGCCGTCACGGCGAGCCCGACGGCATACTGCACCAGGTTGGACGTGACGGGATGCGTGGCCGCGCCGTAGCGCTTTTCGTAGAGCGTGCCGCTGGTGATGCAAAGCAGCGCGCCCACGGCGAACAGCAGCCCTAGCGGCGCGAGCACATCGATGGACGCCTTGGCCACGATGACCAGCGCGGCGCCCGCAACGCCCAGGCCCAGCCCCGCCCAGCGCCGGGCGTCGACCCGTTCATGCGCGATCATGGGCGCCAACAGGCCGATCAGAATGGGTTGCAGCGATGCAATCAACGCAAGCCCGGCGGCGGACATGCCCAGTTTCAGCGACAGGTAGGTGCAGCAGAAATACCCGGCCTGCAACAGCACGCCGACCATGGCCAGATGGCCCCATGCCCGCGCGCCTTGGGGCAGAGGCGGGCGCATGATCAGCATGAATGGCGCCAGGATGAGCACGACGCAGGCGTAACGCACGGCCAGGAAAGTCAGCGGGTCGGCGTAAGCCAGGCCGATCTTCAGCACCACGAAGCCGCTGGACCACAACAACAGGAAAAGCGCGGGGGCGGCTTTCAACCAGGTCGGGGGCGCGGCGGGCGTCATGTTGGGTGCGGGCAACGTGGGCAAGCCGCGATCGTACCCCTTTTCGTCTCGTTGTCATCCCTGCGAGAATGCGGCGTAGGATATTTATTGTTGATCTGCCGCACGCGAGGAAATGGAGATGTCGACCAACAAGCAATCAGCGGTGCGTATTGCCCTGGGTACCTGGGACCGCCTGCGCGAAGATGCCTATTCGGTCCGCCACGAGGTGTTCGTGGTTGAACAGAAGGTGCCGCCGGAGGTAGAGCTGGATGACGACGACGCCGTGTCGGTGCATGCGGTGGCCTATGGCCCCGACGGCACGCCGATGGGCACGGGGCGCCTGTTGCCTGATGGGCACATCGGCCGCATGGCCGTTCACAAACGGGCGCGTGGCATGGGCGTGGGCGGCCAGTTGCTTAGCGCCTTGATCGAGCAGGGCCATGGCGACGGGCACCGCATGCTGGTGCTGCACGCGCAAAAGCATGCCGCCGGTTTCTATGAGGCGCACGGCTTCACCGTCGAGGGCGAAGAGTTCATCGAAGCCGGCATTCCGCACGTCGTGATGACGCGCGAACTGAAGTAGGGCACTACGACGCCGCCCCGCCACGTCGGGCGCGGCAAGAAAAGAAAAAACCCCGGTCGTGTTCACGAACGGGGTTTTTCTTGGCGCATCACGACAGGTACCTCGTGATGTAATAATTGGTGCCCAGGAGAGGACTCGAACCTCCACACCTTGCGGCACACGGACCTGAACCGTGCGCGTCTACCAATTCCGCCACCTGGGCTTATGTTGCTTCTATCGCTGTTGCTTCATTCGTTTCGTCGCTCGCGCGGCGTTTCTTGTTCAGCAGCAGAGAAGCGAGATTATGCACATTTTTTTTGGCGTGCGCAAGCAAGAGTTTATTGGCCAGAGTTTATAGTGTCGCCCCATGTCTCGAGCCCTATGCACGCGTTGCCTGCGCCCCGAATCCCACTGCCTGTGCGCGCTTATCCCCGCCTTGTCATGCCGCACCCGTCTGTTGGTGCTGCAGCATCCCAGTGAAGCGCGCCATGCCTTGAACACGGCCAGGTTGGCGGTGCTGGGTTTGGCCGGCGCGCGGCGCGTGGTGGGCGAAACCTTCACGCCTGATGTGTGGGAAAAGCCGGGCTACGCGCCCCGTCTGCTGTTTCCAGGGCCTGCCGCCGAAGTCTTGACGCCCGGTTATGGCCGGGATCTGGATCAGCCGATTCAACTGATCGTGCCGGACGGCACCTGGGGGCACGCGCGCAAGCTGCTGCACATCAACCCGGAGCTGGCGGCGCTGCCGCGTGTGATGCTGCCGGCGGGGCTGACGACACGCTATCGCGTTCGCCATGCCGACATTCCGGGCGCGCTGTCCACCATTGAAGCGGTGACGCACGCGTTGAATGCGATTGAAGCCCCGATGAATGTCGACACCTTGTTGCGGCCGTTCGAAGCGCTGATCGACGGGCAGATCGAAGGGATGGGTGAGGATCTTTATGCGCGCCATCATTTGCAGCGCAAGGTGCCGTGGCGTTAATGTCTTCACCCATGGCTAGGTGGGAAGAGGGTGAATAATCAAATCGGCTGGGCGCAAATCGGGTGCATCGGATAATGCGCCCGATGTATCGAATGTCAGCCGCTTGCGCTTATTGGCGCGCATAAAGCAAAAGCCCCGAGCATCTTTCGATATTCGGGGCCTTCAGCCTTGCTATCAACCCAGCGCGAACGCTGTTCTGACTTATATGCGGGTGGTGCCCAGGAGAGGACTCGAACCTCCACACCTTTCGGCACACGGACCTGAACCGTGCGCGTCTACCAATTCCGCCACCTGGGCACTGGAAGAGCTATTTGCTCTAGCAGGTTTGCTGCTGGTACTGCTTGTAATGCTGCTTCTTGCTATCCAACCCGTTTGAAAACGGATTCGATTTAAATTCCGTGGTGCCCAGGAGAGGACTCGAACCTCCACACCTTTCGGCACACGGACCTGAACCGTGCGCGTCTACCAATTCCGCCACCTGGGCACTGGAAGAGCTATTTGCTCTAGCAGGTTTGCTGCTGGTACTGCTTGTAATGCTGCTTCTTGCTATCCAACCCGTTTGAAAACGGATTCGATTTAAATTCCGTGGTGCCCAGGAGAGGACTCGAACCTCCACACCTTTCGGCACACGGACCTGAACCGTGCGCGTCTACCAATTCCGCCACCTGGGCACTGGAAGAGCTATTTGCTCTAGCAGGTTTGCTGCTGGTACTGCTTGTAATGCTGCTTCTTGCTATCCAACCCGTTTGAAAACGGATTCGATTTAAATTCCGTGGTGCCCAGGAGAGGACTCGAACCTCCACACCTTTCGGCACACGGACCTGAACCGTGCGCGTCTACCAATTCCGCCACCTGGGCACTGAGAGATACTTGTCAGAACTATGTGATACGCTGCGGCCCTAGTTGCATTGTTTTTATTAAGTGCTGTATGTGGATTTCAACTTGCGTTGTTTTCAACATACTGACTTAACTAAAACATGCGTCCTGAGCGCACTTGGTTTTACAATGTGGTCTTTCGACCTAGGGTTGCAAGCTTGGTTTTGACACCTGATTTGCAACCCTTCTGACCATTTCTGCTTCAGTGTTCAGCCTTGGGCGAACCACAGAAGCTGCGCATTATATACGGAAATTTCAGCTTTGGCAAAACGATCGAATAACGAATCGAAAAACAACAGATCAACATCCTTGCCCGAAGCGCCGCCGGACTTCGACCCTGACGTCCCGTCCCGTGAAGCCATTCTGACCGCGCTGCGTTCCGCAGGTTCGCCGTTGTCTCCGGTGGAATTGGCCGAACGCATGGGCGTCGAGCGCGCGGCGACGATGGTCGGATTTGAACGCCGCCTGGGCGCCATGGAGCGCGACGGCCAGCTTATGCCCAACCGCAAGGGCGTCTTGCTGCTGGCCACCAAATTGGACTTCGTGGCTGGCAAGGTGCTGGGTCACCGCGACGGCTTCGGATTCCTGCTGCGCGATGATGGCGGGCCGGACCTGTTCCTGTCCCCGCGCGAAATGCTCAAGGTGCTGCATGGCGACCGCGTACTGGTCAAGCCCACCGGCGAATACCGGGGCAAGCCGGAAGGCACCATCGTTGAAGTCATTGAGCGCCGCACCAATAAGCTGGTGGGCCGTTTCCTGCACGAGCATGGTTTGTCCATCGTTGTGCCGGAAGACCAGCGCATCAAGCACGACATCCTGATTCCTCCCAGCGATACCAATGGCGCCCAGCATGGGCAGGTGGTCGCGGTTGAAATCATTGAGCAGCCCACTCGCCACACGCAGCCGCTGGGCCGTGTGGCTGAAGTGCTGGGCGAAATCGACGACCCCGGCATGGAAATCGAAATTGCCGTGCGCAAGTTCGACGTGCCGGTCGAGTTCTCGGAGGCGGCCCGCAAGCAGGCTGCCCGCCTGCCTGACGTGGTGCGCAAGAGCGACCTGAAAGACCGCGTTGATTTGCGCGACGTGCCGTTGATCACCATCGACGGTGAAGACGCGCGCGACTTCGACGACGCCGTGTATTGCGAACCCGTCGAGCTCGGCACGGGTCAACGCAAGCGTCCTGGCTGGCGCCTGCTGGTGGCCATTGCCGACGTCAGCCATTACGTGCGTCCCGGCGATGCGCTGGATGATGACGCCATCGAACGCGGCACCAGCGTGTACTTCCCGCGCCGCGTCATTCCGATGTTGCCGGAATCCCTGTCCAACGGACTGTGCTCGCTGAACCCCGACGTAGACCGCCTGGTGCTGGTGTGCGACATGGTGATCCCCGCGACGGGCGCCAAGGCCGGCACGGTCACGGCCTATCAGTTCTATAACGCGGTGATGCATTCGCAGGCCCGCACCACCTACACGAACATCTGGGCCGCGTTGCAGCAGCCTGGTGGCCCCGCCGCCGCCGCGATGCGCAACGTGTTGCCGCATGTCCAGCACTTGTATGAGCTGTTCCAGTTGCTGGTGCAGGGCCGCAAGAAGCGGGGCGCCATTGATTTCGATACCGTCGAAACCAAGATTGTCTGCAACGAACTGGGCCGCATTGAACAAATCGTGCCGTCGGTGCGCAACGACGCCCACAAGCTGATCGAAGAATGCATGCTGGCCGCCAACACCTGCGCGGCCGATTTCATGACGCGCAGCAAGCATCCTGGCCTGTACCGTATTCACGAAGGTCCCACGCCGGAACGCCTGCAGTCGCTGCGCGAATTCCTGCGTACGATGGGCCTGTCGTTGGGCGGGGGCGATATGCCCACGGCCAAGGACTACGGCGACTTCCTTGATTCCGTTCGCGGCCGTCCTGATTACCAGCTGCTGCAGTCCATGTGCCTGCGATCCATGCAACAGGCCGTCTACAGCCCCGACAACATGGGCCACTTCGGTTTGGCCTATCCGGGCTACAGCCACTTCACGTCGCCCATTCGCCGCTATCCCGACCTGCTGACGCACCGTGTCATCAAGGCGCTGTTGGCCGGGCAGCGCTATGTGCCCAGCCTGGACGACCACGCGGTGGTCATCGGGCGTACGCAGAAAGAACATGAACAGGCCATCTGGGAAAAGATGGGCCTGGTGCTGTCGGCCACCGAACGCCGCGCCGACGAGGCGTCTCGCGACGTCGAGGCCTGGCTCAAGTGCTGGTTCGTTAAAGAGCGCGTGGGCGAAGACTTCAGCGGCACCGTAACCGGCGTGGCCAGCTTTGGCATCTTCGTTACGCTGGATACGCTGCACGTTGAAGGGCTGGTGCACGTGTCCGAACTGGGCGGCGAGTACTTCCAATTCAACGATGGGCTGCATGAACTGCGCGGTGAGCGCACGGGCATGCGCTACCGCCTGACCGACAAGGTGCAGGTGCAGGTGGCGCGTGTTGACCTGGAAGCGCGCCGTATCGAGTTCCGTCTGGTGCAGGGCACGAGTTTCGACGCCTTGCGTAAGGCATCCGCCCGGGGTCCTGACGAGCCGGTGCGCCGCGTGAAAAAGGCGGCGGCGCCGAAGCCGGCCGCGCTGAAAGGGCAGACCGCCAAGGAACGCCGCGCGGACGCCAAGAAAGCGGGCAAGCCGCCTCGGACGGCCAAGCGCGCCGCCCCGGCAAAAAAGGCGACGCACAAGCGCCATTGACCTCCGGGTTGATGGTCCCTTCATGGTCGGCCCGCCGTAGGGCGGTACGGCCATAAGGGGTAACATTGCGTTGATGGCCGGCTTGGTCCGGTGGCCCGCCCCCTTTGGGGCGGGTATTCGTTTATCTAAAGGTATTGCATTTATGGCGTCGACCCAAGTTCTAGCCGGGTTTCACGCGGTTGTCGCGCGGCTGCGCCACGCGCCCGAGTCGATCAAGGAAATCTATGTCGAGGCCTCGCGCCGCGACAAGCGCATGCAGACGTTCATCGAACAGGCCGAGAAGGCGGGTTGCCGCGTGCATCCGGTTCCGATGGAACGCCTGGACGGGCTGTCGCGCGGCACGCGCCACCAAGGCGTGGTTGCCCTGGCCGACGAGCGCCAGTTGGCGGTGGACGTGGACGAAGTGCTCGACGTGATCGAAGGGCCGCCACTGCTGTTGATTCTGGATGGTGTGACAGACCCGCACAATCTGGGCGCCTGCCTGCGTACGGCTGATGCGGCGGGCGTGCACGCCGTGATCGCACCGCGTGACCGCGCGGTGGGTTTGAACGCCACCGTGCAGCGCGTGGCTTGCGGCGCGGCGGATACCGTCCCCTACCTGATGGTGACCAATCTGGCGCGCACCATGCGCAGCCTGAAGGATCGCGGCGTGTGGCTGGTGGGCACCGATGACCAGGCCACCGAGAGCATGCACCAGATCGACGCGCGCCAGCCCATGGCGTGGGTGATGGGGGCCGAAGGCGAGGGCATGCGACGCCTGACCCGCGAAACCTGCGACCAGTTGGTGAACATTCCGATGCTGGGTTCGGTGGAAAGCCTGAACGTCAGCGTGGCCAGCGCCGTCTGCCTGTACGAAACCGTGCGTCAGCGCAAAGCCTGACCGGTCCGCCCGACTTTTAGGCCCGACCTTTTTTCCAGATCTTTCTTTATTCAGCCCATCATGCACCAGAACGGCTTTACCACCACGATCCTCCATTCCGACCGCCAGCAATCCGTCGAGCACGGAGCGGTGCACAAGCCGATGCATCCGTCATCGGAATTCGCCTACGACGACGCGCGTGAGCTGGCCGCGGTTTTCCAGGGCAAGGCGGGCTTTACGTACGCACGCCAAGGCACGCCCACCACCACGGCGCTGGAAGCCAAGATCAATCACATGGAAGGCGGCAAGGGCACCGTCAGCTTCGCCACGGGCATGGCGGCGCTGTCGGCCATCTTCACGACCCTGCTGCGCCGCGGTGACCACATGGTGTCCAGCCAGTTCGTGTTCGGCAATACCAACAGCCTGCTGGGCACGCTGCTTGAGTTGGGCGTCGAGATCACCTTTGTTGACGCCACGGACGCTGCGCAAGTGCGCGCGGCCATTCAACCGAACACGCGCATGGTCTTCACGGAAACCATCGCCAACCCGGGCACGCAAGTGGCTGACCTGGCCGTGATTGGCGAGATCTGCCGCGAAAAGAATCTGGTCTACGTCGTGGACAACACCTTGACGTCGCCCTGGATGTTCCGCCCGTCAGCGGTGGGGGCGTCGCTGGTGATGAATTCGCTGTCGAAATACATCGGCGGCCATGGCAACGCGCTGGGTGGCGCGGTGACGGACACGGGCCTGTATGACTGGGCCGATTACTCCAATATCTACGACGCCTACCGCAAGGGTCCGTCCACCAGTTGGGGCCTGACCCAGATCAAGAAGAAGGGCTTGCGCGACATGGGCGGCACGCTGGCGGCCGAGCCCGCGCACCGCATCGCGGTGGGCGCCGAGACGCTGGCGCTGCGCATGGCCAAGCACTGCGCCAACGCGCTGGCGCTGGCCCGCTTTCTGAACGAACACCCTGGCGTGGCCAAGGTGCATTACCCCGGCCTGGCGGGCCACGCGCAGCATGCGCGCGCCGCCGCCTTGTTCGGCTCGCGCTTTGGTGGCTTGCTGGGCGTGGAGCTGGCCGATGGGGTGGACTGCTTTGATTTCCTGAACCGCCTGCGCATTGTGCTGATGGCAACGCACCTGGGCGACACCCGCAGCCTGGCCCTGCCTGCCGCGCACACCATCTATTACGAGATGGGCGCCGAGCGCCGCAAGCAAATGGGCATCGCGGACAGCCTGATCCGTGTGTCGGTCGGCATCGAAGACGAGGCCGATCTGCTGTTTGATTTCGATCAGGCGCTCAATGCTTGCCTGAAGGGATAATTCGGCAACGGCGTGCCGGACGTCTTTGCGACTGGCACGTTTCAAGGACTCCGGCTCATGCTTATACAGATTGCAGACGTTTTCACGCCCGACGAGGCGGCTGATATCCGCCAGCGGCTGGATGCCTCCGAATGGGTGGACGGCAAGGGCACGGCGGGCTATCAGTCCGCCGAGGTCAAGCGCAACCGCCAGTTGCCCGAACAGCATCCGCTGGCGCAGGAACTGGGCAACCTGATCCTGCAGCGGCTGGCCACGAACAACCTGTTCATGTCAGCCGCCTTGCCGCGCAAGATCTTCCCGCCCCTGTTTAACCGCTATGAAAGCGGCGAGGCCTTTGGCTACCACGTTGATAACGCGGTGCGGGGCATCACGGGCACGGCCGAGCGCGTGCGCACGGACTTGTCCGCCACGCTGTTTTTCTCGGAACCTGATTCCTATGATGGCGGCGAACTCGTCATCGATGACACCTACGGACCGCGCGCGGTGAAGCTGCCTGCTGGGCACATGGTGCTGTACCCGGGCACCAGCCTGCATAAGGTGAACCCCGTGACGCGCGGTGCGCGTGTCAGTTCGTTTTTCTGGATGCAAAGCCTGGTGCGCGAGGATAGCCAGCGCGCATTGCTGCTGGACATGGACGTGGCCATACAGCGGCTGAATCAGGACGTGGCGGGGCATGCATCGATCGTGCAACTGACCGGCATTTATCACAATTTGCTGCGCCGCTGGGCGGATGTTTGATTCAGGCTTGAAGTGTTTTCTTTGGTGTCGCGCAAACCCCGAAATGCGCGTTTGTGTTTATTGCGAAAGCGGCTAAAAGCTAGTATTGGCGCGGGTTGTGGTGAGGTTTTTGCTTGACAGCGGCTCTGCGCCAAGGCCTAATACACCTCTGCGTCGCTGACGGTTTGAAGGCATTTATGCCATCAAATCCTAAGCGGCGCAGCAGTTTAAAAGTTGTGCTTTTGCAGCGCAAGAAAAGTCTATCCACTGTCTGTTCGTCGTTTGTCGGACCTTGCGATTAGTTGGTGGCGTCCCCTCATGACAGCCATGAACCCCACGGTCTCGCCAGACTCCATACCTTGTGAGGGGTACACCTGAATGAACAAAACTGAACTCATCGATCACATCGCCAGCAAGGCCGATATCTCCAAGGCTGCCGCCGGCCGTTCGCTCGACGCCCTGATCGGTGCCGTCAAGACCACGCTGAAGAAAGGCGGCACGGTAACGTTGGTTGGCTTTGGCACGTTTGCCGTGTCGGCTCGCGCTGCTCGCACCGGCCGTAACCCGCGTACGGGCGAGACCATCAAGATCAAGAAGGCCAAGGTGCCGAAGTTCCGTCCGGGCAAAGCCCTGAAGGACGCCGTCAACTAATTGACGGCAAGGCAATCGCCGGGCACCGGCCCCACGCGATTTGCCGACAATGACGCGGTCCGGTATACTCCGGCCCGCGTATTGCTTTTGAGTACCCCGAGTTGGCTGCGAATTGGTCACTGCCTTGAACGAGTCATCGTGTTCAAGCAGCACTGAAAGTGTCAGGATCGGGTGCTTAGCTCAGTTGGTAGAGCGGCGCCCTTACAAGGCGTAGGTCACAGGTTCGACCCCTGTAGCACCCACCAAAAGCAACATTCGCATTTCTGCCAGTTCTCCAAGCGAAACCCGCACACCTCAACGTGGCGGGTTTTTTGCTTTTGGCGCCGCGCCAGGCTCGTTCGCCTGCCTTCTTTGCGCTTGCGCAAGCTTTCTTGTTCACGTTTTGAGCTTTCTGGTTTGACCCGGTAGGGCAGTGTTACGCTATTCCAGACGAAATAGAACGTGCGAATCATTCGCATTTAAGATATTATGATCGGCTTGTACCGGCTGGCAGATGCCGCTTTTTTTTGGGCGGCGTCTTCGTCTAGCTGGCCGGATAAGTCAATGCACCCTGGCTGATTCATGCCTAGTTTTCAACGCGGTTCGAATTCCTCTTCGCCGTCTTCATTTGGTATACGCGCTGGCGCCGGGCTGGCGGTTGTCGCACTTCACGCGGCTGTGATCGGAGCCATTTTCATGGCGCCCACGACTCGTCCTGAGCTTGAGGAACCCGAGGCCGTCATGGTCAGCTTGGTCGATGCGCCCATTCCGCAGGTCGCCAAGGCTGAACCCACGCCCGAACCGCCGCAGCCGGTGGTTGAGCCTCCGCCCGAGCCGCAGCCCGAAATCGAGCCGGAACCCGAGCCCGAACCCGAGCCGGAATTGAAGCCCGAACCGGAACCCGAGCCCGAGCCCGTGGTTGAAAAGCCGCCGATGCCGGCGCCGAAGCCCAAACCCAAACCAAAGCCCAAACCCAAGCCGCAACCCAAGCAGGAAGTCAAACCCGAGCCCAAGCCGGAGACGCCGCCGCCACAGACACCGCCCACGGGCGCGGTCGATGGCGCCCAGGCTTCGGCAAGCCCGCAGCAGGGTCCGCCGCCCGATCAGCCTGTGCTGGTGTCGAGCATCGAATTCCAGGGCGCGCGGCCCATGCCTACCTACCCGATGGCGTCGCGCCGCATGCGGGAAGAGGGGCGGGTGCTGGTGCTGGTGGAGATCAATACGCAGGGCCTGGTGGAACGCGCAACGATCGACACGTCGTCGGGCTTTTCGAGGCTGGATGAATCCGCGCTGACCGCGGCTCGCAAGGCCAAGTTCAAGCCCTATACCCGTAACGGCGTGGCCTATCCCGCCAAAGCCAAAATTCCGTTCGATTTCGTAATGAGGAACTGAGATGTCCAACGCACTGCATGGCGCCACCCTGGTGGCGCAGGCGACGACCAGCCCGGCCGCACCGGCTGCCGCCGCCACTGCGCCCGCAGCCCAACAAGCCGCCACGGCCGGCGCCGGCGTCGTTCAGCAATCGGCTGACGCGCTGCAAAGCGCCGCCGCCACGCTGCCGTCGCTGCCCGCGCCCGCCCCGGTCGCCACCCCCGACATGGGCTTCCTGCACTTTGTCGCCCAGAGCGACTTCGTGGGCAAGAGCCTGTTCGTCATCCTGATCCTGATGTCGCTGGTGACCTGGTACCTGATCCTGGTCAAGGCCGCCAGCAATGTCAGCATGCGCAAGCGTTCGGCGGACTTCCTGAACAAGTTCTGGAACGCCAGCTCGCTGGAGCAGGTCGAGCACGAAATCAGCACGCACGGCGCGCGCGATCCGTTCTCGCACCTGGCCAGCCACGCCATGCACGCGCAGGCGCACCACAACAAGTTCGGCGCCACCAAGCTGGAAGAGTCGGGCAGCAACTCCGATTTCGTCACGCGCACCATGCGCAAGGTGATCGACGAAGAAACCGCCAAGCTGGAAAACGGCCTGACGGTGCTGGCCTCGGTGGGTTCCACCGCGCCGTTCGTCGGCCTGTTCGGCACGGTGTGGGGCGTGTATCACGCTCTGGTCGGTATCGGCCTGTCCGACGGCGTGACCATCAACCGCATCGCCGGTCCGGTGGGCGAAGCCCTGATCATGACGGGCCTGGGTCTGGCCGTGGCCATTCCCGCGGTGCTGGCGTACAACACCTTCGTGCGCAACAACCGCGTGTTCCTGTCGCGCCTGGACGCCTTTGCCCATGACCTGTTTGCGTTCCTGACCACTGGCCAGCAAGTGATGCTGTCCGACGGCAAGGTGCGCGCCCTGCGCCGCCAGAACGGTAACGGCGCCGCGGTTCAACGCGGGAGCGAATAATGGCCTTTGGCAGCTTCGAGGGAAAAGGGTCCGGAAGCCATACGGTTTCCGAGATCAACATGGTGCCCCTGATTGACGTCATGCTGGTGCTGCTGGTGATCTTCATCATCACGGCCCCGCTGCTGGCGCATTCGATCAAGATCAACATGCCCCAGGTGGCCGCCGAGCAGATCGAGGAAGAGCCCAAGACGGTCGACCTGGCCATTGATGCCAGCGGCGCGCTGTTCTGGGACGAAAAGCCGGTCAATATTGACGACCTGCCCAACCGCTTCAAGTCGATCGCCGGCACCAAGCCGCAACCTGAAATCCGCATTCGCGCCGATCAGAACACGCGCTACGAAACGCTGGCCAAGGTGATGGCCGCGGCGCGCCGTTCGGGCATGTCGCGCATCGGGTTCATCACGACGCCGCCTTCCAGCGGCGCCGCGACTGGCGAAGCGCCGGCTGGGGCAACCCCGGGCAGCGCCACCCCGGCTCCTGCCGGGGCGCCGTCCGGCGGGTGAACGAATCCAGGGAAGGGGCGCATTTCGCGCCCCTTTTTTTTCGGATCGCGCTAGAATCGCGGCATGCGAGTTCTGGTAATCGAAGACGACACCACCCTGGGCCATGCGCTCCAGGAATTCCTGGCCGACCAGGGTTATGCGGTCGACTGGCTGACCGAAGGCGACCGAGTGCTGGGCGCCTTGGCTGGTCAGCCTTACGACCTCATGCTGCTCGACCTAAATTTGCCCGGCATGAGCGGGCTTGATGTGCTGCGGCAGTTGCGCCAAGACGGCAATCAAGTCCCCGTACTGATCCTTACCGCGCGCGACGGCATCGAAGACCGCGTTGCGGGCCTGGACGCCGGCGCCGACGATTACGTCACCAAACCCTTTGAACTGCCCGAGCTGGCGGCGCGCGTGCGTGCCTTCGGCCGGCGGCGCGCGGGCCAGGCGCAACCCCTGATCGAAGTCGGCCCGCTGGTGTTCGACACGGTCGGCCGCGAAGTACGCGCCAATGGCCAACGCCTGTCCTTGTCGGTGCGCGAGCTCTCCGTGCTGGAAATGCTGATGGCCCGCGTGGGCCGCGTCGTCACCAAGCGCCAGATAGTGAACTCCCTGTCCGCCTGGGATGCCGATTTCAGCGAAAACGCGGTCGAAGTCTACGTCTACCGCCTGCGCAAACGCCTGGAAGGCACCGGCGCCAGCATCCAGACGGTGCGCGGCTTCGGCTACATGCTGGATGTGGAAACGGCCTGACGGGCCTGGCGCCGCCGGCAGGTTCCGGCTGCGCCCTTCCATCCGCCCAAGCGAGGGTATCGCGTCATGACGCACGAACGCACTCCTTCTGCTCCCACGCCCACTCGCCCCTTGCTCCCTTCCCGCTCGCTTGCCCGGCATCTTGTCATTCGCTTGATGCCCCCGATTCTGCTGCTTGTCCTGCTGGACCTGGCGGCCACATGGGTGATCACGCACAAGATCGACATGTCGCTCTGGATGCTCGAAGATTTCTTCTGGCTGATGGTGGTGGGGCAGATTGCGCTGATTGCGTTGTTCACCTGGGTGGTGGTGCAGGGTGTGCGTTCCGGGCTGCGCTCGGTGAACCATCTGTCCGAGGAAATCCGGCAGCGCTCCATTGACGACATGCAGCCCCTGGAAGTGGCCGGCGTGCCGGTCGAGATCGAGCCCCTGGTCACGCACACCAATGACATGCTGCTGCGCCTGGATGCCTCGCTGGCGGCGCAGCGCCGCTTTATCGGCCATGCCGCGCACCAACTGCGCACCCCCTTGTCCGGCCTGAGGCTGGAATCCGAACTGATGCTGGCGCGCCCCTTGCCCGACGATGTCCGAGCGCGCGCCGAACGCATCAAGGCCGTGAGCGACCGCATGATCCGCCTGGGGCAGCAATTGCTGGTGCTGGCGCGCGCCGACCCCAATGCCCGGCCGCAAGACAGCTTTGTGCGCATCGACCTGTGCGAATGGGTGCGGGTGCATGGCGCCGAGTGGTTTCCGCGCGTGCGCGAGGCGCGCTACGAACTGGATCTGGTGGCGCCGGACGCCCCGATCTGGATCGATGCCGACCCCTTGCTGCTGGCCGAGCTGCTCAGCAACCTGATCGACAACGCCTTGCGCTACGGCAACGAAACCGGCCGAATCACGCTGATTGTGGGCGCCAACCCGCCGTCGCTGACGGTCGAGGATGACGGCCCCGGCATTCCGCCCGAGGAACGCGACCGTGTGTTTGAAGCGTTTTACCGTTCGCCCACCGCCACAGCCGGCGGCTCGGGCCTGGGGCTGGCCATCGTGCGCGAGATCGCGCACGCCCATGGCGCCTGGTGGAAGCTGACCAGCCGCCCCGACTTCTCTGGAACACGGCTGTCCGTCGTGTTCCCCGGCCCCCGCAAAGGGGCTCAACTTACTCGTCAAGAACTCCGATCATGAGCCAAGCCTCGGCTGGTGTCCCTTCCCCGACTGGCGCCCATGCGGGCGGCGTGCATGCGCCGTCGTCGCGCGCGGCGCTGATCCTGGGGGCCTTGGGCGTTGTGTATGGCGACATCGGCACCAGCCCGTTGTATACGCTGCGGGCCTGCCTGACCGGCCTGAGCGTGCACACCGACCTGGAGCCCGCGCACTTGCTGGGCGTGCTGTCCATCCTGTTCTGGATGCTGATGCTGGTGGTGTCCCTGAAGTACGTCACGCTGGTGCTGCGCGCCGACAACCGCGGCGAAGGCGGCACGCTGGCGTTGCTGGAATTGGCGGTGCGGGCACGCGAAGGCAAGCTGCGCTGGGTATTGATCGTGCTGGGGATATTCGGCGCGGCGCTGTTCTATGGCGACAGCATGATCACGCCTGCCATTTCGGTGCTGTCCGCGCTGGAAGGCATCGGGATCGTGTCGCATACCCTGGATCGCTGGGTGGTGCCGATCGCGCTGGTGGTGCTGGTGGCCTTGTTCGCGATTCAATCGCATGGCACGGGCTTGATGGGCAAGCTGTTCGGCCCGGTCATGCTGCTGTGGTTCGGCACGCTGGCCGCCTTGGGCGGTTGGCAGATCTGGCAGACCCCGGAAGTGCTGGCGGCCTTGAACCCCATGTGGGGCCTGCGCTTTGTCGTCGAATTTCCGCTGATCAGTTTCGTGCTGCTGGGCGCCGTTGTGCTGGCGCTGACGGGTGCCGAGGCCTTGTACGCCGACATGGGCCACTTCGGTCGGCCCGCCATACGCGGCGCCTGGTTCAGCATGGTGTTGCCGGCCTTGACGCTGTGTTATTTCGGCCAGGGCGCGCTGTTGCTGCGCAACCCGGAGGCCATCCGCAACCCATTCTTTCTGATGGCGCCGGACTGGGGCCTGGTGCCCTTGGTGGCGCTGGCCACCATCGCCACCATCGTGGCGTCGCAAGCCGTGATTTCCGGCGCGTATTCCGTCACGCGCCAAGCGGTCCAACTCGGCTTTTGGCCGCGCATGCAGATCCTGCATACCTCCGCCGTGGAAAAGGGCCAGATCTATCTGCCGCAGGTCAACGCGCTGCTGCTGTGCGCGGTGCTGGTGCTGGTGCTGCTGTTCCGCAATTCCGATAACCTGGCCGCGGCCTATGGGTTCGCGGTAACGGGCACGATGCTGACCACGTCGGTACTGGCTTTCGCCGTGCTGCCGCGCGGTACGACGGGCATCAAGCGCATGGCGTGGTTCGCTGTCCTGGGCTTCTTGCTGCTGTTTGATGTGCTGCTGTTTTCGGCCAACGTGTTCAAGATCCACGAAGGCGGCTGGCTGCCGCTGCTGGTGGCCATTGTGGTGTTCACGCTGATGATGACGTGGCGTCGCGGACGCCGCCTGCTGTCGGATATGCAGCAACGCGACCGCCAGCCGCTGAAGGAATTCATGGAGCAACTGGAGCAATACCCGCCATCGCGCGTGCCGGGCACCGCGATCTTCATGACGATGAATTCGGGCAACGTGCCGCCCGCGCTGCTGCATAACCTGAAGCACAACAAGGTGCTGCACGACCACGTGCTGTTCCTGACGATCCTGGTGGCCGACGTGCCGTACATCTCGCCCGAAGAGCGTTTCGTGGTGAACAAGCTGTCGTCGTCGAGTTGGACGGCAACGGTGAATTACGGCTTCAAGGAAGATCCGGATGTGCCGGAGGCGCTGCGCTTGGTGGCCGAAGCGTATCCCGAGCTGGATCTGGAACCGATGCGCACCTCGTATTTCCTGTCGCGCCAAACGGTCGTGGCCGCACGCAAGCCGGCGCTGTTGCGATGGAGGCGCGCCGTGTTTTCCTTCATGGCCCGGAACTCGACGCGCAGCACGAAGTTCTTCAAGATTCCCGCCAACCGCGTGGTGGAAATGGGCATGCAGGTAGAGCTGTAGCGGGCCGATCAGCTTCAAGCGCGCCGGCTTCGCTGGCGGCGCCGGCGCAATAAAAAAACCCCTCGATGACATGCATCGAGGGGTTTTTTGTTGGCGCTGAAGAATTACTTCTTCTTGGCCGCGTCTTTCAGTTGGGGCAGCGACGTGCCGCTGGACGCCAGCAAACCGGTCTTCACGTAGGTGAAGAGCTTTTCGCGGGTGTCGACGATGTCGAGGTTGCGCATGGTCAGTTGGCCGATGCGGTCGGCCGGCGTGAACGGGGCGTTTTCAACCTTTTCCATCGACAGGCGTTCCGGCGCGTACGTCAGGTTGGCCGATTCGGTGTTCAGCAGCGAATAGTCATTGCCGCGACGCAGTTCGATGGTGACTTCGCCGGTGATGGCGCGGGCAACCCAGCGCTGGGCCGTTTCGCGCAGCATGATGGCTTGCGGATCGAACCAGCGGCCTTGGTACAGCAGGCGGCCCAGCTTGCGGCCGTTTTCGCGGTACTGCTCGATGGTGTCTTCGTTGTGGATGCCGGTGACCAGGCGTTCGTAGGCGATGAACAGCAGCGCCAGGCCCGGGGCCTCGTAGATGCCGCGGCTCTTGGCCTCGATGATGCGGTTTTCGATCTGGTCGCTCATGCCCAGACCGTGACGGCCGCCGATGCGGTTGGCTTCCAGCAGCAGTTCAACCGGGTCGCTGTATTCCACGCCGTTCAGGGCAACCGGCTGGCCTTCCTCGAAGCGAACCGTGACTTCTTCGGCCTTCACGGCGACGTCGTCGCGCCAGAACGCCACGCCCATGATGGGCTTGACGATGCGGATGCCGGAATTCAGTTGTTCCAGGTCCTTGGCTTCGTGGGTGGCGCCCAGCAGGTTGGAATCGGTCGAGTAGGCTTTTTCGGCCGACATCTTGTAGTCGAAGCCGGCTTGGCGCATGTATTCGGACATTTCCGAACGGCCGCCGAGTTCGTCGATGAAGCGCTGGTCGAGCCAGGGCTTGTAGATCTTCAGGTCCGGGTTGGTCAACAGGCCGTAGCGGTAGAAGCGCTCGATGTCGTTGCCCTTGAACGTGCTGCCGTCGCCCCAGATGTTGACGTCGTCTTCCTTCATGGCGGCCACCAGCATCGTGCCGGTGACGGCGCGGCCGATGGGCGTCGTGTTGAAGTAGGTGATGCCGGCCGTCGAGATGTGGAACGCGCCCGCTTGCAGGGCGGCAATGCCTTCAGCCACCAACTGCGCGCGGCAGTCGATCAGGCGGGCATTTTCAGCGCCGTAGGCCAGGGCCTTGCGGGGGATCTCGTCGTAGTCGGACTCGTCAGGCTGACCCAGGTTGGCCGTGTAGGCGTAGGGGATGGCGCCGTTGTTGCGCATCCACAGCAGGGCCGCGCTGGTGTCGAGACCGCCGGAAAAGGCGATGCCGACCTTCTGGCCGGTAGGAAGGTTCGGGAGGATAGTGGTCATTGTTTGAGGTGAGACGCCAACAGGACTTTGACAAAAGGCTTTGACAGCAGCAAGCCGCCAAACAAGAAAGAGTGCGGGCATTTTAACTCTTTTGCCTGGGGCGGCCAGATCCACGCCGGTATTCCCCATTCCGCGGCGCCCCACGCGAGCGCTCAGGCCCCCGGCGCGAACAGCTTGGATAAATCCAGTTGCCGAATCAGTTGGCCGGTGGCCGTCGCCAGGCGGGTGGCGGGCCGGTGGCGGGCGCTGGCCAGCACGAGATTGTTGGTGATGGTGGGTGAGCCGATGTCGCAGAGCGACAAGGCATGTTCGGCGGCCGGGCCGCGCGCGGCCGAGCGCGGAAGAATGGCATAGGCGTCGCCTTGCGCGGCCAGTTCCACGATGGTCTGCACGGCGTCCACCTCGGCGGCCACCTTCAGGCGCACGCCCTGCGCGCGGCACACGCTTTCGACCAGCGTGCGGATGGCGTTGGGCAGGCTGGGCAGCACCAGCGGATAGTCGCCCAACTGCGCCACGGCAACGCGCGCGGGCAGCGGCGGCTGGTGGCCGGCGGCGGCGGCCAGCACCAGGTCTTCGCGGAACAGCGATTCGTAGGCAAGCTGGGGCGAGGGCGCGGGGTCATACAGCAGCGCCAGATCGACCCGCCCGGCCAGCAGCCATTCGCGCACCTGGGCGCTAAGGCCTTCGGCGACCGCGATAGAGGCTTCGGGGAAGCCGCGGCGAAAGGCCTGCACCAGCGGCGGCGTCAGCACGCGGGCGATACGCGGGGGCAAGCCCACCACAACCTTGCCCGTGGGCGTGGCGCGCAGCGTTTGCAGATCTTCCTTGGCGCGTTCGGCCAGGGTCAGCAGGGCGCGCGCATGCTCCAGGAAGCGCAAGCCGGCCTCGGTGGGTTCGGCGCCACGGCCGTTGCGGTAGAGCAGGTGCTGGCCAAGCTCCAGTTCCAGCAGGCGCACCTGGCGGCTCAAGGTGGGCTGGGCGACGTCCAGCATTTCGGCGGCGCGCGAGAAACTGCGCCGTTCCGCCACCCTGACGAAGTATTCGATCTGCTTCAGATCCATGGGATATTTGAATTATCTATATCTGAAATCAAAGATATAGCATTGTTCGGCACGCGGCAATCCGCGACGATGGCGTTTTCCCAGCAGGAACTCACTGTGCCCGATTGCCGTCCTCCGCTTGCGTCTCCGTCCCGTCCTCGCCACACGCTGCCGCCGGGCGCTTGCGACACGCACTGCCATGTGTTCGGGCCGGGCGATGTGTTCCCGTATGCCGAGGGCCGGTCGTACACGCCGCCCGATGCGCCGTACGCGGCCATGGCCGCGCTGCATGCGCACCTGGGCATCGAGCGCGCGGTGGTGGTGCAGGCCAACTGCCACGGCTCGGACCACAGCGCCTTGCTGGATGCGCTGGCGCAAAGCGGCGGGCGCTATCGCGGCGTGGCCTTGCTGGGGGCGGACGCCACGGCGGCCAGCGTCCAGCATCTGCATGATGGCGGCGTGCGCGCCGCGCGCTTCAACTTTGTGCCGCACTTGGGCGGCGCACCGGACCCGGCCGTGTTCGATCACGTGGTCGCCTTGATTGCGCCGCTGGGCTGGCACCTGTGCCTGCACGTGGACGGGGCGATGTTGCCCGACCTGTTGCCGCGCTTGCTGGCGCTGCCGGTGCCGTTTGTCGTGGACCATATGGGGCGCCTGAAGGCGGCCGATGGGCTGGAATCGCCCGCAATGCGGGCCTTGCTTAGCCTGGCTGATGTACCCCAGGCCTGGGTCAAGGTGTCGGGCATTGACCGTATCGCGTCGGGCAAGCGCCCGTTCGCCGAAGGCATCCCGTTTGTGCGCGCGCTGACCCTGGCCATGCCGGACCGCAGCCTGTGGGGCACGGACTGGCCGCATCCCAACGTGTCGGGCGACATGCCCGATGACGGCGAACTGGTGGACACGTTCTTTGAAGCGTGCCCGGATGCCGGACTGCGCCAGCGGGTGCTGGTGGACAACCCGGCAAGACTGTACGGATTCGTGTAGACGGCAGGCGGCTGCGCATCAGCGCGATCGCTTGGCGAGCAGTAAAAATTTCGAGCCATAAAAATTCGATTCAACGAGGAGACACCATGTTCAAGAAAGTGCTTTCAGCCGCCGTGCTGAGTTTCGCCGCCTTTGGCGCGGCGCATGCCGACGGCCCCGTTCGCCTGATCATCGCGTTCCCGCCCGGCGGGCCGGTGGACCTGGTGGGGCGCGTGCTGGCCGAGCAGTTGGGCAAAGAGCTCAAGCAGCAGGTCATCGTCGAAAACAAGGCGGGCGCCAATGGCAACATCGCCGCCGCCTATGTGGCCAAGGCGCCGGGCGATGGGTCGGTGCTGTTCCTGACCAGCGTGGGCGCGGTGGCGATCAGCCCGGCGCTCTACAAAGACATGCCCTACGATCCGGCGCGTGATTTCGCGCCGGTCTCGCGGGTGGTGAACAACGCCACGGTGTTCGTGGTGAACCCGTCCAACCCGGCGACGGACGCGGCCGACTTCGTCAAGCGCTCGCAGGCAGCGTCGCAATCGGTGGCGATCGGCTCGTCGGGCATCGGCAGCATTCCGCACCTGACCTTGGAAATGTTCGAAGACGCCAGCAAGGCCAACGTGCTGCATGTGCCGTACAAGGGCGCCGCGCCCGTCATCAACGACGTGATGGGTAACCAGGTGGCCGGTTTCTTCGGCGACGTGCCGGGCCTGATCGGCCATATCCAGGGCGGCAAGCTGAAGCCGCTGGGCATTGCGGCGCCCACTCGTCATCCGCTGCTGCCGGACGTGAAGACACTGGCCGAGCAAGGCATTGCCGGCGTGGAATCCAACAACTGGTATGGCATCGTGGCGCCCGCGTCCACGCCGACCGCCACCGTCGACAAGCTGAACCAGGCCGTGCGCGCGGCGCTGGGTAATGAAGCGGTGCGCAGCAAGCTGGAAAAATTCGGTGCGCAAGCGGCGCCCAGTTCGCCGCAAGAACTGGCCGACCTGATCGCGTCCGATCGCGCCAAGTGGACCGCGCTGATCCAGCGCAAGAACATCCGTCCGGAGTAAGTATGAGCGCCAGCCGAGTGACGCCCGTTGAACCGGGCACCCGCGCGGAACTGGCCACGCTGGAGGCGCGCATCAGCGCCGCGCGTGGTCGCATATCGCCGCTGTACCAGGTGCTGCTGAACAGCCCCGCCGTGGTGGAAGGCTGGGAAGCCATGCTGACCGCGATCCGCCAGAAGACATCGCTGTCGCCGCGTCTGCGCGAACTGATCATCTTGCGCGTGGCCACCTTGAACAATGCGCCGTACGAGTTTGACGCGCATGTGCCGCATGCCTTGGCGGGCGGCATGCCGCAGGACGTGATCGACGCCTTGCGTGCTAACCCGGCGCCTGGCGACGTGCAGGGGCTGGCGCCCGGCGAGGCCGACGTGCTGGCGCTGACCGACGCCATGACGCGCGACATCGAGGTGCCTGACGCGGTGTTCGCGCCCGTGCGCGCCCGTTACGATGACGCGCAATTGGTCGAACTGGCGGCCACGGTGGGCGCGTACAACATGGTGTCGCGCTTTCTGGTGGCGTTGCGCGTCGGGCATTGAAAGGAGAAAACTGTGCAGGAAATGCTGGAAGGGCAGGAAATGCAGCAAGGGATATTGCTGGTGTCGCTGGGCGAGCGTTTTGACAACGCGCGCGCGGCCGACCTGGCGCAGCGCCTGACGACGGGGCTGGACGGTGTGCGCGTCAATGCGTTCGCCGCGCTGGAAGAAGAAGACACCTACGTGTACCTGCGTGGCGCGGCGGACTCGTTGCCGGAAATCCAGGCGCGGCTGGCCGAGCACTTTCCAGGCGCCCGGGCGCGTGTGTTGCATCAGACTTTGGACTTGGCCGGTGCCTCCGCCGGCCAGGATGCGCCGTGGCACTACATCGTGGAAACCGATGTGCTGCCCGACGCCGAGGCGGACTTGAATGCCTGGTATGACCAGGAACATCTACCCGGTCTGGCGTCGGTGCCGGGCACGGTACGCGCGATGCGCTACGAATGCCACGATGAATCGCCGCGATACCTGGCCTGCTACGACCTGCACACCCGCGAAACCTTCGGCAGCCCGCCGTGGCTGGCCGTGCGCGCCACGGACTGGAGCAGCCGCGTGCGGCCATCGTTTCGCAATACGCGCCGCACGATGTTCAAGAAAATCCTGTGAATGCCAAGCCGGTGGAATGCCGGCAAGGAGACATGATGATGAAGCAACTGCTGACCGGCCTGACGATCACCTGCGCGTTCGCCGCGGTGTCGCCGGCGCTGGCCGATGCGCCCAAGCGCGTCAACGTGCTGGTGGGGAACGGCGCCACCATCGAAGTGCTGGACCAAGGGCAGGGGCCCGCGCTGGTGCTGTTGCCGTCGCGCGGGCGCGGCGCGCAGGATTTCGATGAACTGGCCGAACGTTTCGTGCAGGCGGGCTACCGCGTGCTGCGTCCGCAGCCGCGCGGTATCGGCGGCAGCACCGGGCCCATGTCGGGCATCACGCTGCATGACCTGGCCGATGACCAGGCCGCGGTGATCCGTAACGTGGCGCGCCAGCCGGTGGTGATGGTGGGCCACGCTTTTGGAAATTGGGTGGCGCGTACGACGGGGGTGGATCACCCTGAACTGGTGCGCGGCGTGGTGATCGTGGCGGCCGCGGCCAAGCAGTATCCCAAGGGCTTGAGCGAACACGTGGATCGCAGCGCGGATTTGTCGCTGCCGGATGCCGAGCGCCTGAAATCCATCCAGCATGCGTTTTTTGCGCCGGGTAACGATGCGCGTGTCTGGCTGAATGGCTGGTATCCGCAGGTCAGTGACAGCCAGCGTAAGGCGGGCAAGGCGACGCGCCAGTCTGATTGGTGGTCGGGCGGGGACAAGCCCCTGCTGGATTTGCAGGCTGAACTTGATTTGTTCAAGCCGCCTGCGACCCGGAACGAGATTCGCGATGAATTTGGTGGTCGCGTGTCGGTGGTGGTGATCGGGGGGGCTGGGCACGCGCTGGTGCCGGAGAAGCCGCAAGAGGTGGTGGACGCTATTGCGGGGTGGGAGCGTGGGTTGCGGTGAGGGGGCGGTTATTTGCGCGGGGTGATGGGTTGCGCGCGATCGGGGGTGGCTCTGTGGCCGGTACCGTCGCGCGCTTCACCCATCCTACGGGCCACCGTTGCGCGGGCCACCCGTCCAACGGGCCGGTGCGCGGGTCACCCGTCCAACGGGTTGCCGGTGCGCGGGTCACCGTTCAACGGGTCACCGGCGCGCGGTTCACCCATCCAAGGTGTGAACCGCCGCGCGGGTCACACTTGGCCGAGTAGCAGGAATTCCATCAGTGCTTTTTGTACGTGGAGGCGGTTTTCGGCTTCGTCCCAGACCACGCTTTGCGGGCCGTCGATGACTTCACCGGTGACTTCTTCGCCACGGTGGGCCGGCAGGCAGTGCATGAAGACGGCTTGCTCGTCGGCGGCGGCCATCATTTCGGCGTCCACGCACCAGTCGGCAAACGCCGCGCGGCGCTCTTCGTTTTCGGCTTCGTAGCCCATGCTGGTCCAGACGTCGGTCGTGACCAGGTGCGCGCCCTGGCAGGCCTCCATGGGGTCCTTGAACTGGCGCAGCACCTTGTCCGAAGGCGTGCCGATGCGGGACGCTTCGAGCTCGTAGCCGGCGGGCGTGGACACATGCAGCGTAAAGCCCAGCATCTCGGCGGCGTGCAGCCAGGTGTACGCCATGTTGTTGGCGTCGCCCACCCAGGCCACCGTCTTGCCCGCGATGGGGCCGCGATGTTCGATGTAGGTGAAGATGTCGGCCAGGATCTGGCAGGGGTGGAATTCGTTGGTCAGACCGTTGATGACGGGCACGCGCGAGTGCGACGCGAAGCGCTCGATGCGGGTTTGCTCGAACGTGCGGATCATGACGATGTCGACCATGCGCGAGATAACGCGCGCCGTGTCTTCGATGGGCTCCGAGCGGCCCAGTTGCGAGTCATTCGAGGTCAGGTTGATGACCGACCCGCCCATTTGGTACATGCCGGCTTCGAACGAGACGCGGGTGCGGGTGCTGGCTTTTTCGAACACCATCGCCAGCGTGCGGTCGTGCAGCGGCATGTGGAGTTCGTAGCGCTTGAACTTTTCCTTGATGATGCGAGCGCGGTCCAGCACGTAGGCGATTTCCGCGGGCGAGAAGTCCTTGAACTGAAGAAAATGCCGCAACGGGCCGTTTTGAGTCGTGGGAGGAGTCATGGTGTTGTCGCAGGTCATTGGGCCCGGCCAGGCTCAACGCCAGGTCGGGACAGGGATGATGAATTTTCGGCCAGAAACTGTTGGATGAGCGGGACCAGGGTGGCGACGATCTGGTCCGCCTCTTGCTTGTTCAGGATCAGCGGGGGCAGCAGACGCACCACGCGGTCGCGGGTGACGTTGATGAGCAGGCCCGCTTCCAGGGCGCGCAGCGCCAGCACGCCGCAGGGGCGCGCCAATTCAATACCCAGCATCAGGCCACGGCCACGTACCTCGGTCACGCCGGTGGTGCCCGCCAAGGCGCTGGCAAGCGCGTTCTGCAGATAGCTGCCCACGGTGTGGGCGTTGTCCAGCAGCTTGTCGGATTCCAGCGTGTTCAGCACGGCCAGGCCGGCCGCGCAGACCAGGGGCCCGCCGCCGAACGTGGTGCCGTGGCTGCCCGGCGTGAAGACGCCCGCCGCGGGGCCGGCCGCCAGCATCGCGCCGATGGGCACGCCGCCCGCCAGACCCTTGGCCAGCGTCATGACGTCGGGCTTGATGTCGGCCCATTGGTGCGCGAACCATTTGCCGGTGCGCCCGATGCCGGATTGCACTTCGTCGATCATCAGCAGCCAGCCGCGTTCGGTGCAAAGTTGGCGCAGCGCTTGCAGGTACGTGATGTCGGACGGGCGGATGCCGCCTTCGCCTTGCAGCACTTCAAGCAGCACCGCCGTGGTGCGCTCTTCGGCGTCGCCGGCCGCGCGCACGGCGGCAAGGTCGTTGTAGGGCACCTGGATGAAGCCGGTGGGCAGCGGTTCGAAGCCCTTGCGCGCCTTCTCGCTGCCAGTGGCCGCCAGCGTGGCCAGCGTGCGGCCATGCCAGGACGAATCCATGGTGATGATGTGGGCGTGCTTGTTGCCTTGCTGGTAGGCGTAATAGCGCGCCAGCTTGATGGCGGCTTCGTTCGCTTCCGATCCGCTATTGCAGAACGCGACTTCCCGCATGCCGGACAAGGCCGTCAAGTGGGCGGCCAGCGCCTCTTGCTGCGGAATGTCGTAGATGTTGGACGTGTGGATGACGCGCGCGGCTTGCTCGCTGATGGCGGCCACCAGCTTCGGATGCGCGTGGCCCAGGCAGGAAACGCCAATGCCGGCCAGCGCGTCCAGGTATTTGCGCCCGTTTGCATCCCACAGCCATACGCCCTGGCCGTGCGAAAACGCAACCGGCAGGCGAGCGTAGATATTGGCCAGAGGCGAGGTCATTGCGGATCCTCCTGGGGGATGACCAAAAAGCCGGTCCTTGATTCGATGAATCCCCAGGCGAAAGCGGGGCGGAATCGGCTTTTGGAAGAGAGCAAAGGATCAATCATATACAATTCGCGGCGCAGGGCGCATGTTTGATCACGCCGAAGATCCGGCTTTCGTGAAAGGCGCGCTGTAGTGAAGAACTCATGGCAACTAGCGTCAGACAATTCGTAATTCATGGCGTTACCGAAAGCGGTAGCCGATTCCGCCCCAGCGATTGGGCGGAGCGGCTCGCTGGCGTAATGGCTCAGTTCCGGCCCGCCGGCTGTGCCGGTAACCACCTCACCTATTCGCCTTATGTGCTGCCCGTCGTTATCGACGGCGTGCGCGGAATCGTGGTCGACTTGCGTTTGCGCGACCTGGAACCGCTGGCGTACAAGTTCGTGGTGGATTTCGCTCGCGACAACAACCTCAAGACGGAAGAACGCGAAATCTAAGTCCCGGAACGAAAAAGCGCCCCAACCGGGCGCTTTTCTCATTCGTGGGGAAAGTGGCTCGCCCATCGGGCGGGCTTGAGGCTACGCCGCGCGCGTGCGCATCACGTGCCGTAGCGATCCAGAATCTTGCGGATATCGCGCACGCCCGTTCCGTCGGTGCTCAGCAGCGCCCGCGCGGTGACGGATTCCAGATGGTGTTCAAGCAGATGCAGCACGTGCTTTTCGTCACGCGCGCGCAGGCCTTCCACAATTTCCATATGTTCGCTGACCGCGCATTCGCTGGAATGCGGCCGTCCGTAAAGCGCCAGGATCAGCGAGCAGCGCGACACAATTTCGTTCACGTAGCGGGCATAGACCGCGTTGCCCGATAGTTCGGCCATCAAGATGTGGAATTCGCCCGACAGCCGGATGGATTCGTTCGTGCTGTTGCGTTTGCGGGCCGCTTCCTCTTCTTCCACATGCCGTGCCAGGCGTGTCAGCCCGGCTTCGGTGATGTGTTGCAACAGCCGCCGGGCGACGTCGCGTTCCAGGCAGCGGCGCGCTTCGAAGATGTCGTGCGCTTCTTCCAGGCTGGGGCGCGCCACCGCCGCGCCGCGATTGGGGCGCAGGTCTACCAAGCCTTCACTGAACAAGCGCGTCAACACACTGCGGACGATGGTGCGGCTGACGCCGAAGCGTTCACCGATGATGTCTTCCGGCAGCTTGTCGCCGGGCAGCAGGGCCTGCTCGATGATGGCGCGGCGCAAATTTATGTATACGATTTCGCTGCGATTTACGTCTTTCTTTGGGGGCTCGTTGGCCGATGGCGCGAGAGGTTTCATCTTCTTCCTTGGCTCCTGGACCTGCGCGTATTTTTGTAATGCATAGGGGCCACGGAACCCGCGGCACCGCGCTGCGCGGGGCGTAAGCAAGCATAGTACAACGCCGCTAAGGGTTAGCGATAGCTTGAAGCCTGGCCTCAGGCGCGTACATTGTCGGCATAAATCGTATACAAACATTTATACAAAATCTCCAACTACTCAGTTAGTTGTTGACCTGTTTCGTATACAAACTTGCCGAGGTTTGTTTCATGTCAGCCATGCCCGACGCCGTGTCCCCGGACCGGCCCGCCTTCACGCCGTACCGCCTGCTGGTGGTCAACGGCAACACTACGTCCAGCCTGACGGACCGCCTTGCCGCGCAAGCGCACAGCTTTCTTGGCGGCGCAGCGCACATACACGCCGTCACCGCCGTGTTCGGGCCGCCCTATATCGCCAGCCGGGTCGAGGCCGCGGTGGCCGCCCATGCGGTGCTGGAAACCGTGGAGCGCGAAGTGGCCCTGGTCGACGCGCCCTTTGACGCCTGCCTGCTGGCCTGTTTTGGCGAACCCGGTATCGGCGCGGTGCGCGAATGCCTGACCGTGCCCGTCGTCGGCATGGCCGAAGCGTCCATCATGGCCGCCATGCAGCGGGGCGACCGCTACGCCATCGTCACGGTCGGCCAGCGCTGGCCGGGCATGCTGCGCGAACAGATCCGCCAGCTCGGGCTGGAAGCCCGCTGCGCCGCCATCATCGCCTTGCCCGGCAATGCGCTGGACTACGTGTCGCAAACGCCGGAGTCGGCCGCCCAGGTCAGCCTGGCGCTGGATGCCGCCGTGGCGCAAGGCGCCGACGTCATCATCGTGGCGGGCGCCGCGCTGGCGGGTTATCTGCCGGTGCTGACGCGCCGGCCCGCCGTGCCGGTCATCGATTCCTACCGCGCCGCGCTGGCGCAGGTGCTGGCCCTGGCATCGCTGGATCGGGTGCAACGCCAGTGCGCGTGGACCTGATCCGCTTTCCTGGCACAGCCGCCATCCCCATGGCGCCAGGCCAGGCCGGGGTGCAGCCGCAGACCGCAAGCCGCAAACCACACATCACAAACCACAGATCAATAGACAAGGGAGAGTTGCAGCCATGAAGACGTTGCTTAAATGGACCGCCGGCGCCGTGATCGCGCTGTCGGCAATTACCGGGGCTTCGGCCGCCAACACGCTGAAGTGGGGCGCCGCGCGCGACCTGGATTCGCTGGACCCGTATTCCTACGGCAGCACCTTCAATCTGGCGTTTCTGAACCATGTGTACGAAGCGCTGATCCGCTACGACGACAAGTTCAACATCACCCCGGCGCTGGCCGAATCCTGGGAAGCCACGTCGCCCACCGTGTTGCGCTTCAAGCTGCGCCAGGGCGTGAAGTTCCACAACGGCGCGTCGTTCACGGCGGACGACGTCGTGGCCTCGATGACCCGCGTGTCCGACGATGCCTCGCCGCTGAAGGGCAACCTGCCGGCCTTCAAGGCCGTGAAGAAGGTGGATGACTACACCGTCGACATCGAAATGACGCATCCGTATCCGCTGATGCTGAACGACCTGACCAACATCTTCATCTTCAACCGCCAGTGGCTGGTGGACAACAACAGCACCAAGCCGACCGACGCCGCCAAGAACATCGAAGGCTACGCCACGCACCACGCCAATGGCACCGGCCCCTTCAAGGTGGAGTCGTACCGGCCCGACACGCGCACCGTGCTGGTCGTGAACAAAGACTGGTGGGATAAGCCCCGTCACAACCTGGACCGCATTGAATTCACGCCCATCGCGTCCGCGCCGACGCGTGTGGCGGCGCTGCTGTCGGGCGATATCAACTTCACCGAAAACGCGCCCTTGCAGGATCTGGACCGCCTGCGCGCCGCGTCCAACGTGAAGGTGTTGGCGGCCACCGAACTGCGCACGCTGTACTTCGGCTTCAACCTGGGCGACAAGCTCGTCGGGTCGAACATCACCGACAAGAACCCGCTGAAAGATGTGCGCGTACGCCAGGCCCTGTACATGGCCCTGTCGCCCGACCTGCTGCAAAAGCGCGTGATGCGCGGCCTGTCGCGCACCACGGGCGCGCTGGTGGCGCCGTCCATACCCGGCTACGAGGCCAAGCAGGAAACGCGCTTGCCGTTTGACGCGGCCAAGGCGAAGGCGCTGCTGGCCGAAGCGGGCTATCCCAACGGCTTTACGTTGTCGCTGCTGTGTTCCAACGACATGTTCGTGAACGAGGAAGAGCTGTGCCAGGCGGCGGCGTCGATGTGGGCGCGGATCGGCGTGAAGGCCTCGCTGGCCAGCGGCCCCCGTTCGTTGCAGAACCCCAAGCGCTCGCGCGGCGAGTTCGACATCACCATCCACGGCTGGGCCAACGAGCCGCAGATCGATGCGCTGTCGATCTTGCTGCAAGTGATGCATAGCCGCACCGGCCCTGCCGGCGTCTTCAACTGGGGCCAGTGGGGCGATGCCGCGCTGGACGCCAAGATTGACGCGGCCGCGGCCGAGATGGACCGCGCCAAGCGCATCCAGATGATGGCCGAGGCCTTGCAGACCCTGCATGACGATGTGCGCTTCCTGCCGCTGCACCAGCAGCCCATGGCCTGGGCCGTGGGCGACAAGGTGGGCGACGTGCTGCAAATGCCGGACAACAAGGCGCGTCTGTGGACCGTGCGCATGCAGTAGCGCGCGTTCAGGGGGAACGCTGCGCTCCGCGATGGGCGTGGCGTTTCAAAGTCCGACATCAGGTCTGAAGGAGGCCGCACATGCTGGCATTCATTGTTAGACGGGTCTTCAACGCGGCTGGCGTGATGCTGGCGGTGGCGTTGCTGGCCTTCGTGATCTTCCGTTTTGTCGGCGACCCCGTCGACATGATGCTCAACGAGCAAGCCTCGCAGACGCAGCGCGACGAACTGCGCGAGCGCCTGGGGCTGAACGCCTCGATGGGCATGCAGTACGTCAACTTCGTCACCAACGCGGTGCAGGGCGAATTCGGTATTTCGTACCGCAACCAGCAAGACGTGTTTGCGCTGGTGGCCGAACGCTTTCCCGCCACGTTCGAGCTGGTGATGATGGCCACGCTGCTGTCGCTTGTGATCGGCGTGCCGCTAGGCGTGCTGACGGCCATCTACCGCAAGTCGCGCCTGGCGCAGGCCTTGCAGTTCGTGTCCATCCTGGGTATTTCGCTGCCCAGCTTCGTGGTGGGCATCATGCTGATCCTGATCTTCTCGGTGCAGTTGGGCTGGCTGCCCGGCTTTGGCCGGGGCGAGACGGTGAAGATCGGCTGGTGGTCCACCGGCTTGTTGACGCCGTCGGGCCGCGCCGCGCTGGTGCTGCCGTCCATCACCCTGGCGCTGTTCCAGATCACGCTGATCATGCGGCTGGTGCGGGCCGAGATGCTGGAAACGCTGCGCACGGAGTTCATCAAGTTCGCCCGCGCCCGTGGGCTGCCCGACCGCGTGGTGCACTTTCGGCTGGCGCTGCGCAACTGCCTGATGCCCGTCATCACGGTCACGGGCATGCAGATCGGCAACCTGATCGCCTTCGCGCTGATCACGGAAACCGTGTTCCAGTGGCCCGGCATGGGGCTGCTGTTCATTCAATCGGTCATGTTCGTGGACATTCCCGTCATGGCCGCCTATCTGGTGATCGTGTCTTTCATCTTCGTGACCCTGAACACGTTGGTGGACATGATGTATGGCGTGGTTGACCCTCGCCTGCGCAGCCAGCACGTCAAAGGAGGCGGCAATGCTCACTAACCCCTTTTCGGGCGGCGCGCAGAGCCGGATGTCCCGCTTCCTGCAAAGCGACTTATGGTGGAGCCTGCGCAACGATTACGTGGCGATGGGCGCGGGCATCGTGCTGCTGGCCGTGGTGTTGCTGGCGGTGTTTGCGCCGTGGATCGCGCCGCAGAACCCCTACGACCTGGCGCAGCTGGACCTGTTGAACGCCGAACTGCCGCCGTTCTGGGTGGAAGGCGCCGACCCGCAATTCCTGCTGGGCACCGATACGCAGGGCCGCGACGTGTGGTCGGCCATTCTGTATGGCTCGCGCATGTCGCTCGCCATCGGGCTGGCCACGGTGGTGCTGTCCTTGGCGATCGGGCTGCTGGTGGGGCTGGCGGCCGGCTATTTCGGCGGCTGGATCGACAACGCGCTGATGCGGGTGGGCGACACGCTGCTCAGCATTCCCACGATTCTTGTCGCCATTCTGGTGACGGCGGTGTTCCGCCAATTGCTGCCGCCCGGCCTGCGCGAAACACTGTCGGCGGTGATCCTCATTTTGGCCATCTCCATGACCAACTGGGTGCAGTACGCCCGCACGGTGCGCGCGTCGGCGTTGGTGGAACGCGGCAAGGAATACGTGCAGGCGGCGCGGCTGATCCGGGTGAGCCCGTTGCGCATCATGCTGACGCACATCCTGCCCAATACGCTGACGCCGGTGATGGTGACGGCCACGCTGAACCTGGGGCTGGCGGTGCTGATCGAGGCCACGCTGAGCTTTCTGGGCGTGGGCATGCCGCCGACCGAACCGTCGCTGGGCACGCTGATCCGCCTGGGCAACCAGTTTCTTTTTTCGGGGCAGTGGTGGGTGGTGGTCTTCCCCGCGCTGTATTTGAGTCTGATCGTGCTGGTGGTGAACCTGCTGGGCGATTGGCTGCGCGATGCGCTCAACCCCCGTCTGCGCTGAAGGCGCATCTTCAATAGAGGTCAAGCATGGAAAATGCAACGCTGTACACCCAGGTCCGCCCCGCCGGCGGGGAACTCACTACGGTGCTGGTGCGCGACGGCCGCATCCAGGCGCTGGGAGGCGCGGCGCCCCAGGGCGTGCCGGTGGTGGACGGGGGCGGCGCGCTGATGCTGCCGGGGCTGATCGACGCCCACGCGCATCTGGACAAGACGATGTACGGCATGCCCTGGTACCGCAACGACGTCGGCCCGAGGCTGATCGACAAGATCGAGAACGAACGCGCCGAGAAAAAGCGCCTGGGCATAGATCCCTACCGGCAATCGGCGCGGCAGATCGTGATGTCGATTGCCGATGGCACCAGTCACATCCGCAGCCACGTGGACGTGGATACCGACATCGGCCTGGCCGCCATTGAAGGCGTGATGCGCGCCCGCGAGCAGTACCGTGACCAGATCGATGTGGAACTCGTGGCGTTTCCGCAAAGCGGCCTGCTGATCCGGCCGGGCACGCTGGAACTCATGGACGAAGCCCTGCGCATGGGGGCGGAGGTGGTGGGTGGGCTGGACCCGGCCGGCATGGACCGCGATCCCAAGGGCCATCTGGACGCCATCTTTGCGCTGGCCGACAAGCACGGCAAGCCCATCGACATCCACCTGCACGAAGCGGGCGAGCTGGGCGCGTTTTCGATGCAGATGACCATCGACCGCGTGCTGGCGCTGGGCATGCAGGGCAAGGTCACCTTGTCGCACTCGTTCTGCCTGGGCATGCCCGACACGCAGGCGGTCCAGGCGCTGACGGATGGGCTCTTGCAAGCGGGCATACACATCATGACGACGGGGTCGGCGTCGCGTCCCGTGCCCAACGTGGCGCGGCTGCGCGCGGCCGGCGTCACCATCTGTACCGGCAACGACGGCATGCGCGATACCTGGGGGCCCTACGGCAAGCCGGACATGCTGGAACGCACCATGCTGGTGGGCCTGCGCAACAACTTCCGCCGCGACGACGAACTGGCGATGGCGTTGGACGTGGCCACCTACGGCAACGCGCGCGTGATGAAGCTGGCCGACTACGGCCTGGCCCCGGGCTGCCACGCCGACTTCGTGTTGGTGGACGCCGAAACCGTGGCCGAAGCCATTGTGGCGCGGCCGGTGCGCAAGCTGGTCGTCAAGCGCGGCCGCGTGGTGGCGCGCGATGGGCGCGCCTTGGTGAGCGCGCCGTGATGCCCGCCGCCGAAGGCCCCATCCTGCTTACCGCCCGCTGGGTGGTGGGCCACGAAAACGGGCGGCACTGCCTGTACGAAAACGGCGAGCTTGTCTTCGAAGGCGATCGCATCTTGTATGTGGGTCACCGGTATCCCGGGCCCGTCGCGCGCCGCCATGACTACGGCCGCGCGGTGATCGGGCCAGGCTTCGTGGACTTGGACGCCTTGTCGGACCTGGACACCACCATCCTGGGTTTCGACAATTCCCCCGCTTGGCAAAAGGGCCGCATCTGGCCCGAGACCTATATGAAGCAGGGGCCGTACGAGATGTACTCGGCCGCCGAGCTGGCGTTCCAGAAGCGCTATGCCTTCGCACAGTTGATCCGCAATGGCATCACCACAGCCTTGCCGATCGCCTCGCTGTTCTACCGGGTCTGGGGTGAAACCCGCGACGAGTTCCTGTCGGCCGCCAACGCGGCGGGGGAACTGGGCCTGCGTGTCTACCTGGGACCGGCTTACCGCAGCGGGCACACCTATGTGGATGCCGAGGGCAAGATCCGCTGCCACTACGACGAAGCGCGCGGCATGGCCGGACTGGCCGAGGCGCTGGCGTTCTGCGACGACATCGACAGCCGCTACGACAGCCGCTACAACGGCCGCATCCGCGCCATGCTGGCGCCCGATCGCATCGAAACTTGTACGCCGGACCTGCTGCGCGCATCGGCCGCCGCCGCGCGAGAACGCGAAATTCCGATCCGGCTGCATTGCTGCCAGTCGCGCCTGGAATACGACCTGGTGCTGGAACAACACGGCATGAGCCCGCCAGAATGGTTGCAAAGCCTGGACTTTCTATCGCCACGCGCCTTGCTGCCGCACGGCACGTATGTGTCCGGCTCGCGCCATATTTCGCGCCCGGGCCGCGATCTTGAAATCATCCGCGACGCGGGCGCCAGCATCGTGCATTGCCCGCTGGTGTCCGCGCGGCATGGCGCCGGGCTGGCCTCGTTCGCAAGCTATCGCAAGCTGGGCATCAACATCGGCATGGGCACCGACACCTGGCCGCCCGACATGGTGCAGAACATGCAGGTTGGCATGATGCTGTGCCGGGTGGCGGAAGGGGCCACCGAGGCGGTGCGCGCCGAAGACTATTACGACGCGGCCACGGTCGGCGGCGCCGATGCGCTGGGCCGCCCGGACCTGGGCCGCCTGGCCGTGGGCGCCAAGGCCGACATCGTCGTCTTTGATTTTTCGCACGATCGCAATGGCCAGATGATCGACCCGATCCAGACCTTGATGATCAGCGGCAGCGGCCGCGACGTGTCGCAGGTCATCATCGATGGGCGCTTCGTCATGGTGGATGGCCGCATTCCCGGCTTTGACGCCCGCCTGGCGCAAGAGCAGGCGCAGTCGCAGTTTGACGGCCTGGTAGCGCGCTACCCCGACCGCACCTGGGGGCATCCTCCGGTCGAACAGATTTTTTCTTCCAGCTATCCGCGTCCCGCAAGGAGCCCGTCATGATGGCAGTCGTACCCAACACCGCGCCGCCGCCCGCCGCCATTCCGACCTTGTCGGTGCGTGGCCTGTCGGTTGAATTTCCCACGCGCCACGGCACGCTGGTGGCCACGCGCGACATCAGTTTCGATATCCAGCCCGGCGAAATCCTGGGCATGGTGGGCGAGTCCGGCGCGGGCAAGTCCCTGACCGGTATGGCGGTGATCGGCTTGCTGGAGCCGCCCGGGCGCTTGGGCGCGGGTGAGATTCATCTGGCCGGCAAGCGCATCGACAACCTGCCGCCCAAGGCGCGCCAGCGTTTGCGCGGCAAAGAGATCGGCGCGATTTTCCAGGACCCGCTGACCAGCCTGCACCCGCTGTTCACCGTGGGCGACCAGTTGGTCGAAACCATCCGCCACCACGACAAGGGCTCCGCCACGGCCGCCCGCGCCCGCGCGCTGGAACTCTTGCAGGCCGTGGGCATCCCCGCGGCTGACAAGCGTATCGACCACTATCCGCATCAGTTTTCGGGTGGCATGCGGCAACGGGTGGTGATTGCCCTGGCCTTGGCGGCGCGCCCCGCGCTGATCATCGCGGACGAACCCACGACCGCGCTGGACGTCTCGGTGCAGGCGCAGATCACCGCGCTGCTGCGCCGGCTGTGCCGCGAGCAGGGCACGGCCGTGCTGCTGGTCACGCACGACATGGGCGTGATTGCTGAAACCGCGGATCGCGTGGCGGTGATGTACGCGGGCCGCATTGTGGAAATCGGCCCGGTGCTGGACGTGTTACGCCGCCCCGGCCACCCGTACACGCAGGGCTTGATGAACGCCATCCCCGGCCTGCGCCACCGCGCGGCGCGCTTGAACCAGATCGACGGCGCCATGCCGCGCCTGCACGCCATGCCCACCGGCTGCGCGTTCCACCCGCGTTGCGCGCACGCGGGGCCGCGCTGCACCCAGACTCGCCCGCCCCTGGCGGCATCGCCTTCGGGCGCCACGGTCAGCGCTTGCTGGCTGCATCAGGAAGGAGTGGCCCATGCCGCGTAATGACGATGTGCTGCTGCGGGCCGACGACCTGGCCTGCTGGTTCGATGTGTCGCCGCCCTGGCTGGAACGCACGCTGTCGCGCCAACCCGAGCAAACGCTGAAGGCGGTGGACGGGGTGTCGCTGGCGGTGCCACGAGGCACCACCTTGAGCATCGTGGGCGAATCCGGCTGCGGTAAGTCCACACTGGCCAAGCTGTTGGTGGGCCTGGTCGCGCCCACGCGAGGCAAGCTGGAATATGGCCGCAACCGATCGGGCGGCGTGCTGCATCCGCAAATGATCTTCCAGGATCCCTATGCCAGCCTGAACCCGCGCTGGCGCGTGGGCAACATCGTGGCCGAGCCCATCATCACGCTGGGCCTGCGCCAGACGCCGGCGGATACGCGCCGCCGTGTGGACGAGCTGCTGGAACTGGTGGGCCTGTCCGCCAGTGACGCAGGCCGCTTTCCGCATGAGTTCTCGGGCGGACAGCGGCAGCGCATTTCGATCGCGCGCGCGCTGGCGACCGAGGCGGAATTCCTGGTATGCGACGAGCCGACGTCCGCGCTGGACGTGTCGGTGCAGGCGCAGATCCTGAACCTGATGGGGGACCTGCAAAAGGAATTCGGGCTGACGTATGTGTTCATCAGCCACAACCTGTCGGTGGTGCGCCACGTGTCCGATAGCGTGGCGGTGATGTATCTGGGCAGGATCGTGGAGCAGGCCGCGGCGGATCAGTTGTTTGAATCCCCGCAGCATCCGTACACGCGCATGCTGCTGGACACGATTCCCGACCTGGAAGACCCCCGGCGCGACCGGGAGCCCATGGGTGGCGAAGTGCCCAACCCGATCCAACCGCCCTCGGGGTGTACGTTTCACCCGCGCTGTCCGGAAGCTAGGGACGAATGCCGGGTGGAGGTGCCCGAGGTCAGCCGGGTGGCGGGACGCCAACTGCGTTGCCACGCGGTGCGGTGGGAACGCGCGGTGGCGGCATAGCGGCGAGTATCGGGTGGGAGCCGGGCCCACCCCGATACCCGACTATTTCGCGTAGACCATATCTCGCAGGCCCAACGACAAGCCGGGCCAATACGTGATCACCAGCAGGCAGACGATCACCACCCCCACAAACGGAATCAGCGGTTTGATCAAGCGTTCAAGCGGCAGCTTGGCCACCGCCGATGCCGCGAACAGGTTGACCCCGAACGGCGGCGTGATCATGCCCAGCGCCAGGTTGACCACCATGATGATGCCGAAGTGCACCGGCTCGACGCCGAACTTCAAGGCCACCGGCAGCAGCAAGGGCGCCAGCACCACGATGGACGCCGACGTTTCGATGAACATCCCGATCAGGAACAGCGCCACGTTCATGCCCATCAGGAACGTGAACTTCGTATCGAAGACCTGCGACAGCCACGTGCCCAGCGCGTCGGGTACGCCGGCGCGGTTGAGCAGGAAGCTGAACACGCCCGCGTTCGCGATCACGAACATGATCACGGCGGTGGACACCACCGATTTGTGCAGCGTCACGGACAGTTGCTTGAAGCTCAGGCGGCGGTAGATGAACTTGCCCACCACCACCGCGTACATCACCGCCACCACCGAGGCTTCGGTGGGCGTTAACACGCCGCCATAGATGCCGCCCAGAATGATGACGGGCATCATCAGCGCCAGCCAGGCGTTCTTGAACGCCGGCCACAGCGGCAGGCGGCCTTCGCCGTCGCGCTTGCCCAGGTTGTTGCGCTTGGCGTAGAACCACACGTAGAACATCAGCGCAACGCCGATCAGGATGCCGGGCATCACGCCGGCAATGAACAGTTCGCCGGTCGACGTGTCGGTGGACACGGCGTACAGAATCATCGGGATCGACGGCGGGATGATCACGCCGAGTTCCGCCGCGCTGGCCTGTAGTGACGCGGCGAAGGGGGCAGGGTAGCCGTGGCGGACCATCGCGGGGATCAGGATGGCGCCCACGGCGAACGTGGTCGCCACGCTGGAACCGGCCACCGCCGCGAAGATCATGCAGGTCAGCACGCAGGTGCAGGCCAGGCCGCCCTGGATGCCGCCCACCACGCTCTTGGCGAATTCCACCATGCGTTCGGAAATGCCGCCGGCTTCCATCAGGTTGCCGGCCAGGATGAAGAAGGGAATGGCGACCAGCGGGTACTTGTCCAGCGCGGCGTACAACTGCTGCGCCACCACCACCCAGGGCAGGCCGGAACTGCCGACTCCCGCCAGGCTGGCCAGGCCGATCGACACGGCGACCGGTACCGACAGCCCGAAGAAGATCAGCATCGAGACAATCATTAATTGAGACATGGCGAGTTCTGCTGCGTAGGTTCGTTGGGGGCGGCTTAGCCTTGCGCGTCGTTGCGCACCGGCACGTCGTCTTCTTCGCCCGCGCACCAGCGGGCCAGCACGGCGATGGCGGCAAGCGTCGCGCCAACGGGGATCGCCAGATAGATCCAGGAAATCGAAATATCCAGGCTGGGCACGTTCTGGAAGCGCACCCGATAGGTCATGTTGCCGCCAATCCAGGCCAGAAAGCCCAGGAAGCTGGCGCAGATCAGCCCGATCACCGCTTCAAGCACGCGCCGCTTCTTTCCGCCCAACAGGTTGCGCAGCAGCTCCACGCTGATCATCGCGCCATGGCGAAAGGCCAGCGCCACGCCCAACAGCACGGTCCAGATCAGGAGGGCGCGGGTCAGCACCTCGCTCCAGTCGGCGGGCGATTGCAGCACGAAGCGGGCGATGACCTGGTAGAAGGCGGCGGCCGCGGCGGCCACCATCAAGAGTTGGGCAAGAACCGAGACCAGCTTGAACAGGCCGCGGTCGAAAGCGCAAAGCAAACGCATGATGAATCCCGATAGCGATGGGCGCATAGGATGAAAAACGGCAAGCGGCGGGATCAGGATCCCGCCGCTCAAGGCGGTATGCCCCGTGGGGGCAGCGCCGGCTTACTTGGTGTCGCGGATCGCGTCGATCAGCTTCTTGTCGAACTTCTTGTAGTACTCGGGGTAGGCGGGCTCGACGGCGGCGGCGAACGCGGCGCGGTCGACTTCGGTTACCTGCATGCCTTCCTTCTTCAACTGCTCGACACCGGTCTTCTCGATGTTGTCGACGTAGGCGCGCATGGCCATGGCCGATTCCTTGCCGGCCTTGTCGAAGTTGGCCTTGTCGGCGGCCGACAAACCTTCATAGACGTTGGCCGACATCAGCACCAGCGCCGGGCCGTACACGTGGCCGGTCAAGGACAGGTACTTTTGCATTTGCGACAGCTTGGCCGACGTGATCACCGACAACGGGTTTTCCTGGCCGTCGATGGTGCCTTGCTGCAGGGCGGTGGCCACTTCGGGCCAGGCCATGGGCGTGGGCAGAATGCCGATCTGGCGGAAAGCCGTGATGTGGATGGGGTTTTCCGTGGTGCGGATCTTCAGGCCCTTGGCATCAGCCGGGGTCTTGACCGGACGCACGTTGTTGGTCAGGTGGCGAAAGCCCTGTTCGCCCCAGGCCAGGGCGATGATGCCGCGGCTGGGAAACTTGGCCAGCATGTCCTGACCGATCTTGCTGTCCAGCACGGCACGGGCGTGCGGCAGGTCGCGCAGCAGGAAGGGGATATCGAAAACCCCCGTCTCGGGAACAAAATTCAGGGTGGCGCCTGTCGAAACGATGGCCAGGTCGATCGTGCCGATCTGCAGGCCTTCGATCACCTCGCGTTCGCCGCCCAGCGCGCTGTTGGCGAATTGCTGTACTTTGTACTTCCCGCCCGAGGAGGCCTCGATGGACTTGGCCAAGGCGGCGGCGCCGGCGCCATAGTGCGACGAGGTCGACAGGGCGTAGGCCATCTTCAGGGTGGTTTGTGCTGCCGAGGGCAGGGATGTGGCGGCCGCGCAGGCGGCCAGAACCGTGGCCGCAAGCCAGGATTTACGCATTGTCTTCTCCGGTATTAGGTATCTTTAGGGGCGGCGTTGCCTCCCGCCCCGGGATGATATCGGGATTCGGACGCCGTTTAGGCGGTTTTTAACATTGATGAATGATGGATTTCCCTGATATGTCACAGGCCAAGCGCCCCGGTTTCTGGTCCACCCTGCGCCTGGGCGCCAGGATGATGATGCGCGACGCCCGGGCGGGCGAGCTGCGCTTGTTGGTGCTGGCGCTGGTGGTGGCGGTGGCCGCGGTGACCAGTGTGGGCTTTCTGGCCGACCGCGTCAGCCGGGCGCTGGAACGCGACGCCGGCCAGATGCTGGGCGCTGATCTTGTGCTGGATGCCGACGAGCCCGTGCCCGCGCCATTTCTGGATCAGGCCCGCGAACGCGGCCTGACCCTGTCCAGCACAATGCAGTTCCCGTCCATGGTTGGCGCCGGCGACGGCGCGCAACTGGCCGCATTGAAAGCGGTGGAGCCGGGCTACCCGCTGCGCGGCGCCTTGCGCGTGGCCGAGGCCCCGTTCGCCCCTGACGCCGTCACCCGCGACATCCCGCCCGAGGGCGCGGTGTGGGTGGATGCCCAACTGCTGTCGCTGCTGAACCTGAAAGTGGGCGACACGCTGAACGTGGGCGACGCCCACCTGCGCGTGGACCGCGTCATCACCTATGAGCCCGATCGCGGGATGCAGTTCGTCAACGTGGCGCCGCGCGTGCTGTTGCGCGCCAGCGACTTGCCGGCCACCGGCCTGATCGCGCCCGGCAGCCGCATCGGCTACGCCATGCTGGTTGCCGGTCAACCGGACGCCGTGGCGGGCTACGCCACGTGGCTGAATCAAAACTTAAAGCGCGGGCAAAAAGTGGCCACCCTGGAGTCGGGCCGGCCGGAGGTGCGCCGCACGCTGGACCGCGCGCAGCGCTTCCTGTCGCTGGTCGCGCTGCTGGCGGTGCTGATATCCGCCGTGGCGGTGGCGCTGGCGGCGGGCCGCTACATGACCCGGCATCGCGACGGCATTGCCGTCATGCGTTGCCTGGGGGCGGTGCAATCGCAGATCTCGCGCATGCTGACGCTGGAGTTCGCCCTGGTGGGCCTGTTTTCATCGGCCGCGGGCTGCTTGCTGGGCTTTGCCGTGCACCAGGTGCTGGTGATGCTGCTGGGTTCCTTGATCGACACCAGCCTGCCCGCGCCGTCCGCCATTCCCGCCTTGCAAGGCGTGTTGACCGGCTTGTTGCTGTTGCTGGGCTTTGCCTTGCCCGCGCTGGCGCAACTGCGCCACGTGCCGCCCGCCCGCGTGCTGCGGCGGGATGCCGACACGCTGAGCGCCCGCAGCGCGTTCGGCTACGTGGTGGGCGCCACGGGCTTTGCGCTGTTGATCTGGTGGTTCGCGGGTGACGCCAAGCTGGGCGCGGTGGTGGCCGGGGGCTTTCTGGGCGCCTTCGCCGTGTTCGCGCTGGTGGCGTGGTTGTGCGTGCTGGGCCTGGCGCGTGTGCGCGGCTTGGCCTCGGGGTTTCCCGCGCTGCGTTTCGCGCTGGCGGGCGTGGTGCGCCGCCGCGCCGCCACCATCACGCAGGTCTGCGCGCTGGCCGTCGGGCTGATGGCGCTGCTGCTCTTGACCATGACGCGCACCGACCTGATCCAGGGCTGGCAGCGCACCATGCCGGCGGACGCACCCAACCGATTCCTGATCAATGTGCAGCCCGACCAGCGCCAACCCGTCAGCGACGCGCTGGCTCGCGAGGGCTTGGGCGGCATCACGCTGTCGCCGATGGTGCGCGGGCGCTTGATTGCCATCAACGGCAAGCCCGTGGGCCCGGACGACTACGAAGAACCCCGCGCCAAGCGCCTGGTGGACCGCGAGTTCAACCTGTCCTATGACGACGAGATGCCGTCGTCCAACAAGATCGAGCAGGGCCGTTGGCTGTCCCCGGACGCGACGGCGTCCGAGGTATCGCTGGAGTCGGGTCTAGCCAAGTCGCTGGGCCTGAACCTGGGCGACAAGATGACCTTCGACGTGGCGGGCCAGCAGGTGGAAGCGACCGTCACCAGCACCCGGCGGGTGGATTGGGATACGATGCGCGTCAACTTTTTTGCCATCCTGAGCCCCGCCGCGCTGGCCGACATGCCCCAAAGCTGGATCACGTCCTTTTACCTGCCGCCTGAAAAAGCGGCGGTGCTGCCCGCGCTGGTGCGCGAATTTCCGAACCTGACCGTGTTCGATGTCAGCGCCATCCTGCAGCAATTGCAGTCGGTGCTGAACGAAGTGGGCAAGGCGGTTCAGTTGCTGTTTCTGTTCACGCTCGCCGCCGGCGTGCTGGTGCTGTCGGCGGCGCTGACGGCCACCCGCGACGAGCGCATGCGCGAAGCGGCTGTGCTGCGGGCGCTGGGCGCCACGCGCACGCAATTGGCGCGCTCGCAGCGAATTGAACTGTGGGCGGTGGGCGGCCTGGCCGGCCTGTTGGCGGCAGCCGGCGCCACCGCCATTGCCTGGGTCCTGTCAACCCAGGTGTTTGACTTCACCATTACCCTGAGCCTGTGGCCGTGGCTGACCGGCATCGGCGCGGGCATGTTGGGCGCCTGGGCGGGCGGCGCCCTGGCCCTGCGCGGCGTGTTGCGCACGCCGCCCCTGGTCACCCTTCGAGAAACCTGATGACGACCCGCGTCCATACCATTAGCGAACCTGTGGAAAATTCCAGCAGCATTTTTGACCTTCTTGGCGGCGAGCCCGGCGTGCGCGCGCTGGTCGACCGCTTCTATGACCTGATGGACATGGAACCCGACCTGAAAGAACTGCGCGCCGCCCACGGCCCCAGCCTGGACGAGGCGCGCAACAAGCTGTTCTGGTTCCTGTGCGGCTATTTTGGCGGGCCGGACCACTACATCGAACGCTTCGGCCACCCCCGGCTGCGCGCGCGGCACCTGCCGTTTTCCATCGGCCAGGTCGAGCGCGACCAGTGGGTGACCTGCATCGGGCGCGCCATGGAAGACCAGGGCATCGACCCGGCGCTGGTGGAGCGGTTGCTGGAATCTTTTTACGGCGTGGCCGACTGGATGCGCAATCGTGAAGGCTGACGGCGCGCGCGCTGTCGACGCGCGATCCGGCGCGCAGCGCCAGTCCTGGGCGGGTCCGCTTGCGGGCGCCATGTTGAGCGATGCGTCGCGCCTGGCGGACGCCGGCCCCGACATTTTCAACCCGTCGCATTACGGCGACCGCGCCCGCCCGGTGGACGCGGGTGGCCGGCAAGCCGCCTGGTTCGTGCAGGGCGCGGGTTGGCAGGGCGTGTTGCGGCGCTACCGGCGCGGCGGCATGATCGCCCGCATCAGCCGCGACGCCTATCTTTGGAATGGCGAGGATCGCACCCGCAGCTTCCGCGAATTCCGCTTGCTGGCCGAGATGCGCGCGCAGGGGCTGGACGTGCCCGCGCCCCTGGCCGCCGCCTACTGGCGCCAAGGCCCGATCTACCGCGCGGCCATCGTGGTGGAACGCATTCCGGGCGTGCGGCCCCTGGCCCACGCGCTGGCCGAGCCGCTTTGGGGCGCGGTGGCGCAGGCCATCGTCCGCATGCACCGCGCCGGCGTCTGGCACGCTGACTTGAACGCCTTCAATATCCTGATCGGTGGCGACAACCGGGTCTGGCTGATCGATTTCGACCGCGGCACGCTCGGTGCGCTGTCCGAACGCCAGCGCCAGGGCAACCTGGACCGGTTGCGCCGCTCGCTCGTCAAAGTAGCGGGCGACGAGGGCGACCGCTTCTGGATGAAGCTGCGCGACAGCTACTGGACGGCTTGGGGCGTGGGCGTCCAACCCTGAACCGCCGCAAAGGGGCGTTGCCGTCGCGATCAGCCTTCAAATGCGCCAATTCGCCGCTAAAGTTGGGCAGGCCATCGCTAAAAGGCTTTATCATTTCGCCTTTTGGTAGTCCTGACATACACGGCATACGGCAAGGGGGCTTGTAATGGAACTAAGGGCGGGAATGCGCTGGGCGCTTGGCGCGGTGTTGGTCGCGGCATCGGCATCGTCGGCGGTCGCGCAGGACAAGGTCGTCAACGTCTACAACTGGGCCGAATACACGGCGCCGGACACGATTCCGGGTTTCGAAAAGGAAACCGGCATCAAGGTCCGCTATGACGTCTATGACAGCAACGACACGCTGCAAGCCAAGCTGCTTGCCGGCAAGTCGGGGTACGACGTTGTTGTCCCCTCCACCCATTACGCCTCGCGCCAGATCCAGGCCGGGCTGTTCCAGAAGCTGGACAAGTCCAAGATTCCCAACTGGAAGTACCTGGACCCGGAACTGATGGCGCTGGTCGCCTCGGTCGACCCGGGCAACGAGCACGCCATTCCGTGGGGCTACGGCACCAATGGCCTGGGCTACAACGTCACCAAGGTCAAGCAGATCATGGGCGACAACGTAGACCTGGCCAACTGGGACATGATCTTCAAGCCCGAGAATGCCGCCAAGCTGAAAGAGTGCGGCATTTCGATGCTGGACGAAGCCGCGCAGGTGTTCCCGGCCGTGCTGAAGTACCTGGGCAAGGATCCCAACAGCACCAACACCGACGACTACAAGGCCGCGCTGGATGTCTTGAAGCAGATCCGCCCGTACATCCGCCAGTTCAGTTCGTCGGGCTATATCGATGAGCTCGCCGTGGGCGACCTGTGCATGGTCTACGGTTTTTCGGGCGACGTGATGATTGCTCGCAAGCGCGCGCAAGAAGCCAAGAAATCGTATGAAGTGAACTACTTCATTCCGAAGGGCGGCGCGCCCGCGTGGTTCGACCTGATGGTCATTCCGAAGGATGCGCCGCACCCTGAAGAAGCCCTGGCGTTCATGAACTACATCGAAACTCCGCAGGTGCACGCCGCCATCACCAACACCATGTTCTATCCCAACGCCAACAAAGAGGCGCGGAAATACGTGGTGAAGGACGTGGCCGAGAACCCCATGATCTATCCGCCGGCTGAGGTCTCCAAGACCTTGTATGTGATCAAGGCGCTGCCCTTGAACATTCAACGCCTGCAAAACCGGATGTGGTCCGAGCTGAAGTCTGGAAGATAAGTCATCATGAGCGATAGCCGTTACTCGGCGCCGCATACGGTCGACCCGGACGAATTCGTCCGGGTGTCCGATGTGGTCAAGATCTTTGGCGATGTGGTCGCCGTGCGTTCCGTCAACCTGTCCGTCAAGCGCAACGAGATCTTTGCGCTGCTGGGAAGCTCCGGCAGCGGCAAATCCACCTTGCTGCGCATGCTGGCGGGCTTTGAGGACGCCACGTCCGGGCAGATCCTGCTGGACGGCGAGGACATCACCGCCGTGCCGCCGTACCGCCGGCCCGTGAACATGATGTTCCAGTCCTACGCGCTGTTCCCGCACATGACGGTTGAAGCCAATGTGGCGTTCGGCCTGAAGCAGGAAGGCGTGGACCGCGCTGAAATCCACGACCGCGTGTTTGAAGCGCTGGACTTGGTCCAGATGGCCGGCTATTCGCGCCGCAAGCCGAACCAGCTGTCGGGCGGCCAGCAGCAGCGCGTGGCGCTGGCGCGCAGCCTGGTCAAGCGGCCCAAGCTGCTGTTGCTGGACGAACCGATGTCCGCGCTGGACAAGCAGATTCGCCAGAAGACGCAGATTGAACTGGTGAAGATTCTTGAACAGGTCGGCGTGACCTGCATCATGGTGACGCACGACCAGGAAGAGGCCATGACCATGGCGCACCGCCTGGCCGTCATGACCGAAGGCCAGATCGTCCAGTGCGGCACGCCGCAAGACGTCTATGCCTTTCCGAATTCGCGCTTCGTGGCCAGCTTCATCGGGTCGACCAATATGTTCACCGGCACCATCGTGGTGGACGAGCCCGACCACGTGGCCATTGAATGCGGCGAATTGACGCGGCCGCTGTTCGTGAACCACGGCGTGAGCGAACCGCTGGGCATGGAAGTGCACGTGTCCATCCGGCCCGAGCGCCTGGTGGTGTCGCGCGAGCAACCGCCGGGTGAATACAACTGGGCGCACGGCATGGTCAGCCACATGGCGTGGATGGGCAGCTACGCGCTCTATCAGATTCGCCTGGACTCCGGCAAAACGGTGGAAGCCAGCGTGCCCAGCCTGTTGCTGGCCCAGATGGACGCGCCTGGCATCGACGAAGAAATCTTCGTCAGCTGGGGCGAAGACAGCGCGACGGTGCTGGCGTCATGATCCGCTTTTCGCCCCGCGACTGGTTGCCTTCCGGCCGGGCGCTGGCGGTGGTGCCGCCGTTTGCCTGGCTGGTGCTGTTCCTGCTGCTGCCTTTCCTGCTGGTATTGAAGATCAGCTTTGCCGAAGTGGAATTCGGCATTCCGCCGTATACGCCGCTGGCGCAATTCCAGGACGAAGCGGTGCAGTTCAGCCTGCACCTGCGCGGCTACATCCTGCTGTTCACCGACAGCCTGTACTTCAAGACCTACCTCAGTTCAGTGAAGATCGCCGGCATCACCACGCTGATCTGCGTGCTGATCGGCTATCCCATCGCGTACTACATCGCGCGCTCTTCGCCACGGGTGCGCAACCTGCTGCTGCTGGGCGTGATCCTGCCGTTCTGGACGTCGCTGTTGCTGCGCGTGTATGCGTGGGTGGGCATCCTGCGTAACGATGGCTTGTTGAACAACCTGCTGCAAAGCCTGGGCATTATTTCCAGCCCGCTGGAAATCTATCGCACCGATGTGGCGGTCTACATTGGCATGGTCTATGCGTACCTGCCGTTCTTCATCCTGCCGCTGTATGCCACGCTGGTGAAGATGGACTTGCGCCTGCTGGAAGCCGCGTACGACCTGGGCGCCAAGCCCTGGCAGGCGTTCTGGCAGATCACCGTGCCGCTGTCGCGACAGGGCGTGATCGCGGGCGCCATGCTGGTGTTCATTCCGGCCGTGGGCGAATACGTCATCCCCGAAATGCTGGGCGGCGCCAACACGCTGATGATGGGCCGCGTCATGTGGAACGAGTTCTTCAATAACGCGGACTGGCCCATGGCGTCGGCGGTGACGTGCGTAATGGTGCTGTTGCTGCTCGTGCCCTTGGTTTACTTCCAGTACAACCAGGTCAAGCAGCAGGAACAAGCCAACGGAGGCCGCAAATGAAAGGCCCCAACAAGACATTGCGCGCCGTGGTGCTGGGGCTGGGGTACTTCTTCCTGTACGTGCCCATCATCAGCCTGATGGTGTTCTCGTTCAACGCGTCGCCCACCGTCACGTCGTGGACGGGCTTCTCGTTTCGCTGGTATCACGCGCTGGTCAACGACGACGCGCTCTTGCGGGCCGCGTGGCTGTCGTTTCGCATCGCGGCACTGACGGCCACGGCCGCCGTCATCATCGGCACCTGGGCCGGCTATGTGTTGGGCCGCATGGGGCGCTTTCGCGGCTTTTCGCTGTACGTGGGCATGCTGAGCGCGCCGCTGGTCATTCCGGAAGTGGTGCTGGGCATTTCCTTGCTGCTGATGTTCGTGGAACTGCGCGGCAGCCTGGGCTGGCCCTCTGAAAATGGCGTGTTCACCATCTGGGTGGGGCACGTGACGCTGTGCATGGCGTTTGTGGCCGTTGTCATCCAGACCCGCATCCGCGACCTGGACCGCTCGCTGGAAGAGGCCGCGCTGGACCTGGGCGCAACCCCCATCACCGTGTTCTTCAAGATCACGCTGCCGCTGATCGCGCCGGCGCTGGCCTCGGCCTGGCTGCTGTCGTTCACGCTGTCGCTGGACGACGTGGTGCTGGCGTCGTTCCTGTCCGGCCCCAGCTCCAGCACGCTGCCGATGGAAGTGTTTTCGCGGGTGCGCCTGGGGCTGAAACCCGAGATCAACGCGCTGGCCACCTTGTTCATCCTGGCCGTGGGCACGTGCGTGATCCTGGCCAACCGCCTGCAATGGCGCAAGGAGTCTGAATCCAAATGAAGCAAACCACCCTGTATGGCCTGACCAAGTGCAGCACCTGCGTCAAGGCGCGCGACTGGCTGTCCGAACACGGCGTCGACCACGTGTTCGTGGATTACCGCGATCACCCGGTTGACGCGGCCACGCTGAAATCGTGGTCCGACAAGGTCGGCGGTTGGGAAAAGCTGGTCAACCGCTCGTCGATGACCTGGCGCAACCTGCCGGAAGACCGCAAGTCGGCCGCGACCGACAAGCAATGGAGCGACCTGATTGCCGAATCCCCGGCCCTGGTGCGCCGCCCGGTCACCGTGACGACGGACGGCGAGGTCACGGTGGGCTTCAGCGAAAAGCGCTACGGCGAACGCTTCGCCTGACGCCACCCGGCTGCGATGGCGTCCCCCATCCAGGCATCGCGCGGCGCCGGCCAGGCGTTGCCCGATGCCTTTTTTGATCGCGATGCCTGCACCCTGGCGCGCGACTTGTTGGGCAAGGTCATCCGCCATTGCGTGGACGGGCTGTGGCTGTCTGTGCGCATCATCGAAACCGAAGCCTATTACCTGGAAGAAAAGGGCAGCCACGCCTCGCTGGGCTATACCCACAAGCGCCGCGCGCTGTTCATGGATGGCGGCGTCATCTACATGTATTACGCGCGGGGCGGAGATTCGCTGAATTTCAGCGCCGCCGGGCCGGGTAATGCGGTGCTGATCAAGTCCGGTTATCCGTGGACGGACGCACTGTCCGGCCCCGATGCGCTGGCGCGCATGCAACAGTTGAACCCGGATGCGCGGGGCCTGCCGCGTCCGCCGTCGCGTCTGTGCGCGGGGCAGACGCTGCTGTGCCGTTCGTTGGGGCTGAAGGTGCCGCAGTGGGATGCGCGCCGCTTCGATCCCGGCGCGCTGTATGTGGAGGACGTGGGTGGCTCACCGCAAGCCCTGGTCTGCACCACGCGCCTGGGCATCCCGCCAGGGCGCGACGAGCATCTGCATTACCGTTTCGTGGATCCGGCCTACGCTGCATTCTGCACACGCAACCCGTTGCGGCGCGGGCAACGCGCCGGCCAGGATTATGTGTGGGTGGACCGTCAGGGCGTCGTGCTGCCCGAGGCGCCGGCGTTTCAGATGCCCGAACTCTAGGCGCCCGGAGGCCCGGCGCCCGGAAGCCCGGCGCCCGGATGCCCGGCGCCCCAACGTCCGGCGCGCTAGGCTGCCTTCGCGGCGTCGATGCGCGCTTGCAGGGACTGGCGCATTTCCTGGTATTTGCGCGCAATGCGCTTGCGGTTCAGGCGCTTGCTCCAGGCGTAAAGCGGAATCAGCGGCAAGACCCCGAACCCGTCGATCAGGTACATGCCCTGCTTGCCCTCGGCGTTCTGGCCACAGGCGATATTGCTGGCGGAGATGTCGTGCAGCACGACATGCGCGTCGGCCAGATCGTTGAAGAACTCGTCCAACTGTTCGAAGAACTGCGCGTCCACCTTGCCCTGCGCGGCCAGGTCAGCCACGGTGGGCGCAATGTTGCCGTCGGCGTCGGTGATCTTTTCCACTACCAGGCCCAGGCCCAGCGAGGTTTGCGCCACGCCCAGGATGCGCGCCATGGGCACTTGCCACACGCCCGACGGGCGGGTAGTGGTGGTGACGTATTCCGATATCTCGTTCAGATAGACGCGGTAGGCGCTTTCACGCTGGTACTGCTTGTACCAACGCTTGAACGGCCGCGCCTCCAGATAGATCGCGCGGGCGCGCATGTCCATGACCTTGACGAGCAGGTCGGGGGAATGCGGATGCTGGAAAATGTGGCGGTCGCCGCCGGTTGCGAGCGGCGTTGCGGCGTCCAGGTCCAGGGGACCGAACACCGATTGGAAGGAGACGCTGGATCGAGAGGAAGAAAGATCAGCTGAATTCAAGTTGTGTCGAACGTTGTATTCAAAGTGCGGGAAGTTTAATCCTGTTGCGCGGCGGCGGCGGCTCGGGTTGCATCAAGGGATGTCGTTTGCTTACAACGTGGCGATGATGCGTCCTACAATTCCGGCTTTGGAGATGCCTCTTTTGAATGACATTCTGCTTTGGGTAGCCGCGGGCGGCGCGGGTCTGGCGTGTTTGATGGCCATGCTGGCCTGGTTGCGTCCGGCCGCGCCAGATGCGCGGCTGGATGCACTGCTGGAAGGCCTGGAACGCACCGAGCGTGCGTTGCGCGCCGATATCGCTGAAGGGCAACGCGGCCTGCGCAGCGAATTTTCAGAGTCCACACGCGCGCTGCGGGTAGAGCTGGCGCAATCGCATGGCGACTTGCGCACCGGCCTGGCGCGCGATGCGCAGGCCGCGCGCGCCGAATCGGCCGAGTCACTGGCCCGCTTTGCGGCGGGCTTCGGCGAACAATTGCAGGGCCTGATCCAGATCAACGAGCGGCGTCTGATGGAAGTGCGCGCCACCGTGGACCAGCGGCTGCAATCCTTGCAGGCGGATAACAGCGCCAAGCTCGATGAGATGCGCCGCACCGTCGATGAAAAGCTGCATGCCACGCTGGAACAGCGCCTGGGCGAATCGTTCAAGCTGGTGTCGGACCGGCTGGAGGCCGTGCACAAAGGCCTGGGCGAGATGCAGGCGCTGGCGGCGGGCGTGGGCGACCTGAAGCGCGTGTTGACCAACGTGAAGTCGCGCGGCACCTGGGGCGAAGTGCAACTGGCCCGCCTGATTGAAGACAACATGACGCCCGACCAGTACGCCAGCAACATCAAGCCCGTGCCGGGCAGCGATGCGGTGGTCGAATTCGCCATCCGCTTGCCCGGGCGGGGAGACGGCGGCGCGCCCGTGTGGCTGCCGATCGATGCCAAATTTCCCAAGGAAGAATACGAACGGCTGATGGACGCGCAGGACGCCGCCGACGTGGACGGCGTGAAAACCGCCGGCGCCGCGCTGGGCCGCGCGGTGGAATTGCAGGCGCGGCTGATTGCCAGCAAATACGTGTCGCCGCCGCACACGACCGACTTCGCCATCATGTTCCTGCCCACCGAAAGCCTGTACGCCGAAGTGCTGCGGCGCCCGGGCTTGCTGGACAAGCTGCACGACCTGCGCATCAACGTGGCCGGCCCCAGCAACCTGGCGGCCTTGCTGAACAGCTTGCAGATGGGGTTTCGTACCTTGGCGATCGAGCAGCGTTCATCGGAAGTGTGGCAGGTGCTGCGGGCCGTCAAAACCGAATTCGGCAAGTTCGGCGACGCGCTGGCCAGCGTCAAGAAGTCGCTGGACACGGCCAGTAACAAGATCGGCCAGACCGAGGTTCGCACTCGGGCGATGCTGAAAAACCTGAAGAATGTCGAAGCCTTGCCCGACGCGGAAGCCTTAAGGCTATTGGGCGATGCCGATGCGGTGGGCGACGCGGATGAGGCCAATGGCGCTGACGATGACCCCGCCGCCACGCAACCCCTGGCTACGCCGCCCAACACGGCTTCTTCCGGCCCGGCCTGACGCGGCCCGGCCTGCCGCGGCCCGGCCTGACGCGGCCCGCTCGGCCTAGTCCGGCCCGGCCTGCCTGCCACCGAACCGGCATCGCGCGCGGCAAGCGCGACGTGCCGGCTTGTTGCCCACGCGGACTGTCGATATCCTGGCATGTGCGGCATTTCGCCGTCGACCCTGGAGCATCGCAAGCATGAGCACCGCTGACCGCCATGATTCCTCACCCCTCGACGCGACGGCGCTGGGCGCCGATATCGCCCAAGGCGTTACCACCGCGCTTGCCGCGATGCAGCAGGCGGTGGACCGGGTGGCGGCGCGCAATCCCGCCATCAACGCCGCCTGCGGCATCGAAGCCGACGCCGGGCTGCGCCTGGCCCAGGCGCTGGACGATGAACTGGCCGGGCTGACGCCTGACCAGCGGCTGGCGCAACTGGACACCCGGCCCTTCCTGGGCGTGCCCACCTTGCTGAAAGACCTGGGCACGGCGGCCCTGGGCTTGCCCAGCGCCATGGGGTCGGTACTGTATGGGCATGTTGAATGGGATGTGGATGCCGAAATCGTCAAACGCTACCGCCGCGCCGGACTGATTCCGTTTGGCCGCACCACCAGCGCCGAACTCGGCCTGAGCCCCACCACCGAATCGCCCGCCTACGGGCCGCCTACCCAAAACCCCTGGAAGGCCGGCCATAGCGCGGGCGGGTCCAGCGGTGGCGCGGGCGCGGCCTTGGCCAGCGGCATGGTGCGCATCGCGCACGGCAGCGACGGCGGCGGGTCCATCCGCATCCCGTCCTCGTGCTGCGGGGTGCTGGGCCTGAAGCCGTCACGCGGGCTGATGCCGCTGGGCCCCTTGAAGGGCGAAGGTTGGGGCGGCCTGGCCACCGAACACATGATGACCCTGTCGGTGCGCGACTGCGCCGCGTCGCTGGACATCAGCGCGGGGGCGGACGTGGGCGCGCCCTACGCGGCCCCGGCGCAACCCGAGTCGTACCGGGCAGTGGTGGCGCGTGTTGCCGCCGACCCGCATGGTGCGCCGCGTCGCCGCATTGCCTTCATCAACACCACCTATGAAGGCGGGGCGATCCACCCCGAAGTCGCCGCCACCGTGGACGAGGCGGCGCGCCTTTTCGCATCGCTCGGCCATGAAATGGTGCCGGCCCTGCCGCCGGTGGGGTCCGAAGAAGTGCTGTCGCCCATGCTGCCGCTGATTGCCAGCGCCGCCGCCAATGCCATCGACAGCTTTGTCGCCGAGCGCGGGCGCCGCCTGGCCGCCGACGAGCTGCAACCCACCACGCTGGGTGCGCGCGAATATGCGCGGGCGATATCCGGTGCCCAATACGTGGCCTGCGTGGACACCTGCCACGAAATCACCCGGCGCATCGGCCGCTTCCTGCACCGCGACGGCACCCACGGCCATGACCTTTTCCTGAGCCCCGTCCTGGCGCAACCGCCCGCGCCCCTGGGCCGGTACGCCATGGACAACGCCGATTACCTGGCCTACCGTCTGGGCAAGAAGGGCGTGATCGGCTATTCGCCCTTTGCCCCCCTGGCCAACCTGACCGGCATGCCGGCCATCTCCATCCCGTTCGGCATGTCGTCCGATGGGCTGCCGATCGGCATCCAGGTGATGGGGCCGTTGGGTAGCGAAGCGCTGCTGCTGGAATTGGCGGCGCAGGTCGAGGCCTTGCGGCCCTGGGCGTTGGTGGCGCCCATGGCCAGATAGCGGGCTTTACCGCGGCGGGCGTTACCGCAGCGGGCTTTATCGAGAGCGGCTTTTACCGAGAGCCGGCCCTACCAGGAGCAGCCATGTCGTCGTTTGCCACGCACACCGTGCAAAACCAGGTGCCTCCGCTGGAAGACTATTCGCTGTACGACACCGACCCCGCCTTGCGCGAGGCGGTGCGGCGCGAGGGCGCACAGGCCTGGGAAGGCGACCTGGCCGCGCACGGCGCCTGGCTGGGCCGCGCGCAGACGCTGGCCGCCGGTGCCGAAGCCAACCGCTGTCCGCCCCGGTTGATGAGCTATGACCGCTCGGGGCACCGCATCGACCACGTGGAATTCCACCCGGCCTGGAACCTGCTGATGACCGGCATCATGGCGCGCGGGCTGCACAGCCGCGCCTGGGCGCAAGCGGTGCCCGGCGCGCAAGTGGCGCGTGCCGCCGCCTATTTGATGCAAGGGCAGGTAGAAGCCGGCACGCTGTGTCCCACCACGATGACGTTTGCCGCCGTGCCGCTGTTGCAGCGCGAACCGTCCGGCGCCGTGGACTTTGCCGGGCAATGGCTGCCCGCGCTGTACTCGCGCGAATTCGATGGCGCCGACGCGCCCCTGGCCGCCAAGCGCAGCGCGCTGGTAGGCATGGGGCTGACCGAAAAGCAGGGCGGCTCGGACCTGCGCGCCGTCAATACCCGCGCGGTGCCCTTGGGCGCGGCGGGTCGCGGCCACGCCTATCAGTTGGTGGGACACAAGTGGTTCTTTTCGGTACCGCAGGCGGACGCGCATCTGGTGTTGGCGCACACGGACGAAGGGCTCAGTTGCTTGTTCGTGCCGCGCTGGATTCCCGACGGCCCGCGCAACGCCATTCGCGTGCGCCGCTTGAAAGACAAGCTGGGCAACCGCAGCAACGCCAGTGCCGAAGTCGAATTCGAGGATGCCTGGGGCGTGATGGTGGGCGAACCGGGGCGTGGGCTGGCCGTGCTGCTGGAAATGGCGGCCACCACGCGGCTGGACTGCGTGCTGGGCAGCGCCGCGCTGCTGCGCCAGGCGCTGGTGCAGTCCCTGCATCACGCGCAGCATCGGCACGCCTTCGGCAAGCCGCTGATCGCGCAGCCGCTGATGCGTAACGTGCTGGCCGACCTGGCGCTGGAAAGCGAGGCGGCGATGGTGTTGGCGCTGCGGCTGGCGCGCGCCGTCGATGCGCGGACGGATGCCCAGGCCCGCGCGCTGGTGCGTGTGGGCACGCCCGCCGCCAAGCTCTGGATCTGCAAACGCGCCATTCATGCCGTCGCGGAGTGCATGGAGGTCTGGGGCGGCAACGGCTATGTGGAAGAAGGGCCGATGCCGCGCCTTTACCGGGAAACACCGGTCAATTCCATCTGGGAAGGGTCGGGCAACGTGATGGCGCTGGACGTGCTGCGCGCCTTGCAGCGCGAACCCGACGCCTTGCCCGCGTTGGAACAGGAATTCGCGCACGCGGCGGGCCAGTATCAGGCGTTTGACGCGGCGCTGGTGGCTTGGCGGGCGCTGCTGGCCGAGAGCGCTCAAGCCGAATTCCAGGCGCGCCGCATCGCCTGCGGCCTGGCGCGGCTGTGGCAGGCCGCCTTGCTGATCCAGCATGCGCCAGCCCCCGTGGCGCAAGCCTTTGTGGCCAGCCGCCTGCATGCCGATGGCGGCGTTTTTGGCGAGCTGGTGGCAGGCGCGGATGCCGGGGCGATCCTGGCACGTGCCTGGCCGCCCGCCGCCGCATGCTAAATTTCCCGGCTTGACCAACCTTTCCGCATTCTTCCCGCCATGCTCTCCCAGCAAGAACTCAAGCAACAAGCCGCCGACGCCGCCCTGGAATTCGTTGAACAGGTCGCCGGCCCGGACGTCATCATCGGGGTGGGCACGGGCTCCACGGCCGATCTGTTCATTGATGGCCTGGCGCGTTTCAAGGGTCGCATCGGCGGCACCGTCGCCAGTTCGGAGCGCAGCGCGGCCCGCTTGGCCGGCCACGGCCTGAAGGTGCTGGACCTGAACGACGTGTCGACCATGCCGATCTACGTGGACGGCGCCGACGAGATCGACGCGAACCTGTCCATGATCAAGGGCGGCGGCGGCGCGCTGACGCGCGAGAAAATCGTGGCGTCGGTGGCGGAACGCTTTATCTGCATCGCCGACGAATCCAAGCTGGTCCAGACGCTGGGCAAGTTCCCGCTGCCGCTGGAAGTGATTCCGATGGCGCGCGAATCGGTGGCGCGCGCCCTGGTGGCCCTGGGCGGCCAGCCGCGTCTGCGCGAGGGCTTCATCACCGACAACGGCAACGTCATCCTGGACGTGTCGGGCCTGGCGATCTCGGACGCGCGCGCGTTCGAAGCGCTGGTCAACAACCTGCCCGGCGTGGTCACCTGCGGCCTGTTCGCGCTGGCCGGCGCCGATGTGGCGCTGCTGGCCACGCAAAACGGCATCCGCCGGCTGGACCGCGCAGCGTAAGCAGCCAGCTTCGCGCGGCCCGAGTGTTGCACTTGCCGCCCCGCCTTGCGGGGGGCGGGGCGTCGATTCATAATCCTGTCACACTTGGGTCATAACCTTGCCGGTTGTGCAGGCCCATCTCGTAACTCTCTTATTTCGGGGCAATGCAATGAGACCAACCACGCAGGGAGCCCGGATGACGGAGCATACAAACAAGCAGTTCGACGCCGACCTGGAAAGCGTCCGTTCGCAATTCTTGCAAATGGGCGGCTTGGTGGAAGCCATGATCCAGGAAGCGATCGACGCGCTGGCCACGGGCGACCTGTCGCTGGTGGAGAAAGTCCGCGAGCGGGAAAAGGAAGTCAACCGCCACGAAGTCGAAATCGACGAAAGCATCAGCCGCATCCTGGCCCGTCACCAGCCTACGGCCATCGACTTGCGCATGCTGATGGCCGTGTCGAAGATGCTGACCGACATGGAGCGTTCCGGCGACGAGGCCGAAAAGGTCGCTACCGTTGCCCGTCGCATCCATGAAGCCGAAATGCGCCACATCCCGGTGATCGAACTGCGTCACATGGCCGCCAACGTGCGCACCATGCTGCACCAGGCGCTGGACGCCTTCGCCCGCCTTGACCCCATCCAGGCCGCCGCCGTCGTGCGCAGCGACAAGGAAGTGGACAAGGAATGGAAGGGCGCGCTGCGCCACCTGATCACCTACATGATCGAAGACCCGCGCACGATCTCGCGCGCCATCGACATGATCTTCATCGCGCGCGCGCTGGAACGCATTGGCGACCATGCCAAGAACATGTCCGAACGTGTCATCTACATGGTCAAGGGCGCTGACGTGCGCCACACCGGCGTGAAGAACACCGAGCGCCTGGCGCGCGGCGAGGAAGAGTCGGAAGACGAGGCCTGATCACGCCAGTTTTTTGGCCGACGTGGCCAACGGGCCGACGCGCTATTAAGCCATTAAGCCAATAAGCCAGCAGGTCAACAAAAAGCCCCGACACGGTTGCCGTGTCGGGGCTTTTGCATGGGCAGCACTACAGCGGCAGCACCGCGCCTTGGCATAGCCGTGGGTCCGGTACGCCGGGTTTACCGGCATCGATGCGACCTGCAAGCCGGCGCCCGAAGGCGGGCAGGTCGGGGGCGCTGACTTCAAGGTCGTACCAGCCTTCGCAACCGGCGTACTTCAATTCCATCGCGCCGCCGGCCGGCACATGCGCCATGGCGCGCCAGTTGTCGCCCATATGGGACTCCAGCTTCACCGGCCGTGGCGTGTCGCTGTGGTTGACGAGCCGCACGCGCAGCCCCGACGTGACGGGGACCAGTTGCGCTTCCAGCGTGCCGCCGTCCTGGGAATCGCCCCGGAAGTGACGATGAAAGCCATCCGGGCCCAGCAGCCAGAGGTCGTAGGCGCCGCCCTGGCTCAGCCTCCAACCATCGTCCAGCCGCGCGCCGGCGCCGATGGTGTAGCGCCGGGGCGCGCGCGCCAGGTCGTGGCGGTCGTACACATGTAGCACGGCGGCGGCGCTGCCCGGGTTGCGCAGCGTCAGCCGGTAGTGTTCGCCGTCGGCTGTCATGCGGCCCACCGCTTCCAGCGCGTAGGGCAGCGCGCAGGCGTGGCGGTTGCTGTCGGGATGGTGCGGGCCGCGATCGCCGCTGAAATCAAAGGCCGAGGTCAGGTCGCCGCTTACCGCGCGCCGCCATGCGCTGATGTTCGGTTCAGCCACGCCGAAGCGGGCCTCAAGAAAGCGGATCACCGAGGTGTGGTCGAACACTTGTGAATTGACCCAGCCGCCACGGCTCCAGGGTGATACCACCAGCATCGGCACACGCGGTCCCAGCCCGAAACCGCGGCCATGCAGGTGGGCGGGGTCTTCCTGCGCGGTGCTGTGTCCGAGCCGGGCGTCGTGGTATTCGCCGTCGAGCTCAATGGTGGACAGCCCGCCCGAATGGCTATCGGCGTGGCGTGCGGGCGGGGCGGGCGGAGGCACGTGGTCAAAGAAGCAGTCGTTCTCGTCATAGGTGACAAGAAAAACGCAGCGGCTCCAGGATTCGGGGTTGCTGGTCAGGATATCCAGCACGCGCTCGGTATAGGCGCCGCCCTGGCGTGGCGACGACACTTCGGGATGTTCCGAATCGGCGGTGGGGGCGATGATCCACGACACCGCCGGCAACTGGCCCGCAGCCACGTCGCGCGCCAGATCATCCAGCGTATGGGTCGACAGGGCGCGGTCACGCAAGGGGGCCGAGGCCGCGGTGCTGGCATGCGCCTCGCGGTACTGACGAAAGCCGGCCAGCGGGTTGTCGTGAAAGTTGTCCGCCATGTCCTGGTAGATGCGCCAGTCCACGTCCGCGTCCTGCAGGCGCTCGGGGTAGGTGGTCCAGGTATAACCTTCGTTTGTCGCGCCCAGCCTGTCGTAGTAATTCACCAACGCCGGGCCACCCGCCACGCCGGTGGGATCGTTCGTGCCGGTCCACAGGAACAGGCGGTTCGGATTGGTGCCGGCGTGCAGGGAACAGTGATAGGCGTCGCACACGGTGAACGCGTTGGCCAGGGCGGCCTGGAAGGGCACGTCAGCGCAGGTATAGGCGCCCAGCCCCAAGCGGCCCTTGGCGGGCAGCCATTGGTCCATGCGGCCGTCGTTCCAGGCCCATTGCGCATCCACCCACGTGTGCGGCGTGATGAAGCCGGCCGGTGTGTCGCTGGCGAGTTCTTGCTGTAGCGCATAGGGGCGGCATTGCGTGGCGCCGTCCGATTGCGTCAGTACGTTGCCGGCCAGGGTGGGCACAAGATGCGGATCGGCAAAACCGCGCACGCCGGGCATCGTGCCGAAATAGTGGTCGAAGGACCGGTTTTCCTGCATCAGGATGACCACGTGCTGTACGTCGTGGATCGTGCCCGTCGTGCGATCAGGCGGGATCGCCATGGCGCGCTGGATGGACGACGGCGGGTCGGCGGGGAGAGGCAAGCGCGATTCTTCTTTCATGACAGCATTAATACGGCCTGCAAACTTCGATCTTAAGGGCAATGTCAGGTCGCGTGCCGGCGTGAGCGCATCGGCGCCGCGTCGGTGCCACGAAAAGCGAAGCCCCTCGCGCGCGAGGGGCTTTCGTGATGGGGCCGCCGCATGGGGCCTGGCGCAAGCGGGGGCGCAGTACGAAGCCCGTCGCCCGCAGCCCGTCGCCCAATCAGGCCGAAGGCGGAACGTAGCCGTTGGCTTCGACGGTGCCGTCTTCGAACAGGAAACGCTCCATCTGTTCCTTCAGGTACTTGCGCGCGCGGGCATCGGCCAGGTTCAAGCGGTTTTCATTGACCAGGCGCGTCTGGATGGCTTTCCATTCTTCCCAGGCTTCCTTGGAAATGCTCTGCCAGATCTTGGTGCCGAGCTCGCCGGGATAGGGGGGGAAGTCCAGCCCTTCGGCTTCACGCTTCAATTTCACACAGTTGACGATACGGGACATGGTTCGCTGCCGAAAATAGGAATAACGCCGTATTTTAGCGGGGTTGGCGCCGCAC
>NZ_JBHFIZ010000006.1:277811-279623 GCF_057334535.1 Achromobacter colocynthidis
CCCCCCCCCCCCCCCCCCCCCCTTCAGGTGCTGCGGTCAGCCGTCGCTGCGGTCAGCCGATGCTGCGGTCAGCCGTCGCTGCGGTCAGCCGTCGCTGCCAACGACTTCAGCCGGCATTACAGCTTCTTGATGAACACCAGGCTGTTGCGCGACCGGTTGTAGTTGTTCTGCTTTTCGCGCGGCAGGTCGGTAATGCCGCCCTGCACGAAGCCGCGCTTGATGAACCAGTGCGACGTGCGTGTGGTCAGCACGAACAGCCGCTTGGCGCCGGTGGCGCGGGCGCGCGACTCCATGTGGCGCAGCAGGATTTCGCCTTCGCCGGAGCCTTGCCATTCCGGGTGCACGATCAGGCAGGCCATTTCGGCCATCTGCTCGTCGGCGAAGGTGTGCAGCGCGGCGCAGCCGTAGATCACGCCGTCGTGCTCCAGCACCGTGAAGTTTTCCACGTCGCGCTCGATCACGCTGCGCGGGCGCGGCACCAGGGTGCCGTCTGCTTCCAAGGGTTCGATCAGGCTCAGAATGGCGCCTACGTCGTCAATCGTGGCGGCGCGCAGGTCATCCAGCGTGTCTTCCACCACCATCGTGCCCACGCCGTCGTGGGTAAAGATTTCCAGCAGCACGCTGCCATCCAGCGCGAACGGCAGCAGGTGGGCGCGGGCCACGCCGCGCTTGACCGCCAGCGATGCGTATTGCAGGAAGGCGTGGGTTTCCTCGTCCAGCTCGCCGCCCGCCAGCAGCGCGTCGGCATCCACGCGGGCCAGTTCGGTGTCCAGCGTGCCGTCATCGTTCAGCACGCCTTGCGAGCTGGACAGGAAGATCAGCTTTTCAGCGCGCAGCGCAACGGCCACGCTGGTGGCCAGGTCTTCCATGGCCAGGTTGAAGGCGTCGCCCGTCGGCGAGAAGCCCAGCGGCGACAGCAGCACCACCGACGAACCTTTCTCGATGGCGAACTTCAGCGCCTCGACGTCGATCTTGCGGACCTGGCCGGTGTGCTTGTAATCGATTCCTTCCAGTACCCCGGTGGGTCGGGCCGTGACGAAGTTGCCGGAAATGACGCGGATGTGCGCGTGCGACATCGGCGTGTTGGGCAAGCCCTGGCTGAACGCGGCTTCGATATCCAGGCGGATTTCGCCCGCGGCTTCCTTGGCGCATTCCAGCGCGGCGGCGTCGGTGGGCGCCAGGCCGCGATCGAACTGCTGCGTGTAGCCCTTCAAGCGCAGTTGCTCATTGACCTGCGGACGCGAGCCGTGCACCAGCACCAGCCGGATGCCCAGGGACGACAGCAGCGACAAGTCCTGCACCAGGGTGTTCAGCGCGCCGGCCTGAACCAGCTCGCCGCCGAACGCCACCACGAACGTCTTGCCTCGGAACGCGTGCACATAGGGCGCGACGTCGCGAAACCATCGGACGAACTGCGCGGCTGCGAATTCCGGGGCTTCAAGGGCGGAGACGGTGTCTGGTTCCAGGTCGGGCATGATGGGCGGAGGGATTCCTGAGAGTCGGTAAAAACGCGGCGCCTTGCCGCGTCATAGCGCCGTCCCATGACGGCGTGGCGAAATTATATGGCCGACGGGGCGATGCGCAGGCGAGAAATCAGCGCTAATTTCGTGCCGGATTTCAACACGCTCGCGCGCGCGTTCAGGCAGGGACGCCATAGAAATTTATAATGCCCGGCTAACCGGACTATCGTACATGCCTGAATCATCCCGCCCGCGGGCGCCCAAAGCGGCTTCCCCGGGGGCCAACGACGCGTCGGCCGCCCCGGCCGAGGCCACCCGCGAGCCCCAACGGCCTGCGCGCCCGGCGCAGGCC
>NZ_JBHFIZ010000007.1:0-31520 GCF_057334535.1 Achromobacter colocynthidis
ATCTAGAATCGGGCGATTCTGCCTTTTCCCCTTCCCGTCTATGTCCGCCTCTCCGCTTGCCCCCGAACTCACGCTGCCCGCCCCCGTGCTGCTGGTGGAGGACGAACCGCTGGTCTGCCGGCGCATCGAAGGCCTGTTGCTGCAACTGGGCTATCAGCCCGACGCGCTGATCTTCGCGGGCTCCCTGGCCGAGGCGCGCGCCTGCCTGGCCAGCCAGCCCGTTGCGCTGGCGCTGGTGGACCTGGGCTTGCCCGACGGCAGCGGCATCGACCTGATTGCCGAGATGCACGCCGCCGACCCCGGCCTGGCCATCCTGGTCATCTCGGCCTGGTGTACCGAAGACGCGATTTTGGCGGCCTTGCGCGCCGGCGCCACGGGCTATGTGCTGAAAGAACGGGACGACATGGAAGTGGCGCTGTCGTTACGCAGTGTGCTGCGGGGCGGTGCGCCGATTGACCCGTTCGTGGCACGGCGCATCATCGACGAGTTGCGGCCCCGGCCAACAGAGCAGACCGGCACGGCAAGCGGTGAGATACTTAGCCCCCGCGAAAGCCAGATCCTGCGTCTGGTGGCTGAAGGTTTGGCCAACCGCGAAATCGCCGAACAACTGTTCCTGTCGCGCTACACCGTTGAATGCCATATCAAGCACATCTACCGCAAGCTGGCCGTTTCCTCGCGCACGCGGGCGGTACACGCCGCGCGCTCGCGTGGCTTGCTGGACTGAGGTGGTTGCTTGCCTGCTGGCTGGCGCTGAGCGCGATGCCCGCCTTGGCCGTGGACGCAAGCGGGGCGACGGCGCCCGAGGCGTGCGCGGTGCAGGTGATGTCCATCACGGCGGCGCGGGCCGCCGCCGACGGCAGCCGGCCTGACACGGCCGAGTGGGTTCCGGTCACGCTGCCCGACGACTGGAACAAGCGCTGGCCCGGCTACAGCGGATCCGTCTGGTATCGCATCGACTGGCAGCGGCCCTGCCCCGGCCCGGTGGGGTTGACCTTGGAATCGGTGGTCATGGCCGGTGAAGTGTTCGTCAATAACGACCTGATCTGGAGCGACCCGCAACTGACCGAACCGCTGTCGCGCAGTTGGAACATGCCGCGCACCTGGCGCCTGCCCGAGGCCATCGTGCACGACGGCGTGAACACGCTGTGGGTACGGGTGGTGGGCGTTGCGCAACAGACACCCGGGCTGGGCATCGTGCGCCTGGGCACCCCGCAAGCGATGCAGGCCAGACAGGAAGAAATCTGGTGGCTCAACCGCTCGCTGTACACCGTGAACCTGGTGGTGTCCGCCGTGCTGGGCGGCTTGTTCTTCTGCATCTGGGTGGTGCGGCGTGAACAGACCACCTATGGCTGGTATGCCCTGATGTCGCTGTTCTGGGTGCTGTTCATCAGCAATGTGCTGCTGACCAACCCCTGGCCGCTGCCCAACACCTTGTCGTTGGCGCGCGCCAACGCCATGGCGTTGGTGCTGTACGTGGCCTGCTTCTGCCTGTTCACCTGGCGCTTTGGCAAACAATCGCTGCCTCGCACCGAGCGCGCGCTGTGGATACTGAGCGCCGCGCTGCTGGCCATGCTGGCCTTCGCGCCAGACAGCGCGCTGGCCACCGTGCAATCAATCGGCGTGCTGACCCCCGCCGCCATTTTCATCATCAACTGCCTGCAATTTCCGGTACACGCCTGGCGCACCCGCCGCCCGGAACACCTGATGCTGGCCGCCTGCCTGTTGATTTTCCTTGTGGTCATGGTGCACGACCTGCTGGTGATGATGAAGCTCATCTCGTCCGGCCAGACCTATACGGCGTACACCAGCGTGGTGGTCACGCTGTGCATGTCCGCCATTCTGGGCTTGCGCCACGCGCGCAACGTGCGGCAGATAGAACGCTTCAACCAGGAACTGGCCGACGGCATCTTTCAGGCGCGCAGCGAACTGGCCACCACGCTGGAACGCGAACACACCCTGGCGGTGGCCAATACCCGCCTGCACGAGCGCTTGCAGATTGCGCACGATCTGCATGATGGGCTGGGCGGCTCGCTGGTGCGGATGATGGCCATGGTGGAACAGGGCGACAAGCCCTTGCAGGGCCAGCAGTTCCTGTCCATGTTGAAGCTGCTGCGCGATGACTTGCGCCAGACCATCGACAGCGGATCCAGCAGCGGCGTCACCGTGCCCGCGACCCCGCTGGAATGGGCCGCGCCGCTGCGTCATCGCTTCGTGCAGGTGTTCGACGAATTGGGCCTGGATTCCCACTGGCAGTTTCCGCCGCAATGGCGCACGCCGCCCTCTTCCCTGGAATGCCTGGCGCTGACCCGCCTGCTGGAAGAAGCGTTGACCAATGTGGTCAAGCACAGCCGCGCGCGCCGCGTGCAGGTGCAACTGCTGCTGCCCGACAATGACCGCCTGGAGCTGCGTATTGAAGACGATGGTGCGGGGTTTGATGTGGCGGCGGTGCGGCAAGCCGGCGTCAGCGTGGGCATGCGCAGCATGCATGCCCGCATCGCTCGGGTGCATGGCAGCTTGGACATTGTGTCCGAGCCCGGCCGCACCGTGCTAAGCGCCGTGCTGCCGTTGCGCGCAGACAAAGGCCAGCTTGTTGCCCTCGGGGTCGCGGCAATAGGCGGCGTAGAAGTCGGGCGCGTATCGGGCTCGTAAGCCCGGCGCCCCGTCGTCGATGCCGCCCTGCGCCAGGGCTTCGGTCCAGCATTGGCGCACCACCGCTTCGTCTGGCGCTTCAAAGCTGACCTGGCAGCCGTTGCCCCAGGTGGCGGGCAAGCCGTTGAACGGCGGCCCCACCACGAACGTGGGCCAACGCTGCTCGCCCACGCCCCAGATCACGCCCTCGGGGCCGGCGTTTTCGATGGTGTTGCGCCGGCGCAGGCCCAGCGGGGCCAGCACGGCGTCGTAAAACGCCACCAGCCGCGGCCATTGGCGTGCGCCGATTTGAATATGCGTATACATGCATCCTCCTGAATCAGGCATGGGAGTTGCTGCAAGGCGGGCGAAGCCGCGCATGTCGCGCGGCGCCAACCAGCAAGGGTCGCCCACCATGAACGAATCCAAGCCCGCTCCCGCCCCGAACCCGCCGCCCTCGCCGCATGTGGACCGTGCCGAGGTCGGCGCCACCGGCCAGCCCGTGGCTGATGGCCCGCCGCAAGGGGACGTGAACCCCGACCCCGCCACGAATTCCGGTTATCCGGCCGGAGGTGAGCAAGCGCCGCAAGGCAGGGATGCTTTCGGCCGAACGGAAAAGCAGGTGAAAGAACAGGTCGAAGATCGCCCCGATAAGCCGTCCGGCAAACCTGGCCCCTGAGCCCTGCCGCATTGTGCTCAAGCCGCCGGCTCCAGTTGGACCTTCAACCAGCCGGGCTGGCGGGTATCAAACGCCTTGAATGCATCCACCGCCTGCGTCAACGGTTCCTGGCGGGTCAGGATGGTCGCCGGGTCCACCGCGCCCGTGCGTACCAGTTCCATCAGCAGCGGTACGTACTTGCGATGGTTGCAATTGCCCATGCGCAAGGTCAGGTTTTTGTTCATGGCTTCGCCGATCGGAAAGGTGCGGTCATTGGGGGGATACACGCCAATGATCGCCAGCGTGCCCGCCTTGGCCAGGGCCTGCACCGCCCATTGCAGCGCCTGCGACGGTGCGCTGCCGGGTTGCCAGTGCTTGCCGTCGGGATTGGCGTGGGGCGCCGCCTTGCGGGCCTCTTCCTTCATGGCGGCGATACCGTCCGCCTTGGCCGCCGGCCCGGCATGCGCATGCTCGGCGTCCACCCCCACGGCATCGATGGCGCAGTCAGCGCCGATGCCGCCCGTCAAGCCCTTGATGCATGCCACCGGGTCTTCCGCGTTGAAGTCGATCACCTCCGCGCCCTGCGCGCGCGCCATGGCCAGGCGGTCGGGCACGGTATCGACGGCAAAGATGCGGCCCGCGTTCATCAGCTTGGCCGACGCAATGGCGAACTGCCCCACCGGCCCGCAGCCGAACACCGCCACCGTGTGGCCGGGCTTGATGCTGGCCAGGTCAGCGCCGAAATACCCGGTGGGAAAAATATCCGACAACATCAAGGCCTGCTCGTCGGTGACGCTATCCGGCACCTTCACCAAGTTCACGTTGGCGAACGGCACGCGCGCCAGCTCGGCCTGCAAGCCGTGGAAGGGTCCGGTGGATTGCGGCCCGCCATAGAACGCGGTGCCGGCATCGCGGCCGTTCGGGTTGGCCACGTCACACTGCGCGAAGTACCCCGCGCGGCAGTACGAGCAATAGCCGCAGGCAATGGTGGACGGAATGACCACGCGGTCGCCCACGTTCAGGTTGCGCACCCCGGGCCCCAACTGCTCCACCACGCCCACGCCTTCGTGGCCGAGTATGGTGCCGGGCTTCATGGATTCCATCGTGCCGCGTACAAAGTGCAGGTCGGTGCCGCAGATGGCGCTGGCGGTCAGCCGCACGATGGCGTCATTGTCTTCCTGCAAGACGGGGTCGGGGACGGTGTCCAGGCGGATATCGCCAATGCCGTGAAATACAACAGCTTTCATTATTTGCTCCTTGAGGTACCGGATCGGTTGTCGACCGGCTTGGCGTCCGGCGTGGAACGGCCCGGATCCCACACATCCTTTGGGTCCATGCCGGGCGGGAACTGCCGGCCCGCGCCGGTACGGTTGGGGTCGGCCGGGCGGCCGGCCAGCGTGCGCTCATCCTCGGGCACCGGTTTGTGCTCGGCGTCGGCGGGGTCATCCTGATGGGAATGCGGTTTGGTGCTCATCATGGGCTCCTTTGGACGATGGCGGGCGCAAGGGTCGCGCCGCATGTCCGAACCCGCAGCAAACCCTATGCCTGGGCGGCGGGCGCCATGGCTGCCTGCACGGTGGTCGCCACGTCTGTCGGCCGCGTACGGGCGGCTTCTGCGGCAAAGTACGCCACCGTGCGCGCAATGCCGTCCGCCGGACTCACGCGCGGGCTCCATCCCAGGCGCGTGCGCGCCAGCGAGATATCGGGACAGCGATGTGTCGGGGCGTCCACCGGCAGCTCTCGATGCACCAGCGGCACGCGCGACTCCGTCAGTGCCCGCACCATGTCGGCCATGTCCAGCATCGACAGTTCGGCGGGGTTGCCCAGGTTGACGGGCTGCGTCAGGTCTTCAGGGCTTTCCATCAGACGCACCAGGCCGTCTATCAGATCATCCACATAACAGAACGAGCGCGTCTGCGTACCGTCGCCATAAATCGTCAGGGGCTGGCCCGCCAGGGCCTGCACGATGAAGTTCGACACCACGCGCCCATCGTCGGGCGCCATGCGCGGCCCGTAGGTATTGAAGATGCGTGCAATCTTTACCACCACGCCTTCGCGCCGCGCATATTCCATGAAAATCGTTTCCGCGCAGCGCTTGCCCTCGTCATAGCAGGATCGTGGCCCCACCGGATTCACATGGCCCCAATAGCCTTCGGCCTGCGGATGTTCCAGGGGGTCGCCATACACCTCGCTGGTGGACGCCTGCAGCACGCGCGCGCCCACGTCGCGGGCAAGCTCCAGAAGCTGCATCGCGCCCAGCACGCAGGTGCGCAGGGTCTTCAGCGGATCGGCCTGATAGTGCACGGGCGACGCGGGGCAAGCCAGGTTGTAGATGCGGTCGACGCCCAGGCGCGGCAGGCGGTCAACCACGTCGTGGCGCATCACCGTAAAGCGCGGGTGCGCGGCAAGCGGTGCCACATTGCACGCCCTGCCCGTCTGGAAGTTGTCGACGCAGATCACTTCCCATCCGTCGTTCAACAACCGGGAGCAAAGGTGCGAACCCAAAAAGCCCGCACCGCCCGCGACCAGTGCCCGGCCGCTACGTGGAATATCGTTCATCATGCTGCCTCCAGGATCGTGTCGAACACGTCTATCCAATCAGAAATAAAGCGGCCCATGCCGAAGCGTTCAAGCGCGGTATCGCGTCCGGCCGCGCCCCAGGCGCGCGCCAGGGCAGGCTCGGCGACCAGTTGCCGAGCCACGGCCAGCAGCCGGTCCGGCCGTGTGTCCACGTAGCCGTTTTCACCATTCCGGATGACCGTGGGCAGTTCAGTGGTGGCAAAGCCCACCACGGGAACGCCGCACAGCATGGCTTCCACCAGGGACAGGCCCAGGCTGGCGTAGCGGATGGGGCTGAAGAAATAGCGGTAGCGCGCCAGCACGGCGCTCACTTCCATGTTCGGTACCTCGCCCAGGCCGCCCAACTCCTCCGACCCCATGCCGATCAGGTCCATGGGCGTTTGCGCGCGCAGGGTTTCGAACAGGTCGCGTCCCAAGCGCCGCCCTCGCCTGGCCAGGTGGTTGATGACGACGATGCCCTTGGGCGTGCCGCCGTCATAGGCCACGGCGGGCGGCGGCACGCCATGCTCCACCACCCGCATGGGCATGCCGCCCGCGTCCCACATCGCGGCATTGAACGGCGTGACGTGCACGAGCAAGCCGCGATCATGCCGGAACGGATGCACCGTATCGGTGGGGTGCGGCTCGGGCGGGTTGTGTTCCAGGTAGACGCTGGGCAGCGCGCGTTGCGCATCGTCCAGCCACAGGCGCGCGTCCTCGACGTTCTGCCGCGACTGATACAGGACGCAGTCGAACGGCATGCGCAGCAACGTATCGGCCGGCACCTGCACCACATTGGCGGGCCACGGAATCTTGCGGCCCAGCGCGCCATAGCCCGGCGGATTGCCGGGCAAGGACGGCACCACGAAATCATGCGGCACATGGCTCAGCGCATAAAGATAGTTGCCATGCACATGCCACGTCAGGATACGCAGGCGTCGGCCCGTCCGCGCCACTTCTGGATGCGTCATTGCAGCGCCCCCTGTAATTGGCTTTGCACCCGCCGCAGCACGTCGGGCACGGTCACCGCCAGCGCACAGGGGTGGCCGATGGGGCAGTCCTCGAACGCGCACGGCCGGCATGGCATGTCGGCGGCCAGCACCACGTGGCGGGCGCTATCCAGCGGCGCCCAACGCCGCTGATCGCTACCGCAGGCAATCACCACGCTCATCGCGCCCACGCCCGCCGCCACATGCGACACGCCGGTGTCGTTGCAAATCAGCAGGCGGGCAACCTTCAACAAGGCTGCCAGGCTGCCCAGGTGGGTTTGGCCGCACAGATCGGTAAGCGGCACGCCAGCCTGTTCCCGCAGCGAACGCGCCAGGGGCGCTTCGCTGCGCATCCCCGTCAGGGCCACCTGCCAGCCCAGGCGCACCAGCTCCCCCGCCAGCGCCGCGTAGCGCTCCAAGGGCCAGCGGCGCGACGGCAGCCTTGCGCCCACATGCATCAAGATCAATTTTTCCGGATTCAGCGCGTGCCGGCCCAGCAACTGCTTCGCGTCGCCGTGGTCCGCGAGGGACACCGGAAATTCCAGCGCGTCGTCGTCCGCGTCGATGCCCAGGTAGCGCAGCAGAGCGAGATAACGGCGTGGCTCCGGCAGATCATCCGGCCATGGCATCCGGCAGCCGGGTATCTCGCCCGCCGCCTCGTCCACGAAGCCGCCCCAGCGCTCGGCGCCCAACTGCGCCACGATAGGGTTGGACTGCCTGCCGCTGCCGTGCATCTGCAACGCCACCTCGACATGCAGCCCACGCACGCGGCGGAAAAAAGCGGGAAGCTCGCTCGCCCTGGCTGCTTGTTCGGGAAAGGCCGGAATACCGGGAAAGTCGATCAGCTCATCCACATAGGCGTGAAACCGGTTCACGAATTCGCCCGCGTTCGGCAGGCCGATCAACAGGATCCGGGTCTGCGGAAAGGCGCGCCTCAGTGCGCGCAAGGCGGGCACCACGCACAGCATGTCACCCAATTGCAGCGCACGGAATACGGCGATGCTGGCCGGGGGACGCGACACATCGAACAGGGGCTTCATGCGCGGCTCCTGCCAAAGCGCAACATGCCCACCAGCCGCCAGAGGATGGACAGCAGCGGGATGCACGCGGACGTGATTGCCAGATCAGCCATGTTCTGCAGCGAGCGGCGCGTACCGCGCAGGCGCCGCAGAAAGAAGTGCACACTCAAGGCCAACCATGCGCCAGCGGCCGCCAACGCCGCGCCGAAGTGTCCCGACAAGGCCAAGGCCACCGCCGCCACGGCGGCAAGCGTCACGCCCAAGTAGAAGCGCGGCGGATGCGCGCGGATGCGGCTGCGATACAGCAGCGGGTACTTCTTGCGCAGCAGCATGTCGAACATCACTTTCTTCTGCATGCCCAGGCCTGCCGCGAAGCGCACGGGCCGCATCGGATGCAGGACCCGCGCGTCGGGTGCGCGCTGCACCGAAAAGCCATGGTCCAGCAAGGCGAAATGCAGGTCGGAGTCTTCGCGCCACGCCATCGTGTAGCGCGGGTCGAAACCGCCCACCACCATCAACGCCGTGCGTCGTACAAAGCAGTTGGCGGTAATGAACTCGGACCGCGTCAGCCCGGCTGCATCCCGCTCGTAGTCGCTGGGCGGGTCGGGCAGCGGCATCTCGGTCACGCCCGTTACCGCCGCCAGATTCGGCCGCATCGCCAGCACGCCATGCCCCAGCCAATCGGGTTGCGCAATGGTGTCATCGTCCGTAAAGGCAATGATTTCGCCACGTGCGTTGCGCCACCCCAGGTTGCGCGCGCCCGCCGGTCCGCGGCTGCCCACCACGGGCAGATAACGCAAGGCGGGCCGGCCGCTCCATTGCGCTTGCAGCGCCTCGACCTGGCGCCGCGTGGCGGGCGACGCAGCGTCGTCACATACCAGCACTTCGTACTGGTCCTTGGGAAAGCGCTGGTTCGCCAAGGCCTCCAGGCAGCGCGACAGCAACTCCGGGCGATTGTAGGTGGGCACGACGACGGACACCAGAGGGAAATTTCCCGTGCTCATCTTGGCTTCTCGACCAGGTAAGAGCCGATCACCAGCGCGTCCAGCGGCGATGTCCAGAAGCACTCCAGGGCGTCCCTGGGTGTACACACCACCGGTTCGCCGCGCGTGTTGAACGACGTATTGACCAGCACGGGCACGCCGGTCAGCCGTTCAAATGCCACCAGCAAGTCGTGATAGCGCGGGTTCTGGTCGCGCCGGATCGTATGCACCCGCGCCGTGCCGTCGATGTGCCGCACGGCCGGGATCTGTTGTGCGCGTTGCGGCAACACGTCATAGACGAACAACATGAACGGCGCGCAGATGGATGCCGCGCCACGGCCATCGAACCATTCCGCCGCGCGCTCTTCCAGCACCACGGGGGCCACGGGCCGGAAGTCTTCGCGGTCCTTCAAGCCGTTCAACCGTGCCTGCATGCCGCTATCCAGCGGCGAGGCCAGGATGGAACGGGCGCCTAGCGCGCGCGGGCCGAACTCCATGCGCCCCTGAAACCATCCCAGGATTTTTTCCTGGGCCAGCAACGCGGCCGCTTCGCCCGCCACGTCGTCCAGCCGCCGGAAGTCCAGCCGCGAGCTGTACAGAAAGCGTTCGATCTCTTCGTCGGGGTAGGACGGCCCCAGGTAGGCATGTTCCATCGACCATTCGCGCTTGCCGCCGCGCCGGTGGTAGTCCACATACAACGCGGCGCCCAGCGATGTTCCCGAATCGCCAGCAGCCGGCTGCACCCACACCGATTCAAAGGGGCCATCCTTCGCAATGCGCGCATTCATGACGCAGTTGAGCGCCACGCCGCCCGCCATGCACAGGTCCTTGGCGCCCGTCTTTTCGTGCAGCCACTGGACCATATGCAGCGCCGTCTCTTCCAGCACGTACTGCAAGGAGCTGGCAATGTCCTTGTGCTTGTCCTCGAACGGCGCGCCCCGGGTGCGTGGCGGACCGAAGCGTTCGGCCAGCCGCGCCGGCTGCAAGGAATATCCGCCCTCTTCCTCCAGCCGGAGAATGTCGCGGAACTCGGCCCGGTACTTGGGCTTGCCGAAGGAAGCCAGGGCCATCACCTTGTATTCGTCGGACGAATGCAAAAAGCCCAGGTAGCGTGTCACGTCTTCATACAGCAGGCCCAGCGAGTGCGGCAGGTCAATCTGCTTCAAACGGGCATATTCGCCGCCCGTGAAATGGCCGTAGCTGGTGGTGGTTTTCTCGCCGCGCCCGTCCATGGTCAAGACCGCCGCTTCGGCGCAGGGAGCCGCCAGGAACGCGCTGGCTTCATGCGACAGGTGATGATCCAGATAGACCCAGCGGTCAAGCACGTGCTCAAGCGTCAGGTCGTCAAAGCGGGGCGACTTCAAGTGGTGCGGCGCGCCGTCCACCAGTTGGCGCGGTGCGTTCACCAGGTACGACAGGAACAACGGGTCCCACGGCGACTCGCCGTTCGGCCCGTGCCCGGCGCGCGACGGCTCCAGCGGCAGCGCGATATCCAGCGGCCGGGGCTGCCCATCGGCCAACAGCGCCGGGTCGTAGGAATAGACGATATGGTCCACGTCGCGCAGGCGGATGTCCGCCACCGACAGGCAGTAGTCAATGGCGTAATACGGAAGCTGCCAGGTCGTGAACGGAACCGGACGCTTGCCATGCTTGACCCGTGTGAAGCGCTCTTCTTCGGCCGCTGCCAGCACAATGCCATCGCGCACAAGCGTGGCCGAGCAGTCGTGGTAGGCCGCATTGATGCCTAGTGTGTACATGGAATGGTCTCCTTGGCCGCGCGCGGACCGCCCGGGTCCACACGAATCTGGTTCAACAAATCACGCGCCGCCGTGGCGACACGGGTGGGGGCAACGCCGGCCAGGCAGGCCTGGTGGCCCTCGGGGCATACGCTGCGATAGCAGTACTTGCAAGGCACGTCGTGGTTCAACACGCGCGCGGCGGTTTGCCAGGGCGTGTGCTGCGGATTGGTCAGCGCGTACAGGTCCACCACCGGCACGCCGAGCGCGGCGGCGATATGCGCCGGCCCGCTGTTGTTGCAGATCATCAGGGCCGACGCCTCCAGCGCCGCGCCCAGCTCGCCCAGCGTCAAGCCTTGCGACAGATCAATCAGCCCGGGCAACCATTGGCGCGCCTCGGCCAGGGCCGGCGCCAGGTCGGCGTCCTCATGCCCGCCCAACAGCAGGATGCGGCGGCCGTCGCCACGCAGCTCCACCAGCGCCTGCATCATCTGCCTGGCCGGATAGCGCCGCGACGATGCGGTGGCGCCCGCATGGGCGCATATCCATCCACCGGCTTCGGTGACGCCGGCGTGATGCAGCTTGGTCCGCAGCGCGAAGCGGTCGTTGTCGGTAACGCGGAAGGACATGCGCTCGTCCTCGCAATGCGCGCCCACACTGGCCACCAGGTCCAACTGACGCTGCACCTCGTGGCGGATACCGGCTTGCGGCTCGGTGTCGCGGACCCAATCGGAAATCAGCCGGTACGGGTTCTCATGGCAGTGGGCCAACACGCGCGGCACGCCGGCCAGATGGCAGAGCAGCGCGGCAGGCAGCGGGCTTTGGCTGTACGCCGTGAAGATGACCGCGGCGTCGGGCCGCAAGGCGCGCACGCGCGCGATGGCCTCAACATCCTGATCATGCCCCTGCGAGCCGTTCTTCACCCAGGCGGGGTCGTAGGCCAACACGGTATCCACCTCGGGAATATGCGGGGCCACCTTGGCGCCCGACGTGGACGTCAGCAGCGACAGGCGGCGCGCGCCCGCCTGCCGCAGCGCCCGGAACGCCGGACTGCACATCAGCACGTCGCCCATGTTGTCCAGGCGGATGCACAGCACGTGCGCGCATTGCTGCCAGTCCCAGGCCATGCTCACCCCCTGTCCCTCTGGGCCGCGGGCGCCAGGCTGGCCAGCACGATGCGGGCGGCGGCGTCCAGGTCCGGCGCGCGGCTATGCGGCAACCGCTGGGGGCCTTCGCGCCATTCGGTCTCATTGCCCACATCCAGCAAAATGCTGCGGCAGCCGGCTCGGTTACCGGCTTCGATATCGTCGAGAATGTCGCCGATGAACCATGACGCGCCGGCGTCCAGGCCCAGCTCCTGCGCGGCGCGCAAGATCAGGCCGGGCTTGGGCTTGCGGCAGTCGCATTCAACCGCGTAGCCCTCGACCACGCCGTCGGGATGGTGCGGACACCAGTAAAAGCCGTCCAGCCGCGCGCCCGCCGCCATGAACATCGACGCCAGCTTGACGTGGACGGCGTCAAGCGCGGCGGCGGCGAACATGCCGCGTGCCACGCCCGACTGATTGCTGATCACCACCAGCGGCAAGCCGGCCGCGCCCAGGCGCGACAGCCCGGCCAAGGCCATGGGCGCATAGGCCATGCGCGCCGGGTCGACGTTGTAGGGTTCGTCGGCCAGCACCGTGCCGTCCTTGTCGAGAAATACCGCCGGCCTTAAGGCCATGACGTCTCCTTCATCGGCAGCACCATGACTTCGGGCACCACCGTCTCGGCCGGCTGTGTCAGCACGAAGCGCACCGCGCGCGCCACATTGGCGGGATCTTGCAAGGTGTCCGTGTCGATGTCCGGAAAGCGGTCAAGCAGGAAGGGGGTGCGCATGCCGCCCGCGATCACGGCGCTGACTTTGATGCCCGCCCCGCGCAGTTCCGCGTGCAAGGCATGCGACAAGCCCATCAAGCCCCACTTGCTGGCGTGGTACGCACTGGCGTTGGGCCACGCGCGACGCGCGGCGGTCGAGGCCACGTTGACGATGTGGCCACCGGCGCTGAGCTTGCTCTTGCCCAGCTTGGCCATCAGGAACGGTCCTGTCAGATTGGTGCGCAGCACGCGTTCCCAGACATCGGCGTCCAGGTCGTCGATGGGCGCCGTCACGTCCACGCCGGCGCTGTTGACAATGGCGTCCAGCCTGCCGAACTGGCGGACAACCGCGTCCAGCCCTTCGCGCACATCGTCCACCACGCCCACGTCCATGACGCACGCCATCACGTTGGCGCCTTGTTCCGCCAAGCGGCGCGCCAGCGCGGTGGCACGCTGCTCGTCCACATCGGCCACGGCCACGCTGGCGCCTTCGGCTGCCAGCATCTCGCACAGCGCCGCGCCCAGGCCGCTGCCGCCGCCCGTGACCAAAACGCAGCGCCCTTTCAGGCTGTCAAAGTCATTCGTCGATTGCTCAGTCATCTTTCGCTCCACGTCTAGTTCGGTTAAGCCGCAATGCGCGCGGCCTGGCGATCGGCACGAGCCGCGCCGGCCGCCATGTGTCCATACACGGACAACAGGTCCTGCCCCACGCGCTTCCAGGTGTACAGACGCCGCGCGCGCAACCTGCCGGCCTCGCCCATGCGCGCGCGCAGTTCGGCATCCGCCGCCAGTTCGGCCAGGCGCTCGGCCAGACGATCGGGGTCGCGCGGCGGCACCAGGAAGCCGGTCTTGCCGTGCACCACCGTGCTGCGGATGCCGCCCGTGTCCGAGCCCACCACCGGCTTGCCGCAAGCCATGGCCTCTACCGGCGTGATGCCGAAGGGCTCGTACCACGGGGTGGTCACAAACACGTCGCTGGCGCTGTAGTACGTGGCAAGCTGGTCGCGATGGCGGCGCCCCGTGAATTCCACCCACGGCGCCACGCCCTCTTCTTCGGCGATGCCGCGCAGGCGGCCGATTTCAGGCGTGGAGGCGACGTCGGCATCGTCGCTGTTGCCGCCCACGATGCACAGCCTGGCGTTCACGCCATGCCTCGCCCGCAGGCGCGCCAATGCGCGGATGACGTTGTCCACGCCCTTGCGCGGCACCATGCGGCCAAGCTGCAGCAACGTGAAGGCGGAGTCATCCCAGCCCAATGCCGCGCGCGCGGCGGCGACGGGTTGCGGCGACATTTCGGCGCCGTCATAACCGCAAGGCACGATCTCGATGCGGCGCGGGTCGGCGCCATAGAGCTCAATCAGGTCGTGCCGGTCTTGCGGGCATTCCGCCACGATGCGGTCGGCGCGCCGCGTGATCTCGTCTTCGATATCGAAACGGATATCCGGAAACAGATCCGCCTCTTGCTGGTGTTGGCGGCGCACCTTGCCCAAGGCGTGGAACGTCACCGCGAGCGGAATGCCGAAGTGCTGCGCAACCGGCAGCGCCGCCATCGCCGACATGAAAAAGTTGGCGTGGATGACGTCGTAGCCAGCGCCTTGCCGCCCAAAGTAGCGCAGCAGGTAGGCCGAGAACTCGTCCATGTAGGGCAGCATTTTTTCTTTGGGCAGGTAGCTGCAAGGACCTGCCGGCACATGCACGACGCGCACCCCGCGCATCATGGCCTGCTCGGATGCCAGTGCGGCGTTGTCCTTGCGGGTAAACACGTCGACCTGCATGCCGGCGCGTGCCAGCTCGCGCGCCACATGCGCGACATAAACATTCTGGCCGCCGCTGTCCACGCTGCCGGCAAGCGCCAGTGGCGAGGCATGCTCACTGATGATGGCGATTCTTTTCATGGTGCAACTCCGTTGTTCGTGCCTGTTTGCAGGTCAGCATTGAGCAAGTGATGTGCCAAAGGACGAGCAACGGGATGAACATCTCGGACGGATTTTTTTCGAGCCGGGTGGGTGACACGGCACTTCTTACATCAGCGGTAAGAAGTGCCATATGCCTGCTTATGCGTCGACGTTTTTCGCGGGTGCTGGGGGCAGCATCGCGCCCACGGTTGCCAACAGTTCGTTCGGATCCACGGGCTTGGCAAGATGCACCTGGAAGCCTGCCAGCAAGCTGCGCAAGCGGTATTCGGGGCTGACATGGCCGGACAGCGCAATGGCCGGCAGGCGATGCGCCAGCGACGCGCCGCGCTGCGCTTCCATGGCGCGGATGCGTCCCACGACTTCATAGCCGTCCATGTCACCCAGCGCCAGGTCGCAGATCAGCACGCGCGGCCAGCGTTCGGGGGGCAGCTCTGCAAAGGCCTTCAAGGCCTCTTGCCCCGTGGCGCATTGCGATACGGTGGCGCCGTTGTCCTTCAGGATCTCCGCCACCATATCTCCGGCTTCGGGCTGGTCGTCCACCACCATCACGGACGCGCCGCGCAGGTCGGGCAGCCCCACGTCGGCGCGCAGCGGCGTGGCTTCCACCGCGCGCACTGGGAAGTCGGCGCAATAGGGCAGGCCCCCCGACTCGGCCGTGGCGCTGTGGAACTGGCCGCCCTGGCGCTGCACCTGCGCCGCGAACTGCGCGGGGTCCAGGGCGGCGGCGGCACGCAGTGGCTCGGGTATGTTCAGCAAACTGTCAGCAGCCGGCGCGTCATCCGCATCCGCACTCGTGGCGACGGATGTCCTGCCGTCGGTCACCGCCAGGCGCGTCATGGGACCTTCTCGCTGCAAGCGGATCTCGATGCGTCCGCCGTGCGGCGTGACCGCGATGGCGTGCAGACACAGGTCCCACACCAACTGCTGCAACGAGCTAGGGTCGCCGGTAATGCGCGCGGCCTCGTTGCCGATGGTGGTGTACAGGTTCACGCCCTTGTCTTGCGCCAGCTCGCGCGCCGCGTCCAGCACGCCGGCCACCACCGCCACCAGGTTGACCGGTTGCCGCGTTTCGCGCCCCATCGCCTCTTCCAGCGCGGACTGCTGGCGCTGCAACGCCCACATCTGCGCGTACATGCCCTGGCGTTTGAGCAGGTCGTCATGGCGGCCCTGTTCGATGACGCGCCCGCGGTCCAGCACCAGGATGTTGTGGGCGTGCACGATGGTGGACAGCCGATGCGCAATGATCAAGGTGCTGCGCCCGCGTGAAATGCGCTCAAGCTCGGCCTGGATGGCGCGCTCGGTGCGCGTGTCCAGCGCCGAGGTGGCTTCGTCGAACACCACAATCGACGGGTTCTTCAAGATGGTCCGCGCGATGGCGATACGCTGGCGCTCGCCCCCCGACAGCATTACCCCGCGCTCGCCCACCGCCGTCTCATAGCCGTCGGGCAAGCTTTCGATGAATTCATGGACCCGCGCCCCGCGCGCAGCCTGCACCACCTGCTCGCGCGTGGCATCCGGCCGGCTGTAGGCAATGTTGTAGGCAATGGTTTCGTTGAACAGCATGGTGTCTTGCGGCACGATGCCCAGCGCCTTGCGCACGCTGCGCACATTGACCGTGCGCAGGTCCTGTCCGTTGATCAGGATGCGGCCGGCGTCGGGGTCATAGAAGCGGAACAGCAGCCGCGCCAGCGTCGACTTGCCCGAGCCGCTGCCGCCCACCACGGCCAGCGTGGTGCCCGCGGGCACCGTGAAATCGATATCCCACAAGATCTGCCGGCCGGCGTCGTAGCCGAAGCTGACGCCTTCGAAACGGATTTCCCCCGCCCCGGCATCCAGGGCGGGCAAGTCGGGATCGTCGCCGGTTTCGGGCGGATGCCGCAGCAGGTCGCACACGCGCTCGGCGTTGACGAAGGCTTCCTTTGCCTGCCTGAATATCAGCCCCAGCGTGTTCAGCGGCAGGCATATCTGGATGATGTAGGCATTGACCAGCACCAGGTCGCCAACCGTCATCTGCGCGCTGACCACCTGTTGCCCCGCCAGCAGCATCACCGCCGCCACGCCACACGCAATGATGCCGCTTTGCCCCACGTGCAGCCGCGACAACGAGCGTTGGTTGCGGATGCCGACCTCGGTCCAATCGCCCAGGACGCGGCCCAGCCGCGACGACTCCATAGCCTCGTTCGCATTCAGCTTCACCGCTTCGTAGTTCAAGAGGCTGTCGACCATCTGGCCGCTGGCGCGCGAGTCCAGCTCGTTCAGGCGCCGTTGATACTTCATGCGCTTACGCACCAGCACCGTGGTGTACGAGAAATACGCAACAAAGGTCAGCGTGACGATCAGCGCGAACCACGCGCTGTAACCCATCACCAGGATCAGCACCACGGACACGATCTCCACCAAGGTGGGCAGCAGCGTGAACAAGCCCGTTCCCAGCAAGAAGCCCAAGCCGGCCGTGCCGCGCTCCACGTCACGCGCCAGGCCGCCGGTGTTGCGGGCGCCATGAAAGCGCGCGCCCAACTGCTGTAGTTGCGCAAACACCCTGACGGTGAACTCCGCCACCGTGCGTTGCGCCACCTTGACGAAGACCACGTCGCGCAACTCGGTAAAGACGCTGCCGCCAAACCGGATCAACGCATAGCCCAGCAGCAGGAAAACGGGCAGCAGCAGCGTGCCCGGCGCGCTCAGCGTATCGACGATGGTCTTCAGAATGACGGGCACCAGCACCATCAGCAGCTTGGCCACTATCAGCAGCGCCACGGCGGCCGCTGTGCGTCGCCGATACTTCCACAGCGCGCGCAAAATGGTCCGGTTGACTTCCTTGCGGGCGAAGTCGTTGGCGGTGGCGTCCGGTTCTTTCATGGGAAGGCCCTCAAGACGATGAGGGTCCGGCCAGCAAATGCCGTTCCGCCACAGAACGACATTTGCGCGCTCTGCCTGCCTAGGCCGGCGCGGATTGTGCCTGCACGCAAGCCTTGAACAAGTGCGCGATGGCGCCCGCGAACGCTTCGTCAAACCAGGGGTTGGCGCCGCTGACGGCGACCACGATGCCGTCCACCACCGCACTGCCCCACACCGTCACGTCGTCGGCCCGCAGCAGATGCGGGGACAAGGCCAGCACCGAGTGGCTGGCCCGCCCGGTGCGCCAGCTTAGTTGCGCCTTGGCACGCGCGTAGGCGCCATAGTCGGCATCCCACTTGGCCGTGTCGCCGAAGCTCTCCTCGTACAGCACCGCGGCGTCGAAATCGCACTCGGTGGGCCGCGCCAAAGGGTGCATGACCACGACGTGCAGAAAACCGCTTTCGCCTACGTGTTGATTCGCGCGCGCGGCCTCCAGCATCGGCGCCGCCAGGCGCACGGCCTGCGCCGCCGCCTCGCGCGCCTGATAGGGAGTGGGGGGAATGGATGTCATGCTTGTCCTCCTGTTGGGCGTCCGGCTTGGACGCGATGGGATGTTTGCCTGCCGGCAGCCTCGGCCTGCCAGACGGTGTTGAGCTTCGCGCAAGTGGCCGGATCCAGCTTGCGACGATGCTGGCGGATCAAGTCCCATCCGCCCATTGCATCCCGGCAGGCGCGAAAGCGCGCGCCCCATCCCGACATGTCACGCAACACCGCGATGCTGCGACGCGCGGCCATGCCGAGCGGCAGGCGCAGCCAGGCGGTCCATAGGGCGTTGCGCGCCAGCATGCGTCGGCGCAACGGCGCATCGCGCGCCTGGGATGGCCAGTGGCGCGTCTCGAGCTCCGGGGCGTAAACGATCCGCCCGCCATCGGCCATGATGTCCAGCCCTAGCAAGGTCTCTTCGCCACCAATGAAAAATGGCTCCCAATAGCCGCCCGCGTCCATGAAAGCCCGTGTGCGCATAACGTTCGCGCCCGCCATGAATCCGATCAATTCTCGCCCCACGCCACCCACGGACGGCAAGGGGCTGTGCGCCATCCGCGCGCACGCGGGGTCCGGGCGCGCATCGGGGCCCACCACGATGCGCGCGTTCAGCACCGCGATGTCCGCATTGGCATCCAAGAGGGCGGCGGCGCGGTCCAAGGCGCCGGGCGCCCAGCAGGTATCGTCGTCGCAGAAGGCAACGTAGGGCGTCATCACCTGCGCCACGCCCAGGTTGCGCCCGGCCGCGCCCAGGTTCTTGCTGGCGCGCACCGCGATGACGTCGGGAAACGCTTGCCGCAAGTGTTCCGCCGTGCCGTCCGTGCTGCCGTTGTCCACCACGATGACGGGATACCCGTGACACTGCGTGTGCAGCCTTTCCAGCGTGCCGCGTAGTTCGGGCCAGCGGTTGTAGGTCAACACCACGATGGATACGCGCTTGCCGCTCATGGGCAATCTCCTTTGCTGGACAGCCGCCAGTAGCGTTCGGGCCGGGACAGGTCTTCGGGCAAGCCGTTGAAGCCCTTGAGCTGCGAGGCGTAGGCGGCGATGGCATCCGCCTTGTCGGCCGGGTCGCTGGATAAGCCCGCGGGCGTCAGCACCAGCCCGCGCGCATGCAGTTGCACCAGGCGTTGTTGCACCGCGCCGGGCTGCGCGCGATACGGCGCGTCCTCGTACAGGAACCAGCGCACGCCCGGCCAGGTCTCCCATATCAGCAGGGCAGCATCACTGACGCGAATGTGGTCGCCATGAAATAGCCCCAGGGGAATCGCAACCGAGCCGGGGGCCAGATCGTGCAAGGTGGCCAGCAGGGTTTCGGTCAGCCGGGGCATGGCGGCATCGGGACACGCCAGGTACTGGCAGTCCACCAGGTCCAGCGACCGGCCTTGGCAGCCAATGGCCGCAAGCGCGCGGCGGTTCTCCTGGGTGCGCTCGCGCAGGGCGGCGGCGGCATCGGCAAAGCCGCAGGCGCGATCCCATTTCGTCAGGGTGCCGGGGTCGTCGGGCATGCCCGTGTAGACGGTCACAACGGTGCTTCCGGCGCAGCGCGACAGCAGGCTACCGCAACTGAACACCGCATCGTCCAGGTGCGGCGATATGACAATCAGCGGCAGATGTGGACTTAAGGCACAGGATGCGGAACAAGACGTGGCAAAGGATGCGGCGCTTGCGGATTCAAGAGCGTCTGGCATGGGGATTGTGGAATTCAAGCTGGACAGGCACGCGATGCAGCAAGTCACATACCCGCGACGCGCCCCCCTCCCGGCACGCTTTTTCCGGTTGTATCATCCTAGGCAACAGCCTATCGCGCATTCAAAATCCCATGTCCAACACTCCCTTCGTGCCCGACAACAAACCGGGCGTCGCCATCAGTGATTTGCACTTTCCCGTTGTGGGGCTGGGTGCCTCGGCGGGAGGCATCGAAGCGTTGCGGGATTTCTTTTCCCATACCTCCAGCAACCCGATGATGGCGTTCGTGGTCATCGTGCATTTATCGCCCGACCACGAAAGCGTGCTGGACAGGATCCTGCAAGCCGCGACCGGCATGCCGGTGGTGCAGGTAACGCACCCGCAGCGCATCCAGTGCAACCACGTTTATGTCATTCCGCCCGCCTCGGTGCTGGCCATGAATGACGGCTATTTAAGCGTCAAGCCGACGCAACCGTCGCAGGGCAGTCGTGTTGCCATCGACGAGTTCTTCCGCACGCTGGCCGATGTACACACCACGCGGGCGGTCGGCATCGTGCTGACGGGCGGCGGGTCGGACGGGTCGCTGGGGCTGGCGCGCATCAAGGAGCAAGGCGGCGTCACGTTCGCCCAGCAGCCCGAAGACGCCGAGCACGACGCCATGCCGCGCAGCGCCATCGCCACGGGCATGGTCGACATCATCCTGCCGATAGCGGCCATGCCCGAGCGGCTCAAGCAGATTGCCGACAATATGTCGGCGATGCACGTGCCGCGCCTGGCGAAGGACAACGCGGAAGCGGCGGGTGCATCCACCCAGGGCGCGGACCCCGACAAAGAAGACCGCATCGCGCTACGCGACATCCTCACCGTGCTGCGCGCCCGCACGGCGCATGACTTTCGCCACTACAAGACCGCGACGGTCTTGCGGCGCATCGAACGCCGCATGCAGGTGACGGGCGTGTCTACCCTGAGGGCGTATTGGCAGCTGCTGCAAGACCGGGCGGAGGAAACTCCCCTGCTGCTGTCCGACATGCTGATCGGCGTGACGCAGTTCTTTCGCGACAAGGACGCCTTCTCGTCGCTGGAGAATTTTGCCCTGGGCAAGCTGTTCGAGCGGCATCAGAAGAACCCCGGCAGCCCCCTGCGCGCCTGGGTGGCGGGCTGCTCCACGGGCGAAGAGGCTTATTCGCTGGCCGTGCTGCTGAGCGCTCGCGCCGACGCGCTGAAGGTGAACCAGAAGATCCAGGTGTTCGCCACGGATATCGACGAAGCGGCGCTGGCCGTGGGCCGCGCCGGCAGCTACCCCACGGCGATCGAAACCGATGTGCCGAAGCCCCTGCTGGAAGGCTATTTCTCGCGGCAAGACAACGAATACCGCATCAAGAAGGAAGTGCGCGAGCGCGTGCTGTTCGCCGTCCACAACATCTTGCGCGACCCGCCCTTTTCGAAGCTGGACCTGGTCAGTTGCCGCAACCTGTTGATCTACCTGGATCGTGACGTACAGCAAGACGTGCTGAAGATGTTCCACTTTGCCCTCAAGCCGGGCGGCTACCTGTTCCTGGGCAGTTCGGAATCGGCCGATGCCTGCCCGCGCCTGTTCCAGGTGGTGGACAAGCGCAATCGCATCTATGTGGCCAAGGAAACGCCCACCCAGCTTCGCAATGTGCCCGCGTTGCCGGCCGCCCATGCCTTTGAACGTCCCAGCGCCGCCCCGGCCGCTATGGCGCGCAACCGCCACAACAAGATTTCGTACGCCGAGGTCCATCAGCGCGCGCTGGAAATGTACGCGCCGCCCAGCGTCATCGTGGACGCGGAAAGCGACATCGTGCACATGTCCGAACGCGCGGGCCGGTTCCTGCGCCACGCGGGCGGCGAACCCTCGCGCAACCTGCCGTCGCTGGTCCACCCCGAGCTGCGCATGGAATTGCGCACCGCGATGTTCCAGGCGCTGCATACTCGCAAGAGCGTCGAGGCGCGCCGCGTGAAGATGAAGATCGGCGAGCGCCAGACCTACGTCAACATGGTGGTGCGGCCGTTCCGCCACGAGGAAACGTCCAACGACTACATGTTGGTGCTGTTCGACGAAGTGGAAGACGTGATGAGCCCCGAAGGCGTGGCGCCCACCGTGGGCGCCTCGGCTGTAATGACGCAATTGGAAGCCGAGCTGCAAGGCACGAAGGACCAGTTGCAAACGACCATCGAGCAGTCGCAAACGTCCACCGAAGAACTGAAGGCGTCCAACGAAGAGTTGCAGGCCATCAATGAAGAGCTGCGCTCGGCCACGGAAGAGCTGGAAACGGGCAAGGAAGAATTGCAGTCGGTGAATGAAGAACTGATCACCGTGAATGCCGAGCTCAAGGCCAAGGTGGACGAAACGGCCAAGATCAATGACGACCTGCAAAACCTGATTGCGTCCACCGACATCGCCACGCTGTTTGTCGACCGCAAGATGCACATCCAATGGTTCACGCCGCGCGCGGCCGACGTGTTCAACGTCATTACCAGCGACGCGGGCCGGTCCTTGCTGGACATCACGCACCGACTTGACTACCCCGACATGGCGCGCGACGCGGCCGGCGTGTTTGAATCGCTGCGCGCCGTGGAGCGCGAGGTACGCAGCGATGCCGACCGCTGGTACCTGGCGCGGCTTCTGCCCTACCGTAGCGCCGAGCACCGCATCGAAGGCGCGGTGCTGACCTTCATCGACATCACCGACCGGCGCAAGGCGGAAGACCGTGTCCGCCTGGGCGAAGCGCACCTGAAGCTGATGACCGAAAGCGCGCGCGACTTCGGCATCCTGACGCTGGACCACGATGGCGTGATCACCAACTGGAACATCGGCGCCGAGACCATGTTTGGCTATTCCCGCGCCGAAGCGGTCGGCAAGTCGTTTTCCATCATCTTCACCGACGCCGACATCCAGGCAGGCCGGCCGCAGCTGGAACTGGAACGCGCCAGGCAGATCGGCTATGCCCCCGACGAGCGCTGGCATCGGCGCAAGGACGGCGGCCTGATCTTCTGCACGGGCGGCGTCAACCGCATGGACGACCCGACCATACGCGGGTTCGCGAAGATCGTGCGCGACGTCACCGACCTGAAGCTGCGCGACGCGGAACAAGAGTCACGCCTGGACCGCGCCCGCGCCGACAACGTGCTGAAAGACGAGTTCTTCGCCATGGTGTCGCACGAACTGAAGCACCCGCTCAACCTGATCCAACTGAACGCCGAACTGCTGGCGCGCACCCCGGCCGTGCGCAATTCGCCCGCCGCCGCGCGCTCGGCCGCCCTGATCCAACGATCCGTCAAAGGCCAGGCACGCATCATCGACGACCTGTTGGATCTGTCGCGCGTGCGTACCGGGAAACTGGCGTTGAACCAGTCGATTTTTGACGTCACCGCCATCACCACCAATATTCTTGACGTGCTGCGCCCCGTGGCCAGCGCGGCCGGCCTGACGCTGCACAGCGAGTTTGACGCCAACCAGGCCATCCACCTGAACGCCGACCCGCTGCGGGTTGAACAGATCATCTGGAACCTGTTGAACAACGGCATCAAGTTCACGCCGCCCGGCGGCTCGGTCACGCTGAAGCTGGCGGTGGAAGACTCGCGCATGCGGCTGGATGTGATCGACACCGGCCATGGCATCGACCCCTCGTTCCTGGGCAAGGTGTTCGATATGTTCAGCCAGGCGGACGTGCGCCAGCGCAACCTGGCCAGCCCTGGCCTGGGCATCGGCCTGGCGGTTGCAAGCGAACTGGTCAAGGCCCACGGCGGCACCATCCAAGCCCATTCCGATGGCCAGGGCCACGGCGCGCGCTTCACCGTGCGCATGGCCTTGGCGCACGCGCAGCAGGAGGAACAGCAGTTGCCGCTGCCGGGCGACAGCCCGTTGAAGGGCATGAAGGTGCTGATCGTCGATGACTCGGAAGACATTCTTCACATCATGCGCGAGCTGCTCGACATGGAAGAGGCCTGCGTCACCGCGGTGGGCAGCGGGCGGGAAGCGCTGGATGCGCTTGATAATTCCGCGTTCGATCTGCTGCTGTCCGATATCGGCATGCCCGGCATGGATGGCTATGCGCTGATTCGCGCCGTGCGCGAAAAGTATCCCGACCTGGCCATGCCCGCCATCGCGCTGACCGGCTTCGGGTCGAAGGACGACATGAACCAGGCGCTACAGGCCGGCTACACCGCGCACATCAGCAAGCCGGTGTCGCTGGACAACCTGCTGGACATCGTGCGGCGGCTGCGCGAACAGGCTTGAGGGTCAGAAAAGGCCGGCCCACTGCCCTCAGCCCGCCTGACGGTGGCCGGCCAGCACCTGGAAGGCCCGCGCCACATCGTCCGGTATTTCGCGTGACAACAGCTCTTGTTGCCAGTCGGCCTTGGGTGGCCAAGCCACGCCCAGCAACGCCAACTGCTTCTGGTTATAGCCGCCGCCCGCGGTCTGCCATCGCTGCAACCATTCGTTGGTGACTCGCATACGGCTCACCCTCAGAAAGAATGGGCCGCTATCGCAGCCAGATGGCTACCACCCACACGACGAACAAAATGGCCACCAGCACTGCGATAAACGTGGCGAACTGGCGCCACGGGCCGCGCCCGGTGGTGGACTTGCGCGCGGCGTGGGCCTGGGCCTGTGCGTCGTCCGAGGCTGGCCGCGAGGGGGTAGACGATTTCATATCAGCTCCGATCCGCCCGATGGCGGGGATGCCTGGCGCAGGGTGTTCAGCACGTGCCGTGCCCAGACTCTGCCCCAGGGGGTTCCGCCACGCTAGCTCCCGTAGTATTGACACACTATTGCACGCAGCAGGCACCGAGTTCATACTTTTTGCTCATACCAATCGGGGGAGTCCGAGATGAATAATGACATCCAGGATCAAGGTGCACAGGCCGCCCGGAACGGATGGAGCCTGTTCGATTGCCCCTACCTGCGGGCCCATCAGATGCCAGGCCATACCGGCGAACCCATCGCGCAATGGCGCGCCAAGGTGGCGGCTTGGGAAGCCGGATGGAAAGCCGAAGTGGAAAGTTGGCTGGGTCGCTCGAACCCTCCCTCCATGCAGCGTGACGACAGCCAGGTCGTCCACTGACGCTTCCGCATCAAACGCCGCGACTTTCGCGGCGTCAATCAGGTCGCCCTTGATCAGGCCCGGAAATTGCTACGCACGCCTCTAAGTGCGTGGCGACTGTTTTCGCTGCATTCGGAACAGTGGAGGGAGATCTGATCATGGCTCGGAATACCAACACACAAGATCGGCAAGCTGCCATTGCGTGTGATCTAGGCGTTCAACAAGATTTTGACTCGGCGCTCGAAGTTGAATGCCGGGTGAAATTTCTGGAAGACTATTTATCGGGGACGGGAAAGTCAGGCTATGTGCTGGGCATCAGCGGCGGTGTGGATTCAACGGTGGCGGGAAGAATGGCGCAGCTTGCCACTGAGCGGCTGCGCCTGAAAGGGCACCGCGCTTTTTTCGTGGCGGTGCGCCTGCCCTACGGGCAGCAGCATGACGAAGAAGACGCCGCCCGCGCGCTGGAATTCATCCGCGCCGACCACGTGATGGAAGTGGATATCAAGCCCGCAGTGGACGCTCAGCGCGATGCGCTGGCCGCGGCGGGCCTGATCTTCAGCGACAAGGCAGCGGAAGACTTCGTGGCCGGCAACATCAAGGCACGCCAGCGCATGGTGACGCAATACGCGATTGCGGGTGCGATGGACTGCCTGGTCATCGGCACGGATCAGGCGGCGGAAGCCTTGATGGGATTTTTTACCAAGCATGGTGACGGCGCGGCCGACCTGCTGCCGCTACGCGGCTTGACCAAGCGCCGGGTGCGCGCCCTTGGCGTCGTGCTGGGCGTACCGGCCAAGCTGATCACCAAGGCGCCCACCGCCGACCTGGAATCGCTACGCCCCGGCCTGCCTGACGAGGTGGCGTTGGGAGTCAGCTATGACGAGATTGACGACTTTCTGGAAGGCCGTCCGGTGCGCGAAGACGCGATGCAAACCGTGCTGGACCAATATCACGCCACCGCGCACAAACGCGAGCCGCCCGCGGCCCCGAACGGCTCGAACGGCTGCGGCGGCGACTAGCGCCTGAAGCAATCGGACCCGTCGTCGGACGGGTCCCGTCGGATCCCGGCGAACGCGCGCCGTCGGACCCAGGGCTACTTCATCCCGTGATACTTGCGCCCGATCTCCATCGTGGCGCGGTAAAAGCCTTCCTTGCTGCCGCAGTCATAGCGCACGCCGTCGTACTCGTAGCCGAATACCTTCCTGCCGTCCAACAGCGCGGCGATTGCGTCGGTCAACTGGATTTCGCCACCCACGCCGGGCTGCGTGGCCTGTAGCGCGTTGAAAATCTCGGGCTCAAGAATGTAGCGCCCGACGACGGCCAGGTCGCTGGGCGCGTCGGCCGGATCCGGCTTTTCAACCATGCCGGACACCCGCAGCACCCCTTGCGAAACGTGCTTGCCCGACACAATGCCGTACTGATTGGTCTGGCTGCGCGGCACTTGCTGCACGGCCAGCACGCTGCCTTCGAACTCACGCGCCACCTTCATCATTTCGCCGATCACAGGCGTGTCCGCGTCGATCATGTCGTCGGCCAACAGCACGGCAAAGGGTTCATCGCCAACGAGTGCCGCGGCGCACAGCACCGCATGTCCCAAGCCCAGCGCGGCAGGCTGGCGGGTGTACACGCATTGCACCGAGTCGGGGATGACGTTGCGCACGCTGTCCAGCAGCGCCCCCTTGTTCTTCAATTCCAGGTCGCGCTCCAGCTCCGGAACGCGATCGAAATGGTCTTCGATGGCGCGCTTGTTGCGCCCGGTGACGAAGATCAGTTCCGTAATGCCGGCCGCCACGGCTTCCTCAACGGCATATTGAATCAAGGGCCGGTCCACGATCGGGAGCATCTCTTTCGGCATGGCCTTCGTGGCCGGGAGGAAACGGGTGCCCAGGCCGGCAACGGGAAATACCGCTTTGCGTATGGGAAGCATGGTTTGGCTCTTATGGATGAAGACAACCCGGGACGGATGTCGTGCTTGCGCAGGAGCAAGCCCCGTGCCCGACCCCGAGCTGCCGTGCCGCCGCCCAGCACCTAGGCGGGACCGTCGGTCGGGGACCGCCCTTGGCCCAATTCCGCACCCGTGGCGGGGTCGACGGATGGGTCCGAGGCGGTACGCGACGCCATGGCCTGTAGCGCCAGGGTCTCCTGCTCGGTCAGGCCCACGCTTGCCATGCCGTCGCCGTCGATGGCGCACTGATCTTCGCGGGCGGTTACGTAGGTGAAGTTTTCGTCGCTGTTCCACGATCCGCGCATGTCGCCCTCGCCTTGAGACATATTGAAGTAGACGTTGGCAAATCGCGGATCGCCCGGCAGCTTTCCAGGCGGGAAGTTAGGCTCCATGGAATACAGCGCTTTTTCGAAGGACCGCTGATGGGCCACTTCGCGCGTCATCAAGAAACCCAGTGCTTCTTTGACCCCCGGGTCGTCAGTGGCGTTGATCAAGCGTTCATAGATGATCTTGGCCCGCGCCTCGGCGGCGATATTCGAGCGCAGGTCGGCGGAAGGGTCGCCAATGGTGTCGATGTAGCCCGCGTTCCAAAGCTGCCCTCCTGAATTGGTTAGCGCGGGTCCACCGCCATACAGCACCTGCGTCACGTGCGAATCGTTGCCCGGCCCGTTCAGCCGGCGGTAGATCTCGGCTTCGGACTCCGTGGCTTCGGCCAGCGCACCCTTGGCCCCCTTGTTCAGCATGGCGACCAGCGTGCCGATCACTTCCAGATGGCTCAGCTCTTCGGTTGCGATATCCAGCAGCATGTCTTTGCGGCCGGGGTCGTCTTCGGCCACGGCCTGAGTGAAGTATCTACATGCGGCGGCCAATTCTCCTTGTGGACCGCCAAACTGCTCTAGCAGAAGGTTGGCCAGGCCGGGGTTGGTCTGGGCGACGCGAACGGTGTATTGCAGTCGTTTGTTGTGAGCAAACATGGTCATCTCCGGTAATGCCGGCCCAGTAGTGGCCCGGCTGGCACGGCCTACGCAACCGCCATGCCACGGCGCCGATGCGGGAACCATGCGGCCGCCGCGTGGGAACGTGAGTTGCTCGGTTTGGAAGCCCGGCGCATCTGTGCCGCCCACCACGCCAGGAGTCTCCTCATGCCGCAATCTCCCACCCATGATTTGCGCAAGTCCATCCCCGGCCAACCCGATGTCAACGCGGGCGCACTCCGGCCGGCTTCCAAGCCCCAGCCGTCATCCAAGGCCCAAGACGGCCGGGCGCTGCCTGATGTTGACCACCCGCCTCCGGCGCACAGCCACGGCACGGGCTTTGATCGCGCCGTGGCGCAAGAAGAGGCCGAGGCCCGCGACGGCACGCTGCCCGGTTCCAACGACACGCGGCCGGCGCCCTCGACCAAGGAATCCAAACCATGATCATCGAAGCATTTGAGCGCCCGGACGGCATGTGGAGCTTTCGCCGGATTGCGATGCTGGGCGTGCAGCAGGATGACCGCGCGTATCCCTCATGCGAGGCGGCGGTCAAGGCGGCCAACGCGGAATATCCGAACGAGGCGGTCTCGATCATTGCGTTTCAATCTCAGGAGCAGGACATGAAGCCAGATCAAGCAGCGAAGCCAGAGGGCAAGGACCCCACCGCCACCAATCCCGCGACGGCGGGAAGCGGCGCGGTGGAACCTTCCACCGAAGACCAGGTGGATATCGCCAACCAGGTACAGGACGGCATCAAGCAGGCCGACACGCGCGAGGGCAAGAGTTCTTCAACGCCCACGCGCGTGGGCGGGGCTAAGCCGTTGGACGGCAACCCCAACCCGGAACGCGACACCGAAGGCGGCGTCTTCACACCCGCCGACGACACCCCGGCGGTGTTGCGCAAACGCGCCGGCCCGAGATCGTAATGACCGCCGCGTCCGCGAGCGCGACCGCCGTCTTGCCCCGCCGCCGTCCGTGGGCGGGCTTGCTGCTGGGTTTTGGCATGGGCGGCTTCTTTGACGGCATTTTGCTGCATCAGATTCTGCAATGGCATCACCTGCTTTCCGGTTTCGGTGCGGGCGGAGGGTCGTCCGCGCTTGCCGACCTGCGCGTGCAGGTTGTGGCCGACGGCGTGTTTCATGCGCTGATGTACGCGGTGGCGGCAGCAGGCCTGTGGAGCCTGTACCGGTCGCGCGGCGCGTCGGCGCCGCCGCGCAGGGCGCTGCTGGCGAGTTTTCTGGTGGGATTCGGCGCGTGGCATGTCATTGACGCCGTGCTTTCGCACTGGCTGATCGGCCTGCACCGGCTGCGCATGGACGTGCCGGACCCCTTGCCGTGGGAGTTGGGCTGGCTGGGTGTGTTCGGCGTGCTGCCGCTGGCGGCCGGCCTGTTGCTGGGTCGGCGAGATCCGCCGGGCGCGGGGGGCGCGGGGCATGGCCCGGGCGGTGGCTCGGATAGCGGCCCGGGTGGTGGATCGGGCGGGCCTTCCGGCCTCGGTGCGCAGAAGCCCGCCGGCCGGCTTGCCGCCGTGCTCGCCGTGATCATCACGACAGCGGCGGCGCTGAACATCTACCCGCTGTCGGCACCGGCGCAGGACACGTCCGTGGTGGTACTGCGCCCTGGCGCCAGCGCCGCCCATCTGCTGGCGGCGTTGGACGGAACGCCAGCCCGGATCATGTGGAGCGACGCATCAGGCGGCGTCTGGGTGCTGGCGGACGCGCCAGGCGCCACGCTGTTGTCGCTGTTCAACGCCGGCGCGCTGTATGTCAGCGGCGCCGGCACGCCGGCGGGATGCTCGGCATGGGTGGCCACACCAGGCTCGCCGCGCGCTCAGGAACGGCGTTTGCTGTAAGAAGCCGCGGCTTGCGCCGCCACAGGCATCACCCGCACGGCGTGGGCGGGTTCCGTCAACACACGTCTTCGGATACAGGATCAGCCATGGCCTCCCTTACCACCCCTCCCGCTTCCCAAGCTGCGCGGCTGCCGTTGACGCCCGGCGCGACAATCTCATCCCGGCTATCGCTGGGCCTGCTGTTGGCTGCCCTCTTCTGGGCGGTGGCCGGCGGCCTGCTGCTCACCTTGTGGTTAGCGTCGCAGTTGCTGGCATAGCCCGCCCACGGCAAGCAGCGAACAGAAACGCCCGGGGAGCCCCGGGCGCATACACGCAGACGGCGAAAAGGGCTGCAACGGGGCTGCAACGGGGCTGCAACTCACCTACGCAGCCATCTTGCGGCAGCTCTCCGCGCAGCGCCGGCATGTCGCGGCGCAATCTTCCATGCCGTCCATGCCTTCGCAACTGTCCGCGCAGGCCGCGCATAGCTCCGCGCACGCGCCGCAGACGCGGGTGTGCTGCGGTACGCCGATCATCATCGTGTGCGCCGCCGTTCGGCAGATTTCGGCGCAGGCCATCATCAGCTTGAAATGCTCTGGGGCAACGTGCTCACCCCCCGCCTCCAGGCAGTGGTTCGCTGCCGTCTGCAGGCAACGGCGATAGCAGGCCAGGCAGCTATCAATGCAGGTTTCCATGTCTTGGTTGACGGCGGTCATGGTCGATCTCCTTGTAAGCGTGTCCCGGAATGGGCCGGCAAGGCCCGCAATCCGCATGCCCGCCGCCGCAGCCGGCTACACCGTATCGGTGTCCGCCAAGGGGCTGTCCGTCAAGACGGCCAGGCCACGCAGTTGCTGATAGGCCGCCTCCCACTGGCCCACGGCCGCGCGCCGCCGCCCGGTTTCCTCTGGTGACGCGCCACCGGTCGCGGTTTCCTCGCCCGCCAGGATGATGCGTTCGCGCAGCAGGCGCGCGGCGGACCACAAGGCGTCGTCGACGGCTTCCGCGTGCGCGGCGTGCAAGGATTGGGACGAAAACGCGTGTCCGGTATGGCAGCGGTAGCGCACCGGCAAGCCCGAATCCACCCGCCACACTGCGCCTCCGCATTCGGGGCAGGTCAGCCCTGCCTGGCGCCCGATGCGTTCCAGCACGGAGGCGGACGACTGCCCGGTTTCCGTCATGCGGGATTCTGCGCGCAAGACCTCCGGCGGACCGGACTGCGTGGCGGAACGCGGGCCGACCGTGGTCTTCACCGCCGCCGCCATTGCTTCGCCAATCTGCTGCAAGGGCAACACCTGCGCCGACGGTACCGCCGCGATCGCGTTGGCGGGCATGTCCTCGGCGACGCTGTCAGCCGGGTCTTGCACGATGGCGACCCCGCCGCACGCCTTCACGGATTTCAGTCCGGCCGCGCCGTCATCCAGTCGGCCGGTCAGCACAATACCCACCACGCGCGGCCCGTAATGCACGGCGGCCGACCGAAACAGCGGATCCGCCGCCGGCCGGGTAAAGTTCTCCTTCGGCCCGCGCGTCAACACCGTGCTGTCATGCTGCAGGATCAGGTGCCTGTCGGGCGGCGCCACGTAGACGACACCCTGAGCAAAGGGTTCACCGTCATTCGCATGCTGCACCCGCCAACGGGTACGGCGTTGCAACAGGGTCGGCAACACGCTGCGGTAGCCGTCCACATGCATGGCCACGAATATGGACGCCGGCAAGGACGGATCCAGATCGCCCAGCATCACCTCCAGCGCGGCCAAGCCGCCCGTGGATACCGCCACGACCACCACGTCTCGGTTCTGCATCATGTGCCCCTGAATGTGACCCGGAATGTGCTCTACGGATGTGCCTGCATGCGCCGCTACCGCCCAAAATTATTGGTCTTGTGCCCACCCGAGCCGGCTCTGCCGCCGGGAATTTCGCCGTCTGGCGCGGGGTTGGCCGACGAGCCCTTGACGGTGCCCTGGCCCTGCACCGGTTGCGACGGCTTTTCCCCTTGGGGCGCTTGCGGCACGGTGGGAGGTGGCCTTGAGGGATCACCTCGGGATGGCGCGGGCGTCCCGCTGTCCGGCGCCGGTCCCTTGGGTGTGGGTGTGCCGGAAGGCGGCGGGCCGCCCTGACCGGCCGGTCCGGCGGGGCCACCGGCCGATTGCGCGAACCCGACGCTGCTCCACGCCAGCCCAGCAGCCAAGGCCACGGCCAACAGCGGCGCCGCGCAAGACAAACCATGGCGAGGGTGTCTCATGTTTATCTCCTGACCAAAAGGTTGTGTTCCGCGGGGGGGGGGGGGGG
>NZ_JBHFIZ010000007.1:31586-74112 GCF_057334535.1 Achromobacter colocynthidis
CGTCGCCCCGCCCCCGCTGTCATGGTTTGCTGCGCGAACCCGCACCCCGATTACGTTGGCTCTGCTGGTCTTGGCCCGTGCCGATCTGCGTGACGTGCCCTTCTTTCTTGGTCCGGTTCTGCGTGTCGCCGTGGCTGGCTTGCGCCTCGCGGGGCGTGTCGTCGGACGAAGGGTTGGGTTTGGTGTCTTTGGGTTTCATCGCAATGCTCCCTTTAACGGTTTGGACCTTGGCAAGCAGCAAGCGGCATTCCTGGAAATAGTCCGGTATAGCGAGCGCGGACAGCACCATTCATGGCTACAGCGCCACACAAGTATGTAGATTTTTCCGTCAGGGACACAGCGCGTTTCAGCATGCTAAGGTCGTCGAATATCATCACGGCTTTCCACCAATTCGGATAAACATGTCCCCAGCCAGCACCGCGTTTGTCGTAGGAATCGGCGCCTCCGCCGGAGGCGTTGAAGCGCTGGAGCATTTTTTTGCCGGCATTCCGCCTTCTCCGAACATGAGCTTCATCGTCGTGACTCATTTGGGAAGCGGGCGTACCAGCCATATGCCGGACATCATCGGGCGCCACACGGCGCTGCCGGTACACAGCGCGCAAGACGACATGCTGGTCGAGAACAACCAGATCTACGTGCTGGCCGCGGATGCCGATATTTCGCTCAGCCAGGGCCGGATCAAGGTTGCAGCCACGGCCGGCGCCCGCAAGGGACGGCGGCCGATCGATCGGTTCTTTACCTCGCTTGCCAAGGATTACGGCGCACGCGCCGTGGGCGTTGTGCTGTCCGGCAGCGACTCCGATGGCACCCTGGGGCTGAAAGCCATCAAGGAGTACGGTGGTATCACCATGGCGCAGACATCCAATGGAAACGGGCCCGCCTATGAAGAGATGTCGGGCAGCGCCATCAGTGCGGGCATCATCGACTTTCCCCTGCCCGCCGAAGAGATGGGCGCGCGCCTGCGCCAGCTTGATACCGACTTCGACCTGCCCTTCGGCCCCATGGCCGAGGATGAAGACAGCGGCGCCGTAGCGCCCGAAATGGAAAACATCAAGTCGGAAATCTACGAACTGCTGCTGACCCGGACCGGCCACGATTTCAGCGGCTATAAAAGCAAGACCTTCATGCGCCGCGTGCATCGCCGCATGAAGGTGAACCAGTCCAAAACGCTGGAGGGCTATCTTGAATTCCTGCGCCAGACGCCGCAGGAAGCGGGCGCCCTGTTCCGCGATCTGCTGATCAGCGTGACGGATTTCTTTCGCGATCCCGATGCCTTCGAGGCCCTTTCGCAGCAAGTCATCCCGCAGTTGCTTGAAGGCCGTGGCGTGGCAGATACGGTCAGGGTGTGGGTGCCTGGCTGCGCCACCGGCGAAGAGGTCTATTCGCTGGCGATTCTGCTGCGCGAGCAGATGGACAAGATGGACCTGCCGCCGCGCGTGCAGTTGTTCGCCACCGATATCGACGAACGCGCGCTCAGCGTCGCGCGGGCCGCGCGCTATCCCGCCGCATTGCTCGATAGCGTGACGCCCGAACGGCGCGACCGCTTCTTCATCGCCGACGGCGAAAGCTATATCGTCAGCAAGCAGGTGCGGGAACTCTGCATTTTTTCGCCGCACAACGTGCTGCGCGATCCGCCCTTTTCCCGCATAGACCTGGTGTCCTGCCGCAACCTGCTGATCTATTTCGGCGGCAACATTCAAAAGCAGGTGATCCCGACGTTCCACTATGCGCTGCGCAGTGGCGGCTATCTGTTCCTGGGCATGTCGGAAAACACCACGCAGTTCTCCGACATGTTCGGCTCCGTCGATAAAAAGCATCGCATCTTCCAGCGCCGCAGCGACATCGGCGTTCGGCCTCGCCCCCATTTCAGTTTGCCCTCCACCGGCATCCCGAACGCCCAGGACTTGCTGCAACGCCGTGTGCCGCCAAGCTCAGCCGGCCTGCGCCAATCCATCGACTCGCAAGTGCTGGGACAGCATGCGCCGCCGCACGTGCTCGTCAACAAGGACGGCGACGTGGTGTATTACTCCGGCCGTACCGGCAAGTACCTGGAAGCGGCCGCGGGCGTGCCCACGCGGCAGATCCTGGCGCTGGCCCGCAAAGACCTGCGCCTGGACCTGCGAGCCTTGCTCAGCGACGCCATGGCCAGCGGTGCGTCCGCCACGCGCCGCAACGTAGCGATAGAGGGCGACGACGGGCGCGTTCAACTGCTGCGCCTGACGGTCGACCCGCTGCTCGACAACCGCGAAGGCGAGCCCCTGTACCTGGTGCTGTTCACCGATGACGGCCCGCCGGTGAGCCGGGAAGAAGCAAACACCTATCTGCATGCCAAACAGTCGGGCATGGCCGAGCAGATCGAAAGCGAACTGCGCGAAACTCGCGACCGCCTGCAATCGACCATCGAAGAGTACGAAACCGCGCTCGAGGAATTGAAGTCGTCGAATGAAGAACTGGTGTCGGTGAACGAAGAGTTGCAGTCGTCCAACGAAGAACTGGAAGCATCCAAGGAAGAACTGGTGTCGCTCAACGAAGAGCTGCACACCGTGAATGCGGAACTGCAAGGCAAGGTGGATGAGCTTGATCGCAGCAACAGCGACCTGCACAACCTGTTTGATAGCACCGCCTTCGCGACGCTGTTCCTGGACGGCAACCTGGTCATCCGCAGCTTCACGCCACCGGTCTGTGAAGTCTTCCGGATCTTACCCAGCGACCGCGGCCGCCCCATCACTGACCTGGCCAGCCGGGTGCCGCTGCCCTCGTTCGCGCAAGACATCCAAGAGGTGTTCCGCGCGCAGACCATCATTGAGCGCCGCATCGACGCCAGTGGCGATGCCAAGCAGTATCTGCTGCGCCTTGCGCCCTACCGCGATTCCAACAACCGCGTGGATGGCGTCGTGGTCACCTTCATCGACATCACGCAGATCACGCAGGCTGAAAAACGGCACCGCATCCTGATCGCCGAACTTCAGCATCGCACCCGCAATTTGCTGGCGCTGGTGCAGAGCATTGCGTTTCGCACGCTGGGCCGTGGCGAACCGTTTGATCGCCTGAACAGCCGGCTGTCGGCGCTGAGCCGAGTGCAGGGTTTGTTAAGCGACGTTTCGCCCGAGGCCATCGATTTCGCGGAAATCGTACGCCGCGAATTGGACGCAGTGGGACACGGGCAGCATGTCTCGGTGCAAGGCGAACCCACCTTCATCAGCGCGGAATGCAGCCAGTCGCTTGCCTTGGCGTTGCATGAACTAGGCACCAACGCCGTCAAGCATGGCGCCTTGAAGCACGCGGGCGGCGAACTTGCCGTGCACTGGCACACGCAGACGCAGGACGACGAGAAAACGCTGGTCATCGACTGGCGGGAATCCGGCCTGCCCACGCCCCCGGACACAGACCGCAGGGGGTATGGACGCGAACTGATCGAACAGGCCCTGGGTTTCACCCTGCAAGCACGCACCACCATGGACTTCCAGCCGGACGGCCTTCGTTGCCGCATCGAAGTGCCGCTACGCGGATCATTCAATACCAACGCGGCACTGAATACGAGGGACCAAGATGGCTGAATCTCTGCCTCTGTCTTCGTGTCGATTATTGATCATCGAAGACGAATACGTCATTGCCGAAACACTGGCCGAGGCGCTGCGTGAAGCAGGCGCCAACATCGTGGGCGTGATCGGATGGCTGGACGAAGCAACGCGCTTTGCCAGCAACCATGCCGGCGAGTTCAACTGCGCGGTGGTGGATATCAACCTGCACGGTGCGCTGTCGTACCCGCTGATCGACATGCTGTCCTCGCAAGGAGTACACGTCGTACTGTTGACGGGCTTCGGCGTGGAGGCGCTGGAAGCGGCTTACCGCGAATTTCCGCGTTGTGAAAAGCCATTCAATCAGGACAGGCTTATCGGCATGCTCTGCTCCAAATTCGGCGCATAGCAGCGTTCAACCCGGTATACCCAACCCGGTATAGCCCACTCGGCACAACATTTGCTGCCCGCCCCCAGTCCAACCCTGCGGAGGCGGTATGTTGAGTTACTGGATTGCGCAGATGCGCGCGCTGTCGGACCACCCCATTGCGCTATGGCTGATTGCCGCAGCGGTGGCCGCGGCTGTTTTTCTCTTGCTGATGGTGGCCTTCCGCTTGGTGCGCACGCGCCTGGAACGGCGGGCCGACATGCCCGGCCAGACCTGGGCGGCGTCCACCCTCCGGGTCATGCAGCGCACCAGCTGGATCCTGCTGGCCATATTCTCTTTGCTGATCGGCATCGATGTGGCGGGCGCGCCCTTCCCCTGGAGCGAAGGCGGCGCGCAGCATCTCTGGTTCGTGCTGATCGCCCTGCAACTGGCGCTGTGGCTGGACCGCGCCGTGGACGTGGGTTTAAGCCGCGCGATGCCGGCGCGGGGCACGGTGACGGCCACCTTGCTCAGCTTCCTGCTGCGCGCCCTGGTGTGGGTCATAGCCCTTTTGGCCATGCTGGACAACCTGGGCGTGAACATCACCGCGCTGGTCGCCAGCCTGGGGATCGGCGGCGTGGCGGTCGCGCTGGCCGTGCAGACCATTCTTAGCGACCTGTTCGCCTCGATATCCATCGGGCTGGACAAGCCCTTCGAGGCGGGGGACTTCATTGTGTTCGGGCAGGTCGCCGGCAGCATTGAGCACGTGGGCTTGAAGACCACGCGCATTCGCAGCCTGGGCGGCGAACAGATTGTCTGCTCGAACACCGAGCTGCTCAAGCAGACCATCCAAAACTACAAACGCATGCAACAACGGCGCATCGTTTTTTCGGTGCGGGTGACGTACCACACCGATGTCGAGCAGGTGGCGGCGGTGCCGGGAATTATCCGCGCTCAGATCGAAAGCCAGGCCGACACGCGCTTCGACCGGGCGCATCTGGCCCGGTTCGGCGAAGGCGCGCTGGAGTTCGAAGCGGTTTATTACGTGCTGACGGCCGACTACAACCACTACATGGATATCCAGCAGGCCATCAACCTGGGCATCATGCGCGCCTTGCAGGCGGCGGGAATTTCGCTGGCGCTGCCCGAGCAGATCCTGCATTTTCGGCGGGAGGCCGCGGCCGACAAGGATCAAACCGGGGACGCCGCCGCGCCCGCCGGGGCTTGAACCTTACAGACCGCGCGTGCTGCGCAGCCATTCCTGGTCGGCTGCGTTCGCATCGCCCAGACGATCAATGCCGGGGGTTTGCTGAGGATCCACGCCGGGCATCGGGTTGGGCAGCGCATCCGGCGGCCAGCGCCCATTCTGGTCGCGCTCCTGCCCCGGCGCGCGGCGGTCGGGGTTTTCGGCGGGTGATTGATCGGGTTGGCCCGAGCCACGCTCTGGGGAAGAATGATCTTGCTGCTTTTTCGAAGGGGTGCTCATCGCAAGCTCCTGGTTTGTGAGGAAATACCGCGGATACGGCACGCGGAGCAACTGGCGTGCCCACGTGGCCGGCAGGCACGCCAGTTGCTCCTTTCCTGACGTCCCCGCAGGAGCCCAGCAATGAACGCTATCGAACGAGTTGCCGCATTCATGCACGAAAACGATCTGACCCTGGTGACCGCCGAGTCATGCACGGCGGGCCTGATCGCGGCCACCCTGGCCGATATCCCGGGCGCGGGCCAACTGCTGGATTGCGCCTTCGTGGTGTATTCGGTGGAAGCCAAGCAGCGCTGCCTGGGCGTGCCCCAATCGACCCTGGCCTCGCACAACCTCACCAGCGAGGCGGTCGCGCGCGACATGGCCTTGGGGGCGGCGCGCAAAAGCCCGGCCAACGTCGCCGTGGCGAACACCGGCGTCACGGATGCCACGGACGACCGCATTCCCAGCGGCACGCAGTGCTACGCCTGGGTGTTCAAGACCGGCAAGGCCGATGCCAGGCCCGTGGTCTACACCGCCACCCGGCGATTCTCCGGAGACCGCAACCGCATTCGCCAGGCTAGTGCCGAATTTGCACTTGAGGGCGTGATGGAGCACTTCCTGGCGATGCGCCAAGGGACGGATCGGTCTCGATGACTCCGCCCCATCCGGCCTAGTCCGGCTCATCCGGCCCGTTCCGGCCTGATCCGCCGCCCTATCCGACCCCAAGATGATTTTGTTCAAAGCTGCTTGATAACGTACAAGCGCGGGTGCCCCGGCGGCGCTACGCTCAGGGTTTGGCGGCGCCGGGGCTTGCCCGAGTCCGCGCCTGTTCCGGCGCCGCCCCACCTGTGGCACCTACCCGGAGTCGACACTCATGAGCACCATCACCACCTCTGACGGCGTGCAGATTTTCTTCAAGGACTGGGGTCCTAAATCGGCCCAGCCCCTGATGTTCCACCACGGCTGGCCCCTGTCCAGCGACGACTGGGACGCCCAGATGCTGTACTTCGTCAACAAGGGCTTTCGCGTCATCGCGCACGATCGCCGTGGCCACGGCCGCTCCAGCCAGGTCAGCGAAGGCCACGACATGGACCACTACGCCGCCGACGCCTCAGCCGTGGCCGAACACCTGGACTTGCGTAACGCCGTCCACATCGGCCACTCCACCGGTGGCGGCGAAGTGGCGCGCTACGTGGCCAAGTTCGGCCAACCGCAGGGCCGCGTCGCCAAGGCCGTGCTGGTCAGCGCCGTGCCGCCGCTGATGGTCAAGACCGAGGCCAACCCGGGTGGCCTGCCCATCGAAGTGTTCGACGGTTTCCGCGAGGCGCTGGCCGCCAACCGCGCGCAGTTCTACGTGGACGTGGCCGCCGGCCCCTTCTACGGCTTCAACCGCTCGGGCGCGAAGGTGTCGCAAGGCGTGATCGACAACTGGTGGCGCCAAGGCATGGCGGGCGGCGCCCTGGCGCATTACCAGGGCATCAAGGCCTTTTCGGAAACCGACCAGACCGAAGACCTGAAGGCCATCACCGTGCCCACCCTGCTCATGCACGGCGACGACGACCAGATCGTGCCGATTGACGATGCCTCGCGCCTGGCAATAAAACTGCTGAAGAACGGCACCCTGAAGGTGTACGAGGGCTTTCCGCACGGCATGCTGACGACGCACGGCGACATCATCAACCCGGACCTGCTGGCGTTCATCAAAGGCTGATTGCCAAGCGGCTACAACTAAGCGGCGAAACCAAGCGGCGAAAAGCAAGGGGCGAAGCAATTTCGCCCCTTTTTCGGAATATTCCGACACTACGACCCGGCTTTGTTCTATATACTCGCCTATTGCCGACAGCAGATTGGGCGCCAAACGCGCAAAACCTGCACGCTTCGACGCTTGAATCAGCCCCATAGGGCACGCTTCGGGTCCATAACCGGCTTCACAGCCGGTCATCAGCCACCAAGGTGGCGCACCCCGACACGATTCGCACCGTACGCTTCGTCGCGGCACCGCTTGAATATTCTCTTCCCAAAGCGCTGTCATCTCCTCCATTGCCTCGTCCCGCGCAGCCCGCAAGGCCTACGCCTAGCGAGGCCTTTCGTCCAAGAAGAACCGACATGAACGCCGTGCCGCAAGACAAACTGATTACCGCCCTGGACCACGCCCGCCTGCTGGGCATGATCACGCGCCCCGCCACCGCCGCCACCTTGCCGCGCGATGCGGTCGACGCGGCGCAAGAACTGCTGGATTCGGCGCCCATCATCGCCATCGAAGAAGTCACCCCGGACATCATCACGATGCGTTCGCGCGTGCGCTTGCTGACCGACAAGGGCGATGAAATGGTAGTCACGCTGTGCTATCCGGCCGACGCCAACCTGGCCCAGGGCCAGGTGTCGGTGATGTCGCCACTGGGCTTGAGCCTGATTGGTTCCCGCACGGGCCAGCGCGTTACCTGGACCGCGCCCAACCAGACCGAACACTCCGCCAGCATTGAAGAAATTCTGTACCAGCCCGAAGCGGCGGGCGACACCACGGCCTGAAGTAGTGGGCTGAAATATTGGGCTGAAACGCAGGCCTGAAGCATCGTCCAGAAGCATCGGCCAGAAATTCCGGGCGCCCCGTGCCAGCACGCGGCCCCCGGCGTACGTATAGGGCCGCTACAGATCAAAGAACACGGTTTCGTACGGCCCCTGCATGTGTACGTCAAAGCGGTAGATCACGTTGCCGCCGCGCACGTCCCGGCGAGCCACAAGCGAGTGGCGCCTTGCCGCGGGCACGGAATTCAACACCGCATCTTGCGCATTCGCGTCGCTCTCATCGTCGAAGTACACGCGCGTGAACACGTGGAGCAATAGCCCGCGCATGCTGAGGATCATGTCGATGTGCGGCGCTTCGCCTTCGGCTTGCGGCCCGGGCTTGACCGTATCGAACGTATAGCGGCTGCCCGGGTCCGTACCGGTGCCACAGCGTCCAAACCCTAGAAAGCCCATGGACGATGCCTCGTATACGTTGCGCGGATACCGGCCCTGCCCATCTGCCTGCGAGATCTCGACCAGCGCGTCCGGGATGGGGACGCCCTCGCCGTCCAGCACGCGGCCTTGCAAGCGGATGCGCATACCGCGCGCATCGTCGCTGGCCAGCGCGGTATCAAACGGCTGGTCAAAATCGTAGCCGTATTGCACCGCCGTCAGGCCATAGGCGAAATACGGACCCACCGTTTGCGACGGCGTCTGCCCAAAGTTGTCTTGCTGTCCCTGCATCATGTCGCCTTTCCTTTTAGCGATGTTCAAGAGGCGTCTGGGCTGCCCCGCGCAGCACGATGTCAAACTGGTAGCCCAGCGCAATGCCCGCTTGCGTCAGGTCCAGGCTGAAATCCGCCACCAGCCGGCTACGCGCTTCGGCGGGGGTGCCCAGGTAGATGGGGTCATAGGCAAGCAGCGGGTCGCCCGGAAAGTACATCTGGGTGACGAGACGGCTGGCGAAGTGACGGCCGAACAGCGACAGATGAATATGCTGGGGCCGCCATGCATTGGGGTGGTTGCCCCAGGGATAGGCGCCGGGCTTGATGGTCACGAATCGGTAGCGCCCCTCGGCGTCCGTCAGGCAGCGGCCCGCGCCCAGAAAGTTGGGATCCAGCGGCGCGTTGTGCCGATCCGTCTTGTGCACATAGCGGCCCGCCGCGTTGGCCTGCCAGATTTCAATCAACGTGTGCGGCACGGGCCTGCCCTGGTCATCCAGCACGCGCCCGGCCAGCACCATGCGTTCGCCGATGGGTTCCCCGTTGCGGCGCGCGTTGCGCGTGAGGTCGTGGTCGCGCTTGCCGACGCAATCGTGGCCGTACACAGGCTGGCGCATTTCGCCCAGCGCCGCCGCCAGCGGCACCAAGGGCAGCACGGGGCCGCGCCAGGCAGTCGATTGGTAGCCGTCGCAGCGGTATGGCGGGTGGCTTTGCCAATCACGTGGGGACAAAGCCGTAACGGCATCCAGAGAACTTTCCATGGTTGTGACCTTTTCAGCGGGAATCCAATTGACGCGCCTGAATCAAGCGGACCAGGCCCAGCAACATGGTGGTGTTCGGCACCGCCACACCGGCCTGCCGCGCACGCGACACCACTTCGCCATTGATCGCTTCGATCTCGGTAGGACGCTTGGCCAAGACGTCCTGCAACATCGACGGCTGGTGCGCGCGATGATGGGCGATGGCGTACGCGACGCTGGCCTGGCAGGCGGCCTCGTCGGCGTCGATGCCTGCCGCGCGCGCCACGGCGATCACTTCCGCCACCACCGCCCGCGCCAGCGCCGGGCCATCACTGGCGTGGGCCAACTGCCCCACCGCGCAACCGGTGACGGCGCACAAGCCGTTCAACGCCGCGTTGAACGCCACCTTTTCCCAGATTGCCGCCCAGACATTGGCATCGACTTCGCATTGCAAGCCCGCCGAGTCCAACGCGCCGGCAATGCGCCGCGCCTGGGCATCCGCTTCACCGTTTGCCGGCAACAGGCGGATCTTGCCCGCGCCGTGCGACCTGACATGCGCGAGGCCAGCCAGATCGGCCGGCCACGTCGTCATGCCAACCAGCAAGCGCGCCGGGTCCACGTGACGCGACGCGGCCTCCAGGTTGCCCAGCCCATTCTGCAAGGTCAGCACCCGCAGCGGTGCGTCAGCGGGCGCCGCGTGCAACAGCGCCGCCACGCTGCGCAGGGCGGCATCGGTGTGCAGGCTTTTGGTGAACAGGATGAGCAGGTCGGGCACGTCGCGGTAGTGCTCGGGCCGCAGCACTGTCAGACCATGAATGCGCCGATCTCCGCGATCGGTTTCCAGCCGCAGGCCCTGGGCGCGTATGGCGTCCAGGTGCGCGTCATTCACATCCAGCAAGGTGACGTCCTGGCCACTTTCACTTAGCAAGCCCCCAAACAGGCACCCCATGGCGCCCGCGCCCAGCATGGCGATCTTCATCGTGAGACTCCCGCCGCGGCAACGCCGCCCACCGGTGCTGCCATGCGCTGGCCGGGAAAATGGCGGCGCACGGACAGCAAGGCAATCAAGGCAAACACCATGACCGTGCCCAACATCGTCAGGTAGCCCTGCGCGCCCCACAGTGTGATGACCGAGGCGCCCACAAACGCGCTGAGAATGGCGCCCAGGCGACCGAAGGCCAGCGCCCCCGCCGTGCCGGTGGCGCGCACGCCAGTGGAATACACATAGGCGCACAGCGCATACATGGTGGACTGCACGGCGTTGACGAACAGCCCATGCACGCCAAACCCGAACACCAGCAGCGATGAACTCTGCCGCACATCCACCAACAACATCAGGAAGGCGCTACCCAGCGCGCCCACGCAGCAGATGGCAAGCGGCACGCGCGAGCCCCAGCGCGTCATGGCGACCGCGCACACCAAGGCGCCGATCACGCCACCCAGGTTGTAGGCGGTCAGCCCCGACCCCGCCACCGACAGTGGCAAACCTTCCGAGCTGAGCATCGTAGGCAACCAACTGAATGCGCTGTACACCGCCGTCAGGCACATGAAGAACGCCACCCAGATGGCAATGGTGTCAAAGCGATAGGTGCTCGTGAACAAGGCCCGCACACCGCCCTGCTGCTTTGACGGCTGCTTTTCAATGGCCTGCTCGACCGCGTCCGTGTAGCGCACGCCTTCCGGCATGGGACGCCCCATGCGGCCCAGCAGCTTGCTCAGTTCGTTCCAGCGCTCGGGTCGGCGCGCCAGGAAACGCGGTGATTCCGGCAGTGCGGCCATCAACGCAAAGCCCAGCACGATGGCCAAGGCGCCGCCGATGAAGAACGACGCGCGCCAGCCATACAGCGGCAATACATGGCCCGAGAAGAACCCCGCCAACATGCCGCCCAGCGGCACGCACACGATGGTGGCGGTTACCGCCAGCGTGCGTCGGCGCGCCGGGGTGAATTCAGCGGTCATGGTGGTGGAACTGGGTAGCGCACCGCCGATGCCCAGCCCGGCGACAAAGCGCAGCACGGCCACGGTCAGCGCGTCCGGGGCCAGCCCAATCGCGCAAGTGGCGGTACCGAATACGAATACGCTGACAATCACCGCCATGCGGCGTCCGTAGCGGTCGGCGAAGAGGCCTGCGCAAGCGCTGCCGATACCCATTCCGATCAAGCCGGATGCGACCGCCGGCGCGAACGCTTCGCGCGTGATGCCCCATTCCTGGATCATCATCGGAATGGCAAAGCCAATCAGTTGACCGTCAAAGCCGTCCATCACGATCGACAAGGCGGCCAGCATCACCACCCATTTCTGCATGCTCGTGAAGGGGCCATCGTCCAGCAAGGCGCCTACGTCGGCACTGCCACGCAAGGGCACCGCCGCGGGTGCCGATGTCGGTGCCGATGTAGACGCCGCGTTGTTCGGTGAAATCCAGGTCATGTCATTCAGCTCCGTAATCTTTCGCGCTTCAATCCCAGAGCGGCCCGACGGGCAGCCCCACATAGTTCTCCGCCAGCGCGGTGCACGCCGCGCGCGAACGGGTCAGGTAATCAAGTTCGGCGTCTTGCAGCTTGCGTTCAAAGGCATCAGCGCCCGGCGCGCGGTGCAGCAACGACGTCATCCACCATGAAAACCGCTGCGCCCGCCAGACGCGGCGCAAGGCCGTGGCGCTATAGGCGTCAAGCAGGTCTTCGCGGTGTTGTCGATAGAACCGGATCAAGGCACGCGACAGCAAGCGCACATCGGACATCGCCAGATTCAGGCCCTTGGCCCCCGTGGGCGGCACCACGTGCGCCGCGTCGCCCGCCAGAAACAGCCGGCCGTGCCGCATCGGTTCAGTAACACTGCTGCGCATGCCGATGACGGTCTTGTCAAAGATGACGCCCTCTTTCGGCTGCCATCCATCGCGGGTGGCCAACCGGGCGCGCAACGTGGACCAGATGCGGTCATCGGACCAATCTTCGGGTTGATCGCGGGGGTCGCATTGCAGATACATGCGCTGTACCTGCAGCGACCGCGTGCTGACCAGTGCGAAGCCGTCGTCGCCCAAGGCGTAGATCAGTTCGTCGGATGACGGCGGGGCCTTGCACAACATGCCCAGCCATCCGTAGGGGTAGCGGTGTTCAACCGTTTGCAGCGCCTGCGGGGCGATGGCGGCGCGGCTGACGCCATGCGTGCCGTCGCAGCCAACGATGAAATCCGCCTGCACGGTTTGAAGCTTGCTGCTGTGGCCGCCATAGCGCACGAAGGGTCGCGACGATGCCAGGTCATGCAGGCTGACGTTGGCCACCTCAAAGCGCAGGTCCCCGCCCGAGGCCAGCCGCGCGTCCACCAAGTCCTTGATGACTTCGTGCTGCGCATAGACCATCACCGCGCGCCCGCCGGTCAACTCAACAAAATCAATGCGCCGGTCCACGCCGCCCACGCGCAGCACGGTCCCTTCGTGCCGGAAGCCTTCGCGGCGCATCCGGCCGCCCAGGCCCGCATCGGACATCAGGTCCACCGTGCCCTGCTCCAGCACACCCGCGCGGATGGTGGCGCAGATGGCGTCGCGGCTGCGGCGTTCCAGTACCACGGATTCAATGCCCTGCAAGTACAGCAAGTGCGACAACATCAGCCCAGCCGGGCCGGCCCCTATGATTGCTACCTGAGTGCGCATGGTCCGCCTCTACTCTTGAAAGCTGTCTGGCGTCATAACGTCAGAACGGGTCGTCGCGCGCGGTGGTCTGCACCGTGATCCAGCGCAGGTCGGTAAAGGCGTCGACACCGGCCTTGCCCCCGAAACGGCCAATGCCGCTGTCCTTGATGCCGCCAAACGGCATCTGTGCCTCATCGTGAACCGTGGGGCCATTGACATGGCAGACGCCGGATTCAATGCGGCCCGCCACGGCGATAGCCCGCCCGACGTCGCGGCCGAACACCGCCGCGGCCAAGCCGTAGTCGTTGTCGTTGGCGCAGGCCACGGCTTCGTCCACGCCGCTCACGCGCACAATGCCCATGACCGGCCCGAACGCCTCTTCGCGGTAAAGCCGCATGCTGGGCGTGACGTGGTCGATCAAGGTGGCGGGCATCAGCACGCCGTCGGCCTTGCCGCCCGTGACCAGACGGCCGCCTTGCGCCAGCGCGTCGTCAATCAGGGCGTTGCAGCGTTCCACGATGCTCATGTCGGCAACCGCCCGCAGCACGGCCGGCTCCTGGTGGGAATCGTTCACCGACAGCGCTGCCGTGCGCTCGGCCAGCAGGGATACGAAGTCGTCCGCCACGGCTTGATCCACGATGATGCGTTCGGTGGCCGTGCAGCTTTGCCCGGCATTGGCGTAGGCGCCAAACACCGCCGCGCGCGTGGCGGCGTCCAGGTCGGCGTCGTCCAGCACCACGAACGGCGTCTTGCCGCTTAGCCCAAGCACGACCGGCTTCAAGTGGTTGGCGCAGGCGGCGGCAATACGCCTGCCGACTTGCGTAGACCCCGTGAAGCTGACCCGGCGCACGGCCCGATGCGCCACCATGGCTTCGACGACGGTGGCCGCCTCGGCGGGTGCGTTCGTAATGAAGTTGACAACGCCCGGGGGTAAGCCGGCCTCTTGCAGGGTGCGAATGATGAGTCCATGCGTGGCCGGGCACATGCCGCTGCCCTTGAGCACCACGGTATTGCCGCAAGCCAGCGGCGTGGCGATGGCGCGCACGGCCAGCACAACTGCGGCGTTCCAGGGTGCAATGCCCAGCACCACGCCGGCAGGCTGCCGAAGGGCCGTCGCCGTATTGCCCGGCACGTCGGAGGGAATGACGTCGCCGTTGATCTGTGTGGCCATGGCGGCGGCCTCAAGCAGCATGCCCGAGGCCAGCCGCACATTGAACGTCGCCCAGCCGGCCGACGCGCCGGTCTCGGCCGCCATGGCCTCGGCAAACAACGGGGCTTTGTCCTGCAACGCCCGCGACGCCTGGATCAGCAGCGCGCGGCGTGCTTCGGGGCCGGTCGCCGACCACGCAGTGAAGGCCGCCGCTGCCGCATCCACCGCGGCCAAGGCATCCTGCACGCTGGCGGCGGGCGCCACTGACGCAACGCTTCCATCCAGCGGATTGCGTCGTTCGAACGTGGCGCCGTCGCGTGCGCCCAGCGGTTCTCCGTTGATCAGCAGCGATACCTGCATGGGAGATACGTGCATGATGTTGCCTCCTTTGGAATGCGTCGCACCGTGCGCTCAGGCCACCCGCACTTCAACCAGGTTGGGGCCGCCGCTGGTCAAGGCCTCGGTCAGCACCGCGCCCAGGCGGGTAGGGTCGGATACGCGCACGCCGGGGCATCCGAGCCCCGTCGCCAGCGCCACGAAATCGATGCCGGGCAGATCGGTACCCATGACCTTGTCGTGCGGACCAAAGCCGAATGCCGGCGCGAAATCTTGCAGGGCGGCGTAGCGGCGGTTATTCAAGATGACGAAGGTGATGGGCAGCTTGTGCTGGCTGGCGCTCCATAGCGCCTGGATCGAATACAAGCTGGAACCGTCGCCAATCAGGCCGATGACACGCCGGCCGGGCTTGCCCAGCGCCACGCCCACGGCAGCCGGCATGCCATATCCCAGCCCGCCGCTGTCCATGGTGTAGAAGGTTTCGCTGCGCACGTGGGGCAGATAGTCCTGCATGACCGGCCGCGCGCTGGGGGCTTCTTCCACCACGATGTCGGCGGGGTCGCGCAGGCTGGCCAGGGTTTGCAGCACGAACGCGACGGACATCGGCGACGATGCCTGGACCGGGGCGCAGGTCTCGCGCCGCGCCGGCAAGGGGCGCATGCAGGGCGCCGGCCGCGTCAGCAAGTCTTGCAGGCAAAGCTTGATGCTGCCTACCGCCGCCCGGCCCGCGGGCGCCCAGGGGGGGGTGTCCGGATCATCCGTCAAGAGGCAGAGCTCGGCGCCGTCCGGCACGTGCGGCCCGGAGCCGTCAACGTGATAGGTGAACGCCGGGGCTCCCACGACCAGGATCAGGTCATGCCCCGCCAGCCGGCTGACGATGCCTTCGCGCGCGGCGGGCAGAAAGCCGGCGAACAGGCGATGGCGTTCCGGAAAGCTGCAGCGCCCCGACATGGGGGCGGCCCAGACACGCGCGCCATGCGATTCGGCAAGCGCAACGATTTCGTTCCAGGCGCCATCGCGGTCCACCGCGGCGCCCACCACCAACACCGGCCGCCGGCAGGCGTCCAGCAAGGCGCCGATGCGCCCGATGGCTTCGGGTTGCGGGCGTAGCGCGGTGCTGACGCAGCGGCGGGCGAGCGGCGGCGAAGGCGCATCCCAATCATCAACCGGCACCGAGACCAGCACCGGGCCGCGCGGCGGCATCATCGCCAAGTAATAGGCGCGCGCGATGGCCAAGGGCACGTCTTGGGCACGCGCCGGTTCGGTGCTCCATTTGACGTAAGGCCTGGGCATATCGGCCGCGTGGCTTGATGACAGAAAGGGATCGAAAGGCAAAATGCCACGCGCCTGCTGGCCGGCCACCACCACCATGGGCGTGCGGTTCTTGAAGGCCGTGAAGAGGTTGCCCATGGCGTTGCCGACGCCCGCCGCGGAATGCAGGTTGACCAACGAGGCGTTGCGCGTGGCTTGCGCATAGCCGTCCGCCATGCCCACCACGCTGGCTTCCTGCAAGCCGAGCACATAGCGGAAGTCGTCCGGAAAGCCGCGAAACATGGGCAGTTCGGTGGATCCGGGGTTGGCGAAAACCGACGTCATGCCGACGCGGCGCATCAGGTCGTAGACGGCGTCGCGAACGGTCAGCGCCGGTGCCGGCAGCGACGCGGCGGCCAGACCGTCGGCTGCGTCCAGCGGGTGCAGTAAACCAAAGGCGGATCCGGTCATTGCTGGGGTCCTTGCGGTGAAGCGCAGTGAAACTGCAGGGGAATTGCCGTGAAATTTCGGTGACGTCGCGAGCAGCCGGCGCGCGCTTTGGCGTGCGTGATGGCGGGCCTTTCGCACCGTCAACGAGGACGGCAGAGTGTCGCCCCCCCTAGCAGACTTGAGAATTGAAATATCGAGACAAAGTCATTACGCTTTGGCATGCCATTCGATCTTCACCAATTGGCGGCATTCAACGCGGTCGTTGCGGCTGGCAGCCTTGGCCGCGCGGCCGACGCCATGCACGTCACGCAGTCCGCGCTAAGCCGCATCGTCCGCCGGCTTGAAGTTCACGTTGGCGCGCCCTTGTTCGAACGGCATTCCAAAGGCATGCAACTGACCGACATTGGCCTGGCCCTGCTGCCGCATGCCACCTCGTTGCTGCGCGATGCCGAAGGCGCCAAAGAGGAAATCCGCGCGCTACTCGGCCTGGCCAAAGGCACGATACGCGTGGGCGCCGTGGGCAGCATCGCCTGTCAAATCTTGCCGACCGCGTTGACCCGCACCTGCCAGCGGTGGCCAATGCTGCAGGTGGAAGTGGTGGAAGGGGTTTGGGACCGACTGGCCGGCGCCTTGCTGTCGCGCGAGATCGACCTGGCTCTGGGCGCTCACACCCACGACACCGACGAGATCATCTCGGTGCCGGATTGCTGTTGGGAAGACACCAGCTACGTGGTGGCTGCCATCGCCCACCCGCTGCGCGAGCGCCGCGCGCTTAGCCTGGCCGACACGCTGACGCACAAGTGGGCCATCATGCCGCGCGGCACCGGCCCGTTCGAACACATGAAAGCGCTATTCACGCGGCATCGGCTGCCCACGCCCGAAGTCACGGTTGAAACGCGGTCCATCACCGTGTTGAAGAACCTGATCGCGCACTCGGATTTTTTGGGGTGGATGCCCGAACCCATGTATTACGCCGAACAGCGCGCCGGCCTGCTGGACCGCCTGCCCATCCCCGGTGCCTCCGACACGCGCACGCTGACGGCGTTCCGGCGTAGCCATGGCTTGCTGCCCCTGCCTGCCGCGAAACTGCTGAACGAATTGCGGCGGTTGGCCACCAACCCGCCGCCTTAGGCTGTCGCGCGTTGCGCCTCCTGCAACTGGCGCCACAGGATTTTCCCGGTGCTGGACTTGGGCAGCGCGTCCACGAACTCAACGATGCGTGGCGCCTTGTAGGCCGCCATGCGCGCGCGGGCCCAGGCAATCACCTCGTCTTCGCGGGCGCTGTCTCGCGCTTCGGGACGCAGCACCAGCAAGGCCTTCACCGTTTCGCCTCGGCAGTCGTCGGGCACGCCCACCACGCACGCCTCGTGCACGGCGGGATGTTCGTACAAGGCGTTCTCGACTTCCGCCGGCCAGACCTTGTAGCCCGATGCGTTGATCATGCGCTTGAGCCGATCGGTGATGAAGAAATAGCCGTCTTCATCCATGCGTCCCAGGTCGCCAGTGCGAAAGTAGCGCTCGCCATCCAGCATGAAGAAGGCCTCGTCATCGGCGGCCGGGTTATTCCAATAGCCTTGCATGACCTGCGCGCCGCGCGTCACCAGTTCACCCACTTCGCCGGGCGGCAACGCTTGCAAGGTGGCGGGGTCGACCACCCGCGTATCGACGCCGAAGGTCGGCACGCCGATGCACTGGCGCTTGTTGCGGTGCATGGGGTTGCAGTGCAGGAACGAAGCGGTCTCGGTCAGGCCGTAGGCTTCGTTGAAGATGATGCCGTAGCGGTCGGCCAGCATCGCCGCCACCGCCTCGGGCATGGGCGCGCCGCCGCCGCACAACAAGGCAAGGCGCGACAGGTCGAACGATTCAATCTCCGGCTGCGCGAAAAAGTCGACAACCATCGCGGGCGGCGCGGCCCAGACGCTGACGCGGTGCCGCGCCATCAGTTGCGCGGCCACCTGACGGTCCCAGCGCGGCAGCAGCACGACCGTGGCGCCCAACAGGATCGGCAGGTTCATGCAGTTCTGCATGCCCAGCAGGTGGAACAGCGGCGCCACGCCCATGATGACGGCTTCCGACGTCAGGCCGCGCCAGAGCTGCGAGCCCGTCACCGCCGCGCCCAGCGTGCCGTGCGTGTGGCGGCAGCCCTTGGGGCGGCCGGTGGTGCCGGACGTGTAGGGCAAGAGGCACAGGTCCTGCGCGCGGCTTTTATGCGGCGCGGGCGGGGCGTTGACCGCCAGCGCGCCATACCAAGGAACAGACCCGGGAACAGACGCGGGCGCAGACGCGGGCACAGCCCCGGACACCGTCCCCGGCACGGCGCCACGCACGCCACCCGATGCCTCGGCGTTGTGGCGCGGCGCGGCGACCCAGTCGGGTGGCACCACCCGGTCATCGTCATCCCCCGCGCCCAGGTAGTCGGAATAGGTGTGGACGATGATGCGGTCCAGGCGCCCGTCCTCAACAAAGCGTGCCAGCCGGGGCGCCAGTTCCTGCGCGGCAAAGGCCACCTGTGCGCCGCTGTCTTGCAGGTAATGCGCGAGCTCGTCTTCGGTGCTCATCGCGTTCACCGGCACCACCACCGCGTCGGCGCGCAGCACCGCGTAGTAGGCAATGATGAATTGCGGACAGTTCTGACTCAGCAACAGCACCCGGTCGCCCGCCTTGACGCCCGCGCCGTGCTGCAAATAGCCGGCCATGGCGTCGACCTCGCGCTTCAGGCGCGCGTAGTCCAGCACCATGTCGTAGAACACGATGGCGGGCTTGTCGGGATAGCGCGTGGCCGCGGCCTCCAGGTTGAAGTACAGGCTGGACCGAGGCTGGCTGATGTGCGTCGGCAGCCCCTTGGGCCAATACCGCAAATGCGCTTGCTGCATCCGTGTCTCCGGGTTCCCGCGCAAGGTGCTGTCCGCGCTAGGCGGTCATGCCCCGCGCGATGATTTCTTTCATGATTTCGTTTGACCCGCCGTAGATCTTTCCCACGCGCGCATCCGCATACATGCGTGCGATGGGCGTTTCCAGCATGTAGCCATAGCCGCCGTGCAGTTGCAGGCATTCATCGATGACCTGGCAGTTCATTTGCGTGGTCCACCACTTGGCCATGGCGGCGGTGGACAGGTCCAACGTACCTTGCAATTGCCGCGTAATGCAGTCGTCGACAAAGCGCGCGGCGATGGTGGCTACCGTTTCGCATTCGGCCAACTTGAAGCGCGTGTTCTGCATGTCGATGAGCGGCTGCCCGAACACCTGGCGCGTGCGGGTATAGGCCAGCGTGTCGTCGATGGCGCGCCGCATCGTGGCCACCGCCCCCACCGCGATCAGCAGGCGTTCGCGCGGCAGTTGCTGCATCAGTTGCACAAAGCCGCGCCCTTCCACTTCGCCCAGCAGGTTGCCGGCCGGCACGCGCACGTCGTCGAAAAACAGTTCGGTGGTGTCCAGGCTTTTCTGGCCCAGTTTTTCAAGCAGCTTGCCGCGCCGAAACCCGGGCAGGTCCTGTGTTTCCACCATGATCAACGAGACCCCGCGCGATCCGGCCGCAGGGTCCGTCTTGGCCACCACGCAGATCAGGTCGGCGTGCAAGCCGTTGGTAATGAACGTCTTGGACCCGTTGATGACATAGGCGTCGCCGTCGCGCCTGGCCGTGGTGCGCACGCTTTTCAGGTCGGACCCGGCGCCGGGCTCGCTCATGGCGATGGCGCCGACAAGTTCACCCGTGGCCATCCGGGCAAGCCAGCGCTGCTTTTGTGGCTCGGTGCCGTAGTTCAGGATGTAGTGCGCCAGGATGGCGCTGTGCACGTTGTTGCTGAAGCCATAGACCATGGCGCGCGCCTGTTCGGCCGCCACAATGGCCTCGTGCGCGAAGCTGCCGCCCGCGCCGCCATAGGCCTCGGGCATGCTGACGCAAAGCAGCCCCATGCGGCCGGCCTTGTGCCAGATGTCGCGATCGGCGTGTTGCTGCTTGCGCCATTTTTCCTCGTCGGGCGCGAACTCTTTTTCGAACAGGCGGCGCGTGGAATCCTGGAACAGCGTCAGGTCGGCGTCCATCCAGCCGGGGCGGGATTCCATTGGAGTATCCATTGACTTATCCCCGATCAAGGACGGCCGCCGCCCACGACCAGCACCTGTCCGCTGACGTAGTTGGATTCGGGCAGGCAGAACAGATACACAGCGCCCGCCGCTTCGGCAGGCGTGCCCGCGCGGCCAAGCGGGATCAGGCTTTCGGCGTTTTTCAGCACCTGCGGATTCACACCCACCTTGATCTGCCGCCCCTCGATGTCCAACGTGGCGTCGCCATCGGCCGCGGCTTCGGTCAGGCGCGTCTTGATCAGGCCGAACGCCACGCTATTCACATTCACTTTGTAGCGCCCCCACTCTTTGGCCATGGCGCGCGTCAGGCCATTGATGCCGGCCTTGGCCGCCGCGTAGTTGGCCTGCCCCGCGTTGCCCATCACGCCCGAGGTGGACGATATGTTCACCACCTTGCGGAACACTTCGCGTCCGTCGGCGGCCTCGGCCTTGGCCGCTTCGCGGATGAAGCCGGACGCGGCGCGCAGGATGCGGAACGGGGCCGACAGGTGTACGGCCAGGATCTCGTCCCACTGCTCGTCGGTCATCTTCTGGATGACGTTGTCCCAGGTGTAGCCGGCGTTGTTCACAATGATGTCCAGCCCGCCGAAGGTGTCGATGGCGGCGCCCACGAAGCGCTCGGCAAAGCCGGGCGCGGTCACGCTGCCGGGGCACGCCTGCGCCTGCCCGCCCGCCTGGCGGATCATGGCGACCGTATCGTTGGCGGGCGCCGGGTCCAGGTCGTTGACCACGACTTTCGCGCCTTCATGCGCCAGCTTCAGCGCAATTTCTTGTCCAATGCCGCGTCCGGATCCGGACACCAGCGCCACCTTGCCGTCTAGCGTACCCATCGTCTTTGTCTCCTGTTTCATGCCGCCTGGTACAGCGTGACGACGCAAGCGCCGCCCAGCCCCAGGTTGTGCTGCAAGGCCAGCCGCGCGCCTTCCACTTGCCGCAGGTCGGCCTGCCCGCGCAGTTGCCAGACCAGCTCGGCGCATTGCGCCAAGCCGGTTGCACCCAGCGGATGGCCCTTGGACAGCAGGCCGCCCGACGGATTCGTCACGACGCGCCCGCCGTAGGTGTTGTCGCCATCCAGGATGAATTTTTCGGCGCTGCCCTCGGGCGTCAGGCGCAGCCCTTCGTAGGTGATCAGTTCATTGGCCGTGAAGCAGTCGTGCAGTTCCACCACGTCGAGATCGTCGGGGTCCACGCCCGCGGCCTCGTAGACCTGGTCGGCGGCGGCCCGGGTCATGTCATAGCCGACCAGGCAGCGCATGTCGCCGGAGTCGAAGGTGGAGGGCGTGTCGGTGGTCATGGCCTGCGCCGCGATGCTGACGGCGGGCTTCAAGCCATGCCGACGCGCGAAGTCGTCCGAGCACAGGATGGCGGCCGCCGCGCCGCAGGTGGGCGGGCAGCATTGCAAGCGCGTCAAGGGCTCGAAGATCATCGGTGCATCCATCACGTCGGCCAGCGTGACGGTCTGGCGAAAGACGGCGTAGGGATTGCGCGCCGCATGCTGGCGCGCCTTGACGGAGATGCGCGCGAAGGTGTCGGCGCGGATGTCGTGCTGCGTCATGTAGCGGCGCGCGGCGCCGCCGAAGAACTGCGCGGCGCGAGGCTTGCCGGTGTCATAGCCTTGCGCGTCGGTCATCGCCTCGATGAATCCGGTCAATGGCGACGGCCGGTCTTCATAAACGCTTTTCAACGCGCCCGGCACCATCTGTTCAAAGCCCACGGCCAGTGCACATTCCACCGCGCCGCTTTCCACGGCCTGACGGGCCAGGAACAAGGCGGACGAGCCGCTGGCGCAGTTGTTGTTGACGTTGAAGACGGGAATGCCGGTCAGGCCCACGCCATACACCACCGCCTGGCCCGACGTGGAATCGCCGTAGACGTAGCCCGCGTAGGCCTGCTGCACGGCGTCGTACGGCACGCCCGCGTCTTGCAGGGCTTCCCGCGCGGCGCGCATGCCCATCACGGAATAAGGCTCGCTTGCGCCGGGCTTGCTGAAGGGGATCATGCCCACGCCGGCCACCCAAACTTTTCTATTCATGCCTGTTTCTCCTGGAGTGCTTTGCGCACCCCCGTTGCCTGGCCCATAGCTTCCCGCCGGGCGCGCAACGCGGCAATGGCCGCAGGCATCAAATGGATTGGCGGAAAGTGTCAGCGCCCGGCATCACGCGGGCGGGGCCGGGGTCGGGGCCGGGGTCGGGGCCGGGGTCGGGGCCGGGGTCGGGGCCGGGGTCGGGGCCGGGGTCGGGGGCCGGGGTGGGGCCGCACGCCAGTTGATTACGGCGATACTCGCCCGGCGACACGCCCGTCCATTTCTTGAAGGCGCGATGAAACGTGCTGGGTTCGGAAAAGCCTAAGCGCTCGGCAATCTCCATCAGGGACAAGTCATGCCGGCCCAGGTATTCAACGGCGGCGTCGCGCCGCAAGTCATCCTTCAGCACCTGAAAGCCCTGCCCTTCTTCGCGCAGATGGCGCCTGAGCGTTTGCGGCGTCATCGACAATTGCGCGCTGACCTGCGCCAAGGACGGCAACTCGGCAGACAGGTCGTTGCGCAGCAGGCGGCGGATGCGGTCGGTCAGCGTGGCGCGGTCTTGATACTTCACCAGCAGGTCAAAGGGGGCGTTGGCCAGAAAGGCATGCAGCGCCTGGGCGTCCTGCACCACGGGCAAGGCCAGCCAACGCGATTCCAGCCACAGGCCGGTGACCGGCTGCCCGTAGCGCACCGGCGCGTGAAAGACCCGTTGCGCGTCGGCGCTGCGCGTGCCCGCGTGGTAGTCCACGCCCAGGATGGGGATGCGGCGGCCCGCCAGCCAGTTGGCCACGCCCAAGGTGAAGAACAGGAAGGTACGTTCGCCATACCACTGCGTGCAGCCGGGTTCGCTTCGGGCGTCCAGCACGATGCGCGCGGTGTCGCCCGCCACGCAAAGCCGCGCGGTGAAGTCGCGCAGCACGCCGTGGTAGTAGCGAAACGCCACGCGCAGTGCCTGGCCCACCGTGCTTTCCTGCACCGCCAGGCGGCAGGCCTGGGCAAAGGCGCCCAGCGGCACCGGGCGCAGTCCCATGCCCAGGAAATCGTCGCGCGTGGCGCGTCGCAGCATCCGCAAAATTTGCGCGAACTGCGCCTGCGACACGCGCGCCATCGGCGCCTGCAACAAGGCAGGCGGCACGTCCGCGCGCCGCAGCACGCGCTCAACGTCCACGCCGCGCGTGCGGGCGCCTTGCAGGATCTGGGCGATGTGCCCCACGGCAATGGTGTGATGCGTCATGGCGGATTCCTACGGCTGGGGCGTGAACCGTCTGCGTCGATGGTAGCGAAAGGCATGCGGGCACGGAACGCCCGGCGTGAGCATTCCCGCCAAGCCGAATCAGCGATTTCGCCATTGGTTCGCCGCAAAGCCCCGCCTAGACTGGCTTTTGCCTTAGTCCGGCCGCCTCTTCGTATTTACCGGAGTCCCTCTTTGGATACGCCGAACACCGCTCCGCTTGCGGGTATCAAAGTCCTGGATCTGTCGCGCTTGCTGCCCGGCCCGCTGGGGGCGCAGTACCTGGCCGACCTGGGCGCCGACGTCATCAAGATCGAAGACACGCAGGCGGGGGACTACGCGCCCCCCGCGCTGCGCGCCGTGTGCAACCGCAACAAGCGGGGCTTGCGGCTGGACCTGAAACACCCCGACGGGCAGGCCGTGCTGGCGGCGCTGGCTCGGCAGGCCGACGTGCTGATCGAGAGCTTTCGCCCCGGCGTGGCCGCGCGCCTGAAGGCCGACTACCCGACCTTGTCGCGGCACAACCCGCGCTTGGTGGTTTGCAGCATCACCGGCTACGGCCAGAACGGGCCGCTGAGCGATGCGGCGGGCCATGACCTGAATTATTCGGCCTACGCGGGCGTGGCCGATCAGATGGGATGCGGGCCGGATCAACCCGCGCTGTCCAACCTGCCGATGGCGGACATTCTGGGCGGCTCGCTGACGGCGGTGATGGGTATTCTGGCGGCGTTGGTGGACGCGCAACGCACGGGGCAAGGGCGCTATGTGGACATCGCCATTGCCGACGGCCTGCTGGCGGGCGCGGTGGTGCCGCTGGCCACGCTGAACGCGCATGGCGACACCCGCCCGGCGGGCGGCGACACGCTGTCGGGCGCGCTGGCCTGCTACGGGCAGTACCGCGCGCAAGACGGGCGCTACCTGGCCGTGGCGGCGCTGGAACCAAAATTCTGGGACACGCTGTGCAAGCGGATTGAACGGCCCGACCTGCTGCCGCTGCACCGCGATGGCGACCCCGCGCGACAGGCGTGGCTGCGGTCTGAACTGCAAGCACTGTTTGCCTCGCGGCCGCTGGCGCATTGGCTGGATCTGCTGGAGGGCGCGGACTGCTGCGTGTCGCCCGTGCTGAAACTGTCTGAAAGCCTGGCGCATCCGCAGTTCACCGCGCGCGGCATGGTGCAGGCGTCCCGGCATCCGGCCTACGGGCCGGCCGCGCAGCTCGCCAGCCCCGTGAAGATGTCCGGCTTTCAGTTCGCCATCCACCGCCAGGCCCCACTGCCGGGCGAACACACTGCCCAGGTCCTGCGTGAAGCCGGCTATGACGACGCCACCATCGCCAGCCTGGCCGAGCGTGGCATCGCGCTGTAAGGCCCAGGCCCGCCCCCTCTTGCTGTGCCCATAACAATCAGGACGGAGACAACCATGACGGATCATCCTTGCAGCATCGCCTTGCCCAGACGCCGCAGCCTGCTCAAGTTGGGCCTTGGGTTGGGGCTTGCCCTGCCCACCGCGCTGGCGCTCAGCCCGGCCGCGCGCGCGGCCACCTTTCCGACGCGGCCCATTACGCTGATCGTGCCCTTTCCCGCCGGCGGCGCCACCGATACGCAAATGCGCGCGCTGGCGGTGGCGGCCTCGCGCGAGCTGGGCCAGAGCGTCGTCATTGCCAACCGGCCAGGCGCGGGCGGCACGCTGGGGCCGGCCGCCATGGCGCACAGCGCCGCGCCGGACGGCTACACGGTGTCGGTGGTGGTGGGCACGCTGTTTCGCTACCCGTTCCTGCAACAGGTGAACTACGACCCCGTGCAGGACTTCACTTACATCGCCTGCATGACGGCTTATTCCTACGGCATCGTGGTGCGCCAGGATGCACCCTGGAAGACGCTGGACGAACTGATCGCCGATGCGCGCGCCCACCCCGAGAAGATCAGCTACGGCGCCACGGGCGCGGGCGGTTCGGGCCGCATCGCCATCGAACGCCTGTCCAGGCTGACCGGCACGACGTTCAATTTCATTCCGTACAAGGGCGCGGCGGAAGAAACCACGGCGCTATTGGGGGGCCACATCCAGATGGTGGCGGACGCGGGCTGGGGCCCGATGATCGACACGGGACGCGCGCGCCTGTTGGCCATCATCGGCGATGCGCGCGCCAAGCGCGTGCCCGAGGTGCCCACCATGACCGAACTGGGTTACCCCATTGTTGCGACCAACCCCGTGGGCATCGCCGGCCCCAAGGGCATGGATCCGAAGACGGTGGTCGTTTTGCAAAAGGCCTTTCACCGCGCGGCACGCGACCCCGAGTACAACCGCGCCCTGGAAACGGCGGACCAGCCGCACATGCTGATGGACAGCGCGGCCTATACGGAATTCGCCGTCAGGCAAGTGGCGGAGGAAAAACGCTTCGTGGCCGAACTGGGGCTGAAGACGCAGTAGCGCGCGGGCCGTAGCTGCCGCGCGACAGCGCTACTGCGTGACCGTGCTGCTGCGCGCGAGCGTGGCTGCGTGGCTGCGCGGCTGCCTTAGCGGCCGGCTGCCTTGGCGCTGATGCCGTTGGCCACGCCCATGTCCATCTTGGGCACGTCGCGGATCAGCACCCGCACGTCGTCACCCGAGATGTCGATACTGGTGCACACGGCCTGGTTCAGCGCGGCGATGAGCGCGGCCTTCTTGGCTTCGTCGCGCCCTTCGATCAGCGCCACGTCCACCCGCACCATGCGCTTGCCGATCTCACCCGCCACGATCACGTTTTCGGCGGGCACTTCCTGCAACACGATACGCACGCTGGGCAGCGGCGCGGCAATGCTTTCAACCACCGCGTTGGACGCGGCCGTGAGCAAGGCGGCCTTCTGAGCGGCCGAATGGCCTTGCAGGATCTGGACATTCAAAATGGGCATGGCGCTTTCCGATTATGCGAATGGGGATGGCCGGGCTAGTGACCGGCCAGCCATCATAAAACGACTTTGCCCGCGTGCAACTGATTGCACGCGGGCAAAATTCAAACGCTGGACGCCGCGGGAAACAGGCAGCGCCATGGGTAGCACGCCAGGAACGGCGCGCCGGTGATCAGGCCGCTTCGCCCCGATGCTCGGGAGCGGGTTGGCCTTCAAGTTCGGCGGTGGCCGGTTCCGGCGTGGTTTCCGCAAGCGCCGGGGTCACCAGCTCCACGACCTTCTTGCGCGACAGCATGCCCAGGAATTCGTCGTCCTCGCCCGTGACGGCTACCGGCTGATCGCTATGCACCAGCTGCGCCAGCACTTCGCCCAGGCCCGCCGTGGCGGGCACCGAGGCCAGGTCCTCAACAAAGCGCGACACGTCGCGCACGCCTTCCTGGATGGCCTGCTCGGCCGCCTTCGCGGTCAACACGCCGGCCAGGCGCTTGCCGTCCAACACCGGCGCGTATTCGTAGTCCATGGCGCGCATGCGGTCCAGCGCGTGCGCCGGACGCGAACGCATCGTGAGGGTCAGGCGCGCCGGGTTCACGGCGTGCGTGGCGTTGAGCACCTTGGTGCGGTTCACGTCTTGCAGGAACGACTGCACGTAATCGTTGGCCGGGTTCAGCAGGATGTCTTCCGGCGTGCCTTCCTGCACCAGCTCGCCGTCCTTCAGGATGGCGATGCGGTTGCCCAGGCGCAGCGCTTCGTCCAGATCGTGCGTGATGAACACGATGGTCTTGTTCAGCTTGGCCTGCAATTGCAGCAACTGGTCTTGCATTTCGCGGCGGATAAGCGGGTCCAGCGCCGAGAACGCTTCGTCCATCAGCAGGATTTCGGCATCGGTGGCCAGCGCGCGCGCCAGGCCCACGCGCTGCTGCATGCCGCCGGACAGTTGGTGCGGGTACTGGTTTTCGAAACCGGCCAGGCCCACTTGTTCCAGCCAGTCCAGCGCCCGCTTTTCACGTTCTGCGCGGCCCACGCCCTGCACGGTCAGGCCGTAGGCGGCGTTGTCCAGCACGGTGCGGTGCGGAAACAGGCCAAAGCGCTGGAACACCATGCTCATCTTCTTTTGACGGAAGACTTCAAGGTCGCGCTTGTTCAAGCTGACGACGTCCACGCCATCCACCAGGATGTGGCCGGCGCTGGGCTCGATCAGGCGGTTGAAGTGGCGGATCAAGGTCGACTTGCCGGAGCCCGACAGCCCCATGATGACGTAGATGCTGCCTTCTTCAATGGACAGGCTGATGTCGCGCAGGCCCAGCGTGTGGCCGCTTTCGGCCAACAGCTGTTCCTTGCTCATGCCGCCCTGGGCGGCTTCCAGCCACTTCTTCGGATGCGATCCAAAGACCTTGTAGATGTTCTTGACTTCGATCTTGCTCATCGCTGGCCTCCCATGCGCATGCGCTGTCCATACGATTGCGTGATCCGGTCGAACAGCACGGCCAGCACCACGATACCCAGGCCCGCCAACAGGCCACGCCCCACTTCCAGGCGGTTGATGCCCAGCAACACTTCATAGCCCAGGCCGCGCGCGCCGATCATCGAGGCGATCACCACCATGGACAGCGCCATCATCGTGGTCTGGTTGATGCCCGCCATGATGTTGGGCAGCGCCAGCGGCAACTGCACGCCGAAGAGCTGCTGGCGCGGGTTGGCGCCAAAGGCGCGCGACGCTTCCAGCACTTCGCGGTCAACCAGGCGGATGCCCAGGTCGGTCAGGCGGATCAGCGGCGGCACGGCGTAGATGACGGTGGCGATGATGGCGGGAATCTTGCCCAGGCCAAACAGCATCACGACCGGAATCAGGTACACGAAGCTGGGCATGGTCTGCATCACGTCCAGTACCGGCAGCATGATGGAACGCAGCCAGTTCACGCGAGCCATCAGCACACCCAGCGGAATACCGATCAGCACCGACAGGCCGGCGGCCATGATCATCAGCGCCAAGGTCTGCATGCCGGCGTCCCACAGGCCCAGCACGCCGATCATGCACAGTAGCGCGCCCATGGCCAGGCTCAGGCCGATGCGGCGGCTGACGCCCCAGGCGATCGCCACGGTGACGCCAACCACGGCCCACCAGGGCGAGCTGCGCAACAATTGCTCCAACCACACCAGGGCGTGCAGCACCGGCTGAGACAGAGTCTCTAGCGTGTCGGCGTAGTTGGTGACCAGGTGATCGACGAACCCGTCGATCGCCGCCCTGACCTGGCGGGCGGGAATAATTTCAGGAAACATAGTTTCGACTCCATTCTTGGGCGCTTTCCGGCGGCAGGGGCCGCCACGCATTCCGGATTCCGGATGGGCATGCGGCCAGAGGGCTTTCTTGACGAAAGCAGGCTGCATGCGGTGCAACGCCTATTGCTGGCGGCCGGGCGCAAGCGCCCTGCCAGCGGCCATCTCAGGGGAAAAAACCCTGGGCGTGAAATCCGCCGTGAGGCTTTTTCCCTTAAGGGCTTTCCCCTTATCGACTTTTCCCTTAAGGGCTATTTCCTTAAAGGCTTTTTCCTTGAGGGCTTTTCACCTGGCGGTGTCCCGGCCTGCCGACACTCGCGGCAAACCGGGCCGGCCCGCGCCATGACGGCGCGCGGCCAACACCGGATACCGTTACAGCGCGCTTTGGACGCGCCCGGCGACGTCAGCAGGAACCCACTTGGTCCAGACGTCGGGCTTGTTCTTCAGGAACCACTTGGCCACGGCGTTGGACTCATCGCCGGACTCTTCCATGTGGGCCAGGGTTTCATTGATGACCGGCAGCGGCACCGATACCTTGGACAGGAACTCGGTCAGCTTGGGCGCTTCTTCCGAGAACTTGGTGTTCACGGCGGTGAAGACGGGGTTGTCGGGGTAGGCGCTAGGTTCGGGTTTGGCGCACTTGGTCGACGTCAGGCACTTGTGCTTTTCGGCGTCATAGGGCGGCATATCCAGCTTGACCAGGTCCATCGCGCCAACCAGCGGCGTGGGCGACCAGTAGTAGAAAACCACGTTCTGCTTGCGCTTGTAGGCCGACATCAGCGCGGCTTTCTGCGCGGCGCCCGTGCCGGGCGAGTACAGCGTGTAGGTGTCGTCCAGCTTCAAGGCGTGGAACAGGTTGTTGCTGGTGACTTCGCAACCCCAGCCCGCCGGGCAGCCGTAGAAACGGCCCTTGCCGGGCTCTTCCGGGTCCTTGAATTCGTCCTTGAACTTCGGCAGGTCGGCGGCCGACTTCAGCTCGGGCAGGCGCTCTGCGGTGTAGCGCGGGATGTACCAGCCTTCGGCGCCCATGTAGATGTCGCCAATGCGCTTGACCTTGCCGGTCTTTTGAGCGCGATCCCAGGGATCGGCCACGCTGTTCAGCCAGATCTCGGTATTGATATCCAGGTCGCCGCGCTCAAGCGCGGCCAGGGCGGGCAAGGTTTCCGTCGGCAGGGTTTCGGTCTTGCAACCGTAGCCCTTTTCCATGATGAAACGTTCGACATCAACCAGAACCAGGTTGGATTCCCAGTTCATGGCGCCGAAATTGACCGGGCGCTTGATCTCGCATTCGGGGGCGTCAGCGGCTTGGGCCACGCCAGCAAAGGCAAACATGACGGCCGCGGCGGCCAGGGTCTTGACAGGGGTAAAACGCATTGGCTTTTTGCCTCCATAGGTTCAAGGACACACGCCAGGCCTGGCCTGGAAGTGCCGTGGAGCTAAGGGGGTTGTGCGGAAGACGGGCAGAACCGCCAATACAAACCGACACTAGCGACAAGAGGAACCGCAAAGGCGCGGATTCTTGCAAGACAGGAGTTTCAAAAACACGATTTTTGAAAACCCACAGAAATTGAACAAAACTGAACGAAGAAGGCAGCATCTTAAACGAAATTGCTGCGGCGCCCAACCCCAAGGCTGAAGCGAACCGATACATTTCAGGCGAAAAAGATCGGGGATTACCCTGAAGCAACCGAGATGAAACCCCGAATTTCCCTGGGGAATATTGGTTTCAAATGACTGATGCATTCAGTAAATATTTTTCTCGTATTAGTACATTCCAGGCGTTTCAGACGCGCCAAAAGTTGAAGGCGGGTCGCTTTGAACGCACGCCGCCCGTCAAATCTCATCAAATATTCAGCAAAGATTCAGCAAATATTCAGTTTATATTCAGGAGTTATTCAGCTTTCGGCGCCCACGACGCCCCGCCGTCCGCATACATGTAGTCGCGCCGCCACGGGTAAGACAAGTCCGGCGGGTTATCCAGTTCGTCCGGCCTGCCCACGGCAGGCGTCTGGCCCAGAATCTGATGCAGGGCAATCCAACCGTGCTCGAACGCCATGGCGCAGCCCGCCAGATACAAGCGATAGGCGCGCAAGGACCGCGCGCCTTGCTCGCCGCTCAACACTTGCGCCGCTTCGGGCAGGCGGGCTTCCAGCGCATCGCTCCAGGCCCACAGCGTGCGCGCGTAATGCGGCCGCAGGTTTTCAACGTCCACCTCTTCCAGCCCGCCGTTGGTCATGGCCTGCATGACCACGCTGATATGCGTCAATTCGCCGCCGGGGAAGATGTATTTTTCAATGAATTCGCCCATGCCGTTGCCCAGCTCGGGGTTGTAGACGCCCGCCGCCGTAATGCCATGGTTCATGATCAGCCCGCCCGGTTTGAGCAGGCGGCGCAGCTTGGCGAAGTAGCCTTCCAACTGTGCCCGGCCCACGTGCTCGAACATGCCCACCGAGGCAATCTTGTCGTAGGGCGTGGACTCGTCGAGCTTGCGGTAATCCAGCAGTTCCATGCGAACCCGGCCGGCCAGGCCCTTTTCCTGGATCAGCTTCGTCACATGCGCATGCTGGTTGCGCGACAGCGTGATGCCGGTGGCGTCCACGCCATAGTGCTCGGCGGCCCACAGCAGCAGGCCGCCCCAGCCCGCGCCCACATCCAGAAAGCGCTCGCCTGCGCGCAGGCGCAGCTTGCGGCAAATGAGGTCAAGCTTGGCTTCCTGGGCTTGCGCCAACGTCATGTCCGGCGTGCGGAAGTACGCGCAGGAATAGACGCGGCGCGGGTCCAGCCACAGGGCGTAGAAATCGTCGGACAGGTCGTAATGGAACTCGATCTGCTTGGCGTCCCGCTCAATGGAGTGGCGCCACACCGACATCACGCGGCGCACCAGTTCGGTCAGCCATCCGCTACGCGCCGCCTCCACCGGCGAGCCGGGCAACAACGCCGCCGCCGCCGCCATCACGTCGCGCATATTGCCTTCGATATCGATGCGCCCTTCCACGTAGTCCTGCCCCAGCACGCCCACGCCGCCTTCGGCCAGATGGACAAGCGCCGCCTTGTCATGCGTTACGAAGCGCACGCGCGGGTCAGGCGGCCCCAGCACCGCGCCATCAGGCAGCACCAGTTGGACGGGCACAGGCAGGGCTTCAAGTTTGCGTTGCACGACAGACAGCAAAGGATTCACGGTTTCTCCTCTGAACATGAGCGGGTCGTCGGCGACTTTATCGGATAGTTCCCGACATTTTGCTGTAAGGCGGCCCGTGATACAGTCGCTCGCTTGGCGCACGGCTGGCGGGTAACTGTCGGCGCGCCCTGTCCCCTGCGTTTTACCGCGATCACCATGTCCCCATCATCTGTTTCCCGTAGCGGCCTGCCCGGCTGGCTCATCCTCATGGGCGCGCTGACTGCGATCGGCCCGTTCGCCATCGACATGTATCTGCCCGCATTCCCGACCATTGCGGCGAATCTGGGCGTGTCCCGAGGCGATGTCGAACGCACGCTGGCCGCCTACCTGATCGGCCTGGCGCTGGCGCAGGTGTTCTACGGGCCGATGGCCGACCGCTTTGGCCGCAAGCCGCCGCTGATGGTCGGCCTGGCGCTTTTCATGGTGGCCTCGTTGGGTTGCGCGCTGTCCAGCTCCGTTGAAGCGTTGACCGGCTGGCGCGTGGTGCAAGCCATGGGCGGTGCGGCGGGCATCGTGATCCCACGGGCGGTCATCCGCGACCACTATGAAACCCACGAAGCGGCGCGCGCCATGTCGCTGCTGATGCTGATCATGGGCCTGGCTCCCATCCTGGCGCCGTTGCTGGGCGGGCAATTGCTGGCCATTACGTCCTGGCGCAGCCTGTTCTGGATCATGCTTGCCGGCGGCGCGATGCTGATGTTCGCCGTCGCCAAGATCATGAAGGAATCGCTGGCGCCCGAGCGCGTCGTGCCGCTGCGCTGGAGCACCATCCTGCGCAACTACCGTGATCTGTTCGCGCATCGCGGCTTCATGGCGCACAGCCTGGCGGGCGGATTTGGCCAGGCCGGTATGTTCGCCTACATCATTGGTTCGCCGCGCGTGTTTATCGAACTGTATGGTGTGGCGCCCCAGTATTACGGCCTGCTGTTCGGCACCAACGCGCTGTCGCTCATCATTTGCTCGCAAATCAGCGCCCGCCTGCTGCGCACCTACACGCCTCGCGAGTTGCAGCGCAAGGCGCTGATCTCGCTGGCTTCGGCCAGCCTGGTGGCGGTGGCCCTGACATTGGCCGGTTGGATGACGCTGCCTCTCTTGATGGTGTGCCTGATCGGCTACATGGGTAGCCAGGGCTTCGTGAACCCGAACTCGGCGGCGCTGGCGCTGTCGGAGCAAGGCAAGCGCCTGGGCGCGGCGTCCGCCTTATTGGGGACGCTGCAATTGTCCTGCGGCGCGCTGGCCGGATTCGCCGTCAGCGCCTGGCAAACGGATAGCGCCCTGCCCCTGACCACCACCCTGGCAACCTGCGCCTGCCTGTCGTGGATTTCGGGTCGTGTCGCGCAAACGCACACCGCGCAAGCTTGACCGCTTGATCTACAGGCAATATTCGTATTAGAATCTTGGTCTTCACATGAAGTTTCCCGTGCGGGACTACTATGCTTTGTAGTTCAGCACTCTGACCCCAACCGCGCATTTCGGTACTTTGGTAGATACCTCAAGTACACGGCGGATGGCAGGCAGCGGGTATAAGCACGGGGCAGGTTTCACTTGCCCCTCATCCACTAAGACTGGGTGGCCGGCAACGCAGCGCAATACAACGCGCACCAATGCGAACTACACAGCCCGGCGGCTAAAACCCTGTCTACCTCCCCCAAGCGATGCGCGACAAGAACGACATAAAGAGGTGCATCCATGGCACGCGTATGCCAAGTGACCGGCAAAGGCCCGATGGTGGGCAACAATGTTTCGCACGCGAACAACAAGACCAAGCGTCGCTTCCTGCCGAACCTGCAATCGCGCCGGTTCTGGGTTGAAAGCGAAAACCGCTGGGTTCGCCTGCGTGTTTCGGCTAAGGCCATCCGCACGATCGACAAGAACGGCATCGAAGCCGTGCTGGCCGAAATGCGTGCCCGCGGCGAAATGGCCTAATCGGCCTCCCCGCCAATCTACATACTAGGAGCACGACATGGCCAAAGGTATCCGCGAAAAGATCAAGCTCGAGTCGACTGCCGGCACGGGTCATTTCTACACGACCACCAAGAACAAGCGCAACATGCCCGAGAAGATGCTGATCAAGAAATTTGATCCGGTCGCTCGCAAGCACGTTGACTACAAGGAAACCAAGCTGAAGTAATTCAGCCGGTTTCTGGTGAGTCGAAAAAGGCCCTGCCGCAATGCAGGGCCTTTTTCATTGCAGGATCATAAAAGAGCATGTTTCAATTGGCCGCTACCGGCTGCGCGCCGCGCGCCTGGCCCCGCTTGAAACCTCTCGCCTGCGATACCGCCATGCTCCCCTCCTGCCTTACTTTGCTGCGCCGCGCGCTTGCGCCCGCACTCCTGGCCCTGGCGCTGACGCCCGTCGGCGTTGCCGTCGCCAAGGACAAGGAACCGCCGATACGCATCGGCGAAATCAACAGCTACAAGGCCATTCCCGCCTTTCTGGGCCCCTACAAGAAGGGTTGGCAGTTGGCGGTGGAACAGGTCAACGCCGAAGGCGGCGTGCTGGGCAGGAAGCTGGAAGTCATCTCGCGCGACGACAACGGCAACCCGGGCGATTCGGTACGCGCCGCGCAAGAGCTGATTGCCCGCGAGAAAGTGGAACTGCTGTTTGGCGGTTTCCTCTCCAACACCGGCCTGGCGCTGACCGACTTCGCCAAACAGCAAAAGGTGTTCTTCCTGGCCGCCGAGCCGCTTACCGACAAGATCACCTGGCAAGAGGGCAACCGGTACACCTACCGCCTGCGCCCTTCCACCTGGATGCACGTGGCGGCGCTTGCGCCCAAGGCGCTGGCGTTACGCAAGAAGCGCTGGGCCATCGTCTACCCCAACTACGAATACGGGCAATCCGCCGTGGCCACCTTCAAGGCCATGATGAAGTCGTTCCAGTCCGATGTGGAATTCGTGGCCGAGCAGGCCGTGCCGCTGGGCAAGGTGGACGCCGGCGCGGTGGTGCAGGCCTTGGCCGACGCCAAGCCCGACGCCATTTTCAACGTGCTGTTCGCCGCCGACCTGACCCGATTTGTCCGTGAAGGCAATACCCGTGGCCTGTTCGAAAACATGCCCGTCGTGTCCGTGCTGTCGGGCGAGCCGGAATACCTGGAACCGCTGGGCGCCGACACCCCCACCGGCTGGATCGTGACCGGCTACCCCTGGTATGCCATCGACACACCCGCCAACACCGCCTTCGTCGAGGCCTACAAGAAGCGCTACAACGAAACGCCCAAAGTGGGGTCAGTGGTGGGCTATGCGTCACTGATGTCCATCGCCCAGGGCTTGAAAGCCGCCGGCGCCGTGGACACCGAGAAACTGGTGGACGCCTTTGCCGGCCTGAAGGTGGACACGCCTTACGGCCAGATCCAATACCGCAAGATCGACCATCAATCGACGATGGGCGTCTACGTGGGTGTGACGGCCGTGGAAGACGGCAAGGGCATCATGAAAGACTTCGCTTATATCGACGGCGCCCGCCTGCAACCGCCGGATGAGCAAGTGCGCAAGATGCGTCCCGCGCACTGATGAACCTGTCGGGGCTGCTGTCGCAGCTGCTTAACGGCCTGGCGGACGCCAGCGCCTTGTTCCTGGTGTCCGCGGGTCTGTCGCTGATTTTCGGCGTGACCCGCGTGGTGAATTTCGCCCACGGCTCGTTCTACATGCTGGGCGTCTACCTGGCCTGGACCTTCACCACCTGGTTCGGCGACGGCCCCGCGTATTGGGCGGGCCTGTTGCTGGCCGCGCTGGCCACCGGCCTGGTCGGCGCCGCGGCCGAATGGCTGGTGCTCAAGCGCCTGTACCGGGCGCCCGAACTGTTCCAGTTGCTGGCCACCTTTGCGCTCGTGCTCATCATCGGCGATGCGGCGTTGGCCATCTGGGGACCCGAGGATTTATTCGCCGCGCGCGCCCCCGGCCTGTCCGGCGCGGTCCAGATCCTGGGCCGCCGCTTTCCACAATACGACCTGCTGTTGATCGCCGCCGGGCCCATCGTGCTGGGCCTGCTGTGGCTGCTTTTGATGCGCACGCGCTGGGGCCGCCTGCTGCGCGCCGCGGCGGAAAACCGCAGCATGCTGGCCGCGCTGGGCGTGAACCAGGCCTGGCTGTTTACCTCCGCCTTTACCTTGGGCGCCTTCCTGGCCGGACTGGGCGGCGCGCTTGCCGCCCCCCGTGTCCCCGCCACCTTGGGGCTGGACCTGGAGATTATCGCCAGCGCGTTCGTGGTGGTGGTGGTGGGCGGCCTGGGGTCGATACCCGGCGCCTTCCTGGCGGCGCTGCTGATCTGTTCCGTCAAGGCCGTGTTCGTTTTCCTGGGGCAAGTGCACATCGGCCCCTGGGTGTTCAACCTGTCGAAACTGACCCTGTTGGCCGAGTTTGCCGTGATGGCGGTGGTGCTGGTGGTACGCCCCTGGGGCTTGCTGGGCAAACCGCCCGCCCCAAGCTCCCATGCCAGCGCGCCCGAACGCCCCATTGCCCCGGCCGGCCGCCGCCTGCGGCTGGCCTATGGTCTGCTGCTGCTTCTGCTGGCGCTGGTGCCCGTCGCAACCTTGCAGTGGCCCTATCTGGGCATCTTGATGACCGAGATCCTGATCGCCGCCCTCTTCGCGGCCAGCCTGCATTTTCTGACCGGCCTGGCGGGCATGACCTCTTTCGGCCACGCCGCGTGGTTTGGCCTGGGCGCATACGGCGCCGCGCTGCTGCTCAAACTGGCGGCCGTGCCAATGGAAGCCGCCCTGCTGCTGGGCCCCTTTGCGGCTGCGTTCGGCGCGCTGCTGTTCGGCTGGTTCTGCGTGCGCCTGTCTGGCGTGTACCTGGCCATGCTGACACTGGCCGTCGCGCAAATACTCTGGGCGCTTGCCTATCAATGGGATGACGTCACGGGCGGCAGCAATGGCCTGATCGGGCTGTGGCCCTCGCCGTGGCTGACGCAAGGACCTTGGTTCTATTACCTGACGCTGGCCGTGTGCGCGGCGGGCATCGCGTGGCTGCGCCGCCTGGCTTTTTCACCGCTGGGTTATGCCCTGCGCGGCGTGCGCGATTCGCCCTTGCGCGCCGAGGCGCTGGGCATGGAGGCCCGGCGCGTACAGTGGGCAGGATTCGTCGCGGCGTCCTTCGCCGCCGGCATGGCGGGGTCGCTCTATGCGTTTTCCAAAGGCAGCATCGCCCCCGACGTGATGGCGGTGAGCCGCTCGGTGGACGGGCTGGTTATGGTCTTGCTGGGCGGCTTGCAAACACTGGCGGGCCCGCTGGTGGGCGCGGCTGCCTACACCTGGCTGCAAGACACCGCCGCGCGCAGCACCGAGTACTGGCACGCCGTGTTGGGCCTGGCCATCCTGGCGCTGGTGATGGTCTTCCCGGACGGCTTGGCGGGCGCCGCGGCGCGGCTACGCGGGAGGCGCGCATGACGAAGACCGGCGCCCTGCTGCAAGTGGAAGGCTTGCGCAAATCCTTCGGCGGCATCGACGCACTGGCCGGCGTGTCCTTCACGCTTGAAGCGGGCCGGATGCTGGCCTTGATCGGCCCAAACGGCGCGGGCAAGTCCACCTGCTTCAACGTGCTGGGCGGCCAGCTACGGCCGGACGCCGGATCCGTGCGGCTGGACGGCCGAGAGCTGGTGGGCCTGTCGGCCGGCAAGATCTGCCGGCTAGGCGTGGGCCGCACCTTTCAGACCGCCGCCACGTTCCGGTCGATGACGGTGCGCGAAAACGTGCAGACGGCACTGCTGGCGCGCGACCGCCTGCTGTTTCGCCCCTGGCGCCGCGCCGACCAGCACGCCGCCGACGAAGCCATGGCCTTGTTGTCGCAAGTACAAATGGCGGACAAGGCCGAGTCGCCCTGCGGCACCCTGGCCTATGGCGACGTCAAGCGGGTAGAGCTTGCCATGGCGCTGGCCCACCAGCCGCGCCTGCTGTTGATGGACGAGCCCACGGCCGGCATGGCCACCAACGAACGGCACGCACTGATGCGGCTGACGCGCCAGTTGGCCGACACCCAGCGCATCGCCGTGCTGTTCACGGAACACAGCCTGGACGTGGTGTTCAAGCACGCCGACCACATCGCGGTACTGGTGCGCGGCGCGCTGCTGGCCGAAGGCGCCCCCGCCGTCATCGCGGCGGACGAACGGGTGCGCGCCGCCTACCTGGGCACCGAAGCGCCCTGAATCCCGTGCGGCAATGCGGCGTCAAGCCGCGCTTTGACCCGTGCGGCCTGACCCGTGCGGATCAACCATGTTCTGGGGATTGGGCGGCGGGCATTCCCAGAAGATCCTGGCCTGGCAGCCGGCGCAGATATCGGGGTCCAGCCGGGCGTAGATCGAACGCAGCGCCGTTGCCTTATCGGGGTAGATATGGTCGGCGCCCAGCCGATCCAGAAAGCCCGTGCGCCGCCACATGTCCATCACTTCAGGCCGGGGGCGGTGGAAATACAGGTCGCCCCCCATCGCGCGGCGCGCGGCCAGTTCGTCTTCCCAGACCTGTGCCCCGGCCAGGTCAATGAAGTTCATGCTCTTGGCCATGACCAGCAGGTGGCGCGGCGCATTGGGCACGGCGCGCAGCTCGTGCAAGCGCTGTGCCACGTGGGCCGCCGCGCCGAAGTAGATAGACCCTTCCATGCGCAAGAGCTTCAGTTGCGGGCATTCGGGCAAGGCGTCGGGCTGGTGCTCAAGCACCACGAAACGCCGATCCGGTGCGCGCGAATCAAACCCCATCGTGCGCATCGCCGGGCGTGAAGTGCGATGCAGATACGCCATCAACGACAGCACGGTGCCCAGCAGAATTGCCACTTCCATGCGGATGGTGACGGTGGCGGCCAGCGTGGCGGCAGCAATCGCGCACTCGCCGGGCTGCATGCGGATCAGTTGCCGCCAGCGCGGAATATCCAGCAGCGTCCATGCCACCAGCAACAGCAACCCGGAAATGGCGGCGTTCGGAATCATGGCCAGCAACGGGGCGGACAAAGCCACCAGCACCACCAGCAGCACGGCGGAGAAAACCGCCGCCAGCGGCGTCCTGGCGCCCGCTTCAAAATTGGGAATAGACCGGTTCAACGACCCGCAAGACAAATAGCAGGAAAAGAAGCCGCCGACGATGTTCGATAGCCCCTGCCCCACGAATTCCCGATTGGCGTCAATGCGCTGGCCAGACCGGGTGGCCACCGCCTTGGCGATGGAAATAGATTGCGCCAAGGCCACGATGGTCAGCGCGAACGCCAAGCTGAGCAGGTCGGGCAAGGCGCGCCAATCCACGCTCGGCACATGAAACGGCGGCCACGGTTGCGCGATGGCGCCCACCACCGACACAGGACTCCCGCCCTGCGTGGCGACCCAGGCGTTGAATGCGGCGGCCGCCAGCGCACCGGCCACCAGACCAAACAGCATGTAGGGCTTGCGCTTATCAAGCCGGCGCGCCAGCAAGGCCACGCCCAAGGTCACAAGCGTCACCATCACCGCGCCCGGGTGTATCTGGTCCAGATGCGTGCCCACGCTGACCAGCAACGCGCCCGCACCATGAGAGTCCGGCGACGGCACGCCCAGCCCGTCCTTCAAGGCATGCACCGCGATCAGGATGGCCGCGCCGCTGGTAAAGCCAAACAGGGCCGACGGTGAAATGAAGTGCGCCAGCGACCCCAGGCGCAGCGCGCCCACGAGCCACTGCATGAGTCCGACCAGCACGGTAACCGCCAGCGCCAGTTCGATGTAGCCAGGGCTGCCGGTAACGGCCAGCGGTGTCAGCACCGCGAACAAGGCCAGCGAATTGGCATTCGTCGGGCCCGACATGACATGGCGGCTGGACCCGAACAGCGCCGCGACAATACAGGGAATGATCGCGGAATACAGGCCGTATTCGGCGGGCAGCCCGGCCAGCGTGGCAAAGGCCACGCCCTGCGGCAGCACCAGCAAGGCCCCTAGCAGGCCCGCGGACAAATCCGCACGCAAGGTCACGCGGCTGACGTCTTCCACCCATGAACCGAATAGGCGGGTCGCCAGTTTGCTTGCCCCTTGCGTCATCTTGTCGCCTGCTCCATCTTGTTGCCCGCGCCGTGTCGTCGTCGGCGGCTTGATGTGTGGAAAGCCGTCTAGCGTAATCCCTCGCGGTGACACGCGCAACGCAAGCGGGGTAGGACGGCTCAGGCCGCCCCGCCGCCGCGCCGCGCCCGCATGGCGTGTCCCATGGCCATCAGCGCGTCGTCGGACACCAGCCGCGCCGCCATCGGCAAGAGTTCGTCTTCTTCGCGCTGGATGTGGGCGGCATAGGCCTGCGTGAATTCCTGGACCTGCTCGGCGGGCAAAACCGCCGGCCTGCCCGCCGCCACCTCGGCAAGCTCCGCCCGCAACGGCGCCCACAAGCTTTCCAAGCGGCGATGTTCGTCCATCAGACCCTGCACCAGCGCGTGCAGGCAACCCGCATCCGAGCCCGCCATGGATTCAATCAAGGCGGGAAACAGATCTTGTTCTTCGTCCTCGTGATGGTGCGTGGCCGCGGTATCGAAATAACGCGACACGCTGGCGGCGGCCGTTTGCGCGGCATCGTCGCTGCCGTGCAGGGAAAGATGCGCGGCCAGACGCGTCAGCGTTGCGCATTGGCGCGCGATGCGCCCGTGGCACGCCGACAGCAGCGCCAACGGGTCATCCGCCCCCGGCGCAGGCGCCGGACCTCCAGGAAAGCTCACCACCATCGCACACCTCCGGGCAAGCGCGCCGTCGTGACGAGCGCGCCTGTACTCGCGCCCCTGTACTCGCGCCCCTGAACAAGCGCCCCTTAACAAACGCCCATTTAGCAGGCGCGCCCCCTAACCAGAATGGCCACGCCACCACAATCGGACCGAGTCCCAGGCGCGTCCCGCGAATCCCGCTTCAGCCACGGGCTCCAGCGCCACTACCGGAAACTGCATCGCCGGCTTGCCGTCCACCATCACGCGCAAGGCCCCCACCGTTTGCTGCGCCACGATGGGCGCGACCAACGGCTGCTGCGGCGTCCACACCGGCTCGACTTTGGCGCCGGCCGGCACGGTCACATAGGCATCCCGCGCGAAGCCCGCCTTCAGGCTGTCGCTTTCGCCTTTCCAGACTTCGGGCGACGCCACCGCCTGGCCGCGCGCGTACAGCTTGATGGTATTGAAACCCTGGAAACCCCACTCCAGCAACTGCCGGCTTTCCTGCGTGCGCAGCTTGTCGGACGCCGTGCCCACCACCACCGTGATCAAGCGCCGCTGGTCGGCGCCATTGGGACGGCGCGCGCTGGCGATGATGCAATAGCCGGCGGAATCGGTGTGCCCCGTTTTCAGCCCGTCCACGCTGGGGTCCAGCCACAGCAGGCGGTTGCGGTTGGGCTGTGTGATCTTGTTGAACGTGAACTGCTTGGCCGAATCGTAGGTCTTGTACAACTGCGGGAAATCGCGGATGAAGCGCGTCGCCAGGATGGACAGGTCACTGGCCGTGGAATACGTCCCCGGATCAGGCAGGCCGTGCGGGCTGGCAAAGTGCGTGGCGTGCAGGCCCAGCCTTGCCGCCGTATCGTTCATGCGCGCCACGAAGGCTTCCACGCTGCCGGACACGGCTTCAGCCAGTGCAATGGCCGCATCGTTGCCGGACTGGATCATCAAGCCGCGCAGCAGGTCATCCACGGTCACTTTCGAGCCGGGCTCCAGGAACATCTTCGAGCTGCCCGCGGGCACTTTCCAGGCCCGCGTCGAGATGACCACCATTTGCCCCGGCGTCACTTCCTTATTGTTCAAGGCCTCGAACACGACGTAGGCCGTCATGATCTTCGTGAGCGACGCCGGCTCAATCCGGGTAGTGGCCGCGTGCGACGCGATCACTTGGCCGCTGGTCTCATCCAGCAACAGCCAGGCCTTGGCCGACAACACCGGTTCGGGCATCGGCTGCGCCATTGCGCTGGACAGGCATGCGGTCGCGACGAGCAAGCTCGCCGCCAGTTTCTTCATCAGCATATAAGTACGTTGAATCCATGCATTTTGGTTTTTCGCACGCAATTGGAACACGGCGGGCTTGCTTGGTTCAGTGCGGCGCCACGCCTCAAAAACAGGGCTTTGCGCGGCGTCATTTCAGACGGAACCCTTGCAGCAAGCACTTTTCTGCGTCGAAAACAACAAACAGTGGCTTAAATGCCGGAGGAAAGCCGCTAGAACCGCGAGTCTTCCGCTATCATCGGGCGCGTAGCGTTAATTGCCGATACCCGGCGCGCGCTGCCCCATGTCCTCAACTACGGATTTTGACCATGGCCACGAAAGCAAAAGCTCCTGCCAAGAAAGTCACCAAGCCCGCCGTCAAGGCGCCCGCAAAGAAGGCAACCGCCACCAAGGCCGCTGTGAAGCCCGCAGCAAAGAAGGTCGTCGCCGCCAAGAAGGTCGCTGCTGCACCCAAGGCCATCAAGGCTGCCCTGAACAAGACCCAACTGGTCGCTTACATCGTTGAGCAATCGGGCGTTGAAGCCAAGGCCGTCAAGGCCGTTCTGGCTAGCCTGGAAACCTCGGTGCTGGGTTCCGTGGACAAGAAGGGCGCTGGCGAATTCACGCTGCCCGGCCTGTTCAAGGTTGCCGTGCAGAAGGTTCCCGCCAAGGCCAAGCGCTTCGGCAAGGACCCGTTCACGGGTGAAGAGCGTTGGTTCCCCGCCAAGCCGGCTTCGGTCAAGGTGAAGGTTCGCCCGCTCAAGAAGCTGAAGGACGCCGCGCAGTAATTCGCGCGACCATCCGGTCAAGCCGGAAAGGCCCCCCTCGAAAG
>NZ_JBHFIZ010000007.1:74194-82054 GCF_057334535.1 Achromobacter colocynthidis
CCTCGAAAGAGGCGCGCCTTTCTTTTTTTGCCGGCCATTTTGCGTGGCGCCCGATCGGCGGTTAGAATTTATCTTAATGTTAAGAAACTTCATATCAAAGTATTACTGCCATGCCTACCTCTGATCTGGTCGATCTGGTGATCTCGCAATGGAGCACGGAATGTCCCACGCAGGACTTTGCCGCCATGGCTGTCATCACCCGGGTGTTCCGCTTGAACGCCTTCGCCACCCGCAACGTGAATCGCAGCTTTCGCCGCCACAACCTGCACCAAGGTGAATTCGATGTGCTCGCCACGCTCTACCGCACGGGCGCGCCGCACGCCATGAATCCGCAAAAGCTGGTCGACGCGCTGCTGCTGACCTCGGGCGCCATGACCAACCGGCTGGACCGCCTGGAGCAAGCCGGCCTGCTGGTGCGCAACCCCAACCCGGACGACCGCCGAGGCATCATCGTGTCGCTGACTACTGAAGGCTTGCGCGTGATCAAACTGGTGCTGAAGGACTATTTGAAGGACCTGGGCGAACTGCTGGACCCGCTATCGGTGGCCGAGCGCAAGCAATTGGCTGGCCTGCTGAAAAAGCTCTTGCTCAAACACGACCAGGAAACCCCCGGCGGCATCGGGGTCTGACTTATGAATGCATCTTCTTCCACCTCCCCCTCTTCCACGCCAACACCAACGCCCACGCTGACCGCGCCGATCGTTTTGCTGATGTCCGTGGCAACCGGCTTGGCCGTTGCCAGCAATTACTACGCGCAGCCCCTGCTGCACACCATCGGCCAACAGTTTTCACTATCCAACGCCATGGCGGGCGCCATCGTCACCACCGCGCAACTGAGCTACGCGCTGGGGCTGATGCTGCTGGTTCCGCTGGGCGACCTGTTCGAACGCCGCCGCCTGATCGTGCTGATGACGCTGCTGTCGGCCGGCGGACTGTTGATTTCCTCGTTCGCCCACAACATCGCCCTGCTGCTGCTGGGCACCGCGCTCACGGGGATGCTGTCGGTGGTGGCCCAGATCCTGGTGCCGTTCGCCGCGACCCTTGCCGCGCCGCATGAACGCGGCAAGGCGGTCGGCACGGTCATGAGCGGGCTGTTGCTGGGCATCCTGCTGGCCCGCACCGTGGCCGGCGCGCTGGCGGACGTGGGCAGTTGGCGCACGGTGTACTGGGTGGCCGCCCTGCTGATGCTGGGCATGTCCGCCGCCTTGTGGCGCGTGCTGCCCCGCTATCAAAGCCCCACCACGATGAGCTACCCGCGTCTGCTGGGCTCCATCTTGCGCATGTTTATGGAAGAGCCGCTGTTTCGCGCGCGGTCGCTGCTGGGCTTTCTGCTGTTCGCCGCCTTCAGCATGCTGTGGACACCGCTGACCTTCCTGTTGGCCAGCCCGCCCTATGAATACAGCAACACCACCATCGGGCTGTTCGGCCTGGCGGGGGCGGCGGGCGCCTATGCCGCCAACCGCTTCGGGCGCCTGGCCGACCGGGGCCTGGGCAACCTGGCCACCCGTGTGGGCCTGCTGCTGTTGCTGGGGTCGTGGGGGCTGATGGCCTTCGGCCAGGCCTCGGTGATTGCCCTGCTGGCGGGCATTCTGGTGCAGGACCTGGCCATCCAGGGCGTGCATGTCACCAATACCAGTTCGCTCTATCGGCTGCGCCCCGAAGCGCGCAGCCGCCTGACCGCCGGCTACATGACCAGCTACTTCCTCGGCGGCGCCTCCGGTTCACTGGTATCGTCCTGGCTTTACGCCCATTTCGGCTGGCCCGGCGTGGTCATCGCGGGCGCTGTTCTGGGCGTGGTTACATTGGCCTATGGCACATTGGCGCCAAGTGCGCGCATCCCCGAAACAGCCCCGCCCCCTCGCCGCGTCTAGCACCTCCTATAATCAGGGGTTTTGACCGCCACCGCGTCAGGCCGCCCCCGCGTCCACGCGGCGGGGCGGCTCACCCTTTTTTGCCACCGTGCCCGAGCCCATGCAGGAACGTTACCTCCCCACTACCGTCGAAGCGGCCGCCCACCAAGACTGGCAGGCCCGCGACGCCTATCTGGTCCATGAACACGCGAAGAACGCCGACGGCTCCGAAAAGCCGAAGTTCTACGCCTGCTCGATGCTGCCCTACCCCAGCGGCAAGCTGCACATGGGCCACGTGCGCAACTACACCATCAACGACATGATGGCGCGTCAGTTGCGCATGCGTGGCTATAACGTCCTGATGCCCATGGGCTGGGACGCCTTCGGCATGCCGGCGGAAAACGCCGCCATCAAGTCCAAGGTGCCGCCGGCCAAATGGACCTACGACAACATCGCCTACATGAAGAAGCAGATGAAGGCGATGGGTCTGGCAATCGACTGGACGCGCGAAATGTGCGCCTGCGATCCCCAGTACTACAAGTGGAACCAGTGGCTGTTCCTGAAGATGCTGGAAAAGGGCGTGGCCTATCGCAAGACCCAGGTCGTCAACTGGGATCCGGTCGACCAAACCGTGCTGGCCAACGAACAAGTCATCGACGGCCGCGGCTGGCGGTCGGGCGCGCTGGTTGAAAAGCGCGAAATCCCCGGCTACTACCTGCGTATCACCGACTACGCCGACGAACTGCTGGGCGCCGTCCAGAACGACCTGCCCGGCTGGCCCGAGCGCGTGCGCCTGATGCAGGAAAACTGGATCGGCAAGTCCGAAGGCCTGCGTTTCGCCTTCCCGCACAAGATCGCCGGCCAGGACGGCCAGTTGATCCAGGACGGCAAGCTGTACGTCTTCACCACCCGCGCCGACACGATCATGGGCGTGACGTTCTGCGCCGTGGCGCCTGAACACCCGCTGGCCACGCACGCCGCGCGCAACAACCCGCAATTGTCCGCCTTCATTGAACAGTGCAAGCTGGGCGGCACGACCGAGGCCGAAATGGCCACGCGCGAAAAGGAAGGCATGCGTACGGGTCTTACCGTCACGCACCCGATCACGGGCGCTGACGTCGAGGTCTGGGTCGGCAACTACGTGCTGATGACCTACGGCGACGGCGCCGTCATGGGCGTGCCCGCGCACGACGAACGCGATTTCGCCTTCGCCAAGAAATACGACCTGCCCATCGTGCAGGTCGTGGACGTGGCCGGCAAGGAATACTCCACCGCCGCCTGGCAGGAATGGTATGGCGACAAGCAGTCGGGCCGCACCATCAATTCGGGCAAATACGACGGCCTGTCGCACAAGGAAGCCGTGGACGCCATCGCGGTTGACCTGGGCGCGCAAGGCCTGGGCGAAAAGCAGACCACCTGGCGCCTGCGCGACTGGGGCATCTCGCGCCAGCGCTACTGGGGCACGCCGATCCCGATCATCCACTGCGCCGACTGCGGCCCGGTGCCGGTTCCCGAAAAAGACTTGCCCGTCGTCCTGCCCGACGACCTGATCCCCGATGGCAGCGGCAACCCGCTGGCCAAGAACGAAGCCTTCCTGTCCTGCGCCTGCCCCAGCTGCGGCAAGCCCGCGCGCCGCGAAACGGACACGATGGACACGTTCGTGGACTCGTCCTGGTACTTCATGCGCTACACCTCGCCGGGCAACGACAACGCCATGGTCGACTCGCGCAATGATTACTGGATGCCGATGGACCAGTACATCGGCGGCATCGAACACGCCGTGTTGCACTTGCTCTACGCGCGCTTCTGGACCAAGGTCATGCGCGACATGGGCCTGCTCAATTTCGACGAGCCCTTCACCAAGCTGCTGTGCCAGGGCATGGTGCTGAACCACATCTATTCGCGCAAGACGCCCCAGGGCGGCATCGAATACTTCTGGCCCGAAGACGTCGAAAACGTCTACGACGACCGCGGCGCCATCACCGGCGCCAAGCTGAAGTCGGACGGCTCGGCCATCAACTATGGCGGCGTGGGCACGATGTCCAAGTCCAAGAACAACGGCGTCGATCCGCAATCGCTGATCGACACGCTGGGCGCCGACACGGCACGCCTGTTCGTCATGTTCGCCAGCCCCCCCGAGCAGACCCTGGAATGGTCCGACTCCGGCGTCGAAGGTTCCAACCGCTTCCTGCGCCGCCTGTGGTCCATCAGCTACGCGCGCCGCGACGCCGTCGCACGTGGTCTGGCCCATGGCGCCGACTGGTCGCAAGCCACCGCCGCCGTCAAGGACCTGCGCCGCGAGGTCTACACGCTGCTCAAGCAAGCCGACTACGACTACCAGCGCATCCAGTACAACACCGTCGTGTCCGCCTGCATGAAAATGCTGAACGCGATCGACGACGCCAAACTGCCTGAAGACGCCGCCGCCGACGCCGCCTATGCCGAAACGCTGGGCGTGCTGCTGCGCGTGCTGTACCCGGTGGTGCCGCACATCACCTGGCACCTGTGGCAAGACCTGGGCTACGCCAAAGAACTGGGCGACCTGCTGGACGCGCCGTGGCCGCATGTGGACGAAGCCGCGCTGATCGCGGACGAAATCGAGCTGATGCTCCAGGTCAACGGCAAGCTGCGCGGCTCGATCCGCGTGGCCGCCGGCGCTGCCAAGGAAGACATCGAAAAGCTCGCCGCCAGCCAGGAAGAGGTCGCCCGCTTCCTGGAAGGCCGCCCGCCCAAGCGCGTCATCGTGGTGCCGGGCAAACTGGTCAACGTCGTAGGCTGATGAGGTCAAGCATGTACATCGCCGGGCAACTCCCGCACTCCCCCCGCCAATCCTGGCTGCTGCGCGGCGCCTGCGTGGCGCTGTTCATGCTGCTCTCCGCCTGCGGCTTCGCGCTGCGCGGCGTCACTCCTATGCCGTTCGACACGATGTACATCGGCATGCCGGACAACACGCAATTCGGCGCCGACGTGCGCCGCGCGCTGCGCGCGGCCTCGCCCAATACCAAGCTGGTGGACTCGCCCAAGGAAGCACAGGCCATCCTGCAGCAAGTGGGCGACACCCGCACGCTGCGTGAAGTGTCCTTGAACGCACAAGGCCGGGTCGAGGAATACGAACTGGGCATCAACTACACGTTCCGCCTGATCGACAACAAGGGCCGCGCGCTGATCCCGGACACCACCTTGTCCATCTACCGCGAAATGCCGTATGACGACCAGGTCGTGCAGGCCAAGCAAGGCCAGATCGACACCTTGTACAAATCCATGCAGCGCGACCTGGTGTCGCGCGTGCTGCGCCGCCTGACCGCGCCTGACGTGCGTCGCGCCTATGAAGAGGCCGCCGAACGTGGCGAAAACGGCGAGATCCCGCTGTTCGACCCGAACGCACCTCAGCAAAGGAGAACGCCCACGCCTTGGCAAACGCCGTCCACCACGGACCCGGCGATCCTGCGCTAGGCCATGGCACAGTCTTTGGACGCGGACCGGCTTGCCGAGCACCTGCAGCGGCCCGGCAACCGGCTTGCCCCGCTGTATACGGTGTCGGGCGACGAGCCCTTGCTGGTGACGGAAGCCGTCGACACGTTGCGCGCCTCGGCGCGCAACGCGGGCTATACCGAGCGGCTTTCCATGGTGATGGACGCGCGCAGCGACTGGAGCAGCGTCCTTGCCGCCACTCAAAGCGTGTCGCTGTTCGGCGACCGCCGCATCCTTGAAATCAAGATTCCCACCGGCAAACCCGGCAAGTCAGGCGCAGACACACTGAGCAAGCTGGCCGAGCAAGCCGAAAAACAGGCCGATGCCGACACGCTGATCCTGATCGCCCTGCCGAGGTTGGACAAAGCCACCCGCGAAAGCCGCTGGGTCCAGGCGCTTGCCCGCGCCGGCATGATGGTCGACATCGCCAATATCGAACGCGGCCGGCTGCCCGCCTGGGTCGGCATGCGGCTGGCGCGCCAAAACCAGCGTGCCGACGGCGCCACCCTGCAATGGATGGCCGACAAGGTCGAAGGCAACCTGCTGGCCGCGCACCAAGAAATCCAGAAGCTGGGCCTGCTGTATCCGGAAGGCCAATTGGCGGCGGAAGACGTGGAACGCGCGGTGCTGAACGTGGCGCGCTACGACGTCTTCGGCCTGCGTGACGCCATGCTTGCCGGCGACATCGCGCGCACCATCCGCATGATCGATGGCCTGCGCGCCGAAGGCGAAGCCCTGCCGCTGGTGTTGTGGGCCGTCGGCGAAGAAATCCGCCTGCTTGCCCGCGTGGCCGAAGCGCGCGCGCTGGGCCAGGACGTCAATGGCCTGATGCGCCGGCTGCGCATTTTCGGCGCGCATGAGCGCCTGGCGCTACAGGCGTTGAACCGGGTGCAGCCCGGCGTCTGGCCGGCTGCGGTGCAGCACGCCCATGACGTCGACCGCCTGATCAAGGGCTTGTCCGTCGCCGGCCGGCTGTCGGACCCCTGGGAAGAAATGACCCGCCTGGCCCTGCGTGTTGCCGCCGCCGGCGGACGACCGTGAAGGCGGCACTGCCGCCGCCTTCGCCTTGCTGTCCCCTTGTCTTCCCGACGCCTCCGGCCTTGCCGCCGGAGATACACTGAATCCACTGGCCCCAGGCAATAGACCTAGACTCTAGACTCTAGACTCTAGCGCCCAGCCCCCAGACCTTAAGGCGGCCGATAAGCCGCCGCCTGAAGCCGCCCCCAAAACCTCCATGATTGACGCCGCCATGTCCTCGTCCTCCATCGAACACGCCATGCTGACCTTGGGCGAAAACGCCCGGCGCGCCTCGCGCGCCATGATGCGCGCCAATAGTGCCGCGAAAAACAAGGCGCTGCTGGCAATGGCCGACGCCTTGGCCGCCAGCCACGACGAGCTGAAGGCCGCCAACGAGAAAGACGTCTCCGCCGCCCGGGCCAACGGTCTGGAACCGGCGCTGCTTGACCGCCTGACGCTGTCCGACAAAACGCTGGCGCACATGGCCGAAGGCTTGCGCCAGATCGCCGCCCTGCCCGACCCTATCGGCAGCATCACCGCCACCACCGTGCGCCCCAACGGCATGCGAGTAGCCCAGATGCGCGTGCCGCTGGGCGTCATCGGCATCATTTACGAATCGCGCCCCAACGTCACGATCGACGCAGCCGCGCTGTGCCTGAAGTCAGGCAATGCCGCCATCTTGCGCGGCGGCAGCGAAGCGCTCCACTCGAACATCGCCTTGGGCCGCGTGGTCCAGACCGGCCTGGCTGCTGCCGGCTTGCCGCAGGAAGCCGTGCAGGTCGTGGCCACTGCCGACCGCGCCGCCGTGGGCAAGCTCATCACCATGACCGAGCATATCGACGTCATCGTGCCCCGGGGCGGCAAGGGCCTGATCGCGCGCCTGTCGCAGGAAGCGCGCGTGCCCCTGATCAAACATCTGGATGGCAATTGCCACGTCTACATCGACGCAGCGGCCGACCCGGACAAAGCGCATTCCATTGCGTTCAACGCCAAGACCTACCGCTATGGCATTTGCGGCGCCATGGAAACGTTGCTGGTCGACGCGGTCGCGGCCGTTTCCATTTTGCCCACGCTGGCGGCGGCCTTTATCGAACACGGCGTCGAGCTGCGCGGCTGCCCGCGCACGCTGGCGTTGCTGCCTCACATTACGCCGGCCACCGAAGCAGATTGGGGCACGGAATACCTGGGTCCCATCCTGGCGGTGCGCATCGTTGACACCCTGGATGACGCCATCGAACACATTGCACGCTGGGGCTCCGGCCACACGGATTCCATCGTCACCGAAGATCTGTCGGCGGCGCAGCGCTTCCAGCGCGAAGTCGATTCCAGCTCGGTCTACGTCAACCTGCCAACCTGCTTCGCGGACGGCTTCGAATATGGGCTGGGCGCCGAAATCGGTATCTCCACGAACCGCTTGCACGCGCGCGGCCCCGTCGGCCTGGAAGGCTTGACCACCCTGAAGTGGGTATTGAGCGGCGAAGGCCAGGTACGCGGCTGAACCCGCGTGGGGGGGGGGGAGCCC
>NZ_JBHFIZ010000007.1:82143-91879 GCF_057334535.1 Achromobacter colocynthidis
CCCCCCCCCCCCCCCCCCACGGCTGACGCAGCCCTGAACACGCAGCATCGCCAAGCCTTCTACAATACGGCCAGAATATTCCGGGCCAGCTCACTGGTTCTGCTTTCTTAGTTCTGCTTTCTTTTCATCCAACGCGGCGCGCCGCGCAATCTTGAGATCCCCCATGCATTCACCTGTCATGGCCATGGCCTTCAGCCTATTCGTGCTTTGCTTCATCACTTGTACGATCAGCGGCATCGTTTTGTTCTTCTTCAAGTGCAAGGAGATCAACGCCCGAATGAAGCATCCGTATTTGCAGCATCGCCCTTGGACCCAGTACCCGCTGTCGATCCAGGCCGCCATCATGCTGGACTATTTTTTCCGCCTGATGTTTCCCGGCACGCGATTCTGGCTGATTGGCAACGCCAACGACCTGCTGGGCCACGTCGACCCAAAAAAGACGCCGCTGTCGCTGAAGTGGCCCATTGTGGGCTTCTGGGGTTCGTGCTGGTTGGGGCTGATCGCGATGATCGTCCTGTGGGTCATGCTGTTCCTGGGCCGCTGATCCCATGCAGATCCGCATCGAAGACTATCCCGGTAGCGAGGACGCCGCCCGCATCCTGATCGCCGCGCGCGACGCTGGTGTGGCGGGCCCACGCTTGCCCACTGACTGCCGTCCGCAATCGCTGGGACAGGCCTTTGCCGTTCAGCAGCGCACCGCGCAATTACTGCAAGACACGCGGCAGGACCGCATCGCGGCCTGGAAGAGCGCGTTGCCGTCCCCAGAGAAGACCGTGGTGGCGCCCATTTATGCATCAGGCACCGCCTATGCCGACGCGGGGCCTGTCGCGACGCGCACCGACGTCGTGCGCGTCGAACCTGAAATTGCGTTCGAGCTTGCCCACGACCTGCCCGCCCGCGACACGCCCTACACCGCAGCCGAGGTAGACGCGGCCGTGGGCAGCGCCCGCTTGGCGCTTGAAGTGCTGGGCTGCCGCTACGCGGCGCCGGAACACGCCAGCCTGCCCGAGCTGCTTGCCGACCACATGTTCAACAACGGTCTGGTCCTGGGCCCGCGCATTGCGTCGCCCGACGCTGCCCCGGCCAGCATGACGCTGACCTTGTCGGTGAACGGCAACGAGGTGGAGCAACATCCCGGCTTCCATCCTAACGAACACCCCAAGGCCGGTTTGTACTGGTTGGCCAACTTCCTGCGGGAACAAGGGCTGGGCCTGCATGCCGGCCAGCACGTCATCACCGGTTCGTACGCCGGGTTCCTGGACGTGCCCGCGCATCAGGACATCGAGCTGGTCTATGGCGATCTCGGCGTGCTGCGCGTGCGCTTTGGAAACTAGCTGACTGGCGCCGTAGCGCGTCGTTGCCATTGAACCTTACCGCGCCACGCGGGCGGCAAGGCTCTTGGTGACTCAAGGCGATTGGGGTTCGGCGATGGTGACGGCGTCGCCGCCAGCTTCAATGATTTCGCCAGCGGCCAGGCATAAGTCCTCGCGATAACGGCCCGCCACGATCTGCACGCCGACCGGGCTTTGCCCCACGCTGCTCATGGCCTGGCCCATCGCCACCGACAAGCCGGGCAAGCCCATGAAGGGCACGCCGATCTGGGTCATTTGCGCACGCCACACACGGGCATAAGCGGCATCGCCTTGCAGGTCGAGCTTGTCGGGGAACGGCAGTTCAGCCGATACCGGCAGCAACAGGATCGGGTAATCGGCCAAGAACATTTCCCACATGCGGGTCAACGTTGCCCGACGCGTCAGCACCGCGGAAAAATTGTTCAGGTTGGCTTCGGCCGCCTTGTCACGCTGGCCACGCAATGCCACCAGCGCGCCTTGATCGCCCTCTTTTTCCGCCGCCGCCAGCATGGCGTCATAGCCGTCGGCCATCCACATCCGCACCTGAAGATCGGCCGCCTCTTGCATGGGCGGCACGGCATCCAGCGTATCCACCGTCCATCCGGCTTCGGTCAGGCGGCGCGCGGCTTCCTGCAATGCCTTGACGACCGCGGGCTCGGTATCCATGCCATCGGGGTTCACGCACAGCGCGGCACGGCGTGGCACATCCGGCCCTACCAGCGGAGCGGGCACCCACCAGGGGTCGCGCGGGTCTGGGGCGGCCAAGACGGCAAGCCCCAGGCGTACGTCTGCAATGGTGCGACCCAAGGGCCCGGACACCGCCGTGAGTTGTCCACCAATAGAGCGTTCGGGCAAGGCCGCGTTATAAGCCGCCACGCGGCCCAGCGATGGGCGCAAGCCGTGTACGCCGCAGGCGTAGGCGGGGTAGCGGATAGACCCGGCGATGTCGGTGCCATGCGCCAAGTGGCCGATGCCCGCCGCCACTGCTGACGCCGCGCCGCCCGACGACCCACCCGGGGTCAGTGCCGCATTGCGCGGATTGCGGGTATCACCATGCAGCGCATTGCCGGTAAACCAGCGCAAGGAAAACGCCGGGGTGTTGGTGCGGCCCAGAATAACGGCACCGGCCCGCAAGAGGTTGTCGACCACAGGGCTGTTCGCTGCCGCGATCAGGTCTTTTTGCAGCTTGACCCCGTTGGTGGTGGCGTAGCCCGCCTGATCGACGTTGACCTTGACCGTGACGGGTACGCCGGCCAAGACGCCGGGATCTTCGCCGCGCGCAAGCTGCGCGTCCACGGCGGCAGCCCGAGCCATGACCTCGTCAGGACGATGGTCCACGACCGCATTCAGCGCGGGATTCACGGCGTTGAGCCGCTCCAGCGCGCTTTGCGCGGCCTCGACGGCGGACACTTCACGGTTACGGATACGGGAGGCAAGTTCAACTGCGGACAAACGCCAAAGATCAGACACGCGTCACTCCTGAGGTCGTGGTTTTTTCGGGCCAAGCAAACCTTAGCGCCTGTCGCGCCCGCCCACAAGCCACGGTTCACCGCAGGAGTGCGCTATTTGTCCGCTTCGAACACCTCGACGATCGCATCCGCCACCGCACGCACGCGCGCGGTGCGGTTCAGGTCGCCATGCATGACCAGCCACAAATCGTAAGGCTCGCTGCGGCTGGGCCAGATGCGCACCAGGTCTGGATAATCCGGCGCCATGTGCGTGGGCAATTCGCCGATTCCCAGCCCCGCCACCACGGCCTCGAGGATCATCAGCCCGGAATTCAGCTCGATGGCGATACGGCCGTTGCCCGTGGGCTCGCCGCAGAAGGTGTCGGACCATCCCGGTAGCACCGACTGCTGATACGTCACCAGCGTATGACCAGCGAACGCGGTGCCCGGCCGCGGCTCGCCATGCGCGGCAAGGTAAGCGCGCGACGCATACAGGCCGACTTCCTTGCGGGCCAGGTGACGCTGGATCAGTTCGGGGTTGTCGGGTTTGATGTTGCGGATCGCCAGGTCCGCCTCGCGCCGCGTCAGGTTGCTGATCTGGATCGATGCCGACAGCACCACACGGATGTCCGGATGCTGGGCTTGCACCCGCCGCACGGCCTCCATGATGAAGTAGCGGGCCACGGTTTCAGACGCAGCCACGCGCACCACGCCGGACAAGCGGTGATCCATCCCCTGCATCTGCCGCTGCAGTTGGTCGGCAGCCTGCTCCATGCGTTGCGCCGCGGCAAAAGCCAGTTCCCCCGCTGCGGTGGGGACGTATCCGCCCGGCGTGCGCAGGAACAGCCGCGCGGCCAGCGACGCCTCCAGCGCGGCCAGGCGCCGGCCCGCCGTTGCCTGGTCGATCTGCAACAGCGCCGCAGCGCCGCGCAGCGTGCCAACCCGATAAATAGCCAGGAATATTCTGGCGTTGTCCCAATCCATAGCGCCCTTCCATTTCAGCGACAGCCATGAATAGTGATGCATTTATGCATCACGATAAAGCAAATTCTCGGATTTTTTGCAGCAAGAAAAGGGCCTAAGCTTCATCCCTCGAAAAGCCGCCTTCCTTACGCGCCATGACCACCGCCTGCCCGCAAGCCCCCAGTCCGCAAATCCCCACCCCACCAACCCAGCTCCCCACCGCTGACGACAAGCCCCTTACAGGCTGGTTGCCGCTTGTCACCCTGGCCATCGGCTTTGTCATGGCGATGCTGGACGTCACGGTCGTCAACGTCGCGCTGCCCAGCATCGCCGTGCAATTCGTCGTCCCGCTGACTGACCTGGTCTGGATTGTGGACGGCTATACGCTGACCTTCGCCGCCTTGTTGTTGGTGGCCGGCGCGCTGGCTGACCGGTACGGCGCCAAGACCATCTATCTGGCGGGGCTGGCCGTATTCACCCTGGCCTCATTGCTATGCGGCCTGGCGCCCGACGCCAACACGCTGATCGCCGCCCGCATGCTGCAGGGCCTGGGCGCTGCCCTGTTCATGCCCAGTTCCTTGAGCTTGCTCACGCACGCCTATGACGACGAACAGGTCCGCACCCGGATGCTGGCCGCCTGGTCGGCCATCGTGGCCGTGGCGGGCGCGGCCGGCCCCTTGATGGGCGGCGTGCTCATCCATCAATTCGGCTGGCGCGGCATATTCCTCATCAACATCCCGCTTGGCCTGGCCGGCCTGTGGCTTGCCCGTCGGCGTATCCAGAGCGCACCGCGCCGGCCTCGCTCGCTTAACCCCTTGAGCCACCTGCTAGGCGTGATTGCACTGTCGTCGCTGTGCTTTGTGCTGATCCAAGGCAACGCTTACGGCTGGACGTCCAGCCGCATTGCCGGCGTCACCGCGCTGTGCGCCGTGGCTGCCGTGCTGCTGGTGCTCCGCGAACGCCGCCACGCCGAACCGATCCTGCCACGCGTCCTATTCACTACCGCCCATTTCGCCGCCGCCAATGGCGTGGGGTTCCTGATCAATCTGGCCTCGTACGGCCAACTCTTTCTGCTTAGCCTGTTCCTGCAGCACGCAAGGGGAACCGACGCGCTTCAGACCGGCATTCAACTGGTGCCGATGCTGGCGGTGTTCTCGATCGGCAATATGATTTCGGGGCGTGTTTCCGCGCGCTGGAACGTGTCGGCCTCGCTGTTGGGAGGGTTGTCGCTGGCTGCGGCCATGAGCGCTGCCGGCATCATTGCGTTCTCGCCCGCCATGGCCTATTGGCCTTTCGCAATCATGGTGGCGCTGGGCAATCTGGGCGTGGGTATCGCCGTGCCCGCGATGACCAGCGTCGTCATGCAGGTTTCAGGCAAGCACCACGCCAACAGCGCGGCGGCGGCGTTGAACGCTAACCGTCAGTCCGGCGCGTTGGTGGGCGTGGCCTTGATGGGCACCATCCTGCATGCGCTGCCTGACTGGAACGCCAGCCTGCCCGTGGCCTATGGCGTGATCGCGGCCAGCTACGTGGGCGCGGTGATGTTGGTCTGGCGGCACCTGCGCCGCGCGCGCAATGTGTGATCGGCGGTAGGCATGGGGCCGGCGTTTGCTTCACAATGTGGCCAAACCCGATAACCAGGAGAGCCGCATGTCCCGCACCGCCGAGCCCCAGCCGTCCATCCGCCGTATCGCCATCGTTGGCGCCGGCACCATCGGAGCCAGTTGGGCGGCGCTGTTTTTGGCTCGCGGGATGGATGTGGTGGTCAGCGACCCCGCTGGCGATGCCGAAGCGCAAACACGGGCCCGCGTCCAAGCCGCGTGGCCCGTGCTGACTGAATTGGGGCACGTCACTGAAGGCGCCTCGCCAGATACCCTGCGATTTGAACCGGACTTGGCCAGGGCGTTGGCCGGCGTGGACTTCGTGCAGGAAAACGCGCCCGAACGCGAAGACTTCAAGATCGACCTCTTTGCCCGCATGGATGCAATGCTGCCTGCCCATGTCATCGTCGCGTCCAGTTCGTCGGGCCTCATCATGAGCCGCCTGCAATCCCGTTGCAGGCATCCCGAGCGCTTTGTCATTGGCCACCCTTTCAACCCGCCGCATCTGATTCCGCTGGTGGAAGTGGTGGGTGGCGACAAGACCTCGGCAGCGGTCATCGACCAGAGCATCGCGTTCTACAAAGCCATGGGCAAGTATCCCATCCGGCTGAACAAGGAAGTGCCGGGGCATATCGCCAACCGGCTGCAAGCGGCAATCTGGCGTGAAGCCATCCACCTTGCCGCGGAAAATGTCGCCAGCGTCGCGGATATCGACGCGGCCGTCTCACAAGGCCCTGGTTTGCGGTGGGCATTGTTTGGTCCGCATATGACATTCAATCTAGGCGGCGGCGCGGGCGGGCTGGCGAACTTCATGGACCACCTTCTGGGCCCCGTGCAAACCTGGTGGGATGACCTGGGCGCACCCGAGGTCACGCCGGCCCTGCAGCGCAAGCTGATCGACGGCGTCAACGCCGAGGCCGGCCAACGCAGCATTGCCGATCTGGTGGAAACGCGCGACGCCCAACTCACCGCGCTGATCAAGGCCTTGCGCCGATAGACGCCGACCAGACGCCGACCAGACGCCGACCGTTAGACATCCCAGGGATTAATCTATTCACTTGAACGCCGGGGCCACGTCCCGGCACATCCAAGGAGCCTTCGCATGACCGCTGTCACCCACGACCCCGGACAATCCCGTTTCACCGCCACCGTCGATGGCGTGCTGTGCGTACTGGACTACCAGTTGCAAGGCGACACCATGGTTATCGTTCACACCGGCGTCCCAAGCCCGGTCGGCGGGCGCGGCATCGCCGCTGAATTGACCAAATTCGCGCTTGAGAGCGCTCGCTCCCAGGGTTGGAAAGTGCGCCCGGTGTGCTCGTATGCCGAGGTCTACATGCGCCGCCATCCCGAATACAACGACCTTCGGGCCTGATCCCCGCCACCTTGCACGCCGTGACCAAGAAATCCGCACCCTCAATCGCACCCTGCCCCTGCGGTGGCGCGGCCTATGCCAGTTGCTGCGGCCGCTGGCATGATGGCCCGATCGCCATGCAGGCTCCCACTGCCGAAGCGCTCATGCGGTCTCGCTACAGCGCTTTCGTGCTCGACAAGCTGCCCTATCTTTTGGCCAGTTGGCATCCCTCTACCCGGCCCGCAACGCTGGAACCCAATCCGCCCGACTTGAAATGGCTTGGGCTCTCCATCAAACAAGCGCGCGATCAGGACGCTGACCACGCCACCGTGGAGTTTGTCGCACGCAGCCGCCAAGCCGGGCGTGCGCATCGCCTGCACGAAGTCAGCCGTTTCGTTCGCGAGGGTGGGCAGTGGTATTACGTGGATGGCGACCTTAGCTGACCGCCGGTCGCGTTCATGCGGCTATCGGGCTCTGCGTGTCGGCTTCCACGGCCTGGGTCACCGCCGCCACCAATTGCCGTTCAAGATCACCAGGCGCGCGCTGATTGCTGACGATCGCCAGCTCGGTCGGGGGCACCGCCGCGTACCCATCCTCGGCACCCAGCACCTCGTGTGACGTCAACTTGGCAAACGCCGGCAGCAGGCTCACACCCAGACCGGCGGCCACGGCCGCTTGCACGCCGGCCAAACTATGGCTGTGATAGGCCGCGTGCCAGGATAGGCCCGCGCTTTCCAAGGCATAGATCATGCGCTTGCGATAGATGCATCCATGCGGAAACATCACCAGCGGCACCGCTGCAAGCCCCTTCAAACGATCTTTGCTACCCACCCACACCAAGCGTTCCGGCCACGCCGCCAGACAAGGGCCATCCCCCGGCTCGCGCTTGATCAACGCCACATCCAGATCGCCTGACGCCAAGCGCTCGCGCAATTCGGCGCTCATGCCACTGGCCGTTTCCAGGCGCACCTCGGGATGGCTGGCGGCGAATCCCGCCAGCAGCACCGTCAGCCGGACAACATCGAAGTCTTCCGGAACGCCCAAGCGCAATACGCGCGTCGCGCGCGGCGCCGTCAATGCCAGTTCTGCCTCATCGGCCATCGCCAACAAGCGGCGCGCGTACGCCAACATCAGCTCGCCGTCCTCAGTCGCCACCACATTGCTGCCCGCGCGATCCCGTAACAGCAATGTCTTGCCCACGGTCTGCTCAAGTTTGCGTACTTGCTGGCTTACCGTGGATTGCGTGCGATGCACGCGGCTGGCAGCTCGCGTAAAACTGCCTTCGTCGGCAACGCACACCAGCGTTTTCAAGAGTTCCAGATCAAGCATGGGATGGAGTTTGATAGTTGCCTATCAACTAAGAAGAGTTCAATTATTAATTTTACGACTTTGTGTGCTCGGTTCTAAGCTGACCGTTCAAGTCCCCTGCCCACTATCGACAAGGACATCGCAATGCCGCTGAACGAACTCCCTCGCCCGCAATGGCTTACCTTTGACTGCTACGGCACCCTTATCCAATGGGACGAAGGATTACAGGCCGCGGTGGCCCGCATCTTGGCCGACAATCCGCAAGAGCGCGCATTGCCCACCCCTTCAGAGTTCCTGCATGTTTACGACGAGCATGAACATCGCCTGGAACGCACGCCGCCGCACCGCAACTTTGCCGATATCGCTCGAGAAGCGCTGCGCTTGAGCATGCAGGACCTGGGCCTTGCGTACCGCCCGAAAGACGCCGAGATGCTGATCAACAGCATCTCGGCCATGCCCCCTTTCCCCGAAGTCGTGGGCACGTTGTCCGTGTTGAAACAGGCGGGCTTCCGCCTGTGCATCATCTCGAATACCGACGACCAGATCATCGCGGGCAACATCGCGCAACTGGGCGGGCATATCGACCGCGTCATCACGGCTGAACAAGCGGGTGCCTATAAGCCCTCCCGCAAGATCTTCGCCCACGCCTACAACAGCCTGGGCGTATCCCCTGGCGAAGTCGTGCATATTTGCGCCAGTCCCCATCTGGATCATGCCGCCGCGCGCGACATCGGGTTTCGGTGCATCTGGATTGACCGCGGCACAGGTCGCCAATGCTTGCCGGACTATCGTCCTGACGCTACCGTACCGACATTGGATCGCGTACCCGATCTTTTCCGGACCGCTGGCTGGCTGTGACTGCGCTTCATGGCAAGGGCCGGTCAATGCAGATAGCCGCTTCCTCTTACCCATAAACCCGAAAGGTAGACATGAATCCAGACCCCCAATTCGCCGACGCTCTCTTTCACGCGGAACCCGTGGCGGCGCTGCGCGCTGATTTGGCGCTAGCACTGCGCGCCGCGGCTGCCCATGGTTTGGGAGAAGGGGTCTGCAACCATTTCAGCGTAGCGCTACCAGGCGACCCGGACCACTTCCTGCTGAATCCGCGTGGCCTGATGTGGAACGAGGTCCAGGCTGATGACATCGTATTGATCGACGCCCATGGCAACAAGCTTGCCGGCCGGCACGCGGTTGAGCCCACTGCTATGTTCATCCACGCCGCCATTCACCGTGTTGCGGGCAAAGCCTGTGTCCTGCACACGCACATGCCCTACGCCACGGCACTCACGCTCACTAGCGATCGCGGCCTGGACACCACCCTGTCGCAGAACGCCATGCGCTTCCATGGTCGCCTGGCCATTGACGAAAACTACAACGGCCTCGCGCTGGACGTCAGCGAAGGGGAACGCATCGCGCATGCCATGCAAGGCGCCGACATCGTTTTTCTTGGCAATCACGGCGTCGTGGTGTGCGGGGAACGGCTGGACTACGCCTACGACGATCTCTTTTTCCTGGAACGCGCCTGTGCTGCACAGGTACTGGCACAGTCGACTGGCCGCCCGCTCAAGCCGGTCAATACCGGTCTTGCAGCCAAGGTCGCAGCGCAGATTCAAAGCGAGCGCTTGCAGTCCGAATTGTTCTTCCAAGCGCTACGCCGCCAATTGCCCTAGCCCAGCACATTCTGGTCCCTGGCAAAACAAAACGCCGCGC
>NZ_JBHFIZ010000008.1:0-39640 GCF_057334535.1 Achromobacter colocynthidis
CCGCGGCGGTAGGCGCCGGATGTCTTCCTGACCGGATGCCATTCACGGCGGATGGGGTTGGGCATGCCACTTGCTGGGTATTGCGCACGCACGGTCGTCGCGGTGCGGCGTCAGTGCGGTATCCAGGGGGGACATCGAATGGACCATAGTGAAATGATGGCGCGCATGATTTCTCAGCCCGTAGCGCCGGACCAGTTGGATGGTTGGGATGGCGTGTTGTCGGCGTATGCGGATTGCCTGTTGCAGGTGCAAGGCAAACTGACGGATGCGGATGTGGACCGATTCCTGGACGTTGGCGCCTTGGTTTTTCGCTCGTGCTGCCAAGACGAGGCGCGACAGCGTTGGACGGCCGAGGAAATGGCGACCTTTCAACGCAAGCCCGGCTGAGGTGCGTGAACAGGGCGTTGACCCCGGCCCTCTGCGTTGGCTATCAACGCCGGGCTTCACCCCAAGCATCAGTCGCACGCCGCGCGCATCATCCAGAAACGGCTAATACAGGCACTGGCTGAGCGCAAACTTGCGGCCAAACGCGTGGACCTCGTCGCCGTCTACCGACGCCGCCACATCCCAGTGGCCACCGCGTGTCACCAGGAATGACTGACCGAAGAGCGCATGCCGCATTGCGAAACGCCAGAAGGCCGATTCCGATCCGATCGGTTCCAGGTCATGCGGCCCGATCATCAGCCGAGTAGGGCGCGGGGTAGCGCCCAAAGACCACCGCAGGGCGATCGCCATGAAGGCGAATCGCGCGCTGATGGACGACGGTTGAACGCAAAGGACTCGAATCTTGTTGCTCATGGGCGCCACCTTCTTCAGGTGCCTGTGAGCGTAGCAAAGACCCGAGTGACGTTCTATACCGCCTTTGCTGTATTTCGGGTCCGAATAGTGCGAATTTTGATGGCAATGCCTGCTGCGGCGCACGCGCGCGGAGCGCGTCAGGCCGCGCGGGTCACTCGGGGCAGCAGCGCCAACGCCAACGCGGGGGCCAGCGCAAAGGCGGCAAAGAGCCAGCGCGCCGCGTGCCGGGCACCTTCGACGCCACCCGGGTCGGCCAGGCCGGCGCTATTGACCACCACGCCCGCCAGCGCCGCGGTGACCGCGGCGGCGTAAAGCTGCACGGTGGTAATCGACGACGACGTCAGCGTTTCTTCGCCCTTGGGCGCGGCGGTGAACACTTTTGTCAGCAGATGCGGCCAGGCCAGGCCAATACCGAAACCCACGCCCATCAGCGCAACAATGTAGGCGGCGAGACCGGCGGCAGACGCCAGGATGGATGCTTGCGGCGTCATCACCGACAAGCCGATCAGCGCCGCCAGGATCACGACGGGGCTGATGCGCACCAGGCGGTCGGCGGCGGCCCCCGAGCGTGTGGCGCTGGGCATGGCGGAAAGTGTCCAGCCCGCGCCCATCGCGGCCGTCATGTAGCCGGCCGTCAAGGGTGTCATGCCGTGGATGACCTGCAGAAAGTAGGGCACGAATATCTCGGTGGCGATGGCCGCCACCACCAGGCACATCACGGCATACAAGGCGCCGAGCTGCGCGCCGATTGAGTAGGCGCCCGTGGGCAGCAAGCGGTTGCGGGCGCGCGAATCGACGCGCGCAACCGCCGCCGCGATGGCCAACCCCACCGCGATGCCCGCCGCGTTCCAGCCCCACTGCGTCGACAGGCTGGCCAGCGTGACGGCCAGCACCGACGCCACCAGCAGCGCCAACGTGCGCAGCGGCAAGGAAGAGGGCGGCGCGGGCGGCACCGACGCCCGTCCACCCACCTTGAATGCGACGATCAAGGCCAGCGCGGCCGCTACTGGCAGCAGCGCCCAGAATGCCAACCGCCAGTGTCCCGTTTGCGCAAAAATGCCGCCAATCGCAGGGCCGGATAGCGTTGCCACGCCCCACATGCCCGACACCAGTGCCATGGCACGCGACCAGAGTGGGGCGTCGAATACCAGCCGGATCAAGGCATAGCTCAAGGCGAAGAGTATGCCGCCGCCCAGTCCTTGTACGCTGCGCCCCGCCAACAGCACCGGCATGCCGGGCGCCAGCGCACAGATGATCGCGCCCGCGCTGAACACGGCAACAGCAAAGAGATAGGCGTTGCGAGGCCCCAGCGTTTCGATCAGCTTGGCGGACAGTGCCGACCCGATGATGGAGGTCACCACGAACAGGGTCGTGTTCCACGCGTAGTACTCCAGCCCCCCGATGTCCTTGATGACGCTGGGCAGGATGGTGGTGACGATGTACACGTTGATGGCATGCAGGGCCACGCCACCCGCCAGGGCGATCGATCGCAGCGCATTGGCGCCCTGCAGCAAGTCGCCCCAGGATGCGCTGGACTCAAGGGTCGGGGTGGTGGTCACAGGCTCTCCGAATTATTTAAACAAGTTGTGGCTTGGATAATAAGTGAGTTATGTATGCCGCAGCAAGCCACGCAAGAGCAGGTCCAAGGCGTGCAGCGCGCGATCCAGCCGCTGTGAATCCGACGCCGCGTCCGCGTCGGCAATCCAGAATGCGCTTTCCGTCAGGCCACCGTTGATCAGTTGCGCCAGCGCTAGCGGGTCGGCAGATTCGATTACGGATTCGTCCATCAAGCGCTGCAGTAACGCAGCCAAGGACGCGGCGCATCGTTGCTGTGCCGCGTAGGGGGCCATGCCCAGGACCGCCCTGGCGTCTTGCAGTACGATCCGGCGGATCTCGGGTTCCGCGGCCATCCGCAGATAAGCCCGGCAACGTTCGCGCAGCGCGGTCCAGGTATCGGGCGCCTTGTCTGAAATGGCGTTCAGGCGTTGGTCCATTTCATCGTCGATCTGTCCGACCACGGCCGTCAGCAGGCCTTTTTTGTCACCAAAATGGTGATACAACGCTCCTCGCGTCAACCCTGCCGCGGCGGTGAAATCGTCCATGGACGTCGCGGCATAGCCCTCGCGCTCAAACGCTTGCCTGGCGGTGGCAAGCAGCTTGCTACGGGTGGACTCGATCATTTCTGCGCGGGTGCGGGGCATGCGGGTCTCCAGTGACATACGGTGCGTATCTTAATTGACATACGCAATGTATGTGAATACGATCTGCCCGTCTACTCAATGTTCAAAAGGTTATCGGTGCCCAATCCGTATCGTGAGTTGTTCAAAGCGCCTGGCGCAATCGGCTTTGTTTTGGCTGGCGCAATTGCGCGTCTGCCCTTGCCGATGATCGGCATCGGCATCATCACGATGCTTTCCGAGGTTCGCGGCTCTTATGCGCTGGCCGGCGCCGTGGCCGCTACCTTTGCCTTGGCCACCGCCTTGCTCGCGCCACGCATCTCACGCCTGGTAGACCGCCACGGGCAAGGCCGGGTGCTGCCGGTGGCGGCTGCCGTCTGCGTGGCGGCGTTGATCTGCCTGGCTGCCTGCGTGCAGTGGAACGCACCCGACTGGACGCTGTTTCTATTCGCCGCCTTGGCCGGCACCTTGCCCAGCATGCCCGCCATGATCCGCGCGCGCTGGACCGAAATATTCCGCGATCAGCCCCAACTGCGCACGGCCTATGCGTTGGAATCGGTTGCGGACGAACTCAGCTTCATCCTGGGGCCGCCCTTGGCTGTGGGGCTTAGCGTGGCGTTCTTCCCGCAGGCAGGGCCGCTTGCCGCCGCGTTGCTGCTGGCGATCGGCGTGACGGCCTTTGTGCTGCAGCGCGCCACCGCGCCCGCGGTGCAAGTCCGGCAGGCGGGGCGCGAGGCGTCGGTGTTGCGCATGCCATCCATGCGCGCGCTGGTGGCCATGATGTCGGCCATGGGTGTCATCGTCGGCACCATCGACGTGTTGAGCGTGGCCTTCGCGCGCGCGCAGGGCGTGCCGGCGGGCGCCAGCCTTGTGCTGTCGGCCTATGCGCTGGGGTCGTGCGTGGCGGGGTTGGTATTTGGCGTCATGAAGTTTCAAATGCCGCTTGCCCGCATGCTGTCGATCGCGGCGGCGGTAACGGCATTCACAACCGTGCCGTTGTTGTTGGTGAACGACCTGATCACGTTGTCGCTGGGCGTGTTGCTGGCCGGCTTGTCGTTCGCGCCGACCATGATCATCGCCATGGCGCTAGTCGAAAGCAGCGTGCCAGGCCCGCGCCTGACCGAAGGGCTGACCTGGCTGGTGACGGGGCTGGGGGCGGGCGGGGCCGCGGGCGCGGCGATGGCGGGTTGGGTGGTCGACCACTACGGCGTGCAAGCGGGCTTCTGGACGGCAGTCGTGGCGGGGGCGGTTGTGCTGCTGGTGGCTTTGCCTGGCGGGCGGTCGCGCGCGGCGGCAAGCGCGGCGTAGCGTCACACCTATCGCTAGAATGGCCGCTTTGGCGCGCTGCGGGGTGCGCCGTTCACAGGAGCGCAGCATGTCCAGAACTGTCGTCAATCCCGATACCGTTTTCAACACCGTTCAATACGGATTCAGCCAGGCGGTGATTGTCACCGGGCAGCGCAGGATGCTGCTGTCGGGCCAGGTCGGCGTTGACATCAACGAACACACCGTCGGCCCCGGCCTGCAAGAGCAGACGGAGGCCGCGCTCGACAATATCGCGCGCGTGCTGGCGGCCGCGGGCGGCACGATGGCGCAGGTGATCATGCTGCGCATCTACATTTGCGAAACGGCGCGCGAGGATCAGGAAGTCATCGCCCAAGCGCTGCGCGACCGCTTTCCGGCCGACCCACCGCCGTCGTCGTGGGTGATTGTCAGCGGCTTGTCGCTGCCTGAATGGCTGATCGAAATCGAAGCGGAAGCCATGCTGGATTAATGTCGCGCGGCGCGCGGAGTTGTCCAGCCCTTAGGGCTGGTCGCGCCAGGGAACCGTCGCAAAGGCCTCACGTAGATACGCCAAAAAGCCCGCGGTTCGGGCTGACTGTTCCTGGCGCGACTTCACCAGCGCCACCACATTGGCATCCGGCAAATTCCAACCCGCCAATAGTGGCACCAGCGTACGCGCCTTCAGGTGCTCGGCGACATCCCATTCAGACCGCGCCACGATGCCGTGGCCAGCCAAGGCCCATTCCAGGGCGGCGGCCCCCGTGTTGCTGGACAGGACGGGGGTAATGCGAACCCCAACGGCAGGGCCCCGGCCACGCTTGAAGCGCCACAGCGTTACGTCTTCATCGTTTTCGCGCAAGGCGATGCAATCATGGTCTCGCAGGTCTTCCGGTTTCGCGGGGGCGCCGTGGCGTCCCAGATACGCGGGGGAGGCGCACAGAATGCGGCGATTGGGCGCCAAGGGGTAGGCCACCAGCGTGGAGTCGCGCAGTTCGCCGATGTGCACCATGACATCCCAGTCGTCGGTAGCCATTCTGGGCGGCCCATCCGACAGCAACAGGCTGGCGGTGATGTTCTCGCTACTTGTGCGAAAGCTGGCCACCAGGCCCGCTAGATAACGTTGTCCGAAGCCCAAGGGGGCGACAACGCGCAGATGTCCGGCAACAACACCGCGCCGGCCTGCCAATTCATCAGCCAGATCGCCAAGCTCGCCGCAAATCTGCCCCGCGCGCACCGCCAACAATCGGCCTTCGTCGGTTAGTGCGGTGCCCCGCCCGGAACGATTCACGAGCCGGACGCCAAGGCGTTTTTCCAATGCATGCAGCCGCTGCGTGACAGCGGGGGGCGTCACGTCCAGGGCGCGCGCCGCTTGCGCAAGCGACGGGGTGGCGGCCAGACTCAGGAAAAATCGCAGGTCGTCGCTCGTGATCATTTAGTTTGAAATTAATAAAAAATTAAGATCACATTAAACATGCTGGAGCGGCAGCACGCCATACTTCGAGACATCGATTCAGAACTTTCCGTATTTTCCGCGGATTTTCCGCGTATCTTCTGCGCATTCTCCGAGGCTTGCCCATGACTTCCGCCAGCAATCCAACCCCGCTCGACAGCCTGGATACCCCGTGCCTGCTGTTGGACGAAACGCGTATGACGCGCAACATTCAGCGCTTGAACGCGCTGATGGCCAAGCACGGCGTGCAACTGCGCCCGCATCTGAAAACGCCGAAGTCCATTGATGTCGCGCGCCGTGTCATGAGCAGCCCTCAGGGGCCGGCCGCCGTGTCCACGCTACAGGAAGCCGAGCAGTTCGCGGCCGCTGGCGTCACGGATCTGCTCTACGCGGTGGGCGTGTCGCCGGGCAAGCTTGCGCGGGTGCTGGCCCTGCGGGAGCGCGGTGTGGACCTGACGATTGTGGTCGACAGCATCGACGCGGCAGAGATGGTAGCCGCGCAGGCCAAGGCGTCCTGCATGCCCCTCCCAGCGCTGATCGAAATCGACTGCGACGGCCATCGCGCGGGAGTGCAACCCGACAACCACGAACACCTCTTGGCGATTGCCCAGGTGCTTGCCCAGGCGGATTGCCTGCGCGGCGTCATGACCCACGCCGGCGAATCCTATGGCTGCCGCAGCCTTGAGGCAATCGCCGACATGGCCGAGCAGGAGCGCGCAGCGGCGGTCGGGTGCGCCGAAGCCATCCGCGCAGCCGGGCTGCCATGCCCGGTCGTCAGCGTAGGGTCCACGCCCACCGCGCATTTCGCCCGCAGCCTGGCGGGCGTGACGGAAGTGCGCGCGGGCGTCTACGTATTTTTTGACTTGGTGATGGCCGGCTTGGGCGTGTGTTCCGTGGATGACATCGCGGCCACCGTGTTGACTACCGTCATCGGACATCAGCCGGACAAAGGCTGGATTCTGGTCGACGCCGGCTGGATGGCCATGTCGCGCGACCGCGGCACCGCTAAACAGCCGGTGGATCAGTTGTACGGCTTGGTGTGCGATGCGCAGGGCAAGGTCTACCCCGACCTGCTGTTGGCGGAAACGAACCAGGAGCAGGGCATCATCAAGCTGCGCGCGGGCAGTGCCGCCAGCTTGCCGGACCTGCCCTTGGGCACCAAGCTGCGTATCGTCCCGAATCACGCCTGCGCCACGTGCGCCCAACATGACGCCTACCACGTCGTGCGGGAAGGCGAGCCGGGCGTGGTGGCCCACTGGGAGCGGTTTCGCGGTTGGTAAGCGGGGATTGGCTGGAGCAGGGCAGGGAAGTCCCTACGAGCTTCTGGGGAGCATTGAGGCGCAGGGCGCACGCCTATAATGCGGGCGCCTCAATACCCCAGGGGAGTCGCCTGATGCAGTACGAATATTTGTTCTGGTCCATGGCCGCGATGGTGGCGGCCGCGCTGGTGGGTGGCTCGCTCTGCGGCCGTCTGCGCTCGGTCAAGCAGGTGCTGCTGGGGGTGATTGCGCTGGCCACGACGATCTGCGTCGCCGTGGTAGTGCTGGCGCGCCAAGGCGGCTTCAGCGACTTGGCGGCCATGCTGGCCATTGCCGCCTTCATGTTCAGCCTGGTGATCGGCACCGCCGCATCCTTGCTCACGCGGCGCATCTTGCAGCGCCGCTGAGCTCCAGGCTTTCTTCTTACTCTTCGGCGTCGAAAATCTCGCCGTCGTCCTCGTCCTCGTCCTCGTCATCCTCATCCTGCTCAAGGGCGTCGTAGCCCTTCCAGGTGATGCGCCAACGCGCCGCCCCTGCATTGGCCGCCGTTTCGCTCACCTGTTTGACCAGGCCGGCATCGGCCAAAAGGTCCAGATGATGCGCAATGACCTGCAAGCCCTGTTCTTCCGGGTGCGGGGCCAGTGCGACGTTCTTGATGTCGTGCGTGCTCAGGTTGGGGCCGGGCGCGTCGCGCAGGGCGCCCAAAATCGTGACGACCAGATCGAAATCGCGTTGCATGATGTTCACCGTAAGGAAAATAGTAGGCCGACGATAGCAGAGTTCCCTGGCGCCAATGAGACGGGGCGCAAGGCCGGGTTACAGTCCATGGTTCTAGACAACCGACACCTACGTACAGAACTTTATGAAGAAACCCGCTGAACGCGATTGCCTTGCCGTGGTTCCCGGTTATTCGGGCCAGGCTGCCAAGCTTTACCTCACGCGCGGTGAAGACGAACGCATCGACGGCGTGACAATTTTCGACCTGTTGGGCCACGTCAAGCTGCAGGCCGACGCCGAGGCCGCTTCCGCCTGGATCGGCGACTGGCTGGCTCAAGAGGCCGACAACCGACGCGCGCGCCGGACCCAGTTGCAGGCGCAGATGTTCATCTGCAAGCTGACTGGCGACGAGAAAGACGCTTTCCTGGCTGCCCAGAAGCCGCTCATCGCCGTCCTGACCGACGCCGGGGTGCGCTGCCGTCGCGTGGCCGCCACGTCTGGGGCTGCTCGGCAGTCGTTGGGCCCGAATGTCAAAAAACATTAGGCCAAGGCTGTTATAGTCGCGCCTGGGCGTGAGATTGCACCTTCACGGTGCGTGCGTCCAAGCGGGCCAGGCCCGCTGATCAAGGAAGATTGAACATGGAAATAGTAAGTCGGCACCTTGCCGACGTAGCGGGCGGCGTCGAGCTGCTCACGACGCTGGATGGCGAGCCCATCAGCGTCTATGTGGTGGTGGGCGTAACCGATCTCAATGCGATCGCTGACATCGTCCCCATCGAGAAAGTCGAGGCTGGAGCGGATATACACGCTTCAAATGTCGACAATGTTGATAATGCGCAAGAACAACTCGACCAGGTCCTGGAGAATATGAATCCTGGCGACGTGGCGGTTTTCCTTTGCTCGGGTTCCGATGCTTTTGGCGCGGCACTCGATCTGTTGGGTTTACCTATCGACCAGTAAGCCTGACGGCAAACCAAAGTGCTGATCCAAAAGGCGTATGAATGACATGCGCGTTAACGACAGCATTTAAATAAGCCCCGATTGTTTTTTTATGTTGTATGGGTGTTTACACCTATGCAGGGACAAGTTTTGCCTATGAAAACGTGCAAATTTTCAACGCAGTTTCTCTTTGTTGCATTATTGGCACGCATTTTTTAGGATTATGTTGACTTGCGAGGGGAATATAACGATAGTGTCGGCACACGATCACAAGCGTTGCGATTTTCGTTCAGTGCCGTGCCTTTTCCGGCTCAGCGTTATTGTTCTACTGTCCCCTCCTTGATTGATTCGTGACCTCCGGGCATTTGCCCATTATCTCTAGGAAATACAGTATGGAAACCGGCGTCGTTAAGTGGTTCAATTCGGAAAAAGGCTATGGCTTCATCACCCCGGAAGCGGGTGGTAAGGATCTGTTCGCTCACTTCTCCGAAATCCAGGGTTCTGGCTTCAAGTCTCTGGAAGAGAACCAGCGCGTCAGCTTTGTGACGGCCAATGGCCCCAAGGGCCCGCAAGCCACGAAGATTCAGGTCCTGTAAAGGTCTGATTTTTCGCAAAAAAGCCCCTTCGGGGGCTTTTTTTGTTTTTGCGCGCTATGCTTTGCACGTTCACGCAGCAAGCCCGCGCCCGTGTGGCCAGCGCCGCGCCGTAGGCCCTCCAGGATCGTTTCCCCATGACATCTCCCACGCCCAAGCCCCTTATGCCGCAGCCCCAGGATGTGGTGGCTTTCTGGACCGATGCGGGCCCCCAGCAGTGGTACACCAAGAGCGATGCGTTTGACGCCGAGTTTCGCCGGCGCTTCGAAGCCGCGCATTGGGCAGCCGCTTCTCGGCAGTTGGATGCCTGGCAGGAAGATGCTGACGGCGCGCTCGCCTTGATGATCTTGCTGGATCAGTTTCCCCGCAACGCCTTTCGCGGCACGGCGCATATGTTTGCCACCGATCCTTTAGCTCAGTACTTCGCAGAGCGAGCCATCGCCGCGGGCCACGATTTGGCGGTGGCGAGGCCTTTGCGGCAGTTCTTTTATATGCCGTTTGAGCATTCGGAAAGTCTGGCGATGCAAAATCGTGGCGTGGCTCTGATGGAACCGCTGGACGCGGATACGCTGCGTTGGGCGGTTCTGCATCGCGACATCATCAAGCGCTTTGGCCGTTTTCCGCATCGCAATGCCGCGCTAGGCAGGCAGACGACCCAAGCTGAACAAGATTTCCTTGCCGAGGGCGGCTTCGCCGGTTGACGCAAACCGCGGTGCTTGGGCGTGACTGCCCGCTTATCGGGTATCGACGTGTATCCATTCCTGCCAAGGTGAAAATATTCGTCAATTTCGTGCGGTTGGTAGCCGCCCTCAAGCCATCTCGATTCGACCATTCGCGTGTTTGACGTTTTTCAAGGTTCACCAATACACTGGGTTCAGCGAGATTTTCAAGCGACGCGGTCTGCGTCAACTTGTCGCCGTCAGTGGTGCTGCGGTTGCTTCCTCTCCCATCCTTGATGATCTGGCGCCCCGCGAGCAATCGCATCTTTTAGGTTCAAGGACACTCCATGGCAACCGGCATCGTTAAGTGGTTCAACGCCGAAAAGGGTTACGGCTTCATCATGCCCGACGACGGCAGCAAAGACCTTTTCGCCCATTACTCCGAAATCCGCAGCGAAGGCTATAAGTCGCTGCAGGAAAACCAGCGCGTCACCTTCGAGGTCGGTACCGGTCCCAAAGGTCCAAGCGCCAAGAACATCAAGGTCGCAGCCTGATACTTTAGGGGTGGCGTGCCGGGCGCACCCCGGTGTTCGACCCATGAAAAAGCCTCCACACGCAACGTGTGGAGGCTTTTTTTGTCACTGGCGCCAAGCGCCGTGAGCGGGTCTTAGTGCTTTTGGGTGGGCGAGGTGGACAGTTTGTCCACCAGCGCGATGCCCAGTGCGGACAGAATGAACAGTGCGTGAATGATGGTCTGCCACATCACACCCGCCTCGGTGAAGCGTGCGTTGGGGGTGCCGATCGTGCCTGCCTCGATGAACGTGCGCAAAAGGTGGATCGACGAAATGCCGATGATGGCCATCGCCAGCTTCACCTTGAGCACACTGGCGTTGACATGGCTCAGCCACTCCGGCTGATCCGGATGATTCTGCAGGCGCAGGCGCGACACGAATGTCTCGTATCCACCCACGATCACCATGACAAGCAGATTCGAGATCATGACCACGTCGATCAGTCCCAGCACCAACAGCATGATCTCCATTTCGCCAAAGCTATTGGCATGCGTCACCAGGTGCCACAGCTCTTTCAGGAAGAGCATGACGTAGACGCCTTGCGCCACGATCAGGCCCAGGTACAGCGGCAGTTGCAGCCAGCGGGAACTGAAGATCAGATTGGGCAGCATGCCCAGGCGGGGAGGGGGATTTTCAATCATGTTGGGTGCGAGCCGTATGTGGGTATGCGATAAAAGTGCGGCGGCAATTCTAACAACCCCGGCGTAACGCCGGCAGCAGATTTTTATGACAGTTTGCCCTTGCGCATAGCGATGCTGGTAGCACGCCTGGGCTGCGCTTGCCCGACTTTTGTGTAAGCGAAACTGGCATTTGCGAAACTCTGTGGCGAAACGCTTGGAGCGCTTTCGGCATATATAGAATTGCCGCCTTGCTCGCATAGAGTTAGCCAAGAGGAGTTTGTTCCCATGAAGATCCGCTACACCGTTGCCGCGTTGGCTGTTGCGCTTGCCCCTTTTTCCACGTCGCACGCCTTCGACATCGGCGGCCTGGTGGGCGCCGGCAGCAAGGTCGTGCAAGCTGCCACGCTGAGCGATGCCGAAATCAAGACGCTGTCTGACAAGGCTTGCGCGCAAAGCGACGCACAGGAAAAGAGCGCGGCTCCGGGCAGCAAGTACGACGCGCGCCTGCAGAAGATCGCCAAGGCGCTGGGTGGCAGTGTTAACGGCCAGAAGGCCAGCTACAAGGTCTACCTCACCAAAGACGTCAACGCCTGGGCGATGGCCAACGGTTGCATCCGTGTCTACAGCGGCCTGATGGACATGATGACGGACGACGAAGTGATGGGCGTGGTGGGCCATGAAATCGGCCACGTCGCACTGGGCCATAGCAAGAAGGCCATGCAGACCGCCTATACGGTGTCGGCCGCGCGCGATGCGGCGGGTGCTGCCGGTGGTGCCACGGTTGCCGCGCTGAATTCGTCGCAATTGGGCGATCTGACCGAGAAGTTCATCAACGCGCAGTTCTCGCAATCGCAGGAAAGCGCGGCGGACGACTATTCGTTCGACCAGTTGCAGGCCAAGAAGCTCAATACGCGCGGTTTGGTGACGGCATTCCAGAAGCTTGCCGAGCTGGATGGCGGCAAGAGCGATATGATGAGCTCGCACCCGTCCTCGGCCAAGCGCGCTCAACACATCGAAGACCGCATCGCCAAGGCCAAATAAGGCGTCAAAGCGACGTTCGCCCTCCCTTTCCGGGCGGAAAACGGGGCGCGAGTATCCGGGCAAATCCGGGGCTCGCGCCCCTTTGCGTCAGGGTTCCGGAAGTTTCCGGTAAAATGGCGCGTTTATCCGCCCGTAATCTCATCTCTCGGAAAATAGGTCTTTTAATGCAGCCTGTGGTTGAAACCCTCTCCGGCCTGGAGCGCCGTGTTGATCTGGCCGTCTCGGTGGCCGACGTCGAAAAGGAAGTCCAGGCGCAATTGAAGCGCGTGGCTCGCACCGCCAAGGTCCCCGGCTTCCGCCCGGGTAAAGCTCCGCTCGCCATGCTCGAGCGCAGCCATGGCCCCAGCATCCGCTACGACGTGATCAACAGCCAAGTTGGCCGTGCGTTCGAACAAGCCATCGACGGCGCGAAGCTGCGCGTCGCTGGCGCCCCGAACCTGGAACCCAAGACTGAAGGCGTCACCGACGACACGCTGGCGTTTACCGCCACGTTCGAGGTGTACCCCGAAGTCGCCGTCCCGGATCTGTCGGCCCTGGCCGTCACCCGTTACGAAACCGCCGTCACCGACGCCGAAGTTCAACAAACCCTGGACGTCCTGCGCAAGCAGCGCGCCACGTTCGAAGCCCGTGAAGGCCGCGCCTCGCAAGACGGCGACCGCGTCACGCTCGACTTCGCCGGCACCATCGACGGCGTGCCGTTCGAAGGCGGCAAGGCCGAAGACTTCCCGTTCGTGCTCGGCCAAGGCCGCATGCTGCCGGAATTCGAAGAAGCCGCCCGCGGCCTGAAGGCTGGCGAAACCAAGGTCTTCGAGCTGAAGTTCCCGGACGACTACCAAGGCGTTGAAGTTGCCGGCAAGACCGCCGAATTCACCATCACCGTCAAGGAAGTGGCTGAAGGCGTCCTGCCCGAACTGAACAGCGAATTCGCCCAGTCGCTCGGCCAAGCCGAAGGCGACGTCGAAAAGCTGAAGGCTGACATCCGCAGCAACATCGAGCGCGAAGTCAAGGTCCGTTCGGCTGGCCGTACCAAGTCCAGCGTCATGGACGCCCTGGTCGAAGCCGGCAAGTTCGACGTGCCGAAGGCGCTGGTCGACAACGACGTGCAAGGCCGTGTCGCCGCTGCCCGCGAAGAGCTGAAGCAGCGTGGTATCCCCAACGCCGAGTCCGTGCCGATCCCGGCAGAAGCCTTCTCGACCGAATCCGAACGCCGTGTCCGCCTGGGCCTCTTGGTGTCGGAACTGGTCAAGCAAGCTCAACTCCAAGCCAAGCCCGAGCAAGTTCGTGCGCGCATTGAAGAATTCGCGGAAAACTACGAACAACCCGCTCAGGTTGTCAGCTATTACCTGGCTGACCGCCAGCGTCGTGCTGAAATCGAGGCTATCGTGCTGGAAGACAATGTCGTCGCGCACGTGCTGGAAAAGGCCAAGGTCACCGACGAAAAGGTGCCTTTCGATCAGTTGATGGGGATGGCGTAACACTATGCAGAGATTCACCGATTTCTATGCGGCAATGAATGGCGGGTCTTCGGTGACCCCCACCGGCCTGGGCTACATTCCCATGGTTATCGAGCAGTCGGGGCGCGGCGAGCGCGCCTACGACATCTATTCGCGTCTGCTCCGCGAACGGCTCATTTTCCTGGTGGGTCCAGTCAATGACGCAACGGCCAACTTGGTTGTGGCGCAGTTGCTGTTCCTGGAATCGGAGAATCCTGACAAGGACATTTCCCTGTACATCAACTCGCCCGGCGGGTCGGTGTACGCGGGAATGGCCATTTTCGACACCATGCAGTTCATCAAGCCGGACGTATCCACCCTGTGCACGGGCCTTGCGGCCAGCATGGGCGCGTTCCTGCTGGCGGCTGGCAAGAAGGGCAAGCGTTTCACGTTGCCCAACTCGCGGATCATGATCCACCAGCCGTCCGGTGGCGCCCAGGGTCAAGCGTCCGACATCCAGATCCAGGCTCGCGAGATCCTGGACCTGCGCGAACGTCTTAACCGGATTCTGGCCGACAACACCGGCCAGTCGATTGAGCGCATCGGCCTGGACACGGAACGTGACAACTTCATGTCCGCCGAAGATGCGGTATCGTATGGATTGGTGGACAAGGTAATGAACTCCCGTTCGGAAGGCTGACTTCCCGGTTGTTCCGAACCCGCTGCCATCAAGTTTGAGTAAGCGCATGCGCCGGACTTCATACCGGTCTGGCGCATCTTTACCTGAGATACGAAACAAATATGCCTGAAAAAAAGGGATCGGCAGACGCAAAAGTGCTGCATTGCTCGTTTTGCAATAAAAGCCAGCATGAAGTCCGCAAGCTGATCGCGGGTCCGTCGGTATTCATCTGCGATGAGTGCATAGATCTGTGCAACGACATCATCCGCGAAGAAGCGCAGGCTACCGCGCGCGCGGCGATTCGTTCCGAGCTGCCTACTCCGGCCGAAATCAAGACTTTCCTCGACCAGTACGTCATTGGGCAAAACTCGCCCAAGCGCATGCTGGCGGTGGCGGTCTACAACCATTACAAGCGCATTCGTCACGGCGAGATCAAGGGTGACGAAGTCGAACTCTCCAAGAGCAACATCATGCTGATCGGCCCCACGGGCTCCGGCAAGACGCTTTTGGCGCAGACGCTGGCGCGCATGCTGAATGTGCCTTTCGTCATGGCTGACGCCACGACGCTGACCGAAGCCGGCTATGTCGGTGAAGACGTCGAGAACATCATTCAGAAGTTGCTGCAGAACTGCAACTACGAAGTCGAGAAGGCGCAGCGCGCCATTATCTACATCGACGAAATCGACAAAATTTCCCGCAAGTCCGACAACCCGTCCATTACTCGTGATGTGTCGGGCGAGGGCGTGCAGCAGGCTTTGTTGAAGCTGATCGAAGGTACGGTCGCTTCGGTGCCCCCGCAGGGTGGCCGCAAGCATCCCAACCAGGACTTCGTCCAGGTCGACACGACCAATATCCTGTTCATCGTGGGCGGCGCCTTCGACGGGCTGGAAAAGGTCATCCGCGACCGCACCGAGAAATCGGGCATCGGTTTCTCGGCTTCGGTGCGAGCCAAGTCCGAGCGTGGCGTGGGCGAACTGTTCTCTGAAGTCGAACCCGAGGATCTGATCAAGTTTGGCTTGATCCCGGAACTCGTCGGTCGTCTGCCCGTGGTTGCCACGCTGGACGAACTGGACGAAGCCGCCCTGGTGCAGATTCTGACCGAGCCCAAGAACGCCTTGCTGAAACAGTTCCAGAAGCTGTTCGCCATGGAAGGCGCTGAACTGGACTTGCGCCCGGCGGCATTGAAGGCCATTGCTCGCAAGGCGCTCAAGCGCAAGACGGGTGCCCGGGGCTTGCGTTCGATCATCGAACAGACGCTGCTGGACACCATGTACGAGCTGCCGTCGCAAGGTAACGTCAAGCGCGTCGTCGTGGACGAGGGCGCGATTGAAGGCGAGGGCAAGCCCTTGCTGATCTACGCTGACGAAGCCGGCGAAAAGGACAAGCCCGAGCGCGGCGAAGTCCGCGACGCGGCTGCCTGATATTTCAAAAAAGCCCGTTCCTGTAACGGGTTTTTTTGCCGTAGGACTGCCCTTCGGGGCATTTTTTTTGGCCTTTAGACTATCCGGCAGCCGGGATCTTGAATTTTCGGCTATTGTTCCCATAACAGACGTAACTGACGTGGATAGCTCGGGGACACCCCGAGCACCCTGTCCCCGATACGCCGAGTCATACCGAGGAACCTCCTATGTCTGCCAGCCAGACCCTGCCTTCCGACCCGATCGACCTGCCCCTGCTCCCACTTCGTGATGTCGTGGTGTTTCCGCACATGGTCATCCCGCTGTTCGTCGGCCGTCCGCGCTCTATTCGCGCGCTCGAGGTTGCGATGGAAGCGGGCAAAAGCATCATGCTCGTGGCCCAAAAGTCCGCCGGCAAGGATGACCCCACCCCTGAAGACGTCTACGAGATCGGCTGCGTTGCAGGCATCCTGCAGATGCTCAAGCTGCCCGACGGCACCGTAAAGGTGCTGGTCGAAGGCACCCAGCGTGCCCGCATCAGCAGCATCGAGGATGCCGATTCGCATTTCACCTGCCAGGTGACGCCTATCGAGCCGGACGCCATGCAAGGCTCCGAGACCGAGGCCCTGCGCCGCGCGATCGTCGCCCAGTTCGAACAGTACGTAAAGCTCAACAAGAAGATCCCCCCGGAGATCCTGACCTCGTTGGCTGGCATCGATGATGCGGGCCGCTTGGCTGACACGATCGCCGCGCATCTTCCGCTGAAGCTCGAGCAAAAGCAAAAGATGCTCGAGATCGTCGGCACGTCCGAGCGCCTTGAAGGTCTGCTTACCCAGCTCGAAACCGAAATCGACATTCTTCAAGTCGAAAAGCGGATTCGTGGCCGTGTGAAGAAGCAGATGGAAAAGAGCCAGCGCGACTACTACCTGAATGAGCAGGTCAAGGCCATTCAGAAAGAGTTGGGCGAGGGCGAAGAAGGCGCGGACATCGAAGAGCTTGAAAAGAAGATCATCGCTGCCCACATGCCTAAAGAGGCGCGCAAAAAGGCCGATGCCGAGCTCAAGAAACTCAAGCTCATGTCGCCGATGTCTGCCGAAGCCACGGTGGTGCGCAACTACATCGATACGCTTATCAACCTCCCCTGGAGGAAGAAGAGCAAGATCAACAACTCGATCTCCAACGCCGAGACGGTGCTGGACAACGACCATTACGGTCTGGAAAAGGTCAAGGAACGCATCCTTGAATATCTTGCCGTGCAACAGCGCGTTGACAAGGTAAAGGCGCCGATCCTGTGCCTGGTTGGCCCTCCTGGTGTGGGCAAGACCTCGCTGGGGCAGTCCATCGCCAAGGCCACGAACCGCAAGTTCGTGCGCATGGCGCTGGGCGGTGTGCGTGACGAAGCCGAGATCCGTGGCCACCGTCGTACGTACATCGGCTCGATGCCGGGCAAGATCGTTCAGAACATGTCGAAGGTCGGCGTGCGCAATCCTCTGTTCCTGCTTGATGAAATCGACAAGCTGGGCATGGATTTCCGTGGCGATCCCTCGTCGGCCTTGCTCGAAGTGCTGGACCCCGAGCAGAACCACACGTTCCAGGACCACTACATCGAAGTCGACTTCGACCTGTCCGACGTCATGTTCGTGGCCACCAGCAACACGCTGAATATCCCGCCGGCCCTGTTGGACCGTATGGAAGTGATCCGGCTGTCCGGTTATACGGAAGAGGAAAAGATCCATATCGCCCGCGACCATCTGCTGCCCAAGCTGATGCAGAACAACGGCGTGAAAGACAGCGAGCTGACCGTTGACGACAGCGCATTGCGCGACATCGTGCGCTACTACACCCGGGAAGCCGGTGTGCGGGCGCTTGAACGCGAAGTGGGCAAGATCTGCCGCAAGGTCATCAAGCAATTGCTGACCCAGAATGATCGCGCCAAGGCCGAAGGCAAAACCCTTGAGGTGAAGCCGGTCAACGTTACGGGCGACAACCTGAGTGATTATCTGGGTGTGCGCCGCTACACGTTCGGTATGGCCGAGAAGGAAAACCAGATCGGCCAGGTGACCGGACTTGCCTGGACGGAAGTGGGCGGCGACTTGCTGACCATCGAAGTCGCAGACATGCCTGGTAAGGGTGTCATCCAGCGCACGGGTTCGCTCGGCGACGTGATGAAGGAATCCGTTGAGGCTGCGCGCACGGTGGTACGTTCACGGGCGCGTCGTCTGGGCTTTGCCGACAGCGTTTTCGAAAAGCACGACATGCACGTGCACGTGCCGGAAGGCGCGACGCCGAAGGACGGTCCGTCCGCCGGTATCGCGATCACCACGGCCATGGTTTCGGCGTTGTCGCGCATTCCCGTGCGCGCCGATGTCGCCATGACCGGTGAGATCACGTTGCGCGGTGAGGTGTTGCCGATCGGCGGCTTGAAGGAAAAGTTGCTTGCGGCTCATCGCGGCGGCATCAAGACGGTCTTGATTCCGGAGGAAAACGTCAAGGATTTGGCGGAGATCCCGGATAACGTCAAAAACCATCTTGAGATCGTCCCGGTCCGCTGGATCGACAAGGTGCTGGAGCTGGCCTTGGAGCGTCTGCCTGAGCCGTTGTCAGAGGAAGAGGCCGTGAAGGAGCCGCTGGTGGCCAAACCGGCGGAACCGGGTTCAACCGACCCCGTCCTTAAGCACTGATTGCTTGCTTGGATTTGGCCGCCCTTAGATGTAGAAGAGGGCGGCCAAATAAAAACCCCGTCACGTTCTGAACGTGACGGGGTTTTTTATTGCGCAGACGAATGCGTGGCGCTTGCTTAATGCAATGCGTGCGTACGAATCAAGCCGACTGCAATTCCTTCCAGCGCAAATTCCTGGTCGGCTTCGACCACGATGGTTTGAAAGTCGGGATTTTCAGGCAGAAGCTCGATATGACCGTTAATGCGCTGCAGGCGCTTGACCGTGACCTCATCGCCAATGCGGGCCACCACAATCTGGCCATTGCGGGCTTCGGACGCTTTCTTAACGGCAAGTAAGTCGCCTTCAAGGATCCCGGCGTCGCGCATGCTCATGCCGCGCACCTTCAGCAGGTAGTCGGGCGTTTGCGCGAACAGGTGCGGGTCAACGCCAACTTCACGTTCCACGTGCTCTGCAGCAAGAATAGGGCTGCCTGCCGCTACGCGCCCTACCAATGGCAGCAGTAATTGCGACAGTGAGGGCAGGGGTGAAGACGTTTGTGCAGGCGATGACCCACCATCTTTCAGGCGTATGCCACGCGAAGCGCCAGCGGTGAGTTCGATGGCGCCCTTGCGGGCCAGTGCTTTGAGGTGGTCTTCCGCGGCGTTGGGCGAGCGGAAACCCAAGGCCTGGGCAATTTCAGCGCGCGTCGGTGGGAACCCCGTACGCGTGACGGTTTGCCGGATAAGGTCCAGAATTTGTTGCTGGCGATCTGTAAGTTTGCTGGCCATGGCGATGATCCGGTGCGAGCGGACTGTACATATATACAGCGCCATTCTGGGGGACGCAGCGCAAAAAAGCAAGCTGGTGCCTGGCGGAATGCAAAACGGAGCCCGAGGGCTCCGTTTTGTCACGCACGGGTCGCAAGGACCCGCTGGCGGGCGAGGTTACAGCACAGCGGCGATGCCGGCAGCGACCTTGTCAATGTTGCCGCTATTCAGTGCGGCAACGCAGATGCGTCCGCTGGACACGGCGTAAACGCCATGTTCTTCGCGCAGGCGGTCAACTTGCGCCGAGGTCAGGCCCGAATACGAGAACATGCCACGCTGTTCCAGAACAAAGCTGAAGTCCTGCTTGCCGCCGTGTTCCTTGATTTTCTCGACCAACTGCTTGCGCATCAGGCGGATGCGGTCGCGCATGCCGGCGAGTTCTTCTTCCCACATGGCGAAGAGCTCAGGGGTGTTCAGAACCGTCGACACCACCGTGCCACCGTGCGTGGGCGGGTTGGAGTAGTTGGTGCGAATGACGCGCTTGAGTTGGCTCAGTACGCGAACGGCTTCGTCCTTGCTGCCAGCGACGACCGTCAGGGCGCCGACGCGTTCGCCGTACAGCGAGAACGACTTCGAGAACGACGAGCTGATGAACATGGTCATGTCCAGATCGGCGAACATGCGCACGACGGCAGCGTCTTCGGTCAGACCTTCGCCAAAGCCCTGATAGGCGATGTCGAGGAACGGAACCAGGTTGTTTTCTTTTACTACCGCAGCGATTTGCTTCCACTGTTCGGTCGTGGGGTCCACGCCGGTGGGGTTGTGGCAGCATGCGTGCAGCACAACGACGGTCTGCGCCGGAGCTGCTTTCAGATCGGCCAGCATGGCTTCGAAACTCAGGCCGCGGGTGGTGGCGTCGTAGTACGAGTACGTGCCAACTTCAAAGCCGGCTCGCTCGAACAGCGCGCGGTGGTTTTCCCAGCTGGGATTGCTGATCAGCACCTTGGAGGTGGGCAGCAGTTGGCGCAGGAAATCAGCGCCGATCTTCAGTGCGCCGGTGCCGCCCAGTGCTTGGGTGGTCAGGACGCGCCCGGCCGCGGCCAGCGAGGAGTCTTTGCCCAACAGCAGCGCTTGCGCACCCTGGTTGTAGCCGGCGATGCCTTCAATAGGCAGATAGCCGCGAGCGGCGGCGGCTTCAATGCGGGCGGTTTCGGCCTTGCGAACGGCGCCCAACAGGGGGATTCGTCCCTGATCGTCGTAGTACACGCCCACGCCCAGGTTGACTTTACCCGGGCGCGTATCCGCGTTGAATTGTTCGTTCAGACCAAGAATGGGGGCGCGCGGCGCGAGTTCGACGGAATCGAAAAGGTTGCTCATGGGCTTCTGATGAGGATGGGTGGACGCAGTACGAGGTGCTGTGGATAATGGGGGGTTTACCCTGGAACAGTCTAGCATGCCAAACAGCCCAATAGACCCAAGCGGCGCGGGAGATCTGGCTCAGAATCCCGCTACGGATTCTGTGGTGCCGGCAGCGTCTGAGGCCGTGCCTGAAACCAGCGTCGAACCCCGTTTCGTCGAGTATCCAGGCAGCCCGTACCAGTTGTTCCAACCCTATCCCCCAGCGGGCGACCAGCCCGCCGCCATTGACGGCCTGCAGCAGGGGATAGAAGACGGCCTGATGTTCCAGACGCTTCTAGGCGTTACGGGTTCGGGCAAAACCTACACCATGGCCAACGTGATCGCCCGCTTGGGGCGTCCTGCATTGGTACTGGCGCCAAATAAGACGCTCGCGGCACAGTTGTACGCGGAAATGCGCGAGTTCTTTCCAAGGAACGCGGTCGAGTACTTCGTTTCCTACTACGACTACTACCAGCCCGAGGCCTATGTGCCGACGCGCGATCTGTTTATTGAGAAGGATTCGTCCATCAATGAACACATTGAGCAAATGCGGCTGTCGGCCACCAAGAGCCTGCTCGAACGGCGGGATACGATCATCGTGGGGACTGTGTCGTGCATCTACGGTATCGGTAACCCGGGCGACTACCACGCGATGGTGTTGATTCTGCGCAGCGGGGATCAGATCTCGCGGCGGGAAATCCTGGCGCGCCTGGTGGCGATGCAATATACGCGCAATGACGCTGAATTCACCCGGGGCGTATTCCGGGTGCGAGGCGAGTCCATCGATATTTTCCCTGCGGAAAGCGCGGAGTTGGCGCTGCGCCTGACGCTGTTTGATGACGAGATCGAAAGCCTGGAGCTTTTTGATCCGCTGACCGGCCGCATCCGCCAGAAGTTGCCCCGTTTCACCGTCTACCCCGGTTCGCACTATGTAACCCCCCGCGATACGGTGTTGCGTGCCATTGAAACCATCAAGGAAGAACTGCGCGAACGGGTGAAGCGGTTTGTCGACGACGGCCATCTTGTCGAGGCGCAACGCCTCGAACAACGGACGCGGTTCGACCTGGAAATGTTGCAGGAACTGGGCTTCTGCAAGGGCATCGAAAATTACTCCCGCCATCTGTCGGGTGCGGCGGCGGGGGAGCCTCCGCCCACGCTCATTGATTACCTGCCTTCCGACGCCCTGATGTTCATCGACGAAAGCCACGTGACCATCGGCCAGCTCAGCGGCATGTACCGTGGGGACCGGTCGCGCAAGGAAACCCTGGTGCAGTATGGGTTCCGGCTGCCGTCGGCGCTGGACAACCGGCCCCTCAAGCTCGAGGAATTCGAGGTGCGGATGCGCCAGTGCGTGTTCGTGTCGGCAACTCCCGCTGCGTACGAGAAAGAACATGCCGACAATGTTGTCGAGCAGGTTGTGCGGCCGACCGGTCTGGTCGACCCGTTGGTGGAAGTGTTGCCGGCGCGCACGCAGGTGGATGATTTGCTTGGCCAGATCAAGGCCCGGGTATCGGTGGGCGAGCGCGTTCTGGTGACGACGCTTACCAAGCGCATGGCGGAAGATCTGACCGACTTCCTGAGCGAGCATGGCGTCAAGGTTCGGTATCTGCATTCCGACATTGACACGGTCGAACGCGTGGAAATTCTTCGCGATTTGCGTCTTGGAACGTTCGACGTGCTGGTGGGGATCAACCTGTTGCGCGAGGGCCTGGATATTCCAGAGGTGTCGCTGGTGGCGATTCTGGACGCGGACAAGGAAGGCTTCCTGCGGTCCGAGCGCAGCTTGATTCAAACCATCGGCCGAGCAGCTCGCAACTTGAATGGCCACGCGATTCTGTATGCGGACCGCATCACGGATTCGATGCAGCGCGCCATGGAGGAAACCAGTCGCCGACGTGCTAAGCAGCTACAGTTCAACATCGACAATGGCATTACGGCGCGCGGCGTTCGCAAGGCCGTGCGCGAGTTGATCGATGGCATCGTAGCACCGGTGCAGCACGATGCGCTGGAGGCAGCGGTTCCGGCCGAATTCCTGAAGGACGAAAAGGCCCTGGCTCGCGAACTCAAGCGCCTTGAAAAACTGATGATGGACCACGCCCGAAACTTGGAATTCGAGCAGGCTGCCGCTGCGCGAGATGCGCTTACCGCGTTGAAGCAACGCGTGCTTTTGGACGGAGCTGTGTGACCATTTGCGCCTGCAATCGGGCGGGCAGCTTGCTTACTGCAAGCTGAAAACTTGAAAATTCATTGGCTTGACGGTGTCAGTCTCGCAATGCACACCTTCAGTCCGATTCTTTAGTGAGCTTTAACCTTTAAAGTCCGTTGTAATCTATTGATTATCAAAGACAAAGGTAAAATGAATAGTGGCTTGCAGCCAATTGTTCATTTGCAAAAAAAGCTTGCCTTATCTCGGGTTTTCCCGCACACTTACTCCCATGATGACCAAGGTACTTTTCGTTTGCATGGGCAATATCTGTCGCTCGCCGAGCGCAGAGGGCGTGTTTCGCCATTTGGTGAACGACGCGGGTTTGGGCGATGTGGTTCGCATCGACTCCGCGGGCACGCACGCGTTTCACATTGGCGAGGCGCCTGATGCCCGGGCGCAGGCTGCGGCGCGTAAGCGCGGCTACGAGATCACGCACTGTGAGGCGCGTCAGGTCACCGCGGAAGATTTCCGCGACTTTGATCTTATCCTCGCCATGGATTGGGACAATCTGTCCGCCATGCAGCAACAGTGCCCCAAAATCTATCAGCACAAGTTGATGTTGCTGATGCGCTTTGCCAATGAGTTCGAAGAGGCCACCGTGCCCGATCCGTACTATGGTGGCGCCGATGGCTTTGGCAAGGTTCTCGATTATCTGGAAGATGCCTGCCAGGGAGTCCTGGAATTGGTCCGCAAGCGCGCTACCCAGTACCAAGCGGCCTGATCGCTTTATACGTAGAGCCGCCAGCAGTGCGGCTCTTGGGGTACATGGCAGTGAAAAAACCGCGCATCAGCGCGGTTTTTTCTGGCCTGGAGTCATACCAAATTAGTCGGGAATAGGCTATACTTGACCCAATTACTCGGGTATTGACCGCTGGATTCGCCGGCGGCCATTGCCGAATCACAGGGAACCCACCATGCGGCTAACTACCAAAGGGCGTTTCGCCGTGACTGCCATGATCGATCTCGCCATGCGCCAGCATAGCGGCCCGGTCACTCTTGCGGCCATCAGCCAGCGTCAGAACATTTCGCTTTCCTATCTGGAACAGCTATTCGGGAAACTGCGTCGCCACGAGCTCGTGGACAGCGTACGTGGCCCGGGCGGCGGTTACTCGCTTGCGCGTCTTGCGCGCAACGTGACCGTTGCTGACATCATCTTCGCGGTCGATGAGCCGCTGGACGCCACCAGCTGTGGCGGCAAACGGGACTGTACGAGCGGCAATGACGGCAAGCCGGGCAAGTGCATGACGCATGAGCTCTGGGCCACGTTGAATCGCAAGATGGTCGATTACCTGGATTCGGTGTCCCTGCAAGATCTGGTCGATCAGCAGCGCGTGCGCCAATTGCAGGAAGCCAGCAATCAAGCGCAGGCCTGCGCGGTGCGTGTCAATCGGGTAGGGGGCACCAATGCTGCCGCCAATTCCCCGACCACGGCCGTTGCGGCCAATGCCACCGTATAAGCAGTATCAGGAGTTGTAGATATGACCACCCGCCCGATTTATTTTGATTATTCGGCCACGACACCCGTCGATCCGCGCGTCGTGGACAAGATGGTGCCTTGGCTTTACGAGAACTTCGGCAACCCGGCATCGCGCAGCCACGCTTATGGCTGGGATTCCGAAGAAGCCGTTGAGCGCGCCCGTGAAGAAGTTGCCAAGCTGGTCAACGCCGACCCGCGCGAGATCGTCTGGACGTCCGGCGCAACGGAATCCGACAACCTGGCCATCAAAGGCGCCGCGAATTTCTACGCGGAACGCGGCAAGCACATCATCACCGTCAAGACCGAGCACAAAGCCGTGCTGGATACCTGTCGTGAATTGGAGCGCCAAGGTTTCGAAGTTACTTACTTGAACGTAAAGGACGACGGCCTGATTGATCTGGACACTTTCAAGGCGGCACTGCGCCCCGACACCGTGCTGGTATCGGTCATGATGGTGAACAACGAGATCGGCGTCGTCCAGGATATCGAAACGCTGGGCGAGATCTGCCGCGAGAAGGGCATCATTTTCCATGTGGACGCTGCTCAGGCGACCGGCAAGGTGGAAATCGATCTGCAAAAGCTGAAAGTCGACTTGATGTCGTTTTCGGCGCACAAGACCTACGGTCCCAAGGGTATCGGCGCGTTGTACGTGCGTCGCAAACCGCGTATCCGCATCGAAGCGCAAATGCACGGTGGTGGTCACGAACGTGGTTTCCGCTCGGGCACGCTGGCCACGCACCAGATCGTGGGCATGGGCGAGGCGTTCCGCCTGGCTCGCGAAGAAATGGGTACCGAGAACGAGCGAGTCCGCATGCTGCGTGACCGTCTCTGGAACGGCCTGTCGCAGATCGAAGAGGTCTATTTGAACGGCGACATGGACCAGCGGGTACCGCACAACCTGAACGTCAGCTTCAACTACGTTGAAGGCGAGTCCCTGATCATGGCGATCAAGGAACTGGCCGTGTCCAGCGGTTCGGCTTGCACGTCGGCCAGCCTGGAGCCGTCGTACGTGCTGCGCGCCCTGGGTCGTAATGACGAGTTGGCGCACAGTTCCATCCGTTTCACGCTGGGCCGCTTCACGACCGAAAAGGAAGTGGACTACGCGATTGAATTGCTCAAGAGCCGCGTTGGCAAGCTGCGCGATATGTCGCCGCTGTGGGAAATGGCCAAGGAAGGCATTGACTTGAACACCGTGCAGTGGGCTGCGCACTAAGCGCCCGCGCCAAGAAATTCGTGGAGAAATAACATGTCTTACAGCACCAAAGTTCTGGATCACTACGAAAACCCGCGCAACGTCGGTTCGTTCGACAAGTCGGACGAGTCGGTGGGCACCGGCATGGTCGGCGCGCCCGCCTGTGGCGACGTCATGAAGCTGCAGATTAAGGTGAATGAAGCCGGCGTGATCGAAGACGCGCGCTTCAAGACCTACGGCTGCGGCTCGGCCATCGCGTCCAGCTCGCTCGTGACCGAGTGGGTCAAGGGCAAGACGTTGGACCAGGCCATGAACATCCGCAACACGCAGATTGCCGAAGAGCTGGCCTTGCCGCCGGTGAAGGTGCACTGTTCCATCCTGGCCGAAGACGCGATCAAGGCCGCGGTGCAGAACTACAAAGAAAAGCACTCGGCGCCGGCTGAAGCGGTGGCAGGCTGATCATGTCCGTCACCCTGACCCAACAGGCAGCCAACCACATCGGCCGCTACTTGCAAAAGCGCGGAAAGGGGATTGGCTTGCGGCTCGGCGTTAGGACGACGGGCTGCTCCGGCATGGCCTACAAGTTGGAATACGTGGACGACTCGGCGCCGGAAGACGTCGTGTTCGAGAGCTTTGGCGTAAAGGTCTTCATTGACCCGAAAAGCCTGGCTTACCTGGATGGCACCGAGCTGGATTACGCCCGCGAAGGCCTGAACGAAGGTTTCAAGTTCCGTAACCCCAACGAGAAGGCGACCTGCGGCTGCGGCGAGTCGTTCACGGTGTAAGTCTTGGCTGTAGACGACCATTTCACGCTGTTCGGCTTGCCCGCCCGTTTTGACCTGGACGCGCATGCCTTGGAAACCTCGTGGCGCGCTGTTGCCGCACAGGTGCATCCTGATCGCTACGCCACAGCCAGCGCCGCGGAACGTCGCGTCGCCATGCAGTGGGCGGCGCGCGCCAACGAGGCTTACCGCGTGTTGCGAGATCCCTTGCTGCGGGCGCGCTATCTGTGCGAACAGGCAGGCGTGGATTTGCAGACCGAGAGCAATACGTCCATGGACACGGCTTTCCTGATGCAGCAGATGACGTGGCGCGAGATGCTGGATGACGCGCGCGACGATACTGATGCCTTGGTGGCGTTGCGCGCAGAGCTGGAAGAGGCGCGAGTTTCGATGCGCGCCACGCTGAAACGCCTGCTCGACGACGAGCGCGATTACGCGGCCGCAGGCCTGAAAGTGCGGGAATGGATGTTCGTGGAAAAGCTGGCGCAAGAGCTGGCAGACGCCCAGCCCGCCGGATAGCGAACCCTGTGTTGGGGCGCCCGCCGTAGCGGGCGCCAGCACACCGCCGCTCACTGACCAGAAGAACACAATCATGGCCTTATTGCAGATATCCGAGCCCGGTGAGTCGCCCGCGCCGCACCAGCGCAAGCTGGCGGTGGGCATTGATCTGGGCACTACCAATTCCCTCGTTGCGGCTGTGCGCAGCAGCGTGGCTGAAGTGCTGCCAGATGCGCAAGGCCATGCCTTGCTGCCGTCGGCGGTGCGTTATTTTCCTGGCGGCAAAGTCACGACCGGCCGCGAGCCGCTGGCGCAGCAGGCTGAAGACCCCTTGAACACCGTGGTGTCCGTGAAGCGATTCATGGGCCGCTCGTTGGACGAGGCACGCGCCACGCGAGCACCCTACGAATTTGTGGACGCGCCCGGCATGGTGCGCATCCGCACGGTGCAGGGCGACTTGAGCCCGGTTGAGGTGTCGGCGCAGATTCTGGCGGTGTTGCGCCAGCGCGCCGAAGACGTACTGGGCGATGATCTGGTGGGCGCTGTGATTACCGTGCCCGCTTATTTTGACGACGCACAACGCCAGGCGACGCGCGATGCTGCTCGCCTGGCTGGCCTGAACGTGCTGCGCCTGCTGAATGAGCCGACCGCCGCGGCGATTGCCTATGGCCTGGATCATGCCTCGGAAGGGGTATATGCCGTATACGACCTGGGCGGCGGCACGTTCGACATTTCCATTTTGCGTCTGACGCAAGGCGTTTTCGAAGTGATTTCGACTGGCGGCGATACGGCGCTGGGCGGGGATGACTTCGATGCCTTGATCGCCGACCATGCGGTGGCCAAGCTGGCCGCCGGTGAGTTTTCACCCGCTGACCGTCGTGGCCTGTTGATGGCCGCGCGCGCCGCGCGTGAAGCCCTGTCGACTGCCGACAGCGCCACCCTGAAGCTGCCGCTGTCGGACGGGCGCGACGTTGACCTGGTGCTGACGCGCGCTGAGTTCGAAGCGTTGGCGCAGCCGCTGATTGAACGCACCCTGGATTGCGCGCGCCGCGCCTTGCGCGATGCGTCGCTGAAGCCTGCCGACGTGCGCGGCGTGGTGATGGTGGGCGGCGCAACGCGCATGCCCGTGGTGCGTGCGGCGGTGGGCCAGGTGTTTGGTACCGAGCCGTTGACCGATCTGGACCCGGATCAAGTGGTGGCGCTGGGCGCCGCGTTGCAGGCGAATTTGTTGGCGGGTAACCGCGCGCCGGGCGAAGACTGGCTGCTGCTGGACGTGATTCCGCTGTCCTTGGGCCTGGAAACCATGGGCGGGCTGGTTGAACGCGTGATTCCTCGCAACAGCACCATCCCCGTGGCGCGAGCGCAAGAGTTCACCACGTTCAAGGATGGCCAGACGGCCATGAGCATTCATGTGGTGCAGGGCGAACGTGACCTGGTTGCGGATTCCCGTTCGTTGGCGCGCTTTGAACTGCGTGGTATTCCCCCCATGGTGGCTGGCGCAGCGCGTATCCGCGTGACGTTCCAGGTGGACGCTGACGGCTTGCTGAGCGTGACTGCCCGCGAGCAAAGCACGGGTGTCGAGGCCGCCGTTTCGGTCAAGCCGTCCTACGGGCTGGGCGACGACGAAATTGCGCAGATGCTGGCCGACAGCGTTGCGCAGGCGGATACGGATGCCCGCGCGCGCATGTTGCGCGAGCAGCAAGTGGACGCGCGTCAGCTGGTGGAATCGGTGCAGGCCGCGCTGGCTGTGGACGGTGACTTGCTGGATGCTGACGAGCGCAAGCGCGTCGACGAATGCTTGCAGGCTGCCATCGGTGCACAGACTGCCGACGATGTGGAAACCGTGAAGGCCGCGGTGCAAGCCTTGTCGGCTGCCACCGACGACTTTGCCGCGCGCCGCATGGATCGCAGCATTCGCGCTGCGTTGGCCGGCCGCAAACTTGATGAGATTGCCTGAAAAGACGTTATGCCGAAACTGACTGTATTGCCTCATCCCGACTACTGCCCGGAAGGCGCCGTGATTGAAGACGCGCCCAAGGGCGTGTCGATCTGTCGTGTATTGCTGGACAACCACATCGACATCGAGCACGCCTGCGAATTGTCGTGTGCGTGCACGACCTGTCACGTGGTCATCAAGCAAGGCTATTCCGCGCTGGAAGACGCAACGGATGACGAAGAAGACCTGCTGGACAAGGCCTGGGGCCTGACGCCCACGTCACGCTTGTCCTGCCAGGCGTTGGTGACCGACACGGACCTGACGGTAGAAATTCCGAAGTACACCATCAACCATGCCAAAGAGGGCCATTGATGAAGTGGACCGATACCTACGACATAGCCGCCGCCCTGGTCGACGCGCACCCCGACGTCGACCCCAAGACGCTGCGTTTTACGCAGTTGCGCGAATGGGTCATGGCATTGCCTGAATTCAACCACGACCCCGCCCACTGTGGCGAGAAAATCCTTGAGGCCATCCAGATGGCCTGGATAGACGAAGCGGACTGACCCGCCCACGCGAACAACGCTCCCGACAGGGAGCGTTTTTGTTTGCGCGGCCGTCATGCCGCGGCAAGGGCGGCCACGGTATCATCAAGGATCCGCACGTTGTGACCCCTACTTGTTCGAGTCTACTGATGCCCGCTGCCCAACTGCGCTTTGGCCTGGCCGCCAACCGTCTGCACCACGAAACCCCCGACGCCGCCTTGTTCACCTGGCTACGCGCGTGTTCGTCCACCATACGCGAGCTTGGCGTGCAACTGCACACCGTCGGCCGCACGCATGACGCCATCGTGCGCGAAGGCATGCTGCAAGGCTATAGCGGCCTGGTTCGCTATCCCTATGGACGCGAAGGCGGGCTGATGAAGCTGGTGGCCCGCGTGACCGAAGGACGTGATGGGCAGGCGCCCTTTGACGGGGCAATCTATCTGATCGACCCCGTGGATCCGTCGTCGATTTTTCCGGAGGCGCTGGCGTTGAAGCGGCAGTGCATCACCCACGGTCGACCGTTCATTTCGACCTTGGCGGGCGCGATCGAATGGATGGAAGTCGAACGCCTGCACGCGGGACTGGCGCCGGATGCGTCCGTGTCGCGCTTGTTCAATTTTTCTGGCCAGACCTTGGCCATGATTGCCCACGATGCGCTCAAGGACGAGATGGTGGCGTTCGCAAGCGAACATTTCGATGTGCTGTCGCAGTTTGCGCGCCGCGTGGCGACGGGCACGACGGGCGGACGGCTGAATGACCTGGCTTGGTCGCGCGGGTGGCCGAAAGACAAGCCCTGGGTGCATCGCTACCTGAGCGGACCGCTGGGCGGTGACGCCCAAATCGCCGAGCTGGTGCTTGAGCATCAATGCCAGCGCGTTATCTTCTTCGAAGACCCGCATGTGGCGCGCCAACACGAGGCCGACATCCAATTGCTGGAGCGCGCCGTGCGCGTGGTGACGGAATCGGCAACCTGCGCGACATCGCCCACCGTGGCGCGGCGCTGGGCGCAGGCCGTGGAAAAGCGAACGGGGCTTATCTGAACGGGCTTATCTGAACGGGGCTTATCTGAATGGGGTTTATCCGATTTACCCCTTGAACGCCGGCGCGCGTTTTTCACGGAATGCGCGCACCCCTTCGGCAAAGTCCGCGCGCGCGGCCGAGTCCAGAAAGCGCGCCGTTTCATTGGCCAACTGCGTTTCCAGCGAGGCATGCTCGGCTGAGCGCAGCAGGTCTTTCGCGCCCGCGATGCCGTGGGGCGCGTGGCGCGCCAAATCCTCGGCGTAGCGTTCTGCGGCTTTGGCGAATTCGCTAGGGGGCGCGCTGCGGGTGATGATGCCCCAGGCCAGCGCGTCGCGCGCGGTGAAGGGGTCGTGACGCAGCAGCAGGTCCAAGGCGCGCTTGGGGCCCAGCACGCGGGCCAGGCCGTGCGTCATGCCGGCGTCGGGCGTGGCGCCCAGCTTCAGATATGCGGTCATGAAGCGGGTGTCGTCCTCGGCAATTGCCAGGTCGCATGCCAGCACCAGCGACAGGCCCGCGCCCGCCGCCACGCCATGCACCTGCGCCAGCCAAAGCTTGTTCATGCGTGCGATACGCGCGACGAAATCGTTAAGCGGCGTGAACAGATCCTGCAAGGTAGCGCGAACCTGCGCGGGTTCGCCCGTAAACATACTGATGTCGCCGCCCGCGCAGAATGCCTTGCCCGCCGCGCATAGGCGCACGACGCGGATGGCAGGCTGCGTTTCGATCCACTGCGCGGCGCGTTGCAGGTCGCGCGCCATGGCGACGTCGATGGCGTTGAGCGTATCAGCGCGGTTCAGCGTGACGGTGGCAAGGGTGCCATCGACCGCTAGCAGCAGCGTTTGAAACGCGGGAAGTTCCTGGGTCATGGCTTGTCTCCGTTATCGGGTAAGTACCAACTGTCGATCCAAAAACCGCGATGCTATGGTCTGAACCGAGCGCTTGCTTGGTTTTGTTTTAAGCAGACCTAGCGTAACGCATAGTGCTACCGCATAGAACGATTTTTCAGCGCTGGATTGGCGTAGGTAAAGACAGGTTCGTTGCATCTCCTGCCTCGCGGGTTGCCGATTCATCGTTTAAAAAATGTCCGCCCAAGGCGGCAAAAAAACTTCGCGATCAATCAGCGAGGAGACAAATGGTGGATCAGTCCAAGCACGCTCCTTTGCTGGAGGTGGATGGGGTTACCTTGGCGTTTGGCGGCGTCAAGGCGCTGACCGGCGTGGGGCTTAGCGTGGCGCCCGGCACCATCACCACAGTCATCGGCCCGAACGGCGCGGGCAAGACTTCGCTGTTCAACACCATTTCGGGCTTCTACAAACCGGCCACGGGCCACATCCGATTTGAAGGCCGGGACATCACCCGCGTGGCGGCGCCCGAGCGTGCCCGGCTGGGCCTGGCGCGCAGCTTCCAGAACATCGCGCTGTTTCGCGGCATGACGGTGCTGGACAACATCAAGCTGGGGCGGCACGCGCACCTGCGCACCAATGTGCTGGATGCCTTGTTCTACCTGGGCCGGGCGCGCCGCGAAGAGATGGCGCTGCGGGCCGACATCGAAGAACGCATCATCGACTTTCTTGAAATCGACCATATCCGTCACGCTCCGGTGGCGGCCTTGTCGTATGGCTTGCGCAAGCGCGTGGAACTGGCGCGCGCGCTGGCGATGCAGCCCAAGGTGCTGATGCTGGACGAACCCGTGGCCGGCATGAACCGCGAAGAAACGGACGACATGGCGCGCTTCATCCTGGATGCGCGATCTGAATGGGGCGTGACGGTGCTGATGGTGGAGCACGACATGGGCATGGTGATGGACCTTTCCGATCACGTCGTGGTGCTGAACTTCGGGCAGGTGATCGCGGACGGCACGCCTGCCCAGGTTCAAGCGAACCCGGAAGTCATCAAAGCCTATCTGGGCGCGGGCGATGTGGGCGACCTGCGCCGCCGCCTGCGGGAGGCGGCGTGATGGATGCGCTGTTTTTCCTGGAAGTCAGCCTGGCGGGCCTGGGCAGCGGCGGCCTGTATGCGCTGGCGGCATTGGCCTTCGTCATCGTCTACAAGGCGACGCGCGTCGTGAACATCGCCATCGGCGAATTCCTGATGTTGGGCGCGTACGTGTTCTATGCCTTCGCAACAAGCATGGCGTGGCCGATCTGGCTGGCCATCGTGGGCGCGGTGGTGGTGTCGGGCGCGTTGGGCGCCTTGGTCGAGCGCTTGACCATACGGCCGATGCTGGGCGAGGCCCCGATCTCGGTCTTCATGGTGACGGTGGGGCTGGCGGCGATTCTGGTGGGGGCGGTGGAACTGATCTGGACGGCTGACCAGCGCCGCCTGCCGGAATTCATGCCGCGCTCGCCCGTGATGATCGGCGAAGCCTTCGTGGCGCCCAAGGTGTTCTACGGATTCTGGGTGGCGGTGGTGCTGGCGCTGCTGGTGTTGGTGGTGTTTCGCTACTGGCGCGGCGGCGTGGCGCTGCGGGCGACGGCATCCGACCAGGGCGCGGCCTATGCCATGGGCATCAACGTGCCGCGCGTGTTCTCGCTGGCGTGGGTCGCTGCCGGCGCATTGGCCGCCGTATCCGGCGTGATCGTGGGCGCCATCGGCGGCATCTCCTCGTCGATGGGCGTGTTTGGCCTGTCGGTGCTGGTGGTGGTGATCGTAGGCGGGCTGGACAGTGTGGCGGGCGCGCTGGTGGGTGGCGTGTTCATCGGTTTGCTGGAGGCTTGGGCGGGCGCTTACCTGGGCGGCGAATTCAAGCTGCTGGCCACTTTCATCGTGCTGGTCGTGGTGTTGATGGTCAGGCCCTATGGCCTGTTCGGCACCCGTGAAATCGAGAGGCTTTGACCCATGCGCATCGCAACCGCGAAGCAGACTTATCTGGCCGACGAAGCCCTGTTCGACACGCGCACCCAGCATGTGTGGCTGGCCTTGCTGGCGGCGTCGCTCGTGCTGTTTCCCTTTGTGGCGGACGCCTATTGGCTGTACCTGGCGTGCCTGGTCGCCATCAACATCGCTAGCGCCACGGGCTTGAACATCCTGACGGGCTACACCGGGCTGGTCAGCCTGGGGCAGGCCGCGTTCATGGGGTTGGGCGCATACACGGTGGCAGTGATGGAACTGCGGCTGGGCACGCCGGTGCTGGTCAACCTGTTGGGCGGCGGCGTGGTGGCGATGCTGGGCGGCTTGCTGGTGGGCATTCCGTCGCTGCGCGTCAAGGGTTTGTACCTGGCGATTTCGACCATTGCCGCTTCGTTCATCGCGCACTTCATTTTTGCGAACTGGGAATTCACGGGCGGAACCAGCGGCCTGCAGGTGCCGCCCGCGCGCGTGCTGGGCGTGGACCTGGATACGTCATTCAAGTTCTATTGGCTGATCGTGCCGGTAACGGTGCTGATGGTGTTGGGCGCGGCGAACCTGTTTCGCACCCGCATCGGGCGCGCGTTCATCGCCATCCGCGATCGCGACATCTCGGCTGAAGTGCTGGGCATCCACTTGCTGCGCTACAAGCTGCTGTCGTTCGGCCTGTCGTCGTTTTATGCGGGCGTGGCGGGCGGGTTGTGGGCGTACTTCTTTCGCGTGGTCACGCCCGAAAGCTTTCCGCTGATCATGTCCATCTTCTTCCTGGCCGCCATCATCGTGGGCGGCATGGGGTCGATCCTGGGGGCCATTCTGGGCGCGGTGTTCATGACCATGGTGCCCGAACTGCTCAAGCTGATTGTGGGCTGGCTGCCCGTGGGCGGCGACGCGCTGCGCCTGGTGTCGCCCGTGCGCACCATTGTTTTCGGCCTGCTGATCGTGGGCTTTTTGATCTTCGAGCCGCATGGGCTCGCGGAAATCTGGCGGCGCGTGCGCCGCTTCTTCCACCTGTGGCCATTCCGGACCTGAACGCTGACTGGCCGATTGCAAAACGCATTGCAACACCTACAAGACCCAAGGAGACACATCATGAAGCGCATCCGGATAGGCAGCGGTTTATCGAAGTTGTTGGCCCCGTTGGGCCTGGCGGCGGCATTGGCGGCGGCGCCGGCAGCACAGGCGGCGGACGACCTGGTGCTGGGCGGGTCCATTCCCTTGAGCGGCGTGTTCGCGTTTGCCGGGCAGGGCATCCACGCCGGCATTTCCGACTATGTAAAGATCATCAACGAACAAGGCGGCATCAAGGGCCGCAAGCTGCGCTACGTGCCGGAAGACACGGCCTACAAGGTGGATGCGTCGGTGGCGGCCTTCAAGAAAATCACCAGCCAAAACAAGGTGAACTTCTACTACGGCGATTCAACCGGGTTTTCGAAGACCATCAACGCAGAATTGAACCGCACCGGCGACATCCTGATGACCGGCGCGTCGTTCGCGACTGAACTGAACGACCCCGCCAAGTATCCGGCGCAGTTCATGCTGGGGCCGGACTACACCGAGATGTTCGGCATCTTGCTGCGCTACATCGCCAAGGAGCAGCCGGGCGCGAAAGTGGCCTTTGTGTATTCCGACACCGAGTTCGGCCGCGACCCCATTGCCAGCTCTCGCGCCGTGGCGGAAAAGCTGGGGCTGAAAGTCGCCACCGAAATCATGACGCCACCGGGCAGCGTGGACGTGTCGACCGAAGTGATCAAGCTGCGCCGGGCCGACCCGGACTTCACCATCTTCCACGGCTATGTGCTGGCGCCCATTCCAGAATTCGTCGGACAGGGCAAGCGCATGGGCTTGAAGACCCGTTACATGGGCACGTTCTGGACCATGGACAACTCCACCGTGATGCAGATGGGTGAAGACGCCGAGGGCTTCATGGGCGTGATGCCTTATCGCTACTACTACGACACCGAGGGCGATGCACCGATGTTGAAGAAAATTCGCGAAATGCGTCCGCAATACCAGAGCACCGGCTACATGCAGGGCTTCTTGGCGGCGATGCTGTTTTCGGAAGTGGCCAAGCGCACGCTGGATGCCGGCAAGGAGCTGACCAGCGCCAACATGAAGGCCGCGCTGGATGGCATCAAGGACTTCGACACAGGTGGCTTGATTGGCGTGCCGGTCACGATCAAGGGCAACTCCATTCCGGTGGGCCGCATCTATCGCGCCGATGTGAAGCAAAAGCAGATGGTGCCGGCGTCCGACTGGATCGTGCTGAAGTGAGGCGGCTGTGAACCTGGGACAACACGCGCAGTTGGCACAGACATCGGCATCGACCACCGCCGCCGCGCCCACGGCGGTGTTGGACATCAACAATATCGAGGTCGTCTACAACAAGGCGGTGCAGGTGCTGCGCGGCTTGTCCCTGTCGGTGCCGGCCGGCAGCATCGTGGCGCTTCTGGGCAGCAACGGCGCCGGCAAATCCACCACGCTGAAGGCCGTGTCCGGCTTGCTGGATCTGGAGGACGGGGAACTGGTGCGCGGGCACATTGCCTTCAACGGCGGTGATACGGCGGGCACCAAGCCGCAGAACCTGGTGCGCGCGGGCCTGGCGCACGTCATGGAGGGCCGTCGCGTGTTCGAAGACCTGACCGTGGAGGAAAACCTGGTGGCGGCAACCTATGCGCTGACGGGGCGGCCTGACGCGCGCGTGGACTTCGATCTGGTCTACGGCTATTTCCCGCGCCTGTTCGACCGGCGGCGCGGGCTGGCGGGCTACCTGTCCGGAGGCGAGCAGCAGATGCTGGCCATCGGCCGCGCGCTGATCGCTCAACCCAAATTGATGCTGCTGGACGAACCGTCGCTGGGCTTGTCGCCAATGCTGGTCGAGAGCATCTTTTCCATCATTGCGCGCATCAACGCCGAGCACGGCGTGTCGATGCTGCTGGTTGAGCAGAATGCGTCGGTGGCGCTGGCCGTGGCGCACTACGGCTACATCATGGAGACCGGCAAGGTGGTCATCGACGGCTCGGCTGACAAGCTGGCCGCCGACCCGGACGTGCGCGAGTTCTATCTGGGCGTGGGCGGCACGGGTGACGCGCGCGGCTTTCGCGACATCAAGCACTACAAGCGCCGCAAGCGCTGGCTGTCATGAAGGACAAGGCCATGGTTGCGTTGATTGACCCCGCCGTTTGGCCCGAACTGACCTTGCCGCAGATGCTGCGCGAGCAGGCGCGTCGGCAGCCGAGCGCCATTGCCATCCGGCAAAAGGACTTTGGCATCTGGAAGCCGCTGACCTGGGCAGGCTACTGGCAGCGGGCATGCCACGTAGGGCTGGGCCTGCGCGCCCTGGGCTTGAGCGTGGGCGGCCGGGTTGCCATCGTGTCCGAGAACCGCGTGGAGTGGTTGCTGACCCAGTTGGGGGCGGGCACGGTGGGCGGCGTGGCCGTGGGTGTGTATCCAACCAGCCCGGCCGAGGAAATGGGCTATGTGCTGGAGCACGCCGACGTTGAGCTGGTGGTGTGCGAAGACCAGGAACAGACCGACAAGGTGCTGCAGGTGGCGCACCGTTTGCCGCTGCTGCGCCGCATTGTGATGATCGAAACCAAGGGCTTGCGTTCCTACGCGCCGGCCGAGCGCGAACGGATCGTGAGCTTTGCCGAGATCGAAGCCGAGGGCGCGCGCCGCGAGGCCGCCGAACTTACCGCCTTGAACGCCGCGCTGGATGCGCAGCGCCTGGATGAAACCGGGCTGATGATCTATACGTCCGGCTCCACCGGCAAGCCCAAGGGCGCGATGCTCAGCTACCGCAATATGCGCGGTGTCGCACCGGGTATCGCCGACCGGCTGTCGATGGATGCGCATAGCGTGCATCTGTCGTACCTGCCGCTGTGCCACGTGGCCGAGCAAATGCTGTCCACCTTCGTGCCGCTGTATCTGGGGTCGCAGGTGAACTTTGGCGAATCCATCCGCACGGTGCAGGAAGACCTGCGTGAAGTCGCGCCGACGATCTTCCTGGGCGTACCGCGCATCTGGGAAAAGCTGCACGCATCGATTTCGATCAAGATGCAGGAAGCGGGGCGCTTGCAGCAGTGGCTGTACCGGCAGGCATTGGCGCGCTGCGCGCCCTTCCTGGAGAAGTCGCCCGCGCAGTACAGCATGGGCGAACGATGGACCCATACGCTGTGGTACTGGCTGGTGCTGCGCGCCTTGCAGAACTTCATCGGCTTGCGGCGCGTGCGCGTGGCGATGACTGGCGCCGCGCCCATCCCGCCCGACGTGGTGCGCTATTTCCGCACCCTGGGCGTGCCGCTGCTGGAAGTGTATGGCCTGACGGAGTCGGCCGGCATGATCTTCGGCCAGCATCCCGACCGCGTGAAAGTAGGCACGGTGGGCGAACCGATTCTGGGCGTGGAATGGAAGATGGGTGACGCCGGCGAACTGCTGGTGCGCGGCGACATGGTGTTCCAGGGCTATTACAAGAACGCGGATGCCACGGCCGATACCGTGCGCGACGGCTGGCTGTACACGGGCGACGTGGTGGCGGAACAAGACGGGCGCGTGCGCATCGTGGACCGCCTGAAAGACATCATGATCACGGCGGGCGGCAAGAATCTGACGCCATCTGAAATTGAAAACGCCGTCAAGGGCAGCCCATATGTGAAGGAGTGCATCGTGATTGCCGATGGCCGCAAGTTCGTGTCGGCGCTGATCCAGCTTGAGTTCGACACGGTGGGCAAGTGGGCCGAGTCGCGCCGCATTGCGTTCACGCATTTCCGGTCGCTGGCCGAAACGGCGGAAGTGCGCGAACTGGTGCAGCAGGAAGTGTCGCGCGCCAACGCCGGGCTTGCGCCCGTGTCGCAGATCAAGCGCTTTCACCTGCTGACCAAGGAACTGGATCATGACGATGGCGAGGTGACGGCCACGATGAAGGTGCGCCGCGCCAGCATCTATCGCACCTACGCCAAGGAAATTGAAATGCTCTACGTTGAGGAGACGATGGCATGAACGAAGCCGTGATCGTGGAAGCGGTGCGCACGCCATTCGGTCGGCGCGGCGGATGGTGGGCCGACACGCGGCCCGATACGCTACTGGCGCAGACGGTAGACGGCCTGCTGGCGCGCGCCGGCTTGCCGGGCGAGAAGGTCGAGGACTTGATCGCGGGCTGCGTCAGCCAGGCCGGCGAGCAGGGCGCGAACGTGGGGCGCCTGGCGGCGATGTTGTCCGGCCTGCCGGAAAGCGTGCCAGGCGTGACGCTGAACCGCATGTGCGGATCCAGCCAGCAGGCGGTGCACTTTGGCGCGCAGGCGATCGCGGCGGGCGACATGCGCTATGTGGTGGCCGGGGGCGTCGAAAGCATGAGCCGCGTGCCGATGTTCCTGGACGTGACCTTGGGGCAAAGCGAATTCAAGGGTTTTGAATCGCTGAACCCGGCGCTGCTGGAACGCCATGCCCTGATCCACCAGATTGAAAGCGCGGAGCGTATTGCGGACCACTGGCGCTTGTCGCAGGCCGAGATGGATGAGTGGGCGCGCGAAAGCCATGCACGCGCCTGGACCGCCGCGCGCGCCGGGCTGCACGCCGAATTGCTGCCCGGTCCGCAGGCAGCCGTGCATCGCGATGAAGGCATCCGCGAAACCACCGACCCGGCGCGCATGGCCGCCATGGCGCCGGCGATGCGGCCGGCGGGGCAGGGTGGTGTCACTGCCGCCAATGCCAGTCAATTGGCGGACGGCGCGGCGGCGGTATTGCTGGCCGACCACGACACGGCGCTGTCAGACGGGCTGCGGCCGCGCGCCCGGTTCCTGGCGCGGGTGGCGGTCGGGTCGGACCCCGTGATGCAGTTGACGGGCGTGATTCCGGCCGCGCGCATGGCCTTGGCGCGTGCCGGCCTGGCCTTGGAGGACATCGATTGGATCGAAATCAACGAGGCCTTCGCCAGCGTGGTGCTGGCCTGGCAGCGTGAACTGGACGCCAAGCCGTCGCGCGTGAATCCGTGGGGCGGCGCGATTGCGCACGGCCATCCCTTGGGCGCGACCGGCGCGGGCTTGATGGCCAAGATGCTGGCCGGGCTTGAAGCGACCGAGGGCGAGATTGGCATGCAACTGATGTGCATCGGCCATGGCATGGCCACGGCGACCATCATCCAGAGACTGTGAAGCGTTATGAACAAGACCGTGGCCGCCGCGCCGCGCGATGAAGGCACGGAGTCCGAGCGCCGCCGCGAGCTGGTGCTGACGGCCGGCAGGTTGTTCTGCAAGCATGGCTACGAGCGCACCACCGTGCGCGAACTGGCCCGCGCCGTGGGCTTGCAGTCCGGCAGCCTGTTTCACCATTTCCGCAGCAAAGAAGAAATTTTGGTGGCGGTCATGAACAACGGCATCCAGGAAGTGATCGACGGCGGCGAGCGGGCGCTGGCGCATTACGACGCGCCGGCCGACCGCCTAGCGGCGCTGTTTCGCGTACACATGTGGAGCATGCTGCAAGGGGCGGGGGGCGACGCCATGAACGCGCTGGTGTACGAATGGCGCAGCCTGTCCGCGCCCAGTCAGTCGGCGGTCAAGGCGTTAAGCGATCGCTACGAGGCGATGTGGCAGTCCGTGGTGGCCGGCGCGGTGGATGCGGGCATGATCAAGGGCGATGCCCGCGTCATCAAGCGTTGCGTGCTGGGGGCGATGAACCTGACGGTGCAGTGGTACAAGCCGGG
>NZ_JBHFIZ010000009.1:0-8204 GCF_057334535.1 Achromobacter colocynthidis
GGCCGTCGCGCGCAGCGATCAACGCTGGTGTTCTGACGGTTTTGAATTCCGATGCGACAACGGTGAACCGCTGCGGGTGACGTTTGCGCTGGACTGTTGCGATCGCGAAGCGTTGAGCTGGGCGGCCACCACTGCGGGGCACAGCGGCGACATCGTCCGCGATGTGATGCTGGCCGCCGTTGAAAACCGCTTCGGTGGCACGTTGAAACCGCCTCACCCCATTGAGTGGCTAACCGACAACGGCTCGGGCTACATCGCCGAAAAAACGCGTTCGTTCGCCACCGAGATCGGCCTGCATCCATTGACCACGCCCGTGTGCAGCCCGCAGAGCAACGGAATGGCCGAGAGCTTCGTAAAGACCATGAAGCGCGATTATGTTGCCTTCATGCCCAAGCCCGATGCCAATACTGCCGCACATAACTTGGCTCTGGCCTTCGAGCACTACAACGAATCGCATCCACACAGTGCGTTGAAGTATCGTTCTCCCCGAGAGTTCCGGCGTCTCGCCGTTTTATCAACTTAACGGTGAAGTGGTGTCCGGCGATACAGGGTCAAATCCATGGTCTCTACTTGCCATGAGGCCTTTATTGCTGGGGGCAATGGGATTGTGCTGACGGCAATGTCTCATCGTGCACCACATCTAGCTATACGCCTGTGGGCATGTGCCCGTTCTATTAGGCAAGAATTATGGAGAAAGGAAACAAGGGCCTTCGGCTCCGGCAAGCTTTGCGAGTTGCCATGCGTGAACGTTCGCATACTGTTTCGCAGCTGGCCGCTCACGTCGGGGTCAGTCAGAGCTACCTGTCTCAGTTGTTGAACGGCGATAAGGCGATGGATTCAGTTAGCGATCAGCATTTGCGGCGGTTCGCGGCGTATCTCGGTATGCCGCCGATCGGCGCCTTCGTGCTCGCAGGTCGGCTGGAGTTGGCCGACTTCATCGAGGACACTCCGACCTTCGAAGATGGGCTTTCAAGAGGGCTGGCGTCTATTAGCAGCAGTCCCTCAGCGGCAGAGGCAGGGATTGATCGCACGGACCTCGAACGCCTGCCTGTTCCAATGAAGGTGCTCATTGTTCTCCTGTATCAGCGCGCTCAGCTTGAGGACTTCCTCCGGCCGATGGGAGGTTGGTGGTTGACGCGGAGGATTAAGCTTCAGGATTGATTTGCGTTGAACTTGGCCCCCACGCTATGTAGCAGTGGGGGTTTTTGCATGACTATCGGTTCAGGCCCGTCTTGCTCCTCCGTGTCTCAGCCAACAATCATGAGGTTGCCGGTGATGCTGGCGCATCAATCTTGGGCAAAGAAGGTCTTCATGTGCTCCTCATGCAGATTGAATGCCGATTCGCTCTTACGGTGGGCATAGTGCTTCAGCACCGTTTCCAGCTTGTCGTGAAGAAGGGCTGCAACCACCGTGTAATGCCCTGGGTTCTTGTTCAGGTAGTTAGTCGCCACGATGTGCCGCATTGCGTGAGGCCGGAGGCGCGAGACCTCCGGGATGTAGTTCTGAGCCACGCTGGCCATTAGCTGCCCGACGTCCTTGTGCATATTGCCGTGGAGGTTGGGAAACACCCATGGGGCTTCGGGATTGCGCCGGATCAAGACGGGCCGGTAAACGTCCAGGTACTCCTCGATCCTTGGGCCTAAAGCTTTGGGTAGCGGGGCGTCGTAGTCCTCATCTTTCGATCCATCGTTCTTGAAGTCTCCCTTCCAGAAGCGGAGACGCCACGTGCCGTCCTCAGTCTGATACAGATTCGAGGCGTAGGAGGAAAACTCGTTTGGCCTGACGTGCTTCATGATGGTCAGCGTGCGGTGCCGAAGTGGGTTAGATAACGAAATGGCAACGAGCAGAGCATCTCGTTTATAGGTCGCCTGGAATACCGAACCCGGTGCGCAATTCGCGGCGGCGATGTCCAGTTGCTTGATTGCCCGTTTGAACGGCGCCAGCGGGTCATCAAGGCTGAGCAGATGAAGCAGGGGCGCTTTGGGATCGCGCGACTTTTTGCCTTTCCCGGCTTGTTGCCATGATTTGCACAGGCTGTGTGTCTCTTCGCATAGTTGCTCCCATGTTCGGCCGCGAGCGAACTCCTGTACCTTATCCAGAAGCTGGGGGTGTTGCCACAGGTATCCGTCTCCTGGGTTCGTCAGGTTGCAGATGGCGCCCGCTACATTGATATGCCCGTTGTGGATGGTGTGGCCAGAGCGTGCCTTCATGAACTGGAGGTATGCCTCCAGGTTTTCAGGGATCACCAAGTGGGCGAGTGTTTGTACCTTGTCCAAAGGCAGTCCCAGCCCGGCCCAAGCAGTGTTGCCTTCTTTCGGTTTGCTCAGAAACCCGAGGAACGCGCGAACGATCTGGAAGTTGCGGCTGGCGCTGGGACTGTAGTAACCCTCTGTGACGCAGCAAAATTTGTCGCGAACGATGTCCGGCCCCACCTGATCCTTGGGGAGCACGCGCCAGCGTCCGCGGGGTGACCGGCGCAGGCCTACGGGGTGTTCAGCGGTCTTGTATCGCAGGAGCGTGAACCATTCGGCCTCCAGCGCGCTGCTGAATTCAGTTCGCGCCAGATAGAAGGGGTCCTTGACCAGGGCACGCATGCGTTCAATGTACTGATCGCCAGCCACCCCCATTGCTACACGGGTCTCCTTGCGGGGGTACTCCAGCTTACTTTCGAGGCAACCGCGTTCAAGCCCAAGGTGACGTTCCAGGCGTCGCAGTGTCGGCATCCCTTTCTTTACGGGATTCGCTCCGTTCATCCATCGGGGAAGCGTCTGGGGTGCGGCACCGATCGCTTTCGCGATCTCTTCAAGCGTTTGTCCGCTACTGGCGACGGCCAGGCGCAGCTCTTTGTGGAACATCGAAATGCCCGACACGGGTGCCAACTGGGCCTTGCGATGAAGGGAGTCGACTGTCTTCTTGATTGCCCGGAGCATGCTGAGCTTGTCGGCAGCCGTCTTGCGGTTGCCGCCGGAAATCAGCTGAGCGAACTCTTGCATGCGCTTGAGGAAGTCGGCGGTGAACTCGCGGCTGACGCGCTGATTTAGGTCCTTGCCGCAGAACACCAGGTAGGCCTTCAGGGCGGAGGTGTGGTTGCGCAGTACCTGTTCGGAAAAGGTTTCTCGATCTTGGGTCAGGCGGTTCTTGTGGTGTTCGAGGAGCTGCGTGTATGTGATGTCCATTTCGTCTTCGGATAAAGGCGAAACGGGAGGAGCGAAACTCGGTTTGACGCGGGCGGCGAGTTGGGACTGGTAGCTCACTGCGTACGACGAATAATTGCCTAATTGAAAAATGCCCTGTGTTCTATGCTGTTTTTCTTCCATCGCGCCGCAGTAGTTATCCGAGAACGATAGATACAATAATATGCTGAATTTAAAGTAAATCTTATGTGACTAATAACATTGTAGTCAAGACGACTACTATTTTAGATTCGTTATTTTGACCTGTTTTTCGAGGTTTTCGATTCTTCCGTTTCCGGTGGTTAATTGCGCCTTGCAGGATAGGTTTCGGTCACACTAGGTGGCCGTGAGTTCGTATAGCTCCAGACGGTCCTGATGTCGTTGTAATAGCTGAAATCAGGTGGTTGACGCTTGGGCTGACCAGACCACAAGCAGGGCCGCCAGCCATTGGTGGAATTCTGCGGCTAGCGTTCCTCAGACGGCTTTTGCTCAAAGCGCAGCGTGAGGGTGCCATCCTGACGCAGGGTGAAGAATCCCTTATCTCCAGGCTTGAGGTCGAGTTGCTTCCGGAGGTTATGGGGAATGGTGAGCTTCCCATGAGAAGCGAGCTTCATTGCTTTATTGGACGATCCCATCGTTTTCTCTCCGATTCGTATCTCGTCATCATGGGGCGGCTATGGGTATTAAATGGCCTTTTTCCGAGCAGCAGTTTGGGCAGCGATAGTAGGCCAACCTAGTCCCGTATCAATCAGCAACTGATTCTCTGCATTCGTTAGAATTCTAGCCAGTAGAGGCTGGAGACTACGAATAATCAGAATGCCGAGGGAAATGTGCGCTTCGAGAAACTTACGCTGGGGAATTTTCGCTCGTTCGAGCATGTAGAAATTCCCCTGTATAAGGATCTAACGATCTTGGTTGGGGAAAACAACGGGGGCAAGAGCAATGCGATAGATGCCATTCGTTTGTTGCCCATGCCGCTTGGCGGTCGGCGTGAGTTGTACTGTGAGCCGTCCGATGTTCGGTTTGGGAGCGCAAGTCGCAAGTTCGAGATCGTCGGGAATTTCACTGACCTCAACCCTGGTCAGCAGGGCCGTTTAATCACGGCGGCATCGGATCCTGCGATTTCCGGGTGTGTTTTTAGATTGTGAGGTGCGACGAGAGTACCGGCCGCTTCCCCGTACGTCCAACGCTTTGGGGCGGGGTGCACCAAGGTGCGCCAGAGTCTGGTAGTCACGACATGATCCGACATGTCTATCTGCCCCCGCTTCGTGATGCGAAGAGAGCCGCCCTGGCGTCTGGAAATCCCACGCGCATCTACGCGCTTCTCAATCACTTCCTCGACGTGGAGATCCCGACGCCCCCACCAAGGCCCTGGGTTGAAGCACTGACGCGGATATCCTCGTGAAGGTCAACGGAGCGGTAGAAACGGGGTTGAGCGCTCTTACCTCAGGTGTACGCCGGCAGGCTGCTCTGGGGTTTGCCTGTGACGAGAAGCTAATCGATATCCCACGAGACTTGCGGTTCAAACTTGCCGACCACGGGGTGGAGCCGGAGGATCTACGCTATTCCGGCCACGGCTATGCGAACTTGCTCTATGGCGCAGTAGCTAAGGACCACAAGGGTACACACAGCAAGTTACGCTATGTAGAATTCCACGCGGACTTTGCGGAGATTAATGATGTTCAGAGAGACGGTTTTTGTGCTGGAACAGGCTAGGAAAGATGCATTGGTGGCAGAGGACCTTCAAAGTGCGAAGAACGCTAAGGATGCTCTGCACGACGCATGGAGAGGAACTGGGGTTGACTTGCAGCCTGGGCACTTCCACAGTGCGGTGAGCAATGCTCAACTTGGCTCCGAAATGATACGCAAGCTGAGTGACGTCGACTACAAGGGAATACAAAGCGCAATTGGTGATGAAGACTTTGGGCATGTTAAAGACTTCGTTAGTGAGCTGTATGACGTCGAATTGGCAAATACTGAGCTTGCGCGTGTGTCAGAGCAGTTTTACCGGCAATATCAAGCTGATCCTGGCGCTGAGGCCTCGGCATATCCTTGTGGCCTTGATGGCCATCTGATCGTGGTGCCAACAACCGGCTTTCAGTCCCTCGACCTATTGGCTCACGAGCTAGGGCACACGGCGGAGTTCTCGTTGCGTCGACGCTTAGATCAAGACTGGGCGCTAGCCAATCGTCCTGTGGTCTCGGAAACAATCGCCTATTACTCCCAGTTTCATTATCTCAGAACGAGTGGCTCAAAAGAGCAGCGTGCCGGCGCGCTCAACGCCTTCATGCCTGCCTATTTTTCAGCGCAGTTTCTGTTCGCCATGTTGGCGCGTAAACGGCCTCCTCACGAACTGATCCAGGACCAACGATTCACCTGCTTCTTCGATAGCGACAGGACAACACGCCAAGAGATTATTCATCATCTGGAGCCTCTCTATGCACAGACGCTGCCTGAGATCTATATGAATGTGGACAAGTTATTCAGCATTCCGATTGCACTGAAACTCCTGGACCGTCCAGAGGAAATGAAACGACTGGCCCTTCTAAATTATGACCAGCCGCTGTTTAACCTCCTCGACACTGTCGGTATCGATCCCAGTGAATTGCTAGACTTTAGAGACTTGGACTCTCTCTTTGATCAGTTCATTGAGGAAGTGACGACCGCCGCACCACTTGCTACCACAGGCCAATAAAGGTCGGCCAATCGCGTGGGCGTCATGGCGCCCACCTCCCACACAACTCAGCATTTCGCGAACAGCCATGGCGGCATGCATTGTGGAGTTCCCAGGATTTAGTGGAGAGTCTATAACCGACTGGCAGGAATCGCTGCCTGGAGGTGGAAATGGCTACATCATCACGCACTTAGAGGACCCGGCTCCAGGGCCAAAAAACCCTTCAACGTACAATCAAACCCGCACTTGATCCCGTCGGCCATCACCAAGGTGGTCACGATCATCGGAATCGGCGGTCACGATGCCGGAATCACTGGTCACGATCGACCGGAATACCCAGAAGACTTCTTCCAAGTGCCGGCCTAGAGCAAATCTTCGTTTTCAATAACCCCAAAATTCTGCGGGCTCAGTAATTGGGCGGACTTGCTTTTAATGTGAACATCGCCTTCCACCCGGACCATCTTCGAGTTGTCGTGTGCCACGACCGCCTGATGGTAGTCATCACCCGTCAACTCAATTTGCACCTTGCGGTCGAAGTCTCCTAGAGTTGACTCGACGGTGATCGTGCCTGAGGTTTGGTCCTTCGGCCTGCTCAGCTTCGTGATGTGGCCCGTTAGCCTGCGCTGCGGAAGAACGTAGTCGTCCTTGTAGTACCCAGTTGCCGTCTCCAACACCGCAACGTATTTGCCGCCGAACACAAATTTTTCGGGTACGGTTTCGAAGAGAGGCCTTGCCGCTGCCGTTACCGCGATCTCGAAAGCCCGATTGTGCTTTTCTCCGCTGAAGCCTAGCAGCGCATCGCTCATGTTGGAACTTGCACCAGCCAGAACCGCCTCATCAAACGCGCGAAGGTCACCATTCTGATCGTAGGTCACACTCGCCTTCTCTACAGCGGGGGGTATTCTGGGAACGTACCGAACGGCATGGTCTGTTGTTTACCAATGGCTTCAAGCCTCGGATAGCCACTTACGACGGATTTGATGTGCCTGTGCCGCTGGAGATAACCGTTCAACACGGTGACTGGAATGCCCCCCTGAGTCACCGGACACCATCACTCACCTAGAATACTGACTAGGCATATGACTGTGTTTTTGACTAACACCAAGCAAGCAGTGATGGAAGTGTTAACCGGGCCCGAGAGGCGGCGCCGCTGGTCGGCGGAAGAAAAATTGGCGATGGTGCGCGAGAGTTTCGAGCCGGGTAAGACCGTCTCGACGGTCGCGCGCCAGCACGGCATCAACCCGAATCAGTTATTTGGCTGGCGCAAGCTGTACCAGAACGGCAGCCTGTCTGCGGTCAGTTCGGGAGAGGAGGTGGTGCCTGCTTCAGAACTGTCGGAGGCGCTGGCCCAGGTACGTGAACTGCAGCGATTGCTGGGCAAGAAGACGATGGAGAACGAAATCCTGCGGGAGGCGGTCGACGTCATGAAATCCCGAAAGTGGATTGCGCGCTCACCCTCGTTGCCAGAGGACGACCAGTGAAAACGGTCTGCGACGTCCTTGGTGTAGCGCGCTCAAATGTTGCTCAACGTCTTGTCCGTCAATCCGACTGGTCCGATGGCCGTCGGCGCCGACAGCTCGATGATCGTGCCCTGCTCGATGAAATCCGACAAACCGTGGCCCACTTACCAAGCTACGGCTATAGACGAGTTTGGGGCTTGATACGTCGATCTCGCGAATCTGCGGGCGAGGCTGCCGTGAATGCCAAACGCATTTATCGGGTCATGCGCGCGCACGATCTATTGATCGCCCGTAAGGTCCAGCCGGCGCGGCCTGAACGCCGTCACGATGGCCGCGTGGCCGTCGCGCGCAGCGATCAACGCTGGTGTTCTGACGGTTTTGAATTCCGATGCGACAACGGTGAACCGCTGCGGGTGACGTTTGCGCTGGACTGTTGCGATCGCGAAGCGTTGAGCTGGGCGGCCACCACTGCGGGGCACAGCGGCGACATCGTCCGCGATGTGATGCTGGCCGCCGTTGAAAACCGCTTCGGTGGCACGTTGAAACCGCCTCACCCCATTGAGTGGCTAACCGACAACGGCTCGGGCTACATCGCCGAAAAAACGCGTTCGTTCGCCACCGAGATCGGCCTGCATCCATTGACCACGCCCGTGTGCAGCCCGCAGAGCAACGGAATGGCCGAGAGCTTCGTAAAGACCATGAAGCGCGATTATGTTGCCTTCATGCCCAAGCCCGATGCCAATACTGCCGCACATAACTTGGCTCTGGCCTTCGAGCACTACAACGAATCGCATCCACACAGTGCGTTGAAGTATCGTTCTCCCCGAGAGTTCCGGCGTCTCGCCGTTTTATCAACTTAACGGTGAAGTGGTGTCCGGCGATACAGGGTCAAATCCA
>NZ_JBHFIZ010000010.1:0-1693 GCF_057334535.1 Achromobacter colocynthidis
GTACGGCGGCGTTGTCCACCTTGTAGGTGTACGTGCCGTCGGCGTTGATGGTGACCGCGCCCAGCTGGCCACCGGCATGCGTGCTGCCGGTGAACTTGAGGGAGCTCGTATTGAAGGTCGACTCGCCGGCGTCGGCGTCGCTGATGGTGACCGCGCCGTTCACACTGAGCTTGCCGGCCGACACGCCGACGTCTTCCGTGACCGACTTCGCGTCATTGGTCACCGTCGGCAGGTCGTTGGTGCCGTTGATGGTGATGCTAATGGTGCTGGTGGCGGTGCCGTCAGCGGAAGCGACCGTGTAGGTCTCGACGATGGACTGGCCAGCCTTCAGGAACTGTACGGCGGCGTTGTCCACCTTGTAGGTGTACGTGCCGTCGGCGTTGATGGTGACCGCGCCCAGCTGGCCACCGGCATGCGTGCTGCCGGTGAACTTGAGGGAGCTCGTATTGAAGGTCGACTCGCCGGCGTCGGCGTCGCTGATGGTGACCGCGCCGTTCACACTGAGCTTGCCGGCCGACACGCCGACGTCTTCGGTGACCGACTTCGCGTCATTGGTCACCACGGGGATGTCGTTGGTGCCAGTGATCGTAATGGTCAGCACTGCTTCGCTGGAATCGCCGTCCGCGTCGGTAACGGTGTAGCGGATCGTTTCAGTCAGCAGTTGGCCTGCCTTTAGGGCTTGCACCGCGGCCAGGCTGTTGTTGAGCTGATACGACCAGGTACCGTCGCCATTGTCGACGAGCTGCCCGTACTTGGCATCACCGGTGTTGAGGACGGCCGTGACCGCGTCAGCGCCGAGCGTGTCGTTGGTCAGCACGTTTCCGATGATCGGAGCGATCGTGTCGTCGGTGATGTCAGCCGTGTCTTCATTGGCGACCGGGGCAGTGTCGAGGATCTGGATGACCAGGTCATTGCTGGTGGACACGCCGGCCACGTCGGTGACGGTGACGGTGATGTTGTCCTTGACGGCATCATCGCCCGCGGTGTGGTCATCGGCGCCGCCCGTCTCCTGGTAGGAGTAGGAGATCGTGCCGGTGGCGGCGTTGTAGCCGGTGACGGTCAGGATGCCCTTGTCGGTGGTGATGACGACGGGGTTGGCGGCGCTGGCGCCGGTGACGTCCTTGCCGCCGACGGTGACGCCGGCGACGCCGGCTTCGGCGGAGACAGTCACGGAGCCCGTGACGGTGTTGCCGGTGCCTTCAACCACGCTGTTATGCGCGCCGGAGACGTTGCCGTCGCTGTCCTCGGGGGTGATGACCGGGGGGCCATCGGTCTGGCCGTTGATGCTGAAGTTCAGGTTGGCGGTGGACGTATCGCCATCGGCGTCGGCCACGGTATAGCCCAGCGTGAAGTTCAGCTTGTCGCTGGCGTTGAGCGCCTGCACGGCAGGCTTGGTGTTGTCGAGCTTGAACGCCCAGGTGCCGTCGTTGTTCAGGGTCAGGGTGCCGTACTGCTCGATGGCGGCCTTCTGGGCGTCGGTGACGTTCCAGGTGACACCGGTGATGGCATCAGCGCCCTTGGTGTCGTTGGTCACGACGTTGCCGCTCAGCGTGTTGAGCGCGGCGTCCTCGGTGACGGTGCCGCCGTTGTCGTCATTGGCGGCCGGAGCGGTGTCGAGGATCTGGATGACCAGGTCGTTGCTGGTGGACACGCCGGCCACGTCGGTGACGGTGACGGTGATGTTGTCCTTGAC
>NZ_JBHFIZ010000011.1:0-2911 GCF_057334535.1 Achromobacter colocynthidis
GGCCGTCGCGCGCAGCGATCAACGCTGGTGTTCTGACGGTTTTGAATTCCGATGCGACAACGGTGAACCGCTGCGGGTGACGTTTGCGCTGGACTGTTGCGATCGCGAAGCGTTGAGCTGGGCGGCCACCACTGCGGGGCACAGCGGCGACATCGTCCGCGATGTGATGCTGGCCGCCGTTGAAAACCGCTTCGGTGGCACGTTGAAACCGCCTCACCCCATTGAGTGGCTAACCGACAACGGCTCGGGCTACATCGCCGAAAAAACGCGTTCGTTCGCCACCGAGATCGGCCTGCATCCATTGACCACGCCCGTGTGCAGCCCGCAGAGCAACGGAATGGCCGAGAGCTTCGTAAAGACCATGAAGCGCGATTATGTTGCCTTCATGCCCAAGCCCGATGCCAATACTGCCGCACATAACTTGGCTCTGGCCTTCGAGCACTACAACGAATCGCATCCACACAGTGCGTTGAAGTATCGTTCTCCCCGAGAGTTCCGGCGTCTCGCCGTTTTATCAACTTAACGGTGAAGTGGTGTCCGGCGATACAGGGTCAAATCCACATGCGGAGTACGAGCGGGCAAAAGAACTGGTGCACGAATCAGACGATCACCCTGAACGTCGTAAATCTTTCTTAATCTTTTTGTTGGATCAGAGCCACCGCTTCAAAGATCCCAAATCGGGTGAGCAGATAGGCTTAAACAAGGCACTCCAGCGTTTCATTCAATCGCTGGGCATCTTGTCTCTTTCACGAACCCCAACTGACGCGCTATTGTGGTCGCACTACGCTGAAGGGCATTGTGGCCTGTGCCTGGGATTCGATCCGGAGCTTCTTGAGCTAGATGTTTTTATCAAAGGCGACGTTGAGTACGCTGCTAAACCTCCTTACGTAGACCTTTTTTTGAAGATGACGGAAGAGATTGGTGAGTTCGTCCGCCCATGGGAGCAGCACAAGTACCCTGATGAGCAGGCGGATCAGTTCTACACATCCCAGTTGTCCCGCCTTATGCGAGCAAACTTGCTCGTAAAGTCGGAGAAATGGAAGTACGAGGAAGAGTACAGAATGATCACTTCGCGGCCCGGTCACCATGCGTTCTCTCCGAGAGCTTTACGTGAAGTGGTTTTAGGTACTAGGACACACGAATCAGACCGTGAAACGCTAACCAACATCTTGCGTCATCCAGATTACGCGCATGTGCAAGTCCGAAGCGTTCGGCAAGTGCCTGGCACATTCGAGTTTGGTTTGGTAGACCGGGGCGACCAAGTCAGCATCAAGTAAGAGGACCGCTTTGGGTCGTCCACGACCTTTCGGCAAGGATGGCTCGCGGCCAAAACCGGTCGACCATGTGTGTCCGCTTTTGGGTTGTACCGGAGTTGTCAGCCACTCGCCGTGCTTGTTGATTTCGACCGCTTGAAGCAGGTCATAGTGGGTGGAACACACACAACCTTGTCTACCGCGCCAGGTTTCTTTGTATATGTAGAGTGAGCCGTTCCGGCGCCTATTGGGAGAGTTTTTCTGCGTCTGCCAAAAGGATCATCAGTTCGGGCTTCATTTCCCTTGGCACTTGCGACATAAGTATCCCTAGCTGTAATCTGAAAAGCTCTAGCCTTCGAACCCAGAAGCGTTTGCGCTCACCCGTTGCTTCGTTGCAATGCGTTCGGATGCGTTCCAAGCTTTCGCGGGTCTGCTGAATCTGCACTGGGAACTCGCCTCGGAAAGTCAGTGGTATGAGTCGCGTTCCCGTAACTTTCACTTGAGTACCCTTGACATGAATCTGTTGCGTCATCGAACTGATCTCAGCGAGCAATGCCGAGATGGAGCTTCGAACCTTATTTACGCTTGTCTCTGGGAAATTCTCATCAAGATAGCTGAAAGACATGTTCCGCGCATAGGACGCTAACTTGTCCTGTTCTAAACTCACGTGCTCCCAGGCATGCGCAAACTCATTCCTAATCTTGCGTAGGTACTCGAGATCTTTGAACTGTTCTTCATTGATCAACCCGAGGGCGTAGCTCGCCTTGATCCGCGATGAGAATGTACCCAGCGGCGCATTGAAACCGGTCAGCAAGTCCTTGCTCGCTGCGACAGGGAGCATGAAGGCTTCGATCAGCCGTCCCAAGGCTTCCTCCGCGAATGCGGCCAACGACAGAATCAGACCACGTTCGTCGTGGTCGTGTAGCATCCTCGTTAACCGATTCAGCGGTCCAAATACGTCATCTTCTATATTTAAGTGTTCATCCGTCTTTAGACGCGCCATGTTTTTCCTTGATGTTCCCAAATAGGACGTCTCATTGAACCATCGCGGTTTGACGGCTGTCGAGATTCAAAGCGAGTATTACGCATCGCGGAATGCTACACGTCTGATTTGCATCGATAGATCGATGGGCTTGAAGGTCCGCTCCGGGTCGATTCTGTTGAAAAACTCGCGGCCGTCTCGGTCGTCTGGCAGAATTTGCAAAGCGCCAACGAGTTCGGAGAGCACCGACATGATGGGTCATCAAGCGAGCGGGCAAGAGCGGCTGTTCTACGCTTTCAACCTTGAAGACGTCGTTCCGCCGACCCATCTTCTTAGAGCCATCGATCGCTGTCTGGATCTGAAGGAACTCCACCAACACCTGGCGAAGCACTACAGCCATACGGGCCGTCCGTCCATTGACCCCGAACTTATGATCCGTATGCTGATCGTTGGGTATTGCTACGGCATCCGCTCCGAGCGTCGTCTGTGCGAAGAGGTTCAACTGAATCTTGCATATCGATGGTTCTGTCGTCTCGGCCTCGAGGATGCAGTGCCCGATCACTCGACCTTCTCCAAGAACCGACATGGACGTTTCCGCGCCAGCGATACCTTCCGCTGGTTGTTCGATGAAGTGGTCCACCGTTGCATGGCTGCGGGCCTAGTCAAAGGCGAAGGC
>NZ_JBHFIZ010000012.1:0-2991 GCF_057334535.1 Achromobacter colocynthidis
GCTTGTTCGAACGCTTCGTCGTCGAGCGCTTCGAGATACTCGCGCACGGCACGCGTGCTGAGTGCGGGGTTCGACCAGTCGGTGGCCTCACTGGCAGGAACACCGCGCTGGCGGCTCGCATCAGCAGCCACGACGCTGGCATCGACAGCGAAGCCTTCGCCTTTGACTAGGCCCGCAGCCATGCAACGGTGGACCACTTCATCGAACAACCAGCGGAAGGTATCGCTGGCGCGGAAACGTCCATGTCGGTTCTTGGAGAAGGTCGAGTGATCGGGCACTGCATCCTCGAGGCCGAGACGACAGAACCATCGATATGCAAGATTCAGTTGAACCTCTTCGCACAGACGACGCTCGGAGCGGATGCCGTAGCAATACCCAACGATCAGCATACGGATCATAAGTTCGGGGTCAATGGACGGACGGCCCGTATGGCTGTAGTGCTTCGCCAGGTGTTGGTGGAGTTCCTTCAGATCCAGACAGCGATCGATGGCTCTAAGAAGATGGGTCGGCGGAACGACGTCTTCAAGGTTGAAAGCGTAGAACAGCCGCTCTTGCCCGCTCGCTTGATGACCCATCATGTCGGTGCTCTCCGAACTCGTTGGCGCTTTGCAAATTCTGCCAGACGACCGAGACGGCCGCGAGTTTTTCAACAGAATCGGCCGTGAGCCGTCGTTCGTGACTGGTCACTTCTTACCCCCACATTTCGGAGCTCTGTGAGAGTGATCCCCTGCCGGCGCCCTCTGGCCTTCGGCGAATGCCGGTTGCGTAGGTTGTTCAATGATCATCAGCATTCTCTGCCCGGATTTGTGGGGTCGAGATCACGCAGTAGAGAGAGCGAATCCCTGAATGTTGTTGTGCGATAACGGCTTAGAAGGCCCAGAGTGATCGCCAATTTTCCAATCAGTCTGGCCGCCGAGTTGACACTCTGGAATGCTAGATCTGAGCGCCACGTCGGCGACCATCAGGACGGTATCGGGCGTGAGTTTAGGGAAGGTTCAACTCGGCGTTGGCGTAGCTCCAGTAGTGCACGCGCGAGTCCCTGGTCAGCTGGCTTATAGGGATGTTCGAAACAATCGATCCTCACCCACTGAGAATGCTGCCCGGGATGGACATATCCTTCGAAGTCATCGACGAGAAGGCACTGCTGTACCGTTGCGCCACGGATCCTTGCTAAGTCCTTGGTCGCCCCGGTCCACTGCACGTATTCAGTTTTCGCAAACCAGCCGGGTGCCAGGCCTTCATTAACCAGAAGTTCTGCGATTGGGCGAAATCTTGCTTCGCTTACTGTCGTGTACATCACGATCCTCGGGAAGATCTCACGGCACTGAATCAGGAATTCGTTAAGCCCAGGTCGAGGGATTTGGCTGGCGGCGTTAGAAATTAACGTGCCTTCTAAGTCGAGCGCAAGGATGTTGGGGCGAGGCATAGGTGAAGCCTGTGTCAAAAAAGAAAGGTGACAACACTGAGGACTTAAAGCGGAGGCAGGCCGCGCCGGGGCGACTGTGGCGATCATTCTGGGCCGCCTATCCCGCGGCCAGCGGTCACCTCGCTTTCCCCTGTGGCAATACGAACTTCCAACGTGCCATCTGCACGTAGTTCGAATTGGAGTCTGTCGCCAGGCCTAAGAGACAGTCGCTCGCGGATAGCGCGTGGGATTGTCACCCTGCCTTTGCGGCTCAGCGTGGCTGAGGGCCTCTCATCTGTCATGCGTTAGATGCATTCTCTGTTCGCCGCAGTTTCTGGAGTTCCGAACGCATCGAGTTGGCTGATTTGAGGAGGTTAATGACTGAGTTCCAGTATTCCGCACCCAAGTCCCCGTCCTCGTGAGCGAGTCGCCAGAGCGTTCGTACTGCCTCGTTCAGCTCGATAGGTTGGTCAGAGTCATCGCCTCCTGCGTTTGCCAGGGTTATGCGGTTTGAGTTTGATGTCTCGATCATCTCGTTGCTTCCTGGCCAGCCTTGGGCGGATCCGGCACGAGTGTTGGATGACGAACTCGCTTTTGTTGCACGTGTCGGAAGAAGCGGAACAAACTTGTGCGGATGTAGAGGAAGCAGGCGTTGTAGCTCTGATGCTGACAGTCCATAGATGGGCCGCCACAGTCGGTAGATCACTTCATCATGGTCTTGGGCGACATATTGGAAGACAGGGCAGCTTGCCTCTAGCGCGTCGTCGTCGCTGTCGGCATCCGGTTCAAGCAAGCCCAAGGCCTTTGTGCATTCGATGAGCAGGCTCCGCATTAGCGATCGACTTTCTCGTGGCAGATCTGCTCGTCGAAGAAGTTCCTCCGCCTCCACGCGATGATGGTCGCTCTCGCCTATCTCGATTCCGATGGCCATCATTGTGTGAAGGAGCCGTTTTGCCGGGTCATCTAGGTCAGAGGTGTCGAGAGCGTTGGGGTGAAAGTAGATCATCTGGAGTCCGGGAAAATATGCTCCAGCCTACTGGTCTGGAATGCCCCCCTGAGTCACCGGACACCATCACTCACCTAGAATACTGACTAGGCATATGACTGTGTTTTTGACTAACACCAAGCAAGCAGTGATGGAAGTGTTAACCGGGCCCGAGAGGCGGCGCCGCTGGTCGGCGGAAGAAAAATTGGCGATGGTGCGCGAGAGTTTCGAGCCGGGTAAGACCGTCTCGACGGTCGCGCGCCAGCACGGCATCAACCCGAATCAGTTATTTGGCTGGCGCAAGCTGTACCAGAACGGCAGCCTGTCTGCGGTCAGTTCGGGAGAGGAGGTGGTGCCTGCTTCAGAACTGTCGGAGGCGCTGGCCCAGGTACGTGAACTGCAGCGATTGCTGGGCAAGAAGACGATGGAGAACGAAATCCTGCGGGAGGCGGTCGACGTCATGAAATCCCGAAAGTGGATTGCGCGCTCACCCTCGTTGCCAGAGGACGACCAGTGAAAACGGTCTGCGACGTCCTTGGTGTAGCGCGCTCAAATGTTGCTCAACGTCTTGTCCGTCAATCCGACTGGTCCGATGGCCGTC
>NZ_JBHFIZ010000013.1:0-1701 GCF_057334535.1 Achromobacter colocynthidis
CACCCTCGACCCGCGCAAACAGAGGCCCGCCGCACGCAACCCATCAACCGCATCCACCCGACCGGCCACAGATCGCCTTCGTAGGATGGGTGAAGTGCGGCACCGTCGACCCGCGCAAACAGGTGCCCGCCGCACGTAACCCATCAACCGCATCCACGCGATGCGTCACAGATCGTCCTTCGTAGGATGGGTGAAGTGCGGCAACGTCGGCCCGCGAAAACAGGTGCCGGCCGCACGTAACCCATCAGCAGCATCCCCCCGCCGGGCCACAGATCGCCCTTCGTAGGATGGGTGAAGTGCGGCAATGTCGACCCGCGCAAACAGGTGCCCAACGCACGCAACCCATCAGCAGCATCCACCCGACGGCCCACAGACCGCCTTCGTAGGATGGGTGAAGTGCGGCACCCTCGACCCGCGCAAACAAGTGCCGAACGCACGTAACCCATCAACCGCCCCCCCCCAACGAACCACAGATCGCCCCTCGCAAGACAGGCAAAGTGCGACACCCTCGACCCGCTGATCAAGTACGCTGTCGAGAACCGTGGCGTGTAAGTCGCGGTCGGCCAATGATGGCAATCCCGCCCTGCGGTAGACTTGCCTGCAATTCCGCGTCGCCGACGCGGCACGACACGACGCCACGACGAACGCGTTGCCCCAGGAGTCCCCCCATGTCATTGGAAAAGCATTACACCGCCATTCTCGAAGCGCTAGGGGAAGACCCGTCCCGCGAAGGCTTGGCCGATACGCCCGCCCGCGCGGCCAAGGCCATGCGCCATCTGTGCCGTGGCTACACGCAGAACCTGGACGAAATCGTCAACGGCGCGCTGTTCACGTCCGACACGCGCGAAATTGTCCTGGTGAAGAACATCGAACTGTATTCGCTGTGCGAACACCACATGCTGCCCTTCATCGGCAAGGCGCACGTGGCCTACCTGCCGGCCGGCAAGGTGCTGGGCCTGTCCAAGGTGGCACGCATTGTGGAAATGTATGCGCGCCGCCTGCAAATCCAGGAAAACCTCAGCCGCCAGGTGGCCGAAGCCGTGCAAAGCGTGACCGGCGCGGCAGGCGTGGCCGTGGTGATCGAAGCCCAGCACATGTGCATGATGATGCGCGGCGTGGAAAAGCAGAATTCGTCCATGGTGACCTCGGTGATGCTGGGCGAGTTTCACGACAACCCATCCACGCGGGCCGAATTCCTCAGCCTGATCCGCTGATACTCCTTCAATCCCCGTAACGGGCGGTGCGGCCAGGCAGGCTGCACCGCCCGTTTCACTTGGCATTGAATCGGCAGAGATAGCCCCAGCCACGGGCCTTGCTCGGTCAATTGCCTGCAAGCCTTTCGCGCCCACGGACCGGATTCGCGCGCCTTGTGCGCCCCGCGCTGAATATCAGACCAAATCCGTATTCTGACGAGCCGTATCAAGGCCAATTGAAACGGCTCAAATCCCCGTTGCAAGCAGCTGTTTTCATGCGAACGGCCGACGCCAGCGCGCTCTACATTGAAGTCATTCGCAGCCCCCTCACAATCATTACGCTGCGAACCGCGGCCAAGCGATCGGAGCCGCCACAGCCTCCGAAAGCAAACGTCGTGAGATGTCTAGTTGTTGTTTGAAGTTGCAGTCGTCGCAGCAAAAACGGTGTTGCCGCCTTCCCCCCCCCCGATCTGGCGCACCGTTCGCAGCAACTTTACCCCGGCCGGCC
>NZ_JBHFIZ010000013.1:1809-47470 GCF_057334535.1 Achromobacter colocynthidis
CCCGGGGCACTTTTAAGACTCTTCCAATTCACAAGAGCGTTATTAGCCGTCAGCATGACGGGTCGCCTGGCGTGCACGCCTTACCGCTGCATTCGTTGCGCCAGTCCGTGTGAGGAATGCCGTCAGCTTTGCAAATCGCGCCTTGGCGCGGCCCGCAAGCCAACGGTATCCATTCGATGCAGCAACCCATGAAAGTCCTCGTAATCGACAATGACAAGATCTCGGCCGAAGCACTGAGCCACACGCTTGCCGAGCAAGGCCAAATCGTCCACATTGCCACCGATGGCGTAAGCGGCCTTCGCATCGCAAAAACGTTTCCCTACGACCTGATCCTGCTGGATGTACAGCTACCGGTCATGGACGGTTTCACCGTGCTGCGGGAACTGCGCAAGGAAAGCAATGTGCCCGTGCTGATCGTCTCGGCCCGCGACGAGCTGCAAGCCCGCGTGCAAGGCTTGAGCGAAGGCGCGGACGACTACCTGGCCAAACCCTACGCCACGTGCGAGCTCGTTGCGCGGATGAAGGCCATCAGCCGGCGGTCCTCGCCCACCGACGACGCCGGCGCGCAACATGTCTTGCGCGTGGGCGACCTTGAACTTCAATTGCTAAGCCGCAAGGCCTTGCGCGAAGGTCAGCGCATCCGGCTCACGGCGATTGAATTCGCGCTGCTTGAACGACTGATGCGCAAGCACGGCGAAGTGCAATCCCGCATGAACCTGGCCGCGCATGTCTGGGGCATCAATTTCGACCGTGGCACCAACGCGATCGACGTTGCCGTGCGCAGGCTGCGCATGAAGATGGACGACCCCTTCAGCACGCGCCTGCTGCATACCGTGTGGGGCCTGGGTTACGTCATGGAACAGCGGGACCCGCCGAACTGACGCGCCTGGCGCGTCAGTTCGGCATCGGCTAGCCATCAACGCGCCATCACATCATCATGGCGCCGTGGTCTTCACGGGCCACGGCGCGCGGCCGAAGGTAGCGGCCCGTGCCCGGCTCGCCCTGCACGCGGCTGCCGTCATACACCAGTTCCCCGCGCCGCCACGTTCCAAACACATGCACGGTATAGGGCCGGCCAAACGTCTCGGTCTGCTGGGAGGCCGAACGGCCCGGCGCCAGCACGACGAAGTCCGCGTCCTTGCCGATATCGAACGACCCCTTGCGATCGTCCAGCAAGAAATGTTCGGCGGGCTTTTGCGACAACAAGCGCACCACCAGCGACGGCGACAGGCCGCGCGCTTCGCAACCCGACCACAGCGCGGGCAGAAGCAGGTCGGGCCCGTAGTCGACCGTGGGCGCCGGCCCGTCGCCGCCATCGTCGCTGCGCGCCTGATAGCCCGACGACACGAAAGTGCACATGTCAGTCGCCAAGCGCCGCCACAGCGCATCAACTTCCACGCGCGGACGCAGCAGCGGGTAGTCGTCCGCCGTGCCGCCAAACTGCTGCAACGCGTCTTCGGTGCTCATCATCAGGCTGCGCAGGCTGGTTTCAATGGTGACCCAGTGCCCGGCCTGGCGGTAACTGGCGCACAAGGCATAGCCCTGTTCGGACCACACGTCGGCGGCCTGCATGCGCACGCCGGCCGCCGCGCCCACGCGGCACAGCAATCGCGTCGTCAAGCCTTCGATCAGCGGCAGGTTGGCGCGGGCCAGCACTTCCCTGCCCGGCCTGCCGGCTTCCAGAAGCCGCCGCGCATTGCGGCTGGCGGTCAGACGCGCATGGTTGTGCATGCTGCACGCCAGCCCAAAGCGCGCAATGCCCTGAAAAGCCTGAAGCAAATCACTTTCGTGATGCGCAAATCGCTGCCGTTCGGCCTCGAACGTGGGGATGGAAAACGCGCAAACGCCGCCCCGCGCCAAGGCGTCCGCCGCGTCCAGGCCATGTTCGGTGTTGACGGTGCCGGCCACCGCCACATCCACATGCGCATCACGGCCGATGCGCGACACCATTGCGTCCAACTGCGCGCGGCTGGCTATCACTTCGGCATGTTCGTAGGGCATGTCCACCAGCGTCGTCACCCCGCCCGCCGCCGCCGCTCGGGACGCGCGGCCGATGCCGCAACCGTCTGCCCAGCCCCCTATATAAGTACGGCTATCAACGGCGCCCGGCAGCACCCACAGCCCGCGAGCATCCACCTGATCGCGCGCGGCGGGCGGGCTGTGGCTGCCCATTGCCGCAATCTTGCCGTCCACGATACCTAACCAACCGTCTTCCAGAATGCTATCGGCGCTGACCAGCGAACCGCGTATCACCATGTCGAAATCGCTCATTGTTTTCTTCTTGTCGTGAGAGCACACGCTGGCCCCGATCCCCGGGGACGCACGCATGCGTAGCGTTGATCGAACGCTGGCCTGCTCCCCGCGGAAGTGGGCCACCGGATACTACCGGGCAGGCGCCAGATCCTCCTTCCGGCGCCGCTTCGTCAGAACACTTGCCAATCGTCTTGAAGGTCGGCGCCGGCACCGGCCGCCTTGGGTCGTTGCAAGGCCACGCGGTGGCGCGGCGCGGGGGCCATGGCCTGAACCGGTTCGCGCGTGGCGGGCATGTCGATCACCACGCGCGGCGACACGGTGAAGATGGCGACGGTTTGCGCCAGGCCTTCGGCCTGATCGCGCAAGGCCCGCGCGGATGCCGCGGCCTGCTCGACCAGCAAGGCATTCTGCTGCGTGGCCTCGTCCATGCTGGACACCGCCAGGTTGACCTGGTCGATGCCTTGCGCCTGCTCGCTGGACGCGGCGGCGATTTCACCCATGATGTCGGTCACGCGGTGCACGGCGTTCTCGATTTCGCGCATGGTGGCCCCCGCAAGCTCCACCTGTTGCGCGCCCGCCTGAACCCGGCCCGCGGAATCGGCGATCAACTGTTTGATTTCACGGGCCGCCAACGCGCTGCGTTGCGCCAGCGCGCGCACTTCGCCGGCCACCACCGCAAAACCCTTGCCCTGGTCGCCGGCGCGAGCCGCCTCAACGGCGGCGTTTAGCGCCAGGATGTTGGTCTGGAAGGCAATGCCATCGATGACCGACACGATGTGCGTGATCTTGGCCGAACTGGCGCTGATGTCCTGCATGGTGCCGACCACGTCCGCCACCACGGCGGCGCCGCGCCCGGCCACTTGCGACGCGCCTTCGGCAAGCTGGTTGGCGCGCAGCGCGTTGTCGGCGTTTTCCTTGACGGTTACCGCCAGCCGACCCATCGATAAGGCCGTTTCTTCCAGGGTGGCGGCCTGCTGCTCGGTACGCGACGACAGCAACACATTGCCGTCCGCAATGTCGTGCGTACCCCGGCTGATCTGCTGCACGCCTTGGCGGACGGCGGCCACCGTCTTGGCCAGGCTGGCCTGCATGCGTTGCAGGCCAAGAAAAAGCTGACCGATTTCATTGTGGGATTTGATCTCGATAGGGTTGGTCAAATTGCCGTCGGCAATGCTCTGGAAGTGGGCCCCGGCACGCAGCAAGGGACGCAGCACCGACCGGCTGACAAACAGCGCGGCGCCAATGCTCTGCAACACGGCGGCGGCCAAGAGGGCCGCGATCAGGGTATTGGCACGCAGATGCTGGCTGGCCGCGGCAGCCACAAAGCCATTGGTTTGCGCATCCACATAGGCCAGGTAGTCGGCCACCTCGTGGTCAAAGGCCAGGTGGGCGCCCTGCACCGCATCCATTTGCAAGGCGAAGGCGCGCGCGTCCTGGTTGCGCATGGATTCAAACTGTTCAGAGGCCAGCGCGTCGTAGTGTTTGAACGCGGCCGCAACAGGCGCGGCTTTCTCTTGCAGCGCGGGCGCGCGGACCTCATTGGAGAAGGCCTCGAAGCGCGCGCGCGAACGGCGCCACAGATCTTCGGCGCGGGTGGCGTCGGCCTCGCTTTGCTGGGTGCGGCCGACCTGCCGGTTGATCATGGCGGCGTCCATCGCCAGCCGCGCGCGCAGCATCAGGGTGTAGGCCTCGTAGGCGGGCACGACACGCATCGAATAGGCTTCGTTGACCTGGCTCAGCTTGGCGTTGCTGGACCGCGTGTCCAGCCAGGCCGCGCCGTTGGCGGCCAACATGCCCATAAAGAACAGCGCGAGCAGAATGCCCAAACAGCTGCGGATTTTCAGATTGGTGAACATACGACCTCGACGGAATTCATGGCCCCTGGGGCTGCGGCCTGGCGCCAGCGGGAAACCGACGCGCTTGGCCGTCCATCGCACCCGCCTGGCCGGACGAAACGACTGTATCCCAGCACTCTGGACAAATCGTTAACAAATGAATGACATTTCCGTCACTGCTAAATCGAGGTCTGCGTGGTAATTCGCGTCCCTTGGTTTGCCGCTTAGACCGCTGCGTAGACCGCCGCGTAGACCGCCGCTTGGTCCACCCTTTGGTCCGCCTGTTCGCCCGCCCCCTTGGCCCGCGCCCGCGATCAAGGCATCGGGCATTTGGCCGATACCCGATGCCCCGGCCCCGGCACACCCTGGGACCTGCCCGCCGCAACGCGGTTTGGCTCCTACTGAACCCCCCATCTGGACCTAGCGTTCTGCCCCTATCCGGGCAAACTGGCACCAGGCCGCACCGGCACAAAGCCGGTCGCGTCGGGGCGCGGCCCACTCTCTCTCGGAGATCACCATGAACGCGATTTACCGCCTCATCCGCCGCTGCACCCTGGCCGGCCTTGCCGCCGCGCTACTGGCGGCGCCTGCCTACGCGCAGACCAAGCTGGTCGTCGGCTACCAGCTCATCGTCGGGCCCTTCCTGTCCGCCATCGCCGACGGCAGTTTCGACAAGGCCTTGAAAGACGCCGGCTACCAGGTCGACTGGCGCCAGTTCACCTCGGGCGGCGACATTTCCACGGCGCTGGCCTCGGGCAATGTGCCGGTGGGCGTGCTGGGTTCAACGGGCATTACCTCGGCCGCCACGCGCGGCGTGGACCTGCAACTGTTCTGGATCCTGGACAACATCGGCAAATCCGAGGCCCTGGTGGCGCGCAACGGCTCGGGCATCAACAGCACCGCCGACCTCAAGGGCAAGCGCGTGGCCACGCCGTTCGTATCGACGTCGCACTTCCACCTGCTGGTGGGCATGGACCAGGTCTGGAAGATCAACCCGCGCGACGTGCGCATCCTGAACATGCAGCCGCCGCAGATCGTGGCCGCCTGGCAGCGCGGCGACATCGACGCCGCCTACGTGTGGCCGCCCGCGTTGACGGAAATCGAAAAGACCGGCAAGGTCATTGCCGACTCCGAAGCCATCGGCCGCGCCAGCGTGCCCACGTTTGACGGCATCGTCGTGGACCGCGCCTGGGCTGCCAAGAACCCGAAGTTCATGGCCGCCTTCACCAGCGTGCTGGCCAAGTCTTACGCCGACTATCACGCCAATGGCGCCAAGTGGACGCCCGAGTCGCCCGAGGTCAAGGGCATTGTGCGGCTGATCGGCGGCAAACCGGACGACATCGTCAGCGCGCTCAAGCTGCTGGTGTTCCCGACCGCACAGGAACAGGCGTCGCCGACCTGGCTGGGCGGCGGCAAGGAATCGGGCGCGGTGCGGGCGCTGGACGCCAGCGCCAAGTTCCTGAAAGACCAGAAGCAGATCGACCGGGCGCTGACCGACTACAGCCCGCACGTTACGGACCAGTACGCGAAGGCCGCGGCCAAGTAGCCGCGCGGTCTTTGCCCTGCACGCCCGCCTTGCCGCGGGCGTGCCGTCATAAGGGGAATCCGCATGACCCAGCCATCCCAACCCGCCGCCTTGGCCTTGCGCGCGGACCACGTCGGCGTCACCTACCCCGGCATGCATGACAGCGGCCCGGTGGTGGCGCTGCACGACGTCAACCTGACCATCGAGCCCGGCGAATTCGTGGTGGCGCTGGGCGCGTCCGGCTGCGGCAAGACCACCTTGCTGAGCCTGCTTGCCGGGTTTCTGTCACCAACCGAAGGTGAGATCACGCTGGGCGGGCGGCCCATTACCGGGCCGGGCGCCGAGCGCGGTGTCGTGTTCCAGAAGCATGCGCTGCTGCCGTGGCTGAATGTGCTGGAGAACACCGAGTTCGGCCTGAAACTGCAAGGCGTGGACAAAGCCACACGGCGCGCCCGCGCCCGCCGCAACCTGGAGCTGGTGGGCCTGCAGGACTTTCACCGCCACATGATCTACCAGTTGTCCGGCGGCATGCAGCAGCGCGTGGGCATTGCCCGCGCCCTGACCTGCGACCCCGCCATGCTGCTGATGGACGAACCGATGGCGGCGCTGGACGCGCTGACGCGGGAAACCATCCAGGAGCTGCTGCTGGACATCTGGCGCCAGACCAACAAGATGTTTTTCTTCATTACCCATAGCGTGGAAGAGGCGCTGTTCCTGGGGTCGCGGCTGATCGTCATGTCGCCGCGCCCAGGCCGCATCACACACACCTTCACGCCGGACTTCAACCGGCGCTACCTGGAGACCCGCGATGGCCGCCGCATCAAATCCAGCCCCGACTTCATCGCCATGCGCGAGCAAGTCCTTGGCATCATCTACGGCGACGAGCTTGCCGCCCACGAGCCCGCTCATGCGTAAAGCGCGCGGCGGCCACAAGCCCGCGGCGCCCGGCAAGGTGTATGGCGCGCCGGGCGCGGGCTACAGCAGCCACATCAGCCTGATCACCACCATCGCGCTGATCGCGCTGTGGTTCCTGGCCACCAGCACGGGCTGGGTCAAGCCGCTGTTCCTGCCGTCGCCCTTTGCCGTCTACGACAAGTTCATCTCGGCCATGACCGACGGCGTGGCCAATTCCACGCTGGCCGAACACGCCATGGCCAGCCTGACGCGGGTGTTCTCGGCGTTCTTCCTGGCCTGCGTGACGGCCGTGCCCATCGGCATATTGATGGGCGTGAACCGCTACGCGCGCGGCATCTTCGACCCGCCCATCGAGTTCTACCGCCCGCTGCCGCCGCTGGCCTACCTGCCGCTCATCATCATCTGGTTCGGCATCGGCGAATTTCCGAAGATCCTGCTGATCTACCTGGCCATCTTCGCGCCGATGGCGATCGCGGCGCGCGCCGGGGTGCGGTCGGTATCCATCGAACAGATCCATGCGGCCTACGCCATGGGCGGCACGCGGATGCAGATCGTCTGGCACGTGATCCTGAAAGCGGCCATGCCCGAGATCTTCACGGGGCTGCGCATCGGGATCGGCGTGGGCTGGACCACGCTGGTGGCGGCGGAAATGGTGGCTGCCGACCGCGGCCTGGGCTTCATGGTGCTGAACGCCGCGCAGTTCCTGGCCAGCGACATCGTCATCATGGGCATCATCGTGATCGGCGTGTTCGCCTTCGCGTTCGATCTGCTGGTGCGCTACGTGGAAAAATTCGCCATTCCGTGGAAGGGGCGCGTCTAAACTGCCGGCAGGGCAATCCCCCATTCCGTCCCATTTTGGCGTCCTCTATTCTGGGGAGCGGATTGCGCGGCCCCCGTCTTGGGGGCCCGCGCCGCCTACACAAGGAGCCGTCATGTCCAGCCAGGCCGCGATGCAAAAGCCTGTGTTGTGGGACCGCTTGTTCGAACGCGAAAGCGCGCCCAACCTCAGCCTGCAAGGGCGGGTGCGGCAGATGCTGGTGTCGGCCATTCTCAGTGGCCACCTGCCGCCCGGCATGCCCGTGCCCTCCAGCCGCCAGTTGGCCGACCAACTGCGCATTGCGCGCAACACCGTCGTCTTCGCCTACCAGCAACTGGTCAGCGAGGGGTATCTGGTGTCACGCGAACGCAGCGGCCATTTTGTCTGCGATTCCGTCATGCAAGGGCATTCGGGGTCGGCCGGCGAAGCGGCGGCGGGCGTATCCCCTGCTGACCACCCGCAACAGATCCGCTGGGACGAACGGCTGCGCTTTCGCCCGTCGCGCCAGCGCAATATCAGCAAGCCGCAAGACTGGCAGAAGCAGCCCTACCCCTTCGTCTACGGGCAGTTCGACCCCGACCTGTTTCCCACGGCGGAATGGCGCGAGTGCTGCATCAAGGCACTGTCGGTGCTGGACATCCGCAGTTGGGCGCCCGACCTGATCACCCACGACGACCCCGCGCTGATCGAACAGATCCGCACGCAAGTGCTGCCGCGCCGGGGGGTGTGGGCCGACGCCGAAGAAATCGTCATCACCGTGGGCGCGCAGCATGCGCTGTATTTGCTGGCCGACCTGCTGGTCAACGAAGACACGGTGGTGGGCATGGAAGACCCCGGCTACCCCGATGCCCGCAACATCTTCGCCAGCCACACGCGCCATCTGCTGCCCATGCCCGTGGACGAAGGCGGCTTGTGCACGGGCACGCACCTGCTGGGCTGCGACTATGTCTTCGTGACGCCGGGCCATCAATGCCCCACCACCGTCACGCTGTCGATGGAACGCCGCGAAACCCTGCTGGCCCTGGCGCGCCAAGCCGACAGCATGATCATTGAAGACGATTTTGAAAGCGAAAGCCGCTGGGGCGAAGGCGCCATCCCGGCCTTGAAAAGCCTGGACCGCGATGGCCGCGTTATCTACGTGGGCAGCCTGGCGAAGTCGTTCGCGCCCGGCTTGCGCATCGGCTATATCGTCGCGCCACGCGAGCTGACGCGCGAACTGCGCGCGCTGCGCCGGCTGATGCTGCGCCATCCTTCAGCCTACATCCAGCGTGCGTTTTCGCTGTTTATTTCTCTGGGCCACCACCATTCGCTGCTGCGCAAACAATCGCAGGCCTACCAGAAGCGCGGCGCCGAACTGACCCAGGCGCTGGCCCGCCACCTGCCCGACTTCACCCCCACCCCCATCACCGGCTCGTCGTCCTGCTGGCTGCAAGGCCCCCCGTGGCTGAACGCCGCCGAATTATCAGAAGCCGCACTGGCCGAAGGCGTGGTGGTGGAACCCGGCGACGTCTTCTTCATGAACGGCGCCAACGCCCCCGGCAATGTCTTGCGCGTGGGCTTCACGTCGATCCGCCCGGAACTGATCGAACCGGGCATCGCGAAACTGGCGCAAGTGGTGCGCCGATTTCGGTTGCGGGCGGCAGCTTAGGGGGCAAAGACAGGCCCTACAAATGCTCATCCCGCAGGTGATACCAGCGGTACAGCAAGCCCTGCCCCAGCCGTCTGAACGGGGCGAACAGATGGCCGGGTAGCGGGGAGTCGTAGATGGGCAGGTTCCACGGGGCGCCGTCCTTGCCCATCATTCGCTGGGCAAGCCGCTTGCCGGCTTGCGCGGAGAACGCCACGCCGTTGCCGCCGTAGCCGAAGGCGTAATACACCGGTTGGGCGGGGTCGGGCTGGGTGACGCGCGGCATCATGTCGTGGCTGACGTCTACCCAGCCCCACCACGAATACGCCACTTCGACGTCACGTAGCGACGGGAATTTCCGGGCCAGGCCTTCGCGCAGCAGCGCCAGATGGCGCGGGTGTTGCGCGTCGGCGCCGTGCAGGGCGCTGCGGCTGCCGATCTGCATGCGGCCGTCGGGCAGCAGGCGGTAGTAGAAGCGCAGTGTGCGAGTGTCGGTGATGAAGACCGTGCTTTTCAGGCCGGCGGCGGCGCGTTCGGCGTCCGTCAGCACGCGCGTGACCATGGAGTTGGACAGCACCGGCATGATGCGGTTGTCCAGCAGCGGGTTCACGCCCTGCGCGGTGTAGCCACCCGTGGCGAAGGCCACGCGGCGGGCGCGCACCACGCCGGCGGGGGTGCGCAGCAGGATGGCGCCCTTGTCCCTGCGCCAGCTCAGCACCGGGCTGGACGGATGCACCCGCACGCCCAGCGCACGTGCTTGGCGCAAATAGCCGTACGCCAGTTTCAAGGGATGCACGCCCACGCCGTCGGGCTCGTGCATGGCGCCGACCGCCTCGTGGTCGTGGACGTAGCGCTCGCGCAGCTCGGCCTGGGTAAGCATCCTGGCGTCGTAGCCAAACACCTCGCGCATCACGCGCGCTTCGTTGGCCAGGAACGCCATTTTCTTCTGGCGATGGGCCGTGTACAGGTGCCCGCCCGGCTGCGCGTCGCAGTCCACCTGCGCGACCAGGCTTTTCCAATACTCGAAGCCTTCGCGGATTTCGGCGTCCAGGCGCTTGGCGGTATCCAACCCCCAACGGCTGATCCATTGCGACCGGTACAAGCGTCCTGACGCATTTTGCCCTTGGCCCCCGTTGCGGCTGGTGCAGCCCCACACGGCGCGGTTGGCTTCCAGCACCAGCGCGCGCACGCCGAAGTCGCGCGCCAGGGTCAGCGCCGCCGACAGACCGGTAAAGCCCGAGCCCACGATCACCACATCGGCATCGACGTCGCCCTGGATGGGGCCATCGTCTTCGGGCGGCGCGCCGGCCGTGGCGACCCAGTAGGTGGGCGCGTAGTCCTGCCCCTGCCCGGGTGGCGACACCAGCGGGTCGTAGGTGGGGTTGTAGGTGGCGTGGTGGGCCAGCCCTGGGACAGCGGCCCGCGCGGCGGCTTCCGGCGTCGGGCGTGAAGGTTCGAAGGACATTTGGGTATCCATGCGCGTCTCACGCGCGCGCGGGCAAGGCCGGGCGCTGCTTGCGGAACGCATTCTTCACGCGGATCTTGCCGTCCTGGAACGTGAAGATGTCGACCATGTCCGCCTCTACCCGCGAGCCGTCGGCGGCGGTGCCGGTGAACGTGCATTCCGACACGCCGCGATCGCCCGCGACCCAATGCCGGCCGTTGTTCCATTTCGCGTCCGGGAAGTTCTTCCAGGCCGCCGCGAAGGCCGCCCGCACCGCGTCGGTGCCCGCGTGCCGGCTGCCGCAGGCGTCGGGGCCGCCCACGGTTTCGAACACGCAGTCTTCGCTCATGAAGGCCATCAAGGCGTCGATATCGTGGCGGTTCCAGGCGGCCGCGAATTCGGCCAGCATGTCGGCGGTGACGGTGTTTTGCATTGCCTACCCCTTTACTTGAAAGGCCGGCGCGAAGCGCGCGCGTGCGTCTGGACTCAAGGTACGTGGCGGGGATGGCAGGGTCTAGAACCAGACACGGGGAATCGGTTGCACCAGAACCGCGCGCGCGGCAAGACGGCGGTGGCTGGTGGCTTGAAAAAGCTGAGGTTGCTGAAGTTGCTGAAGTTGCTGAGGTTGCTGAAGTTGCTGAAGATGCCGAGCCTGCATCAAGCAGCGCGTGCCGCCAGCATCGCGCGCGCGTGCAGCACGGCAATGGCGCAACTGTTGACGCGCGCCTGCACGGAATCGGACCGGCTGGTCAGCAGCACCGGCCCGCGCGTGCCCAGCACCAGGCCGGCGGTGCCCGCGCCCGCCAGCCAGGTAAGTTCCTTGTAGAGCATGTTGCCCGCTTCGATATCCGGCGCCAGCAGAATGTCGGCGTCGCCCGCCACCCGCGACTCAATGCCCTTTTCCCGCGCCGCATCGCGCGAGATGGCGTTGTCGAACGCCAGCGGGCCGTCGATGTCGCCGCCCCGGATCTGCTGGCGGTCGGCCATCTTGGACAAGGCCGCCGCATCCAGCGTGGCCGGCATGGCCGGGTTGACGGATTCCGTGGCGCACAGCACCGCCACCTTGGGCCGGCCGATGCCCAGCGACTGCGCCAGGTCGATGGCGTTCTGCGCAATGTCGGCCTTTTCCATCAGCGTGGGCGCGATGTTGACCGCCGCGTCCGTCAGGATGAAGAGCTTGGCGTAGGCCTCCACAGCCATCACGAAGGCGTGGCTGATGCGCCGATTCGTGCGCAGGCCAGATTCACGCGACACCACGGCCGCCATGAAATTATCGCTATGCAGGCTGCCCTTCATCAGCATCTGCACCGCGCCGTCGCGCGCCAGCCCGGCCGCCGTCTGCGCGGCCAGCCGTTCATCGTCGGGCGTGTCGACGATGTCAAAATCCCCCGGCCGCAAGCCTGCTTGCTCCAAGCGCTCCAGCAGCTTGCGCGCCGGCCCCACCAGCACCGGCTCGATGTGGCCGGCCCGTTGCGCCTGGACCGCGGCCTCAAGGCTGGATGGGGACAAGGGATACGCCACCGCCGTGCGCAGGCGCCCCGCCGACAGCGCGGCATCGCGCAGCGGCGCGAACAATCGATCGCTAGCCATATAGACCGTGCTCCCAGAGCCAGGAAACGAACGCCCGGCGCGAAGGCGCCGGGCGCGGACACCGCCTGCGGTCAGCGCCGTGCGGGATCAATCGGCAAGGGCACTTCGCCCGCCTGGAACGGCTGGTTCACGTAAGGCTTGTACTTGTCCAGGAAGCGCACCGGCTGCTTCAGGGCGTCGCGCCGGAAGGGATCGCCCAGTTCCTGGCTGACCATCATTTCCAGCACGGTGGTCTTGCCTTCGGATTGCGCCTGGCAGGCGGCCTGCAACGCCGCGCCCACCTGGTCCGCGTGCTCGACGCGGATGCCCTCGGCCCCCATGGCGCGCGCCAGTTCAGAGAAGTTGGGATTCAGCAGGTTGCTGCCCACGAAGCGGCGGCCGTAGAAGTCCACCTGGTTTTTCTTTTCAGCGCCCCATTGGCCGTTATGGAAGACGACGGCGGTGACGGGAATTTTCTCGCGCACGCAGGTCAGGAGTTCCTGGAAGCTCATGCACCAGGCGCCGTCGCCCACATAGGCCACGGCCGGCCGGTCGGGGCGGCCCAGCTTGGCGCCGATCAACGCCGGCAGCGCGTAGCCGCAATTGCCAAAGCTCATGGCGGCCAGCATGGAGTTCGGTTCGTCAAAGCGCAGGTAGCTGTTGGACACCGAGCAGATGTTGCCGATGTCGGTGGACACCATCACATGCTTGGGCATGGCGCGTTCAAGCTCGCGCAGCATGCGCCGGGGGTGCATGCGGCCGCCGCCTTGCTCGATGATGTCCAGGCTCCAGTCGTCGCGTTCGTGCGACCAGCCGTCAAGCTCTGCTTCCCAGGCCGCCTTTTGGGACGCAATGTCGTCGCCGCGCGCGGCCTTGGTGCGCACGCACGCGACCTCGCGCGATTTGAGCTTGGCGGTCAGGGCGGCGGCGGCCGGCTTGGCGTCGCCGCAGATGCCCACCGACACCGGGCGCACCAGCCCCAGCATGCGGTGGTCGGCATCCACCTGGATGATGCGCGCGCCTTGGGGCCAGTAGTCCAGCCCATGCTGGGGCAAGGTGCCGAAGGGCCCCAGGCGCGTGCCCAAGGCCAGCACCACGTCGGCCTGCGACAGCAGTTTCATGCCGGCCTTGGCGCCCTGGTAGCCCAACGGCCCGCACCACAGCGGATGGCTGGCGGGAAAGGCGTCGTTGTGCAGATAGCTGGTGACGACCGGCGCGCCCAACAATTCGGCCAGCGCCACGCATTCGGCCTGGCCTTCCGAGAACAACACGCCGCCACCGGCCACGATGACCGGGAACTTGGCCTCGGCCAACAGGCGCGCGGCCGCTTCCAGGTCTTCTTCCGAACCCGGCCCGCGCCGGATGCGGCGCGGCTCGGGGATGGCCACATCGATTTCGCCGTAGAAATAATCGCGCGGAATGTTCAGTTGCGTCGGGCCGCGTTCGGCCAGCGCGTTGTCAAAGGCCTTGGCTGTGAATTCCGCCATGCGGTCCGGGCGATTCACGTGCGCCTGGTACTTGGTGATGCGCGAAAAAATGGGCAGTTGCTCGGTTTCCTGAAAGCCGCCCAGCCCCATGCCGGCCGTGCCGGTTTCGGGCGTGATCGCCACGACGGGGCTGTGCGCCCAGTAGGCGGCGGCCACCCCGGTCACGAAATTGGTGATGCCCGGTCCGTTCTGCGCAATGCAGACGCCGTGGCGGCCGGTCACCCGCGAATAGCCGTCGGCCATGTGGGCGGCGCCTTGTTCGTGCACGGTGGGCACAAAGCGGATGCCCGCGGCGGGGAACAAGTCCAGCGCGTCCATGAAGGCCGAACCGACAATGCCGAATACGTCTTTGACGCCCTGCGCGACCAGCGTCTCAACGAACGCTTCACTGGGGGTCATGTGTTGCTTGCTGCTCATGGTCTCTCTCCTGGCAGGCCGGCGCCGTGGGAGGCTTGCGGAAAAGCTTGCGTGAGGCTCGCTTCGTGCTTGCATCGTGGCCGGGGTGATTCGATACTGCCGGAGAAATCCCGCGTTTCCCATACCACCGCGTTCCATTTTCTGCAAAATCCGTGCAACGCTGCCCCCACCGCCGCCGAATCTTCAAATATTGAAAGATGAAAGACGAATCCTCCGCCGCCTTGCGCGCGCTGACCCTGCTGGAACAGGTGGCCCAATCGGACGCGCCGGTATCGCTGGCGGCGCTGACCGAGGCCACGGGCCTGCCCAAACCGTCGGTGCTGCGCATACTGACCCGCCTGGTCGATGCCGGCATGCTGCTGCGCGAGCCCGCCGGCAAAAGCTATGTCAGCGGCCCACGGCTAAGCGCGCTGGCGCGCGACACCTTGCTGAATTCCCCGCTGCGCGGCGAACGCCATCGCATCCTGGACAGCCTGGTGGACGAGATCGGTGAAACCTGTAACTGCACCATGGTCGACGGGGACGAAGTCATCTACCTGGACCGCGTGGAAACCGCCTGGCCGCTGCGCGTGAACCTGCAAACGGGGTCGCGCGTGCCCCTGCACTGTTCGGCCAGCGGCAAGCTGTTTCTGGCCCACATGCGGCGCGAAGCGCGCGCGCGGCTGCTGGCCGCCGCCCCCCTGCCGCGCTATACGCCCAACACGCTGTGCGACGTGGACGCGCTGGAACAAGAGCTGCGCGCCATCCGCAAGGAAGGCGCCAGTTTCGACCGCGAAGAATTTTTGCTGGGCATAGTCTGCATGGCGGTGCCCATTTTGCGGGGGGCGCGCGTGATTGCCGCCGGGGCGCTGCACGCCCCGGGGGCGCGGCTGTCGATCGACGGCGCGCGCGCCTGGCTGCCGCGCATGCAAGCGGCCGCCCAGGCGCTTGCCGGCACCTACGAATCAGAAGGCTAGGGCCTGGCCATGGCAGGCTTTACACTGTCGGTCGACTTTGTTTTTTAGCGGATTTTGCAATCCGCCATATTGTGACCAACACGCCCTTTTCCACCCTGCCCCTCTTGCCCACCCTGCTCGACAACCTGCAAAGCCTGGGGTTCGAGCAAATGACGCCCATCCAGGCGCAAAGCCTGCCGCTGATCCTGGAAGGCCGCGACATCATCGCGCAAGCCAAGACCGGCAGCGGCAAGACCGCGGCGTTCGGCCTGGGCGTGCTGCAAAAGCTGGACACCACCACGCTGACGCCGCAAGCCCTGCTGGTTTGCCCCACGCGCGAACTGGCTGACCAGGTCGCGCAGGAATTGCGCCGGCTGGCGCGCCTGATTCCCAACGTCAAGATCCTGACCCTGTGCGGCGGCGCGCCCGCCCGCCCCCAAGCCGAATCGCTGGCGCGCGGCGCGCACCTGGTCGTGGGTACGCCCGGCCGCATTCAAGACCACCTGGAACGCGGCAGCCTGGACCTGACCGGCCTGACCACGCTGGTGCTGGACGAGGCCGACCGCATGGTCGACATGGGCTTCTACGACGACATCGTCGCCATTGCCTCGCATTGCCCCACCAAGCGCCAGACGCTGCTGTTTTCGGCCACCTACCCGGACAACATCCGCAAGCTCAGCGCGCGCTTCCTGCGCAACCCGGCCGAGGTCAAGGTGGAAGCGCAGCACGATTCCAGCCGCATCGAGCAGATCTTCTACGAGATCGACGGCAAAGACCGCCTGGACGCCGTGGCCCGCCTGCTGGCGCATTTCCGCCCGGTATCCACACTGGCCTTCTGCAACACCAAGGTCCGCAGCCACGACCTGGTTGAACGCCTGCAGGCCGACGGCATCAGCGCGCAAGCCCTGAACGGCGACCTGGAACAACGCGAACGCGATGAAATCCTGATCCAGTTCGCCAACCAAAGCTGCGCCGTGCTGGTGGCCACCGACGTGGCCGCCCGTGGCCTGGACATCCAGAACCTGGGCGCCGTGATCAATGTGGACGTCACGAAAGACACCGAAGTGCACGTGCACCGCATCGGCCGCAGCGGCCGGGGCGACCAGAAGGGCCTGGCGCTAAGCCTGTGCTCGCCCGACGAGATGCGCTGGGCAAACCTGGTTGAGCAATACCAGGGTTCGCCGTTGAAGTGGGGCGACATCAAATCGCTCAAGCCCAAGGCCGACCGCCCCTTGCGCGCCCCCATGGTGACGCTGTGCATCCAGGGCGGCAAGAAAGACAAGCTGCGCCCGGGCGACCTGCTGGGCGCCCTGACCGGCGACGGCGGGCTGACGTTTGAACAGGTGGGCAAGATCAACATCACGGAATTCAACGCCTACGTGGCGCTGGACCGCCAGATTGCCAAGCAGGCGTTTTCGCGGGTGTCCAACAGCAACATCAAGGGCCGGCGCTTCCGCATGCGCTTTCTTGAGGAATTCTGATCCTGGGCTTGACCGGATACGTTTGGGCAGACGTCGCGCGCCGCATCGCGATGTCAGCGTGACGAAAACTTGATGATTTCGCTGGGCATTTGCAATAATGGCGCCGCTTGACGCAGCCGCCACGCTTGGCGCGAGACGGTGTGGACTTGGAACCAATGGTTCGCGGTGGGTTCCAACGAAGCCTTGTCCCTTATTAACCATCACAAGAGAAACTCACCATGATCAAGTCCGACGATACCGGCAAGCTGATCCTGCGCCTGACCCTTGGCATTCTGATTCTGCTTCACGGCCTGTCCAAACTGATGGGCGGCGGCGTAACGGGCATCAGCGGCATGCTGTCTTCGCATGGCCTGCCGGGCTTTCTGGCCTATGGCGTCTACGTGGGCGAAATCATCGCGCCCGTGCTGCTCATCATTGGCGTCTACACGCGCCTGGGCGCTTTGATCATCGCCATCAACATGGTGGTTGCCATTTTGCTGGCGCACACCGGCCAATTGGGCAGCCTGTCCAATAACGGCGGCTGGGCGCTGGAACTGCAAGGCATGTTCCTGTTCACCGCGCTGGCGCTGGCCTTCATGGGCGCCGGCCGTTTCAGCCTTGCCGGCAACGGCGGCCGCTGGAACTGACGCCAGGCGCGCCATGCGCCATCGCCGTAACGCCGCATGACGTGGCGTTACGCAACACGGGGCCGCTCACGCGGCCCCGTTGCTTTTGCGGCAAAGATTGATACCAACGACATGCGCCGTCACGCAGGCGCAAACATCGGTCACGCGAAAGCTGTTTCGGATCGATTACAAAGACGAACCGCCGTCATCCGGTATGGCCTAATCCTTACCAGCGCACCCAGGGCGTAAGCCACGCCTGGCGCAGGTTGGGAGTCATGAAAAATGAAAAAGAGCCTTCTGTTGATGATGGTGATGGCCAGTTCGCTGACCGGTTGCGTCGTGGTGCCCGCCCGCCCGGCCCACTATCGCCCCGCGCCGGTCTATTACACGCCGCACTACTACTACCCCGCGTATCCCGCGCCGCATTATTACTACCGTGGATATTGACCGTCGCGTTATTGACCCTTGCGTTATTGACCGTCGCGTTATTGACCGTCCGTTGCGACGTGTCCCAGGAGCTGCCATGACGCCCTCTATCCGGATCTCCCTGCTTCGACCCGCCGTGGCCGCCGTTGCGCTGCTGACGCTATGCGCCGGCGCGATGGCGCAAACCTACGCGCCGCCCCCTGCGCCCGCCGCCCCCGCCTATGACGGCGGCGACCCCGCCAACGCCAATCTGGCCTTGGTGGACCGCAGCCCCGAACCGCCCCCACCCCTGCCCGTCTACGTGCAACCGCCCGCGCCGGCCGATGGGTACATGTGGGTGCCCGGCTACTGGAGCCGCAATCAGTACGGCTTTTTCTGGGTGCCCGGCGCCTGGGTGCTCGCCCCCTACGCCGGCGCGCTCTGGACGCCCGGCTACTGGGGCTTCACCAATGGCCTGTATGTGTGGAACGCGGGCTATTGGGGCCCCCACGTCGGCTTTTATGGCGGCATCAACTACGGCTTCGGCTATGTGGGGCTGGGGTATGTGGGCGGCTACTGGAAGCGCGACCGCTTCTACTACAACCGCTCGGTGACCAACGTGAACGTCACCCGCGTCACCAACGTGTACAACCACACCGTGGTCGTCAACAACATCGATAACCGCCGTGTCAGCTATCACGGCGGCCCCAACGGCATCCGACGCGCGGCGGACCCGCGCGAAGTGGCTGCCCGCAAGGACCGCCACGCGCCGCCTACCGACATGCAACGCCGCTACGTACGCGATGCCGGCAGCAACCGCGCGCAGTTCTACGACCACAACAAGGGCCGCCCGCCACAAGCCTTCGTGGACCATCGCGACGATGGGCGCCCCTCCCAAGGGCCACGCCCCGGTGGCGACAACAAGCGCCCCGACGCCGATCGCGGCAACAACAACCCAAGTCGCGGCGATCAGGCGCGAGGCCCGGGGCCATCGCAGGGACGCGACGTGTCGCAGCGGGATCAACAGCAGCGGGATCAACAGCGTGGTCCGCAGCAGCGTGATCAACAGCAACGTGAGCAACCGCGTGGCCCGCAGCAGCGCGATCAACAGCGTGACCCGCAGCGCGATCAACAGGCTGCCTCGCAGCAATCGCGCCAACAACAGCAGCGCGATCAGCAGGCTCGTCAGCAGCAGCAACAAGATCGACAGCAGCAAGCACGCCAGCAGCAGGAGCGCGAGCAACGCCAGCAGCAAGGCCGCGAACAGCAACAGCAGGCACGCCAGCAACAGGCACGGGAACACCAAGCCCGGGAGCAGCAGGCGCGTCAGCAACAAGCGCGCGAACAGCCCCGACAGCAGGCGCAAGCGCGTCCGCAGCAAGAGCGTCCGCAACAACAAGCGCGCCCGCAGCAAGCACGTGAACAACCCCAGCAGCGCCAGCAAGGCGGCGGCGAAGGCCGGGGCGGCCGCCCGAATCGGGACTGAACTGGACCCCCGGGCGCGCTCGCACTACAGTAGGCCTCTTGCCGCCTCCGTCTGCGCGCCCCACTGATTTTTGGAGACTCCCATGAAGCGCCTTGTACCTTGCCTGATGTTCTGCGGCCTGCTCGCCGCCGCGTCCGCCCAGGCCGCCTTGAATGTCGGCGCGCCCGCTCCAGACTTCAGCACGCAGGCCTCGCTGGGCGGAAAGGTCTTCACGTTCAAGCTGAACGACGCGCTCAAGCAAGGCCCGGTCGTGCTGTATTTCTTTCCCGCCGCGTTCACGCAAGGCTGCACCATCGAAGCGCACAACTTCGCCGAGGCCACCGACGAATACAAGTCGCTAGGCGCCACCGTCATCGGCGTATCCACGGACGACATTGATACGCTGAACAAATTCTCGGTCAGCGAATGCCGTGGCAAATTCGCCGTGGCGGCCGATGGCGACGGCAAGATCATGAAGGCTTACGACGCCGTGCACGACAAGCGCCCGGAATACGCACAGCGCGTGTCGTACGTGATTTCGCCGGAAGGCAAGATCCTGTATGAATTCACGGACATGAGCCCCGAATCGCACGTGGCCAACACCATGCGCGCGCTGCGGGACTGGAAGGCCAAGCAATAAGCGGTCAGGAACAGGCCGCCAAAAATAAGCATCCAAAAAACAAGGCGCCCGAAAGGCGCCTTGTCATTGAAACGATAGCCCGGCCTAATTGAACGGCCATACCGTGGGATGCGACCCAGGCGGATTCGACGGGCGTGTCCAGCGGGCCGGCGTTTCGGAAAAACGCGCGGGGTGGCGTACGGCCACCAATTCGCCAAAGCCCGATGCTTCCGTATCCAACAAGCCATCAAAGCCGGGCATGCGGCCGTTGAGTCCGCCATCCACCCTGCCCAGGCCACGCAGCCAATGCGCGGTTTGCGCAAGCGATACCCGAACGTGCCAACTACCGCCTTCAGTCGCCTGGCGGGCCAGCGCCACCTGCGCGCCAAACGCCATCAGGTAGCCCGACGCATAGTCCAGGATCTGCATGGGCAAGGGCTTGGGCGCTTCCTGGCCCGCTGCCTGGGCTTCGGCATGGTTGAAGCCCGTGGCGGTTTGCACCAGCGAATCGAAACCGCGGCGGTTGGCCCAGGGGCCCTCGTTTCCATACGCGGTCAGCGACACATACACAATGCCCGGGCGGATACGCGCGGCGTCCTGCGGCCCAAAGCCCAACGCGGCCAAGCCGCCCGGCCGGTAGCCCTGCACGAACACGTGCGCGCTGCGCAGCAAATTGCCCAGGGCGATACGTCCATCGGCGGTGTCCAGGTCCGCCTGCACCGAGAGCTTGCCCCGGCTGGTTTCTATGATGTTGTCGATATTGGGCAACTGCGGCGAATTCACCAACATCACGTCGGCGCCATAGGCAGCCAGCGTGCGGCCACAGACGGGGCCGGCGATGATGCGCGTCAGGTCCAGTACCCGGATGTCTTTCAGCGGCCGCGCGCCATGGCCGTACTTGGGCAAGGGCCGGGGGTCGGCCTCGCCGATGCGTTCGACCGTCAGCAAGGGCTGGGCGGCAATGGCCTGGCCCTGCGGATGCCGGTCCCATTCGTCAAAGCTGCGCATGGCGGACACCACCAAGCCCGCATCGGCGGCCACCTGTTCAAAGTCCAGCGCTTTCCAGCGGCCCAACGCGGCTTCCACCGTTTCGCGCGTGGTGCCTTCGCCCGTGGGGCAGCCCAAGAGCGCCAGCGCGCCGTCGCGGTGATGGGCAAAGTTGGCATGGATGCGAACCCAGCCCCCGTCGCCACAGCGGTACAGGCCGCTGATGGGGTCCCAGATATTGGGCGTGACGCCGTTGATCGTGAAGTGGCCGCGGCATTCCTGGGCGGCGTGCAGCATGTCGATGCTGACCTGCTGACGCGTCCCGCCGCGCAGATACCAGAGTTCAGCCGCGGCCAGCGCCGCTGCCGCCATGCTGGTTTGCGCGGCCGCCCCCACCGCGAAAGAAGACGGAAACACGGGAGCGGCGCCAGTCAGCGCCACGTGGTCCAGCGACTCGCCGGGCAAATCAAGTGAACGCCACAATGTCTGCAGGGCGTCGCGGGAGGTCGTGCCGGCGGATGTGCGTCCTCGTAGAAAGGACGGGCGAAGGTCCATCAGATTTCCCATAGCGTTCAACTTTTCTTAGTCGTTGAACTGATTACAAGGCGGCGACCCGAGCGCGTCAATACAAGACTTGGGGCAGCGTGTTTCACGGTTTGACCGTTATCGGGGCCCTAGCGGGTGCGGCAGCCGCGCGGCGCCGTCACATCTACTCGTAGTTTTTACATCGTCTTCCAGGCCACTGGCCAATATAGAATGCCAGCCTCGACGGTCAGCCGTGCTGTCCGCCCTTTTTTTGCCCTGGACCCGCCATCCATGAATACGCTGCTCTGGCTGCGCACCGACCTGCGCATGCACGACAACCCCGCGCTGGCCGCCGCCGCCGAAAACGGCACGGTGACCGCCCTGTTCCTGGCCGCGCCCGAGCAATGGCGCCTGCATGGCGACGCGCCGGCCAAGGTGGACTTCTGGCTGCGCAACCTGCATGAACTGTCGCGCAGCCTGGGCGAGCGCGGCATTCCACTGAAGCTGCTGACGGTGGCCGACTGGAGCCAGGCGCCCGACGCCATCGCGGCCTTCTGCCAGGCGCACGACATCGCCCAGGTGCACGCCAATACCGAATGGGCCATTAACGAACGCCGCCGCGATACGGCCGTGGCAGGCGCCCTGGACGCGATCGGCGTGGACTGGACGCTGCATCATGGCGCGACGCTGCTGCGGCCCGGCACGGTGCTGACCGGCAAAGGCGAGTGCTATCGCGTCTACACCCCGTATGCGCGCACCTGCCGTGAACGCCTGCGCACAGCGCCCATTGCCGCGCTGCCCGCCCCCCGCGCGCAGACCCCGCCGGACTGGCAGGCGGACCCCTTGCCCGACGCCTTCGACGGCTTTGCGCCGCCCAGCGACGCCGTGCGGGCGCTCTGGCCCGCGGGCGAGGCGGCCGCCGGCGACAGGCTGGACGCCTTTACCGATGGCGTCATCGACGCCTACAAGGATGAACGCGATTTTCCGTCGCTACCCGCCACCAGTTGCCTGTCGCCCTATCTGGCGGCGGGCGTGCTGTCCCCCGGCCAGGCGCTGCGCGCGGCGCTGGCGGCCAACCATGGCGAGCTGGACAGCGGCAAGGTGGGAGCGGCTACCTGGATCAATGAACTGCTGTGGCGCGAGTTCTACCAGCATCTGCTGGCCGCATACCCGTCGCTGTCCATGCACCAGCCCATGAAGCCGGAAACCGCCGCCGTGCCGTGGCGTGACGCGCCCGACGACCTGCGCGCCTGGCAAGAAGGCAAGACGGGTATCCCGATCGTGGACGCGGCCATGCGCCAGTTGCTGACGCTGGGTTGGATGCACAACCGGCTGCGCATGGTGTCGGCCATGTTCCTGTCGAAGAATCTGCTGATCGATTGGCGGCTGGGCGAAGCCTGGTTCATGGCGCATCTGGTTGACGGCGACCTGGCCGCCAACAACGGCGGCTGGCAGTGGAGCGCGTCCACGGGCGCCGACGCGGTGCCGTACTTCCGGGTGTTCAACCCGCTGTCGCAATCCAAGCGCTTTGATCCGCGTGGTGTGTTCCTGCGTGAATGGCTGCCTGAACTTGCGCACCTGGATGACCAGGCCATTCACGACCCCAGCCCCATGGAGCGCGCGGCGGCTGGTTACCCGTCGCCCATCGTGGACCTGGCCCAGAGCCGGCTGCGGGCGCTGGAGGCGTTCGGCAACTTGCCGGCTGCGTGATCGCGGGCCGCCAGGCGTATCAGGATCCCGCCGCCGCCGGCTTGTCCAGGCGCCGGATGAACACCTGCAATTCCTTTTCCACCTGCTTGTCGCCACGCGCCTGAGCCGCCGCCATGCCGCTGTTCCAGGCGGCGCGCGCGCCGTCCTGGTCGCCCTGCCCCAGGCACGCCTTGCCCAGCCATTTCCACGCCACCGAATAGGCGGGGTCAAAGGCCAGCGCCGCGCGCAGGTGCGTTTCGGCTTCAGGAAAACAATCCTGTTCGGCATAGGCCTTGCCTAGCGAAAACCGCAACAACATGTTGTCGGTGCCCTTGGCCAGCATGGCCTCCAGGCGTTCGATCATTCCTTCCATCTTTGCGCTCCTATCGCTTGCAGCCCTAGCTTGCGTCCTGGGCTTGCATCCATCCTTTGCGCCCATCGCTTGCAGGCCTGCACAGCGGCAATGATAGGACGGCGCGCAAGCCGGTCGGGGCAATGGCCCCATCGCACGTCCGGATTAAGCCGACGCCACAACAAGCGGTTTCCTTGCGTTTCAACGCGCCCCGTCCGGGAATGTTCGGGTGGATTATCGTGTCAGACGTTTTGTCGCCCTAGAGAGGTTTGCTTCATGACGCGATTGCGAACAGCACTGCTGAAAGTCGTGCCCATGCTGTGGTTGCCGCTGGCTGCCGCTGCCCATGCGCAGCCCACCGAGCACGACGTCGCGTTGGTCAACCGCATTACCTGGGGCGCGACCCCGGCCGAACTTGCCCGCTTCCAAGAGATGGGCGCGCAGCGCTATCTGCAAGCCCAACTGCACCCTGACGCGCAGGCGAAGCTGCCTGCCCCGGTGCAGCAAGGCATTGACGCCTTGTCCATCAATCACCAGTCTGAACAAGACGCGCAGGCCGTGCAGCGCAGCATGCGCCAAGACGCCCGCAAGCTCGACCCAGACGCCAAATTGCAGGCCCAACGCGCCGCGCGCGCCATCTCGCGGCAACGCGCCGACGACACCGCCCAGCGCGCCGTTTGGCGCGCGCTGTATTCGCCCAATCAATTGCAGGAACAGATGACGTGGTTCTGGATGAACCACTTCAACGTGTTCGCCGCCAAGGGCGACGTTGGCACCTACCTATCGCAGTACGAAGACCGCGCCATCCGCCCGCATGCCCTGGGCAATTTTCGCGACATGCTGCGGGCCACGGTCCGGTCTCCGGCCATGCTGGTCTACCTGGACAACACCCGCAATATCGCGGGCCAACTCAACGAGAACTACGCGCGCGAACTCATGGAGCTGCACACCATGGGCGTGAACGGCGGCTACACGCAGGGCGATGTCCAGGAACTGGCGCGCATTCTGACGGGCCTGGGTGTGCACAACAGCAACAAGGCGCCCAAGGTCAAGCCCGCGCTGCGGGGCGATCTGGTGCAAGACGGCCTGTTCCTCTTCAACCCGGCGCGCCATGACGACGGCGACAAGGTTTTTCTGGGGCACAAGATTCGCGGTGGCGGATTGGCGGAAGTGGATCAGGCCATTGACCTGCTGGCGCGCCACCCGGCAACGGCGCGTCACGTCAGCGCCAAGTTGGCGGCCTACTTCGTGGGCGAATCACCGCCGCCCGCGCTGGTCGATCGCATGGCCAAGACGTTCCTGGCGCAAGATGGCAACATCGCGGCCACGTTGCAGACCTTGTTCGCGTCGCAGGAGTTCAAGCAGTCCCTGAAGGCGGGCGTATTCAAGGACCCGGTTCATTACGTATATTCGTCGTTGCGCCTCACCTACGCCGACCTGCCGCCTATCCGCAACCCGAAGCCGGTGCTATCGATGATGCGCCAGATGGGGCAAGGCTTGTATCAGCGCCAGACGCCCGACGGCTACCCGATGTCGAAATCAGACTGGTCCGGTTCCGGTCAGATGACGCAGCGCTTTGAAATTGCCCGCAGCATTGCGGGCGGGCCCAAGGTCTTCTATCGGACCATCGACCCTAACGCGCCGGCTGATCCGCCCAAGCCGGTTGAACTGCCCAAGATTCCCCGGCTGCTCGATGCCGCCCAGGGGCTGTTCCCAACCTTGTCCCAGGCCACGCGCGATGCGATCAGCCAGGCCCGCAAGCCCGTGGACGCCAACACCTACCTGCTGGCCTCGCCAGAGTTCATGCGCCGCTAGGAGACCTCATGGATCGACGCCGCTTGCTTCAAATGATGGCCGCCGCCCCGTTGGTACTGGGAGGCAGCCGCCTGTACGCGGCGCCCGCCGCCTCGGGCAACCGCTTGCTGATTGTGTTCATGCGCGGGGCTTACGACGCCGCCAGCCTGCTGGTGCCCACAACCAGCGACTTCTATTACGAAGCGCGCCCCAGCATCGCCATCGGCCGGCCAGGCTCGGGCGATGGCGCCGCCCTGCCCCTGGCGGACGGCTGGGGCCTGCACCCGGCGTTGGCCGACAGCCTGCTGCCCTTCTATCGCGACAAGCAGTTGGCCTTCGTGCCCTTCGCGGGCACCAACGACCTGAGCCGCAGCCATTTCGAAACCCAGAACGGTATCGAGCTGGGGCGCGGCGCCAAGCAAGACGGCAACTACCGGTCGGGGTTCCTGAATCGCCTGGCCACCACTTTGGACGCGGCGAGCGCGGCGCGCGCCCAGCCGGCGGCCTTCACATCCGAAGTGCCGCAAATCTTCAGGGGCGAGGCGCGCGTACCTAACGTTGATCTGGGCGGGGCAAACCGGAAGTCGCGCCTGAGCGCGGCCGACAACCGCGCCATCGCCGCCATGTATCGCGACACGGACCTGCATGCGTCCGTGGACGAAGGCCAGCGCATCATGGGCGCCACGCGCCAGGAGCTGGAAGCCGAAATGCAGGCGGCCAGCGGCAACGCGGTATCCACCGACAAGCTGGAAAAGGAAATTCGCCGCATCGCCCGCTTCATGACCGACCGCTACAACCTGGGCTTTGTGGACGTGGGCGGATGGGATACCCATGTCGGCCAGGGCGCCGCCACGGGCGCGTTGGCCGGCCGCTTCGGGCAGCTTGGCCGCGCGCTGGCCGCTTATGCCGATGCCATGGGGCCGGCCTGGGAACAGACCACCGTGGTCGTCATCAGCGAGTTCGGCCGCACGTTCCGCGAAAACGGCAACAAGGGAACCGACCACGGCCACGGCACGGTGTACTGGGTGATGGGCGGAAATGTACGGGGCGGACGCATCGCGGGGCGGCAGGTGCCGGTCAGGCACGACACGCTCTTCCAGGACCGCGACTACCCCGTGCTGAACGAATACCGTGCCGTCTTCGCCGGCCTGTTCACGCGCTTGTACGGCCTGGACCGCGCGCGGTTGGCGCGGGTGTTCCCGGGCGTGGCGCCTATCGACCTAGGACTGGTCTGATATTTGCCCCGAATCCCCTTGCAGCCGGTGCACGCCATGGTGCTGGTCGGTACCCGTAGCGCTACACTCGACGGTTGATTGGCACGCTGGCGCGCCCGCGTACAGCCGCCCGATACAGGAGCCCGCATGAGCACCATTTTCGATTTCTCCGCCCGCGACATCCAGGGGGCGGACCAAGCTCTGAACACCTATCGCGGCCGTGTGCTGCTGGTGGTCAACGTGGCGTCCAAATGCGGCTTCACGCCTCAGTACGCGGGCCTGGAAGAGCTCTACCGCTCGCTGCGCGACGACGGCTTCACGGTGCTGGGCTTTCCGTGCGACCAGTTCGGCCATCAAGAGCCGGGCGACGAAGCCGAGATCCGCAATTTCTGCTCAACGCAGTACGACATCACGTTCCCGCTTTTCGCCAAGATCGACGTCAACGGCGCCGACGCGCATCCGCTGTATCGCTGGCTCAAGGGCGAAAAGCCCGGCGTCTTCGGCACCGAAGGCATCAAGTGGAACTTCACCAAGTTTCTGGTCGGCCGCAACGGCCAGGTCATCAAGCGCTACGGGCCCACCGACACGCCGGCGGGCCTGAAAGACGACGTGGTGCAGGCGCTGTCCGCGCCGGTCTGACGCTGCCCCTTCGCTACACCGCTGCTGCCCGGCAGCGCAAACGCTAGCGCAAAGGCGGCAGGCGGCGGCGCACCGTATGCGCCTTGACGATGGCGGTATTGGTTTCGGCGAACTCCGTTACCCGCTCCAGGATGCCATCCAGGTGCGAGATCGACCGCAGCACCACCCGGGCGATGAAGCAATCGTCGCCCGTCACCTTGTCGCATTCGACAAATTCCGGGATGTCATTGATCAGCCCTTCCACGTGGCGCAATTGCCCCGGCAAGGGCCGGATACGCACGATGGCTTGCAGGGTATAGCCCAGCGCTTCCGGATCCACATCCAGCGTGTAGGCGCGGATCACACCGGATTCCTCCAGCCGCCGCAGCCGGTCCGCCACGCTGGGCGCCGACATGCCCACCTGCCGCGCCAGGTCTGCCGTGGTGGTGCGCGCGTTGGCCGACAGGGTCTGCACCAGGCGGCGGTCGATACCATCCAGCACAGGGCTTTCGTTTTTTAGGTCATTTTGCATAAATTTCACCAAAATGAAGGCGTGGCATTCAAAGCACCACACGATGATCATATAGCCGGCTTGATCTGCCTGGGATAATTTCTCCATCGAAACCATGGCCAACAGCGTGATCAACACGTGGCCCCTCGGAGAGTCCCCATGTCCCCCGCATCCGAACGCCTTGGCCTGGCGCAAATGGCCGCCGCCATGACCTTATCCGGCACGCTAGGCGTGTTTGTTCTGGAGTCCGGCCAAAGCGCCTGGAACGTCGTCTTCTTCCGGTGCGTCTTCGGCGCCCTATCCCTGTTTCTATATTGCTGGGCGCGCGGCCTGCTCAAGCCCGGCCTGTTCACCAGGAAGACGCTGGCCTTGGCGCTGGTGGCCGGCGCCGCTCTGGTCATGAACTGGGTGCTGCTGTTTTCCGCGTACCGGCTGGCGTCCATCTCGTTGGCTACCGCCGTCTACAACGTACAGCCGTTTTTCCTGATCGGGCTGGGCGTGCTGTTTCTTGGTGAGCGCCCGTCGCGCGGCAAGCTGGCCTGGTCGGTGGTGGCGTTCGCCGGCCTGCTGCTGGTGCTGCGCCTGACGGACGCGCAGGCACCGGGCGGCGCGTATCTGTCGGGTCTGTTGCTGGGCCTGGGCGCGGCCGCGCTGTATGGCGTTACGGCGGTCATCGTCAAGCACTTAAAGGGCATCCCGCCGCAAGTGCTGGCGCTGGTACAGGTGACGCTGGGCGCCTTCATGCTGCTGCCCATGGCGGACTTCAACGCGCTGCCCGCCGCCCCCTTGCAATGGGGCTATCTGGTGGCGCTGGGCCTGATCCACACCTGCTTGATGTACATCCTGATGTACTCGGCCATTCAAAAGCTGCCGACGACGTCCACCGCCGCGCTCAGTTTCATCTACCCAGCCGTGGCCATCATGCTGGACTTGGTGGTCTACGGGCAGCGCATGGAACCGATGCAAGTGGTGGGCGTGGCGATGATCTTCCTGGCTGCGGCCGGCGTCAGCCTGAACTGGACGTGGCGCCTGCCCGGGCGGCCCCGCCCCGGCGCCGGGGCCGCGTAGTGGAAAGAAACCCGCTTCCGGCCCCGGTTATTCGGGGCCGTGCCCGACGCCTGCCGCTATCATGGCTTTCCACCCGCCGGCCCGGCCGGCGGCGCCTTGATTCCCAGGACGCACCCCATGATCGATCTCTACTACTGGACCACCCCCAACGGCCACAAGATCACGCTGTTCCTTGAAGAAGCCGGCCTGCCCTACAAGATCCACCCGGTGAACATCAGCCGCGGCGATCAATTCAAACCTGAATTCCTGGCCATCGCGCCCAACAATCGCATCCCCGCCATCGTCGACACGCAGCCCACCGACGGCGGCGCGCCCATCCCGCTGTTCGAGTCCGGCGCCATCCTCTTGTACCTGGCCGAGAAGACCGGCCAGTTCCTGCCCACCGACGTGCGCGGTCGTGCCGAGGTCTCGCAATGGCTCTTCTGGCAGATGGGCGGCCTGGGCCCCATGGCCGGCCAGAACCACCATTTTTCCGGCTACGCGCCCGAACGCATCCCTTACGCCGTCGACCGCTACGTGAAGGAAACCAACCGCCTGTACGGCGTGCTGAACAAGCGCCTGGCCGACCGCGAATTTGGCGCGGGCGACTACTCCATCGCGGACATGGCCGCCTACCCCTGGATCGTGCCGCACGCCAAGCAGGGGCAAGACCTGAACGACTTCCCGCACCTGCAGCGCTGGTTCAACGCCATTGCCGCGCGCCCTGCCACGCAGCGCGCCTATGCGCTGGCCGATAGCGTCAACACAACGCCCTCCATCAGCGACGAGGAGTCGCGCCGCATCCTGTTCGGCCAAACCGCGCAGAATATCTCGCGCTGACCAGCAGGAGCCCGACCATGTCCGCCCCCAAATTGGTCTTTCGCCGCGCGCGGCAAGAAGATTTGCCCCACATCGTCGCCATGTTGGCCGACGACGAGTTGGGCGCCGCGCGCGAAGACACCTCGGTGCCGCTCAACCCCCGCTACACGGCGGCATTCGCCGCCATCGCCCAGGATTCCAACCAGTTCCTTGCCGTCGTCGAGCAAGGTCAAGACCTGGTCGGCTGTTTGCAGTTATCGTTCATACCCGGCCTGTCGCGGCTGGGCCTGTGGCGCGGCCAGATCGAAAGCGTGCGCATTGCTTCGGCGGCGCGCGGCCAGGGCCTGGGGCGCGCCATGTTCGAGTGGGCCATTGAACAATGCCGCGCCCAGGGCTGCGGCCTGGTTCAACTGACCACCGACCGCGCGCGCCCCGATGCGCGCCGGTTCTATGAAAGCCTGGGCTTCAAGGCCAGCCACGACGGCATGAAGCTCAGCCTCTAGTTTTTGATATTGATTTCGCAAGGAGCCCCCCATGCATGGTGAATACAAAGTCCCCGGCGGCAAACTGGTCGTCGCGGATCTCGATGTGCAAGACGGCCGCCTGGCCAACGTGCGCATCAGCGGCGACTTCTTTCTTGAACCGCCCGAAGCGTTGGAGGCCATCAACGAAGGCTTGAACGGCATGCCCGCCGACGCCGGCGAGCTGGAACTGGCCGTGGCCGTGCAATCCGCCCTGCCCGCTAACGCCGAACTGTTCGGCTTTTCGGCCGAAGCCGTGGCCGTGGTGCTGCGGAGGGCGCTTGCATGACGCGCACTGACTGGAACGACTACGACTGGCAACTGATCCACGAAGGCCCGCAAGCCCCGTCGCTGCACATGGCGCTGGACGCCGTCATTACCGACGAAGTCGGCGCGGGCCAGCGCCCGCCCACGTTGCGCATCTGGGAATGGGCCGCCCCCGCCGTCGTCATCGGCCGTTTCCAATCCCTGAAAAACGAAGTCGACCCCGACGGTGCACAGCGCCACGGCATCGAAGTCGTGCGCCGCGTCAGCGGTGGCGGCGCCATGTTCATTGAACCGGGCAACTCCATTACCTACTCGCTTAGCGCGCCGCAAGCCCTGGTGCACGGCATGAGCTTCCAGGAGTCGTATGCGTTCCTGGATGCCTGGGTGCTGACGGCGCTGCAAGGGCTGGGCATCAAGGCCTGGTATCAGCCCTTGAACGATATCGCGTCCGACATCGGCAAGATCGGCGGCGCCGCGCAAGCCCGCCGCGCCGGGGCGGTGCTGCACCACGTGACCATGTCCTACGACATCGACGCCGATAAAATGGTCGAAGTCTTGCGCATCGGCCGCGAGAAACTTTCCGACAAGGGCACCACCAGCGCCAAGAAGCGCGTCGACCCGCTGCGCACGCAAACCGGCCTGGCGCGCGAAGTCATCATCGACCGCATGTTGGAAACTTTTGCCGGCCTGCATCGTCTGACTCCGGGGCAAATCGGCAGCGACACGCTGGCGCGCGCCCAGCAACAGGCCGACGAGAAGTTCTCCACGCCGGAATGGACGGGTGTGGTGCCTTGACGGCAAGCCTTAGATTTTGTGGAGGTAGTTCAATGCGTCGCACGTTCACGCCGCAAGGCGCGATAAGCGGTTTGATCCTGGGTGCCGCCCTGCTGGCACTGGGCGGCTGCGGCAGTACGCCGCCGTCCAACATCACCTTGGCCGAGCCCGCCTCGACCACGCCCGAAAAGGTGGGCGACCTGTCCACCGAACGCATCAAGTGGGCGTCGAGCAAGCCGGGCTGCGAAGGCGATTGCCCGCGCATTGAAATCGACAGCGTGGCGTTTCCCGGCATCCCCAAACTGAGCGCGCTGGTGGACCACGTGCTGGCCTACATGACCGGCACCGACGCCAACCGCCGCGGCCCCTACAACACGCTGTCGGAATACACGCAGTATTTCTGGTCCACGGCGCGCCCGCGCGACGCGACCTATTTCAAGGCCTCGGTCAAGGATACGGTGGGTGACATCGTGTCGATTGAACTGCACACCGAACAGTTCCTGACCGGCGCCGCGCACGGCATTCCGGCCACGCAGTATCTGAACTGGGAGCGTTCACGCGGCCGCGTAATGAGTCTGGACGAAGCGCTGATACCGGGCCGCCGCGCGGAATACGTGGCGGCGCTGAAAACCGCCCACGCCAAATGGCTGGCGCAAAACCCCGACGCCAAGCGTGATCCCGCTGCCTACAACAAGATGTGGCCGTTCCAGGAAAGCGACAATTTTGCGCTGACCCGCGAGGGCATGGTGGTGAAGTACGACGCCTATTCCATCGCGCCCTACTCGCATGGCGAACCGGAACTGAGCATTCCGTACGCCGACTTGCGCGGCGTGTTGAAGCCAGAGCTGTTATTGCCCACGTAGGCAACGCCGCACTCACCCTTTTGACATGACATGACCGGCGACGGGCGACCGGCGACGGGCGGCAGCCCATTGCCGGTCATTGCTTGCGCCAGAGGCCGCAGGGCCTGCTGAAGCCCACGGTTCAGGTGAGCGGACTGAGGATGGAGCTAGGGAGGTGGCCGCTTTTTTCGCGTCTGTGGCCGGGTAAGACGCCCAGTCCGCTCAGTACAACCGCGGCATGAAAGCACCGGCGGCGCGCGTTTTGCTTGCCGCCGGCTGCCTTGCTCGCTTAGAAGCGGTGGCGCACACCCACGATGCCGACGGTGCTCTTGACGCCGTCAACAAACGCGAAGTCGGTGGCGTACGAACCCAGCGCGTACAGGTTGGTGCGCTTGGACAGGTTGTACGTGTAGCCGATGCTGTAGACGTTCATCGTCGACTCATTGCCGGCGGTCAGCGGGTTGCCGTTGGGGTCGGCACGCTGCCACGACGCCATGATGCTGCTGGCGCCCAGCGGCACGGTCAGGCCCACCAGGTACGAATTGGCCTTGAAGCCCGACACGGCCACGTTCGTGCCGAAGCCGCTGGCCGTGGGGCTGCCGCTGCCAAGCGCATTGATGCTTTGGCCGGTGAACCAGCCGTCGCGCGTCTGGCCGAAGCCCAACGCCAGCTTGACCACTTCGAAGTCATAGGCGCCGGCAATCGACCACGACTTGGGCGTGGCGTCGTTGCGCAACTGATTGGCGGGGTTCAGTTGGTCGTAGGTGGCGGCCACGTTCAGCGGGCCGTTCACGTAGCGCAGGCCAGTGGTGATGGCGCGGGTGTTGTCGGCGGTCTTGAAGCCGGTTTGCGCGGTGGTGGTGTCAGACGCGTTGAACGAGTAGCCGACGCCAAACTGGAAGCCGCTGAACGACGGGGTCGAGTACTGCACCATGTTGTCGTAGCGGACGGTGTTGGCGGCGCTGAAGGCCACGCCCACGTTGGCTTGGCCGTAGCTGCCGCCGAACGGATCGATGGCTGCCAGGTACTTGGACGCGATGTTGGTCTGACGGCCGAATTCCAGCAGGCCCCAGGAATCGGCCTTCAGGCCGACGGTGGCTTGGCGGCCGAACAGGCGGCTGCTTTGGCCCGATGTGCCGTTACCCGAATTGAAGCCGCTTTCCAGCGTGAACACGGCGCTCAGGCCGTCGCCCAGATCTTCGGCGCCGCGCAAGCCCCAACGCGAGCCGCTCGACACGCCGTTGGCCATGCCGACCTTCGATTCGTGATAGCCGTCGCCCTTGATGCGCTGGTAGCCGATGCCGGTATCGATCAAGCCATACAAGGTCACCGAGGTTTCGGCGTGGGCCACGCTGGATACGGCGGCCAACAGCGCGGTTGCGAGCAGAGTCTTTTTCATTACCTATTCCTTAGATTGAACATGCATGCGCAGCGGGAGTGCTTGCATCGCAAGCGGCGCGTGGCGCATGACAGAAACGAATTCTAGGGACGCAATGTGTCAGAAATTTATACGCGAGCGGCCGGGGCGTCGATTGGCAATAAAAAAGCGCGGCTGTGGCGTGCGTTCCACATTAGCACTGAATTGCCGCGTGCCACAGCGTTGTCACAGTCGTCGGGGTCATGCGTTGTTTCGCCGCAATTTGCCCCAGTTCGCCGCCAAATGGAAATCGCCCCAAAATGGAAATCGCCCCTTGCGGGGCGATTTCCGGTTTTGTCTACCTCTGCCTCCTCGGCGATACGTCAGGAACGCATCGCTGAGTTTTCATCACGGATACAGGCCGCGCACCTGGCGTGCTTGCAGAATGCGTGTGCAAGCCACGATGAACGCCGCCGTGCGCAGCGTCACCTTGTGTTCCTTGGCCACTTGCGACACGGCGCTGTAGGCTTCGCGCATGATGCGTTCCAGGCGCTGGTTGATTTCTTCTTCGCTCCAGAAGAAGCTGGAGAAATCCTGCACCCATTCAAAGTAGGACACCGTCACGCCGCCGGCGTTGGCCAGCACGTCCGGCACCACATACACGCCGTGTTCAAACAGGATGTCGTCCGCTTCCGGGGTGGTCGGGCCGTTGGCGCCTTCCACCACAACCTTCGCGCGCACCTTGGTGGCGTTTTCAGCGGTGATCTGGCTTTCCAGTGCAGCCGGGATCAGGAATTCGGTTTCCAGCGTCCAGAACTCGTCCTTGTCGAACGCCTCGCCGCCCGAAAAACCACCCACGCCGCCGTGTTGCGACACGTGCGACAGCAGCTTGTGGACGTCCAGCCCGGCGGCGTTGTGCACCGTGCCGGTATGGTCTTGCGCGGCAATGACCTTGGCGCCGGCTTCATGGAACAGACGGGCGGCGGTGCCACCCACGTTGCCAAAGCCCTGCACCACCACGCGCGACTTGGAGACGTCGATGTTCAGGTCGCGGGCGGCTTCGCACGCCACGACGAACACGCCACGGCCGGTGGCTTCCACGCGGCCCAGGCTGCCGCCCAGGGCGATCGGCTTGCCGGTGACCACACCGGTGGCGGTGGCGCCTTCGTTCATGGAATACGTGTCCATCATCCAGGCCATGGTCTGGGCGTTGGTGCCGACGTCGGGGGCGGGAATGTCCTTGGACGGTCCGATGATGACGCCGATTTCGCTGGTGTAGCGGCGGGTCATGCGTTCCAGTTCGGAGTGCGACAACGTGCGCGGATCAACGCGGATGCCGCCCTTGGCGCCGCCATAAGGCAGGTTGACCGCGGCGTTCTTGACCGACATCCAGGCGGCCAGCGCCATGACTTCGGACAGGGTCACGTCTTGGTGGAAGCGCACGCCGCCCTTGCCCGGGCCGCGCGACACGTTGTGCTGCACGCGATAGCCTTCAAAGTGGGCGATGGTGCCGTTGTCCAGTTCGATCGGCACATCGACGATCAAAGCGCGTTTCGGACGCTTCAGCGTCTCGACCCACCGACCCAAGGTGCCGAGATACGGCGTGACCCGGTCGACTTGTTGCAGGTAATTACCCCAAGGACCGAGGTCATCGGCATTCAGATAAGACGGCAAGACATGGGTGGGAGTGTGAGACATGAGCATGATCTCCTGACAAAGTTGCGCCATTTTATCCACTAAAACTATAGCGTCCCCATTTAAATACTAAATATTTTAAATAGGGGCGCATTGTTGTGGTGGATACCGTACGGGTCACAAGCCCGGCTCGAAAACTGCCCTATCCTATGCCGCCAAAACGGAAGCGTCCAGCCTCGGGCGACCGCAAGCCGCACCGCGCAAAGCCTCGCCGCTCACCGATGAAAAAAGGGGCAGCCTCGATAGAGAACTGCCCCTGCCCCGGCCGTTGCCAGCTTTGCCAGCTTCGCCCGGTTCGCCCCTGTATGGCGGCTCATGCGCCCCTTAGGGCGCTACCGCGTCAAGGCGTCATCAGATGCCAGGCCAACCTGGCCGCGGCGCGCGCGCCATGGCCGTCCACGTCAAAACGCGGACTGTATTCCGCCATGTCGGCCAGGCGCAGCTTGCCGCTGGCCTTGACGCGCAACACGATTTCTTCAATGACGGCCATCGGCACGCCATAGGGAGCCGGCGCCGACACGCCGGGCATGACCGCCGCCGGCAGCACGTCCAGGTCGATCGTCAGATAGACGTGGCGCACGCGCGCCAGCAAGGCGTCGACGTTGGCCAGGCGCGCGTCCAGATGGCGTTCCTGCATGTCGCGGTCTTCGACCCACACGGCGCCCACTTCGGCGGCCCGCGCGTACAGGGCCGGCGTATTGGCCAGCCGCGAGACACCCAGGCACGCGTATTGCAACGCCCGCCCCCGCGCTTCGCAGTCGCGCGCGATCTGATCGAACGGCGTGCCGGAACTGCCGGGACGGCCGGTGCGCAGGTCGAAGTGCGCGTCCAGGTTCAGCACCAGGACCGGGTCGGTGTCGCCCCGGGCTTCCAACCAGCGGGCCAGGCCTTGGAAACTGCCCCAGGCAATTTCATGGCCGCCGCCCAGCACCAGGGGCCGGGCGCCCTGCTCCAGAAGCTCGGCCACGCGCAGCCCAAGCTGCTCTTGCGCGGCTTCCAACTGGTCGCCCTGGCAGACGACGTCGCCGGCGTCCAGCAAGCGGGTCAGACCATGCGCGGGAAGCCCCGCCATGAACTTGCGGATGCCGGCCGGGCCTTCGGCTGCACCCACGCGCCCCTGATTGCGCGCCACGCCGGCGTCGCAGGCAAAGCCCAACAACACGGCTTCGCCCGCTTCCACCTGGCCCGAGACGGGTTCGACAATATGCGCCAGTCGGCGGGTGTCGCCCTGCTCGGCGCTGTCGTCGCGCGCCTTCCACAGGCTCTTATCCAGTTGCGGCACGCTCATGTCGCCGCCCCCTTGCTCAGCACGGCTTGCAGGAATTCCCGCGTGCGCGGCTCGCGCGGCTCGGTGAAGATCACCTCGGGCGGGCCGGATTCCAGGATGACGCCGCCGTCCATCACCGCCACCACGTCGGCCACGTCGCGCGCAAAACCCATTTCGTGCGTCACGACCATCATCGTCATGCCTTCGCGGGCCAAGAGCTTCATCACTTGCAGCACCTCGCCCACCAACTCGGGGTCCAGCGCCGACGTCGGCTCGTCGAACAGCATGACCTTGGGCTGCATGGCCAGCGCGCGGGCGATGGCCACGCGCTGCTTTTGCCCACCCGACAGGCTGGCCGGCATGGCCGCCGCCTTCTGCGACAAGCCCACCTTTTTCAGCAGGTCTTCGGCCAGCGCATTGGCTTCGTCGCGGCCCAGGCCACGCAGCTTGCGCGGCCCCACGGTCACGTTGTCCAGCACCGACAAATGCGGGAACAGGTTGAAGCCCTGGAACACCATGCCCACCTGCATGCGCAGTTGGTTGAGCGCCGCTTCGGGCAACAGCGTGCCTTCGTCCAGCAAGGTCTGCCCGCAGATATCCACGGTGCCCGCCTGGGCCACTTCCAGACCATTGCAGCAGCGCAGCAAGGTGCTTTTTCCCGATCCGCTGGGCCCGATCACCACGACCACCTGCGAAGGCAGCACGTCGAAATCGATGCCCTTCAGGACGGCATGGTCGCCAAAGGACTTTTCAAGGCCGCGGATACGGATCATTTCCTGCGGTTTGCCAAACTGGTTCATTGCACCATCCCCCCGGCGCGCAGGCGATGTTCCACCCTGCGCAAAATCAGCATGGCGGTGGTCGTCAGCACCAGATAAATCAAGGCCACCACCAGATAGGTTTCCAGCGAGCGATACGACACGCTGATGATCTTCTGCCCTTCGTGCATCAGATCGTGAATGGTCAGCAGCGAGACCAGCGCCGAATTCTTGATCAGCGCGATGAACTCGTTACCCAGCGGCGGGATCATGCGCACCACCGCCTGCGGCAGGATGATGACGCGCATGGCCTGGCCGGACGACATGCCCAGCGAACGCGCCGCCTCGGTCTGCCCGCGGTCCACCGACTGGATGGCGCCGCGCACGATTTCCGACACATAGGCGCCCGAATACATGCCCAGGCCCAGCACCCCGCAGGCGAACGCCGGCAAGGTCAGGCCGAACTGCGGCAGGCCGAAGAACCAGATGAACAACTGCACCAGCAAGGGCGTGCCGCGAAAGAACAGCAGGTAGACGCTGCACAGGTTGTAGACGATCCAGCGCTGCGGATTGAGCCGGCCGACGCCGACCAGCAGGCCGATGACGCAACCCAGCAGCAAGGCGCCGGCAGTCACCTCGACGGTGACCACCGCGCCCCGCAGCAGCGCGTCGAAGTCGGCGAAGACGGGGGCGAATTCCAGGTTCATTTCTTGGGAGCCTCGAACCACTTGTTCACGATGGCCTGGTACGTGCCGTCACCCTTGATCTTCTGCAGCGCGGCGTTCAGCTCGCGGGTCAGTTCGGGCTTGTTCTTGGGCACGGCGATGCCGTAGTCCTCGGTCGTGATCTGATTGTCCAGCACCGTCAGGTCCTTGGTGCTTTGCGCGAACAGCTTGGCGGCCGGCTTGCCGGTCACGGCGGCATCGGCGCGGCCGATCTGCACCAGGTTGAACATTTCCTGGTTTTTCTCGACTTCCACGCGCTGCACGGCCGGGAAATGGTCCTTCAGATAGTTGACCGACTTCGTGCCCACCTGCACCGACACCTTGCGGCCGTCCAGATCCTTGAGCGTCTTGATGGGGCCATCGGTCTTGGTCAGCACGACCAGGCCGCCGGCGTAGTACGGGTCGGTGAAATCCACCACCTTGGCGCGCTCGGGCGTGATGTAGATGGCGGACACGGCAATGTCGGCGCGCCCGGCTTGCAAGGCGGGAATCAGGCCCTTGAAGTCGATGTCGATCCATTCGACCTTCTTGCCCATTGCGCCGGCCAGCGCTTCAACCAATTCAATGTCGAAACCGGTGCGCTTGCCGTCTTTGACAAACTCCATCGGCGGAAAGGTGGCGTCGGTGACGGCGCGGATGGTTTCCTGGGCGTGCGCGGCGCCCGCGCTCCAGGCGAGGCCCAGGGTCAGGGCGGCGGTCAGCAGTGTGCGGCGAGTGGTCATGGTCAGTCCTATGCGTAGGGATACGGCAGTGGGTACGTCGGAAGGTTGAAGCCGGGATGCGGTACAGCGTGGAATTCGGGGGAAGATCAGGTCAAGGGTGGTCAGTGGCAAGGCGCGCCGTCAGTGTCAGTGCACCTTCAGCCGTTCAGAGATGCGGCGGGCCGCGGCGACGGTCATGGCGATCAGGGCGTCCGGGCGTTGGGCCGCGCGCGTGGACGGCGCCATCAGCGTGATCGAGGCAACCGCCTGGTTGGGGCGCTGGAAAATCGGGACGCTGACACCCCATACGCCGGCGTCCACTTCGCTGTCGGTGACGGCATAGCCCTGCCCGCGTATCAGCTCCAGCTCGTCGCTCAGGCGGGCGGCGTCCACGCCGGCCTCGGCGGCCAGATAGTCCAGCGCGGTCTGCAAACGGGCCAGCGGCATGAAGGCCAAGAGCGACTTGGCGGACGCGCCCCGCGCCAGCGGCAGGCCACGACCTTTCGTGAAGGAACAACGCAGCGGGTGCTGGCTTTCGACCATGTCCAGGCAAACGGCCTGGTCTTTGACGGCGACCAGCAGGCCGATGGTTTCGCCGGAGGCGGCGGCCAGCGCCGCCATGTCGGGCTGCGCTTCGTGGATCAGGAAGGAAGATTGGTCAAAGCCCCAGGCCAGTTGCACGCACAGCGGCCCCGGGCCGTATTCCCCTTCGTGCTCGGCCACGAACCCCCAGCGCTTGAGCAAGGCCACCTGACGGTACAGGGTGCTTTGCGCCAGGCCGGTTTTTTCGGCCAGCGCGGCAATCGTCAGGGGGCCATCGTGCCGGGCCAAGGTGGCCAACACGTACAGGACACGATCCGCGCCCGCCCCAACCGAGGGTTCCGACATCAAACTCAGCTCCAAGCAATGAGGGGCCGAGATTATCAATTTGTGGTGGTTCGGCTTTGATTTATTCCCGAATACTGAGAATAAGCAGGGAAAACCCCAGATAAGTACGAAAAATAGGTACAAAAAAAGACCGCTTGGCGGTCTGGTGGGGGTGTCGCGTTGGGGTCGCGTTGGGTCGCGTTCTGGTCGAGTTGTGGTCGAGTTGTGGTCGAGTTGTGGTCGCGCTGGGGTCGCGCTGGGGTCGCGCTGGGGTCGCGCTGAAGTCGCGATCTTGCCGCGTTCGGCAGTTTTGAGAACGCCCCAGGCGATCACCCGGGGCGCCAGATATCCCGCAATCAGGGCGCGGCGGGCGTGTCGTAGTTGTTCAAGCGCACGCCGGACACGCCGCCCACGCTGGGCGTCGTCGGGGCGGGCGCCGCGGACGGCGCCGGCTGCGCGGTAGCCGGCGTGGCCGGCTGCAAGGCGGGTGCCGCAGCGCCTTCAGGCTCGACCGGCGCCCCCCCTGCCGCGCGGCGAGCGCGCTTGGCGTCATCCGCCTTGGCCACCAGGGAAGTCAGGTAAGTCGCCAACGACGCCGACTTGCCGTTGCGGGCCCAGTCGGCGGCGCTTTGGTTTTTCAGGTCGCGGGTGGTGACGTCCGCCCCAGCTTTCACCAGCAGGTCCACCATCTCACGATTGCCGCCCAAGGCGGCCATCATCAACGGCGTTTCGCCGCCCGGCGCGGGTGCGTTGACCATGGCTTTCTTGCCCAGCAGCATGCGCGCCATCTCCATCTGCCCCTTGGACGCGGCATAGTGCAGCGGCGTCCAGCCCAGGCGGTTGACCTGCGCCCCCCGGGCGATCAGCTTCTTAGCGCGTTCCGTCTGGCCGGCAATCGCCAGGTACATCAGCGGCGTCTCGCCGGCCGGGTTCTCGGCGTTGACGTCGGTGCGCTTGTCCGCCGCGATCACGTCAAACACCTTCCACGCGCCGTCCACCACCGCGCGCATCAAAGCGGGCTGGCCGTTCTGGTAGCGGACGTTGGGGTCGGCGCCTTGCGCCAGCAGGCTTTTGACGTCGTCCGGATAGTCGTTAGCCACGTACACCCACCAGTCGCCTGGCTTGGCGGCGTGCGCGGTCGGCGCGGCAAGCCCGATGGCCAGCGCCAACAGCGCCCCTCGGCAGCGCGACAGGAACAAACGGGAAGTCAGCGTGCGAGTGGCCATGGCTATCCTAGAATCAACATTAAAGTTTTTAAGTGAACTTATTTCTTTATCTTATTGAAAAGATTAAAGAAATTGTCCGTAGACGCACGCGCCACGTCCGCTACCGGAATGCCCTTCAGGTCGGCAATTTTCTCGGCCACGTGGATAACCTTGGACGGGTCATTAAGCTTGCCACGATACGGCACGGGCGCAAGATACGGCGAATCCGTTTCGATCAGCAGGCGGTCCAGCGGCACCTTGGTGGCCACTTCGTGCACCACCTGGGCGTTCTTGAAGGTGACGATGCCCGACAAGGAAATATAGAAATTCTGGTCAAGCGCGGCCTGGGCCACTTCCCAGTTCTCGGTGAAACAGTGCATGACGCCGCCCACTTCCGCCGCCTTTTCTTCCTTCAGCATGCGCACCGTGTCCTCGGCGGACGCGCGCGTATGCACGATCAGGGGCAGACCAGTGTCGCGCGCGGCGCGGATATGCCGGCGAAAGCGTTCACGTTGCCAGTCCAGCGGTTCCGACAGGCGGTAGTAGTCCAGCCCGGTTTCGCCGATGGCCACGACCTTGGGGTGTTCCGACAGGCGCACCAGTTCTTCCGGAGACGGGTCGGGCGTGTCTTCGTAATCGGGGTGGACGCCCACCGAGGCCCATAAGTTGGCGTGCGGCTCAACCAGGGACATCAGGCCAGGCCATTCGGGCATGTTCACGCTGACGACCAGCGCGTGGGTGACCTGGTTGGCGGCCATGCGGTCAAGAATGCCGGGAAGATCGGCCGCCAGCTCGGGAAAATTCAAATGACAGTGCGAATCAACGTACATGATGTGACTACATAAAGTGACCGCGGCGCCTGGCCTGGGGGCAGGCAAAACGCCGCTGGATCAGAGACTTACGCCTGGCAGGATAGCACCACGCGTTGCAGGGTGGCGTGCGCGAAAAGCTTGGCGTTCAGGGGGTGGGTGGCCAGCGCGCGCTGCCGCGTCAGCCAGCGCGCGGCCTCGGCCACGCGGGCCGTGTTCATGCGCGCGGCAACCTGGGCCACGCCCGTGGCCAGCGTGGGAAAGTAGCGTACGGGCGCGCCGGCGCTGGCCAGCATCAGGTCTGTGTATATCCGCTGCAAGGCGTCGATCCATTCACTGGCGGGCACCTTTTCCAGGCTTTCCGCCAAAGTCCCGACATCGGGCGCCTGCCCTTGCGCCAAGGGGCTGATCAATTGCGACAGCCAGGGCGGGCACGGCGTGTCACCGGCCTGCGCCAGCCGCAAGGCGGCCAAGGGAGCGCCGCCTGCCGCCGCCAACCATTCGCGCGCCGGCTCCACGTTCTGGGCGCGCAGCCATTGCAGCGCGGTATCGGGGTCCGGCGCCGGCAGGGGCAAGCGACGGCAGCGCGACACCAGGGTCGGCAGCAGGCGGTCAGGCGCGTCGGCCACCAGCAGGAAAACGGTATGTGGCGGCGGCTCTTCCAGCACCTTGAGCAAGGCGTTGGACGACACCACATTCAGCGCGTGCGCCGGGTACAGCAAGGCCACACGCCATCCGCCACGGTGGGTAGCCGTGTTGAACCAGGATTCCAGCGAGCGAATCTGGTCGATGCGGATTTCCTTGGACGGGGCGCGCTTGGCGGTGCCCGAGGCGGGCTCGGCGTCCTCGGCAGGTTCGGCGGCATCCGCCCCCTCTTCCACGGCGACCGCTTCGGGCCGGATGCGGCGCAGATCGGGGTGGTTGCCGCTGGCAAACCAGGCACAGGCGGCGCAGTGCCCGCAGGCCAGGCCGTTCTCAGGCGTCTCACAAAGCAGGCTGGCGGCGGCGGCCACGGCGAAGTCCAGCTTGCCGATGCCGGCCAGCCCATGCACCAGCCAAGCATGCGCGAAACGGTCGCGATTGCCCAGCCAGGCGCGCGCCGTCTCCATTTGCCAGGGCAGAAACTGGGGTGCGCTCATGCCGCAGCCGCCAGCAGCGCCCGCAGCCCGGCTTCAAGATCGGCCCGAACCTGGGCGATGGACTGGGTGGAATCAACGATATGGATGCGGCCCGGGTCGGCCTTGGCGCGCGCGTGATAGGCCTGGCGGGTGCGTTCAAAGAACGCCGCGCCTTCGCGCTCAAAACGGTCGGGCTCGCGGGCATCGGCCAAGCGGGCGCGCGCCACTTCCAAGGGCACATCGAAGAGCCAGGTGCGGTCGGGCTGCCCCGCCCCCATCCATTGCTCCAACACCGCCACGCGCTCGGCGCCCAGTTCGCGGCCACCGCCCTGATAGGCGTAGGTGGCATCGGTAAAGCGGTCGCACACCACCCAGGCGCCGCGCGTCAGCGCCGGCTCGATCACCTGGCGCACATGTTCGCAGCGGGCCGCGAACATCAGCAGCGTTTCGGTATCCAGGCCCATTGGGTCCGTCAGCACCAGGGCGCGCAATTTTTCGCCCAAGGGCGTGCCGCCCGGTTCGCGCGTGGAGATGACTTCCAGACCTTGGCCGCGCAGGAAATCCGCAATCCAGACGGTGTGCGTGCTTTTGCCCGCGCCGTCAACGCCCTCCAGCGTAATGAAGCGTCCGCGAGAGGTCATTGATCTTGTCCTTGTGCTGATTCGGGGGTGGATCCTGAGGCGGAATCCGGGCTGGCGTCGGCTCCGGCAGCGGGTGCGGCGGGAACCGTGACCGGTGCAGTGGCGGGCGGCGTCGCCGGCGTGACGGCGGGCGCGGTGCTGGGACGGGTGTTCTGCCCCAGGATGTAGCGCGACACGTTGCGATTGTGCCCCGACAGATTCTCGGCGAATTCGCTGGTGCCGTTGCCGCGCGACACAAAGAACAGGTACTTGTGCTGCTCGGGCTGCACCGCCGCCAGCAGCGCGGCGCGGCCCGCCGCCGCAATCGGCGTGGGCGGCAAACCCGGCCGGGTGTACGTATTCCAGGGCGTATCGGTCTGCAGGTCGCGCTTGCGAATGCGGCCTTGGTAGGCCTCGCCCATGCCATAGATAACAGTCGGGTCCGTCTGCAGCAGCATGCCGATCTTCAAGCGGTTCGTGAACACGCCGGCGACGCGGCGGCGCTCGGGGCCATGCCCGGTTTCCTTTTCGACAATGGACGCCAGCACCAGCGCTTCGTAAGGCGTGGCCACCGGCAGGTTCGGCTGGCGCTTGGCCCAGGTGTCTTGCAGGATGCGCTGGCCTTCCTGGTAGGCGCGGCGCAGCAGGTCGTAGTCAGTGCTGCCGGGCGTGAAGACATAGGTGTCCGGAAAGAACAGGCCTTCCGGATGCTTGATGTCTGAACCCAGACGCGCCATCAATTCTTCATCGCTGACGCCGTCCAGGGTTTGTTTGACGTCGGGGTTATCGCGCAGCGCCTGGCGAATCTGGCGGAACGTCCAGCCCTCCAGGAACGTGATCTGGCGCTGGGTCATGTCGCCGCGCGCCATGCGTTCCAGCAGCAGCCACGGCGTGTCGCCGTTGATAGCCTGGTAGCCGCCCGCCTTCAGCAGCTTGTCCTGCTCGGACAGGCGAGCCATCCAGACGAATCCGGGCTCCCAGATCGGCACGCCCACGGCGTTCAGCGCGCGCGCGACGGTGCGCGGGCTGCTGCCCGGGTCCACCACAAAATCGATCCTGTCAGCCGACAGATGCATAGGCCGATGCATCCAGCTCCAGGCGGCGCCCACCGCTGCCGCGGCGGCGATCACGATAAGCAGGAATGACCACAAGACGTAGAAACTGAGTCGCTTTTTCATAAGTCCCGGAAGTTTAATGGATCGCGAGAATCTGGCGCGGCAAAAACGGGGCCAGCGCCCATGGCACGGCCCTTTGCCCATCGGGGGCATGGGCCATTGCCTGCGGGAAGGCGGCTATCATCTGCACTTTGATGACGTGATCACACCGCCGCCATGCACGCTTTCTATTCTTCGATTCCCGTCCGCGCCGAAGGTTGCGCGCCATGCGCGCCGCTGGATGACTTTCTGGTTTTCAGCGCGTCCGGCGCCGATGCGCTGCCTTTCCTGCACGGCCAACTGACGCAAGACGTCACCGGCCTGCCCGCTGATGCCGCCCGCCTGGCGGGCTATTGCACGGCCAAGGGCCGGCTGCTGGCCACCCTGGTCATGTGGCGCGCCGCCCCCGGCGCGGAAGATGGCCCGCAACTGTACGGCCTGGTACGCCAGGACCTGTCCCAAGCCCTGCTCAAGCGCCTGTCCATGTTCGTGCTGCGGGCCAAGGTCAAGCTTGCCGCCACCGCGCTGAACGTGGCCGGCGTGCAGGCAACAAACGAACAGGCCGCCGCGCTGGAAGCCGTCACCGGCGCCTTGCCGCGCGCGGACTGGCAGCGGGTAGACCTGCCGTCCGGCACCTGGATCGCCGCTCCCTCGGCGAATGCCCAATTGCGCTGGTGGTGGATTGCGTCCGACGAACAGCTGGAACAGTCCCAGGCCTTGGCCGGCGTGCTTGGCCTGGCGCCCGCCTCACAATGGCAAATGGCGGATCTGGCCGCCGGCATCCCCTGGATTGCCACGGCCACGCAGGACGTATTCATCCCGCAAACCGTCAACCTGGAACTGGTGCAGGGCGTGAGTTTCACCAAGGGCTGTTATCCGGGCCAGGAAGTGGTGGCGCGCAGCCATTACCGGGGCACCGTGAAGCGGCGCATGGCCTACGGCACCATCGCCGACGCCAACGTGCAAGGCGCGACGCTGGCCGGTGTGGACGTATTTGACGCCACCCAGCCGGGCGAGCCCATTGGCCGCATCGTGGATGGCGCCAGTGACGCGGGCGTGGCCGCCGTGCTGTTCGAGACCACGCTTGCCGCGCTGCCCCAGGGCGACCTGCGGCTGGGCGCGGAAGACGGCCCGCGCATTAGCACCACGCCGCTGCCCTACTCTATTACGCCCTGAACCAGCGTTCCAGCGGGCTGCCTGCCAACCCGGCACCCCGCTGGCAGTCTGCCAACCCGGCACCGGCAGCCTGCTCACCCAGCATCCAGCAACGGGCGGCCGCGCTAGACCGCCACGCCGAACAACGCGCCTACCGCCGCGGTGGCCGCCATGGCGAACGCGCCCAGAATCGTCACGCGCAGCGCAGCGGGCCCCTTGGGGGCTCCGCCCGCCCCCGCGGCCAAAGCGCCTAGCGCGGCCAGGCACACCACCGATGCGCCGATCACCCAGGCGATCAAATGCGGCAGGGGCGCCGTCACGGCAACGACCAGCGGCAAGGCCGCCCCGGCCGCGAACGAAGCGGCGGACGCCACCGCCGCCTGCACGGGCTGCGCGCGGTTATGCACGGAAATGCCAAGTTCGTCGCGCGCATGGGCATCCAGCGCGTCGTGGCGGGTCAGTTGCTGCGCCACCTGCGTCGCCAGATTGCGCGTCAGGCCACGGCCCACATAGATGTCGACCAGTTCGGCCAGCTCTTCTTCTGAATTGCCTTTCAGCGACCGCTGCTCCATCCGCAGGTCGGCCGCCTCGGTATCGGCCTGGGACCGCACGGACACATACTCGCCGGCCGCCATCGACAAGGCCCCTGCCACCAGCCCGGCCAGGCCCGACGTCAGGATGGCGCCATGCGAGGCTTGCGCGGCGGCCACGCCGGTAATCAGGCTGGCCGTGGACACGATGCCATCGTTGGCCCCAAGCACAGCGGCGCGCAGCCAGTTGCTGCGGAAAATTCGGTGGTGTTCTTTTGCAGGCATTGCCCTGTACCCATACGACGCGCGACAAGCGCGCCCCGCGCCCCCCCCCGCAAGGG
>NZ_JBHFIZ010000013.1:47490-107067 GCF_057334535.1 Achromobacter colocynthidis
CGCCCGCCCCGTCAAGGGCGAAACGCGGGGCGCGCCGGATTCATCGCGGCGTCACGCGCACCGCGGTGAGCAAGCCTATCACGCAAAGCGTGGCCTGCTCACCGTCATAGGCGTGCACTTCAACCTGGCAGATGGACAAACGCTTGCCAGGCTTGACGACGCGGCCGCTGGCCACATAGCGGTCGCCCTTGGCGGGCGCCAGGAAGTTCATCTTGAACTCCGAGGTCAGCACGTCTTCGCCCGGCCCAAACAGCGTGTAGGCGGCATAACCGCCCGCGCTGTCGGCGATCGTGGTGGAAATGCCGGCGTGCAGAAAGCCGTTTTGCTGGCAGAGATCAGCCCGGTAAGGCAGCACGATGTCCACCCTGCCCGGCTCCACCACGTCCAGCGCGGCGCCCAGCAAGCGCATGACGCTTTGCCGGTCGAAGCTGGCCTTGACCCGCGCGGCGGGGTCAGTCGGCGCCTGGGGTTCGCTCATTGTTGTGCGCTCATCTCAGTCTTGCTCGCGCTTGACCAGGTTGACGATGCTGGAGAAGTCCAGCTTGCCCGAGCCGCCCGAGCTGTGCAGCGAATACAGGTTGCGCGCCAGTTCTCCCAGCGGAATGGACGCGCGTGCCGACAGCGCCGCTTCAGCGGCCAGGCCCAGGTCCTTCAACATCAGGTCCACGCCGAAGCCGCCGGCATAGCCCTTGGAGGCGGGTGCGTGATCCATTACGCCCGGCCACGGGTTGTAGAGTTCGGTGGCCCAGTTGCGGCCCGAGCTCTTGGCGATGATGTCGGACAGCACCTTCGGATCCAGCCCGTTGGCCACGCCCAGCGCCAGCGCTTCGGACGTACCGGCCATCAGAATGCCCAAGAGCATGTTGTTGCAGATCTTGGCCACTTGGCCCGCGCCCGCCGGGCCGGCGTGGAAAATGTTCTTGCCCATTTTCTCGAGCACGGGGCGCGCGCGCGCCAGCGCTTCCGCCTGCCCGCCAACGATGAAGGTCAACGTACCCGCTGCCGCGCCGCCGGTGCCACCCGAGACGGGCGCGTCGATCATGGTGATGCCGCGCACCTCGGCAGCCTGCGCCACCTTGCGCGCCGAATCCGGCGCGATGGTGCTGCATTCGATGACCAGCGCGCTGGACGAGATCTTGCCCAGCAGGTCTTCGCCCAGGTACAGCCCTTCCACGTGCTTGCTGGCCGGCAGCATGGACACGACGACGTCGGCGCCCTTGACGGCTTCCGACGCCGAAGCGGCGGCGCGCGCACCGGCATCGGTCAACAACTTGACGGCTGCCGGGACCAGGTCAAAGACGGTGAGGTCATGGCCGGCCTTGACCAGATTCAATGCCATGGGCGCGCCCATGTTGCCCAAACCGATAAACGCGATACTGCTCATGATGTTTTGTCTCCTGTTGCTATTGCTATAGGTATGGATTCATCGTGACCTGCATGACGGGTGCCGGGGCTATATGCGTCAGCGCCCTTCCTGGCCCAGATCGGCCAACGGATGCGCCTCGCCCTCGGGCCAGGGTTCTTCGAAAAACTTCTGTACCCAGGCGTCGGTGGCCATATCCATGACGGCGGGATTCCAGCGTGGATTCTTGTCCTTGTCGATCAGCAAGGCGCGAATGCCTTCGGCGAAATCGCCATGGGCGGTGCATGCCAGCGCGGCGATGTACTCGGTACGGAACACGTCGTCCAGCGAGCGCAGACGCGTACGTTGCTGCAAGGCGAAAGCCAGGCGCACCGAACCCGGCGAACCGGCCAGCATGGTGGATGCCGCGCGCGCCAGCCAGGGGTCGGCGTGATCTTTCAGCAGCGCCAGTTCTTCGTAGATCTCGTCCAGGCGGTTGCCGTTGCACAGGTTGTTGATCAGGAAGGAATGCTGGCGCAGATGGCCGGGGTCCAGCGGCGTCTGCGGCTCCAGCGCGGGCAACGCGCGGCGCAGCAGTCCGTCATTGATAGACCGCGGCGCCAAGGCTTCTTCCGATGCGCCCGCCGCCAGCCCGGCCCAGGGCTGCTCTTCCAGCGACGCCAGCAACTTGGGCCAGTCCGCGTGATTCAGGCGGAAGTCCGCCAGGCCCGCGAAGAAGGCGTCTGCCGTATTCATCTGGGCGCCGGTCAGCGCCAGGAACAGGCCAATGCGGCCCGGCATGCGGTTCAGCAGCCAACTGCCGCCCACGTCCGGAAACAGGCCGATCGACACTTCCGGCATCGCCAACCGCGAACTTTCGCTGACCACGCGATGGCTGGCGCCCATCATCAAACCGATGCCGCCGCCCATGACGATGCCATGGCCCCAGCACAGCACGGGCTTCGGGTAGGTATGGATGCGGTAGTCCAGGCGGTACTCGTGCTCGAAGAAGCGGCGCGCGTAGGCGTTGCTCCAGCCACTCTTGCCGGGGTTCTCGCCCATGCTGCGGTACAGGCCGTGCAGGTCGCCGCCCGCGCAGAACGCCTTTTCGCCAGCGCCTTGCAACACCACCAGCGCCACGCCGGGGTCTCGCGCCCATTCGTCCAGGCGCGCCGCCAGCAAGTCCACCATTTCCAGCGACAAGCCGTTCAGCGTCTGCGGCGCGTTCAGCGTTGCAATGCCGAACCGCACGCCATTCGTGGCGCTTCTCTCTTCGAACAACACCGGTGCATTCATCTTATGTCGGCTCCTTTTTCCAACAATTGGCGGGCAATGATCACGCGCATGATCTCGTTGGTGCCCTCCAGAATCTGATGAACGCGAGTATCGCGCACCAAGCGCTCCAAGGGATAGTCCTTCAAGTAGCCGTAGCCGCCGTGTATCTGTTGCGCATCCAGGCAGATCTGAAAGCCCATGTCGGTGGCGAAGCGCTTGGCCATGGCGCAATAGGTGGCCGCATCCGGCGCGCCGGCATCCAGCTTGCACGCGGCCAGGCGCACCATCTGGCGTGCCGCGACCAGGTGGGTAGCCATGTCCGCCAGCTTGAATTGCAGGGCCTGGAATTCCGCCAGGCGGCGGTTGAACTGGCGGCGTTCGTCCATGTAGCGGCGCGCGGCGTCCAGCGCGCCCTGGGCCGCGCCCACCGAGCAGGTGCCGATATTGATGCGGCCGCCGTCCAGCCCTTTCATGGCGATCTTGAAGCCTTCGCCTTCCTGGCCCAGCAGGTTGCCGGCCGGCACGCGCACGTTCTCGAACGTGATGGGGCGCGTGGACTGGCTGTTCCAGCCCATTTTTTCTTCCTTGCGACCGTAGCTGATACCCGGGGTGTCGGCGGGCACCGCGAATGCGCTGATGCCGCTTGCGCCTTCGCCGCCGGTACGCGCCATGACCACCAGCAGGTCGGTGTCGCCCCCGCCCGAAATAAAGGCCTTGGCGCCGTTCAGCACGTAATCGTCACCATCGCGCTGCGCGCGCGTGGACAGGGACGCGGCGTCGGACCCCGCGCCGGGTTCGGTCAGGCAGTACGACGCCAGTTTCTGGCCGCTGGCCAACAACGGGCCCCAGGCCTCGCGCAAGGCGGGTTGCCCCCATTTGCCGACCATCCAGGTCGCCATGTTGTGGATGGTCAGGAAGGCCGTGGTCGACGGGTCCACCGCGGCCATTTCCTCGAACACCAGGGTGGCGTCCAGGCGCGGCAGGCCCAGGCCGCCGATGTCTTCGCTGGCATAGATGGCGCAAAAGCCCATCTCGCCCGCCCGCGCGAAGGCCTCGCAGGGAAAGATGCCCTCGGCGTCCCAGCGCGCGGCATGGGGGGCCAGTTCACCCTCTGCGTAGTCGCGGGCGGCCTGCGCAAACGCGCGCTGCTCGTCGGTCAGTTCCAAGTCCACAGCCTGTCTCCTGATGGTGTCGGTGTTATCTGTTGGCGTTGCGGGTGGTCTCGTGAACGCCCGCCGGTCGATTTTGGCATGACGTTAACGTAAACGTAAATATGAAACCGCGTTTATGTTACGCCCGATGGCCGGGCGGGATTTGTCTTATTGATGACAATGTCAGCCAGGGCGGACCGCCCACGCGCGTGGGCAGCGCCGGGCCAATTACAGCAGCCCGATTACAGCAAGCCGGCAGGCCGCACCCGGCCGTTCTTGGCCGTCTTGGCGCGCCGGTGTTCGGCGCGGCGGCGGCGCGATTCCTTCGGGTCGAAGCTCAGGCCGCGATAGATTTCAACGCGGTCCCCCTCGGCCAACCTGGACTGCGGTTCGGTGGCCTTGCCGAAAAACCCCACGCCCCGCTCCCAGGGCTGCACCACGGGAAACGCCTGCGCGAACCCGCTGGCCGCCAACGCGTCGGACACGGTGGCGCCCTCGGGCACGCGCAGTTCGCGCAGCCACACGTGGCCCGGCAAGGCATAGCAGACGCTGACGTTGATCAGCGCGGCCACGGAGGGCTCATTCGCCATACTTGGCCTGCGCCCGCTTGGTGAAGGAATCAATGAAGCTGGTGGCGATACGGTTGAAGACGGGCCCCACCACCATTTCCAGCGCACGGTTCGAAAATGCGTACTCCATGGTGAACAGGACCTTGCAGGCGTCTTCCGCCAAGGGTTGGAATTCCCAATGCCCGATCAGGCTGGAAAAAGGCCCATCCACCAGTTCCAGGTCGATCCGGTCGGGATAGACGTGGGTGTTGCGCGTGGTGAAGCGCTGCTTCATGCCCGCAAAACTGATCAGGATAGAGGCCTGCATGCCGTGTTCATCGCGGCTTTGCACCTCGGCCCCGCCGCACCACGGCATGAACTCGGGGTACTTCTCCACGTCGGCAACCAGGTCGAACATCTGGGCGGCGCTGTAAGGCACCAGGACGGATCGTTGTACTTTGTGCATCGACTATCGCAAATGGCTAGAATGGCAAGATTTTACCGGCACCGCGCACCATGAGCCTAATGAGGCGCTTCGCAGCGAGCAAATTGGCGTTATCAGCAAAAAAGGCGTTATGAGCATTATCGACAACCGCAAGGCCTCGCACGACTATTTCATTGAAGACCGCTACGAAGCCGGCCTTGTCCTGCAAGGCTGGGAAGTCAAAGCGATCCGTGACGGCCGCGTGCAGCTAAAGGAAAGCTACGTCATCGTACGCGATGGCGAACTGTACCTGCTGGGCATGCACGTCAGCCCGCTGCCCACCGCCTCCACCCATATCCACCCCGACGCCATGCGCACGCGCAAGCTGCTGCTCAAGGCCGAGGAAATCAGCAAGCTCATCGGCAAGGTCGAGCAGCGCGGCTACACGCTGGTGCCGCTGAACCTGCACTACAAGAACGGGCGCATCAAGCTGGACTTCGCGCTGGGCCGTGGCAAGAAGCTGTTCGACAAGCGCGATACCGCGCGCGAAAAAGACTGGCAGCGTGAAAAAGAACGCATCATGAAGCACGACACGCGCGCCCCGCGTAAAGACAAAGACGATTGAACCAGTCAGGTTGAACGAGGGCGGTTGAACGAGTCCGCCTCAACAAGGGCGTTTGAACCAGGGCGATCGGTTCAGGCCGCCGCCGGCAAACGGTCGGCCGGCTCGCCCGGCCCGACGATGCGGTTGCGCCCCGCCTCCTTGGCTCTATAAAGCTTGCGGTCGGCGCGTTCAAAAAACACCTGCAAGTTTTCGCCGGGCACCCATTCGGCCACGCCCGCACTGAACGTATAGGAAATGGTGCTGCCGCCATGCGCGCAAGGCGTGCGCCGCACGGAATCCAGCAGCCGGGCCGCCACGTCCATGACCGCGTCACCGCGCATGTCCGGAAACAACACGCCGAACTCCTCGCCGCCCACGCGGCCGACATGGTCACCCGTGCGCAACGTGGCTGTGGCCAGCAAGCCGAAATGGCGCAGCACGGCGTCGCCCGCCACGTGGCCATGCGTGTCGTTGATGCGCTTGAAATAATCGACATCCAGCAGCAGCAAGGTCAAGGGACGGCGCGTGCGCAGCGCCTGCGCGCAATAGCGCTCGGCCTGCATCCACCACGCCTTGCGCGACATCAACCCCGTCAGGAAGTCCGTGTTCGCCTCTTGCTCGCGGTCCGCCAGCATGCGGTCGTGGATGATCATGATGGTGCCCAACGTCAGGCAAGGCATGATCAGCACGCCCAGAGTCAGGAAGGCGATGTTCCAGGCGCTGGGTTCCAGCAACGGCAGCGGCAGCGCCAGGTCCAGCAGATAGACCGCGGCCCGCAACGCGCAAAGCGCCGCGGAAATAACCGACACCGCCCACACGAAGCGGTAGCTGTAGCGAGAACGGTGCGACGGCATGTTGCGCTGGACCGTGACGGCCACCGCCAGCAGAAAGCCCATTTGCAGCAGCGACATCACCACGATGCGTGGCCCGACCCGCCAATCCACATAGGTGTAGGCCAGCAACACCACCAGCGCCAGCAGGCAAGCCAGCGTCATCAGGTGCTTGGGCACGCTTAAGCCCAACAGCCGCCGCACGCCCGAGTAATACGAGAACAACGCAAGCCCGACCGCCGCGTTCGGCACCACCACCGACAACCACCAGGGCGCCGACGTGTTCTGAAGCGCAAACGTAAAAAACGCCAACAGCGTGAGCAAGTTGGCGCGTATGGTTTCGCGGATGCCGGCCATGCCGCTGCGAGCCAGCGACCCCAGCACGCAGAGCGATAGCACCCCCGCCAGTGCTGCTATCAAAAGCAAATTAACGGGAGCGATCATGGGCGGCGCGCCGCGAAGCGCGGGGTCAGGTGTTGCGCGTGGCTTTCACGATGGTCATGGCCGAGGCGATCATGCCGCCCACGTCCGACATATTGGCCGGCAGGATCAGCGTGTTGCCTTCCTTAGCCACATTGGCGAACGCTTCGACGTAGCGCTCGGCCACCTTCAGGTTGACGGCTTCCATGCCGCCCGGCTGACGCACGGCGTCGGCCACCTGCGTAATCGCCTTGGCGGTGGCTTCGGCAATGGCCAGCACCGCGGCGGCCTCACCTTGCGCCTGGTTGATCTGCGCCTGCTTCTCGCCTTCCGAACGGGCGATGGCGGCTTCGCGTTCGCCGGTGGCGATGTTGATCTGTTCCTGGCGGCGGCCTTCCGAGGCCGCGATCAGCGCGCGCTTTTCACGTTCGGCGGTAATTTGCGCCTGCATCGAACGCAGGATCTCGTTGGGCGGCGTCAAGTCCTTGATCTCGTAGCGCAGCACCTTCACGCCCCAGTTCAGCGCGGCTTCGTCCAGCGACGACACGATGTTGCTGTTGATGGAATCGCGCTCTTCAAAGGTGCGGTCCAGTTCCATCTTGCCGATGACCGAACGCAAGGTGGTTTGCGCCAACTGCGTGATGGCCGAGATGTAGTTCGACGAACCGTACGACGCGCGCATCGGGTCGGTCACCTGGAAGTACAGCACGCCATCCACCTGCAATTGCGTGTTGTCGCGCGTGATGCAAACCTGGCTGGGCACGTCCAGCGGAATTTCCTTCAGCGAATGCTTGTAGGACACGCGCTCGATGAAGGGGATGACAAAGCCCGCGCCGGGCGACAGTACGCGGTCGAACTTACCCAGGCGCTCGACCACCCAAGCATGCTGTTGGGGCACGATGGCAATCGACTTGATGACGATCAGGACCGCCAGCGCGACAACAACGAGCAGGACGATAGTGGATGTATCGATCATGATTTGGAACCTCTTCTGGAGTAAATGCGATGGCGCTCCGGCCGGTGACCTGGAACGCCTTGCGGACCGCGCATGGCGCGATCCGGTTCTACCTAGCCGTACCCGGCGCGCCCAGGGGCGTCAGCACCAGGGTCGAGCCGCGCAGTTCGGTAATGATGTATTCGCCGGCGGTGGGCGTTTGCCCCGGCGCCAGTTCGGCCTGCCAATGGGCGCCGCGATACCAGACGCGGGTGGTGCCGTGTTCGGACCAGGACTCCACCGAAACCGTCTGGCCGATATCCAGATTCACGTCGGCGTTGCGCGCGGAATTGACTTCACGTTTTTTCAGCACACGCGTCTTGCGCAACACCAGCAAGCCCAGCAGCAACACCACGCCGCACGCCACCAATTGCCATTCCAGGCCACTGCCGAACCAGGCGGCGGCCCCGGCGGCTGCCAGGCCCAAGGCCACCAGCAGCAGATAGAAAGTACCCGTCGCCAATTCCCCAATAAGGGCCAGCGCGGCCAGTCCCAGCCAGATCCACATAGTTGTAATGCCGCCCGAAAGGATGAGTCGTGTGCGGATTGTACGTATTTCCGGGACGCAACGGTAAGGCAGCCGCCATCAAGAAAGTTTGCGCTGGATTATGATGTGCCCTGACGCGCCGATCCCACCCGGATTGCCCGCGTCGGCCTATTCCAAGCACACCTATCCATGACCGCTGCAATATCCCCTGCCCTGCCCGTCTTGATCCTGCACACCGGCGATCCGGAAGACATGCTTAAAAGCCAGTTCGGCGGCTATGCCGAACAATTGAAAGAAGCGGCCGGACTGGCCGCCGACGCCGTCGAAATCGTCTCCGTACACGAGGGCCAGCGGCCCCAGCCCCCCGCCCACTACCGCGCCGCGCTGATCACGGGTTCGCCCGCCATGGTCACGGACAAGGAACCCTGGAGCGAAGACACCGCCGCCTGGCTGCGCGACGCCGCTGCCGCTGAACTACCCATGTTCGGCGTGTGCTACGGCCACCAGTTGCTGGCGTATGCGCTGGGCGGCAAGGTGGGCTACAACCCGGCGGGCCGCGAAGTCGGCACGCAAACCGTCGAACTGCTGCCCACCGCCTCCGGCGACAAGCTGCTGGCCGGCCTGCCCCGCACCTTCCCCGCGCAAATGCTGCATGCCCAGACCGTGCTGCAACCGCCCCCCGGCTCGGCCGTGCTGGCTCGCTCGGACCTGGACGAGCACCAGATGATCCGCATCGGCCGCAACGTCTTTTCCACCCAGTTCCATCCCGAATTCGGCCCTGATTTTGTGCGCGCCCACCTGGACCGCTACAGTCGCCGTTACGCCGCTGAAAACCTGGACATGCCCGACTTGACGGCAAACGTGCGTGCGACCCCCGTGGCGGGCGGGCTGCTGCGCCGTTTCCTGGACGCCTACGCGCCCGCCTGAACGGCCGCGCGCAACATCCGGAGTGCGGGGCTGGACGGCACCTGAGACCATGAACCTAAAGCGCAATCCATTACGCGCATGTCAGGAGTCATCGATGAGCCCCGCCGCAGCCCCCTCGAGCACACAGCAAGCCACCGCCGCCTTGTTAAGCAAGCAACACGCCAGCGTGGTCGAACGCGCCTGCCGCGCCCTGGAGGCCGAGCAGCCGCCCGACCTGACCACGCTGGCCGAACAGGCCGGCATGAGCCGCTTTCACTTTCACCGCGTCTTCAAGGCGGCCACGGGGATTACGCCCAAGGCCTACGCCAACGCGCTGCGCGCCGCCCGGGCGCGCCAACAACTGGAAAGCAGCGCCAGCGTCACCGACGCCATGTACGACGCCGGCTTCAACTCCAGCGGACGGTTCTACGAAGCCGCCCCCGCCATCCTGGGCATGACCCCCACCGCCTTTCGAAAGAACGGCGCGGGCATCGACATCCGTTTCGCCGTGGCGCAATGTTCGCTGGGCGCGCTGTTGGTGGCGGCCACGGGCACGGGCATCTGCGACATATCGCTGGACGCCGACCCCGAACAATTGGTTCGCAACCTGCAAGACCGCTTCAAGGCCGCGCGCCTGATCGGCGCGGACGCTGAATTTGAAACCTGGGTGGCCGCCGTGGTGAGCTTCGTCGAAGACCCGTCGCGCGGGCTGGACCTGCCGCTGGACGTGCGCGGCACCGCCTTTCAGCGCCGTGTGTGGGAAGCGCTGCGCGACATTCCGGTGGGCACGACGGCCACGTACACGCAGGTGGCCGAACGCATCGGCGCGCCCCGCGCCGTACGCGCGGTGGCCCGCGCCTGCGCCACCAACAACATCGCCCTGGCCATTCCGTGCCACCGCGTGGTGCGCACCGACGGGTCGATGGCGGGTTACCGCTGGGGCATCGACCGCAAGCGCGAATTGATCGCGCGTGAATTGAAAGCGGCCTAGTACACGCCCGCTCTTCGCGCCCCGTTCTCCGCGCCCACAAGCAAAAACCCCGCGTCCTGATCGGACGCGGGGTTTTTTGTTGGAACCGCCAGCCGCTTATTGCTTGGCCAGGCGCTGCCAGGTGTCGACAACGGTATCCGGGTTGAGCGACATCGACAGGATGCCCTCGTCCTTCAACCATTGCGCGAAGTCCGGGTGGTCGCTGGGGCCTTGGCCGCAGATACCCACGTACTTGTTGGCGGCAAGGCAAGCCTTGATCGCGCGGCGCAGCATGAACTTCACGGCTTCGTCGCGTTCGTCGAAGTCGGCGGCCAAGAGCTCCATGCCGGAATCGCGGTCCAGACCCAGGGTGAGCTGGGTCATGTCGTTGGAACCGATCGAGAAGCCGTCGAAGAATTGCAGGAATTCGTCGGCCAGGATGGCGTTGGACGGCACTTCGCACATCATGATCAGCTTCAGGCCATTTTCACCGCGAGCCAGGCCGTGCTTGGCCAGCAGGTTCACAACCTTTTCGGCCTGACCCAGCGTGCGCACGAACGGCACCATGATTTCAACGTTGGTCAGGCCCATGTCGTCGCGGACCTTCTTCAGCGCTTCGCATTCCATGCGGAAGCACTCGGCGAAGTCCTCGGCGATGTAGCGCGATGCGCCACGGAAGCCCAGCATGGGGTTCTCTTCCTCGGGCTCGTAGCGCGAACCGCCCACCAGCTTGCGGTATTCGTTGGACTTGAAGTCCGACATGCGCACGATGACCGGCTTGGGGTAGAACGCGGCGGCAATCGTCGCCACGCCTTCCGCCATCTTCTCGACGAAGAACGCACGCGGGCTGGCGTGCCCACGGGCGGCCGATTCCACGGCCTTCTTCAGTTCGCCGTCCACGTTCGGGTAGTCCAGGACTGCCTTCGGGTGGATGCCGATGTTGTTGTTGATGATGAATTCCAGGCGCGCCAGACCGACGCCGCCGTTTGGAATCTGCGCGAAGTCGAACGCCAGTTGCGGGTTGCCCACGTTCATCATGATCTTCAGATCGATGGCGGGCATTTCGCCGCGGCGCACTTCTTCCACTTCGGTTTCGATCAGGCCGTCATAGATGCGGCCTTCGTCGCCTTCCGCGCAAGACACGGTCACGGCCTGGCCTTCCTTCAGCAGGTCGGTGGCGTTACCGCAACCCACCACCGCCGGAATGCCCAGTTCGCGCGCGATGATCGCGGCGTGGCAGGTACGCCCGCCACGGTTCGTCACGATGGCCGCGGCACGCTTCATCACGGGTTCCCAGTTGGGATCCGTCATGTCGGTGACCAGCACGTCGCCCGGCTGGACCTTGTCCATGTCGGAGATGTCGCCCACGACGCGGACGGGGCCGGCGCCGATCTTCTGGCCGATTGCGCGGCCGGTGATCAGGACCTGGCCGGTAGCCTTCAGGCGGTAGCGTTGCTGCACATCGTTCACGCCCTGCTGCGACTTCACCGTTTCCGGGCGCGCTTGCAGGATGTAGATCTTGCCGTCGACACCATCACGGCCCCATTCGATGTCCATCGGGCGCTTGTAGTGCTGTTCGATGATGACGGCGTAGCGGGCCAGTTCATTGACCTCGTCGTCGGTCAGCGAATAGCGGTTGCGCTCGGACACGGGCACGTCCACGGTACGCACGGCGCGGCCTTCCGGACGCTCGGGGTCGAATTCCATCTTGATCAGCTTGGAGCCGATGCGGCGGCCAACGATGGGGAACTTGCCTTGGGCCAGCGTGGGCTTGAAGACGTAGAACTCGTCGGGGTTGACCGCGCCTTGCACCACGGTTTCGCCCAGGCCGTACGACGACGTGATGAACACGACGTCTTCAAAGCCGGATTCGGTGTCGATGGTGAACATGACGCCGGCGCTGCCCTTGTCGGAACGCACCATGCGCTGGATGCCGGCCGACAGGGCCACATCGGCGTGGGCGTAGCCCTTGTGCACGCGATAGGAGATGGCGCGGTCGTTGTACAGCGACGCGAACACGTGGCGGATCTTGTCCAGCACGTCGTCGATGCCCACGACGTTCAGGAAGGTTTCCTGCTGGCCGGCGAAGGACGCGTCGGGCAGGTCTTCCGCCGTGGCGGACGAGCGCACGGCAAACGAGCCCTTGCCGTCAGCGTCGAGCTTGGCAAAGGCTGCACGGATTTGTGCTTCGAATTCAGCCGAGAACGGCGCTTCGACGATCCATTGGCGGATCTGCGCGCCGGCGTTGGCCAGCTCGCGCACGTCTTCGGGGTTCAGCGTGGTCAGGCGTTCAGCAATGCGCTGATCCAGGCCCGAGGCCTTCAGGAAATCGCGGAAGGCGTCGGCGGTCGTGGCAAAGCCGCCCGGTACGCGGACACCCGCGCCAGACAGCTGGCTGATCATTTCGCCTAGTGATGCGTTCTTGCCTCCTACCGAGTCCACGTCCGTCATGCGGAGCTGCTCGAACAAAACAACATACGACATTGAAGTCACCTTTTACAATGGAATGAAAGCGAGTTAGGTCAAAGCACGAATCGGCGGAAATTTCCGCTTTTTCACACGCTGACCAAACTGGCCTTGGACCGCCCTTGGGGTGACTTATAGGGGCCTGATTGTACTCGGTGGAGTACCCTCGGCTATCTGACTGGTTGGAATTTTTTACACATGACATCTACCCCGATCGCACGCACGGTATACATCGTTTCCGACAGTACCGGCATCACCGCCGAGACCTTCAGCCAGTCGGTGCTGTCGCAGTTCGAAGAGGTGGAATTCAAGCCTATCCGACTGCCTTTTGTCGACACGCTTGAGAAGGCGGCCGAGGTCGCCATGCGCATCGACCGCAGCGCGCTTGAAGCCGGCGTGCCGCCCATTGTGTTCAGCACCTTGGTCAACCCCGAGATCCTGGCGCGTGTTCGCCAGGCGAACGGCATTTTCATGGACCTGTTCGGTACCTTCGTCAGCCATATTGAACAGGCGCTGGGCTTGAAGTCCAGCCATTCCATCGGCCGCTCGCACATGCAGGCCAATTCGGAAAAATACCGCAACCGCATCGACGCCATCAACTTCAGCCTGGCGCATGACGACGGCCAGTTCGTCAATCAACTGGACCAGGCCGACGTCATTCTGGTGGGCGTGTCCCGCTGTGGCAAGACGCCCACCAGCCTGTACCTGGCCATGCAATACGCCATCAAGGCGGCCAACTTCCCGCTGACGCCCGATGACTTCGAGCGCGGCACCCTGCCCTCGACCATCGCGCCGCACCGCGGCAAGCTGTTTGGGCTGTCCATCCAGCCCGAACGCCTGGCCGAAGTCCGCAACGAACGCCGCCCCAACAGCCGCTATTCGCAACTTGAGCAGTGCCGTTACGAAGTGGCGGAAGCTGAACGGATGATGCGCCGCGAAGGCATTTCGTGGCTGTCCAGCACCACCAAGTCGATCGAAGAGATCGCCACGACGGTGCTGCAGGAAGTGGGGCTGGATCGGGGCTGAACGGGTGAGCGGGCTGCCCGCTCATCGCCTTACAGGCCTGGCACTCGCTCGGGGCTGGCGGCCCCCCAATAGTGCAGGCCGCGCATTTCGTTTTCCGCCAATTCGGGCGGATCAACCAAGTGCATCGACAAATTGCCCACGGCTCCCGTGGCGCCATACACCTCGGCCATGACCCGGATATAGCGCGTCTGGCCGGGGTCCAGCATGAAGCTCACGCCGTCGCCGGTCCAGTACAGGTTGGTGACGACGTAGCTGCCGGCAGGCCGATCAACAAAGAAAAAGGCGCCCGGCTTGTTGCGCCCGACCACTTCGCCATTGACGCGCATCTTCTGCTGCGCGGCTGCCAGATTGGTCGGCTGCGGCTGATAGAAATAGATGCGGCCATTACCCTGCGCGATAGGCGGGATGCTGCCTTGCAGCGCTTCGTACTTGCCCCCGGCGCAACCCGCCAGCACGGTCACGATGGCGGCTGCCGCCAAGCCCTTGAACCACGATTTCATTGACGCATCTCCACGGGCAAAGTCACAGGACGGGTAAGCGGCAGGTATGCGCTTTCGCCCGGCAAGTAAAAACCGAGCAGTCGGCCGGACGAGGCAACCAGATAGGCCTCGCCCTGACGCCGGGTTTGAATCGTGAACAAGCCGTCCTGGGCGCGGTAGACGTCGCCCTGCGGCAAGGCGCCCACACGGCGCCATTGCGAGCCCGACCGCAGCGTTACGCTGCTTTCGTTTGGCAACGACGCAATGACCATCCTGGACAGTTGAATCGTGTAGACGGGGTCTGCCGCCGCCACGGGAACCATGCCGATCTTCTGCGTGCTGACCGACATGCATCCCGCCAGCGCGACGACGCAAGACGCCAGCATCAAGCCTTGCGCCCCACGCGCAAAGCGCGCACGAAATCTATGAAACAGCGATGACGCCATAGCCACCTCGGATTTGCAAAGCGTGAAGTATATGAGTACGACAGACTTTTACAAAACATGCCGCCTCGCGACAGTTTCCGTAACGGCGGTGCGGGATGGCGCCTTGTCAGCGCGCCTGGTCAGCGCGCCTTATCAACGGCCTGGGGCGGCCAACGCCTGACGACGTTGCTCGAACAGGCACACGGCGGCGGCCGCGCCAACATTCAGCGACTCCACGGCGTCCATGTGATGCGGGATGCAGACTTTAAGGCTGGCCGCGGCCAGCAGCGCTGGCGCCACGCCTTGGCCTTCATGCCCGAAGACCCATGCGCACCGTTGCGGCAGGCTTCCTGAATACAGGTTTTGCGCGCCGTCCAGGGCCGTGGCCACCAAGGGCACCCGCAACTGCGCAAGCAGATCGGTCAGATCAACGTGCTCGTGAATAGACAGCGAAAAATGGGCGCCCTGCCCGCTGCGCAAGACTTTCGGCGACCAGGCGGCGGCCGTGCCGGTTGCCAGGAACACGCGCTTCACACCGGCGGCCGCACAGGTGCGCAACAAGGTGCCGACGTTGCCGGGGTCCTGGATACGATCGAACAGCACACAGTTTTCTTCCACGGTGGCCGGCATGTCCAGAATGGGCGGGGTCACCAGAAACGCCACGCCCTGCCCGCTTTCCACACTGGCCAAGGACTGCATCAGCCGAGCATCCAGGGCCAGGCAGCGCGACTCGGGCACGGCAGCCGCAAGCGCGGCGATGTCGGGCTGGGACAGGCGATCAACGTCGAAAATTGCTTGATCGGGCGCGCCATGGTGCTGCAACCAGGCTTGGCACAGGTGCACGCCATCAAGCAGGACGGGCGCGCCGCGCTTGCCTGCCGTACCGGCCAGCTTGGCCAGGGCCTTGACGGCTGGGTTCTCGCGAGAACTGATGTGCTTCATGACACCAGGCCGAATGCCTTGATGGGCGCGAAACTGCGCCGATGTTCGGCGCAGGGGCCATGTTCACGCAGCATCTGCAAGTGCAGCGCGGTGCCGTAGCCCTTGTGCTGGTCGAACGCATATTGGGGATACAAGCTATGCAGGCGCAGCAGATCGGCGTCGCGCGCCGTCTTGGCCAGAATGGACGCCGCCGAAATGGCGGGCACCAGCGCATCGCCCTTGATGACGGTTTGTACCGTGCAGCCCAGCTTGGGCGCCTGGTTGCCATCCACCAGCGCAAGCTGCGCCGGTATGGACAGCCCCTGCACTGCCCGCTGCATCGCCAGCATGGTGGCGCGCAGAATATTCAGGGTGTCGATCTCTTCTACGCTGGCGCTGGCAACGCACCAGGCCAAGGCGTATTCCTGGATCTCAAGCGCCAGGGCTTCGCGGGTGGCCGCCTTGAGCACCTTGGAATCCGCCAGCCCGTCGATGGGGCGCGCGGGGTTCAGGATCACCGCCGCCGCATAGACGGCGCCCGCCAAGGGGCCACGGCCCGCCTCGTCAACGCCGGCCGTCACCATGGCGGGCTGCACCGGGGCCGCGAACAGGTCAGGCTGCTCCACCCGCCACCTCCAGGATCGCCTGGGCAGCCAGGGCCGGCGTATCGCGCAGCAATTCCTGGTGCATGGCGGTAAAGCGGGCCTCAACACGGGCAATCAACGCATCGTCGGTCAACGACGCCCACGTCGCCTCCGCCAGTTTTTCCGGCGTGGCATCGTCTTGCAGCAATTCGGGTACCGCGAAGTCGCGCAGCAGCACGTTGGGCAGGCCCACCCAAGGCAGATATGGCCGTTGCTGCCCCGACTTCCAGGTCATGATGCGGCGCATCCACGGCGACAACACGTAGGAAATCACCATGGGCCGCTTGTACAGCGCCGTTTCCAGCGTGGCGGTGCCGCTGGCCACCAACACGGCATTGGCCGCTTCCATGACGGACCACGCCACCGGCGCCTTGCGATCGCCGCCAGCGCCGTGCAGATCATCAGCGGTAATGCAGCGCAAGCCGGGCACCGGGTGCTCGGCCAGAATCGCCTGGAATTCGGCGCGCCGCTGGTCGTTGACCATGGGCACGACGCATTGCAAGGCAGGATCTTTTTTCAGCAGCAATTGCGCCGCTTGAAGAAAGCGCGGCGCCAGCAGGCGGATCTCGGATGACCGGCTACCCGGCAGGATCGCCAGCACGCGCGCGTTCGGATCGATGCCCAGGCGGGCGCGCGCGGCGGCGCGGTCCGGCTGCATGGGAATGGCGCCGGCAAGCGGATGGCCCACATAGGTCACCGGAATGTTTTCCTTCCGGTAGATCTCTTCCTCGAACGGGAACAGCACCAGCATGTGCGACACCGACTCGCGGATCTTGTGGATGCGCTCGTAGCGCCACGCCCAGATGGACGGCCCCACGAAATGCACCGTGGGCGTACCGGCCAGACGCAGTTGATGCTCCAGCCGCAAATTGAAATCAGGCGCGTCGATGCCCACGAACACCTTGGGCGGCTCGGCCAGCCAGCGTCGTTTGACGTCGCGATAAGTGGACAGCAAGCTGGGCAGGCGCTTCAGTGCATCGACGTAGCCGAACACGGTCAGCGCATGCATGGGATGCCAGGTATCGAATTCGCGCGCCTGCATCTGCGGCCCGCCTATGCCTTCGCAGCGCACGCCAGCGTCACGCGCTTGCAGACCGGCAATGATACGACCGGCCAGCAAGTCGCCCGAAGGCTCGCCGGCCACCATGCCGATCCGCGTGTTCATGGACGAATGATGCCGCGCGACGCGACTTCCAGAAAATCAAGCATCGTTTGCAGGTGCTCGGCCGCTTCGGGAATTTCTTGTTGGCGCTTGTGCAATTCGGCACGCGCGGCGTCCAGCGGCAAACCCCGGCGATAGATGATCTTGTAGGCTTCGCGCAGTGCCGAAATCATCACCGGCGTGAACCCGCGACGCTTCAGGCCTTCGACGTTGACGCCCACCGGCCGGCACGGATTGCCCGCTGCCAGCACGAACGGCGGCGAATCCTGCATCAGCGAGCTGTTGCCGCCGGTCATCGTGTGGGCACCCACGCGCGCGAACTGGTGCACGCCGGTCAGGCCACCGATGATGGCCCAATCGCCCACATGCACGTGTCCGCCCAACTGCACCGAGTTGGCCAGGATCGTGTGGCTGCCCACGTGGCAATCGTGTGCAACGTGCACGTATGCCATGATCCAGTTGTCACTGCCCAGCGTCGTCTCACCGCCATCCTGCACGGTGCCCGTGTTCAGCGTGACAAATTCGCGCACGGTATTGCGGTCACCGATCGTCAAGCGCGTTTTTTCGCCCGCATACTTCTTGTCTTGCGGCATGCCGCCGATCGAGCAGTAGCGATAAAAGCGGTTGTCGCGCCCGATGGTGGTCACACCATCAATCATGCAGTACGGACCAATTTCGGTCCCGGCGCCGATGGTGACGTCTGGCCCCACCACGGCGAACGGGCCGATCACGGCGCTCGGGTCGATTTTTGCCGCCGGGTCAACGACCGCGGTAGGGTGGATGTTTCCTGCCATTTACTCTTCCAGGCTACGAATCGCGCACATCAGTTTGGCGGACGCCACTTCTTGTCCATCAACCGTTGCACGCGCAGCGTACTTACAGATGCTGCGGCTCAGGCGTTCGGCTTCGACTTCAATGCGCAGTTGATCGCCAGGCACCACGGGGCGGCGGAAGCGCGCGCCATCGACGCCGACCAGGTAGTAGGCGGTCTTGGAGCTATCGCACTTGAGCCCGCCGTTTTCGTCGGTAAACGAGAACAGCGCCGAGGCTTGGGCCATGGCTTCCACGATGAGCACGCCCGGCATCACCGGATGGTGGGGAAAGTGGCCGTTGAAAAACGGTTCATTGATCGAGACATTCTTGATGGCGACGATAGACTTGCCGGGCACCATTTCAACGACACGATCAATCAGCAGCATCGGATAACGATGCGGCAGCCTCTCCATGATCCCCTTGATGTCGAGTTCCATTTTTCTATGCTTTCCTGCGAGATGAAATTATTTTGGCGCGTGCACGCCGAGGCGGCAATCGCGCCCCTTAATCTTTTTCCAGCGTGCGCACGCGGCGGCGCAGTTGCGCCAACTGTTGTATCACGGCGGCGTTGCGCTGCCATTCTCCATGCTCGGCATACGGGAACACGCCCGTATAGCGGCCTGGCTTGTTAATGCTGGAGGTGACCGCCGTGCCACCTGAAATGTGCACGTCGTCGCCCAAGGTCAAATGGCCGGATAGCATCGCGGCGCCGCCGATGGTGCAGCGTTCGCCGATGGTCGTGGACCCCGCGATGCCGACGCATGCCGCTACCGCGGTGTGCGCGCCGATGCGCACGTTGTGCGCCACCATGATCTGGTTGTCCAGCTTGACGCCATCGGACACCACGGTGTCGTCCAGGGCTCCCCGGTCGATGGTGGTGTTGGCCCCGATTTCGACATCGTTACCCACGGACACGCCACCCAACTGGGGAATCTTGCCCCAAGCGCCCTGCCCCAGCGTCGGGTCCGGCGCAAAGCCAAAACCGTCCGCGCCCAGCACGGCGCCGCTGTGGATGATGGCCCGTTCGCCAACCTTCACGCCTTCGTAAAGGGTGACGTGTGCGTGCAGGCGGCTGCCCGCGCCAATGGACGAACCCACCCCAACAACGCAGCCTGGCCCAAGAATGGTGTCGCGACCGATGCGCGCACCCGCTTCCACCACGCAATTGGGGCCAATACGCACACCCTCTTCGAGGACGGCATCAGGCGCCACAACGGCGGAAGGATGCGTGGACCCCGGCAGCGCCGGCCGACGCGCGGCGTCGAACCATTGCGCCACGCGGGCGTACAGCAGATAGGGATGTTTGCAGACCACCAGCGCAAAGGGAGGCCGAACGGCCCCCTCGGCTTCCAGCGCTTCGGCCACGTCTGCCGAGACGATGACCGCCCCCGCCTGCGTGGACCCCAGTTGACTCTGGTAGCGCGGGTTGGCCAGGAAAGTAATTTCCTGGCTACCAGCCGAAGACAAGGTCCCGATACCGCGGACCTTGAAGGGTTCTACGCCGGGAGGCGCGCTGATGCGCCAGTCCATACCCTGGGTATTGGCGGCGCTCAACAGTGCTTCAAGGGTCGGCGCGCGAGCAAGATCCAGTAAAACCGGCATGGTGCGACGGGTACTGCTTACTTGCCCAGGCTCTGAATCACCTTGTCGGTGATGTCGATGCGCGGGTTGACCGTCACGGCGTCCTGGATGATCAGGTCGTAGCTTTCTTGCTCGGCGATGCGCTTGATGGCCTCGTTGGCCTTCGTGACGATGCCCGAGAATTCTTCATTGCGACGGCGATTGAAGTCTTCCTGGAATTCACGACGCTTGCGTTGCAGGTCGGTATCCAGGTTGGACAGTTCGCGCTGGCGCTTCACACGATCCGACTCCGACAGAACCGGCGCGTCCTTGTCGAACTTCTCGGCTTGCGAACGCAGGCTGTTGTTCAGGCGCTGGAGTTCGTCGTCGCGCTTCTTGAATTCGGCTTCGATCTTGCTTTGCGCCGTCTTGGCCGGACCCGATTCACGCAGAATCCGTTCAGTGTTGACGAAGCCGATCTTGGTGTTTTGAGCCTGCGCGGGAATCGCAGCAGCCGAACCGAGAATGAGCGCACCCACCAGGGCAATGGAGCCGCCCAGCTTGCCACGGCGCTTGGCGCGCGGCGTATTCGATGATTTAAGTGCGAAATCAGACATCATGAAAATCTCACCTTCCGTAAGGCAAAGCCAAAGTGTGTATTGTGCCACTAAACAGCAAGGGAGCCGGCCCATGGGGCCCCTCCCTTGTTTTCAAGCGTAACGGCGCGCTTAGAATCCGGTACCGATCTGGAACTGGAAGCTTTGCTTGTCGTCGCCCTGCTTGGAGTTAAGCGGACGGGCGTAAGACAACTGCAACGGCCCCATCGGCGACTGCCACGACAGGCCGATACCTGCCGAGAAACGCCAGCCGCAAGGATCTTCGACCTCGGTATTGTCGCGGCCGCGGGTGCAGCTCAGACCACTGCCGGCAGCAACCTGGCCCGCGTCGCTGAAGATGAACCAGCGCAGCGTACGGTCCTTGCTGGCGCCCGGGAACGGCAGATACAACTGGGCGTTGGCCACGATACGGCGCGTGCCGCCCAGATAGTCGCCCGTGAGCGTATCGCGCGGACCCAGCGACGACCCTTCGTAGCCGCGAACGGTGCCGATACCGCCGGCATAGACGTTCTTGATGACCGGGTAGTCCTTGCTGCCGTAGCTGCGGCCCCAATCCACCATGCCGTTCAAGGCCAGCGTGTAGGAACCGCCCAAGGGCACGAAGTACTGCTGCTGACCCGTCAGCATGGTGTATTGCAGGTCCACCGTGGACACGTCGGCCTTCAGGCGCGTGTACGAACCGCTCGTGGGCGCCAGGGCGCTGTCTCGGGTGTCCTTGGACCAGCCGGTGCTGAAGATGACCGAGTTGGTCGAATCGCCGTACTGCCCCACGAAGTCCTTGTAGGCCTGCGGCGAATTCGTGAACAGGTCGATCTGGTTGTGCTCGAAGTTCGCGCCCAGGAAGATCCGGTCGTACTCGGAAATCGGAATACCGAAGTTCATGCCCAGGCCGATGGCCTTGACGCGGTAGTCACCGTCGTTGTTGTTCCAGGGCTCGGTCACGCGGTAGTACGCGGACGTGGTGCGGCTGATGCCGTCCTTGGTCCAGTACGGATCGGTGTGCGACAGCACGATCGCGCGGTTCGTCTTGCTGGTGTTCAACTGCAGCGTCAGGTTGGTGCCGCTGCCGAATACGTTGTCTTCGCTGATACCGGCCGACAGAATCGCCTTTTCAGACGAGCCGTAGCCCACGCCCAGGTTGATCATGCCGGTAGGCTTTTCCTTCACGTCGACGTTCACGTCGACCTGGTCGGGCGAGCCCGGAACCGGATCGGTCTTGACGTTGACGTCGCTGAAGTAGCCCAGGCGGTCGACACGGTCGCGCGAGGTCTTGATGTCTTTCGCGTCATACCAGGCGGCTTCCTGCTGGCGCATTTCGCGGCGCACGACTTCGTCGCGCGTGCGGGTGTTGCCGCCGATCTGGATGCGGCGCACATAAACACGGCGGCTCGGATCGACGTAGAACGTCAGGTCGGCTTCGTGCTTGGCGCGATCCAGTTGCGGGTTCGGGTTGACGTTGGCAAACGCGTAGCCCAGTTCACCCAGGTAATCGGTAATGGCCTTGGCGGAATCGTTGGCCTTGGCGGCCGAGAAGGTCTCGTCCGGCTTGACCTGCACCAGCGCGTTGATTTCCTTGTCCAGGCCCAGCAGGTTGCCGGCCAGCTTCACGCTGCGCACCTTGTAGGGCTCGCCTTCGTGAACGGTAATCGTGATGCGGATATCTTTGCGGTCGGGTGAAATCGTGACCTGCGGGGGCTCGACCGAGAACTCCAGGTAACCCTGGTCCAGGTAGAACGAGCGCAGGCGTTCCAGATCGCCTTCGAGCTTTTCGCGGGAATACTTGTCGGTATCGGTGTACCAGGTCAGCCAGCCCGGCGTCGTCAGCTTGAATTCGTCGAGCAGATCGCTTTCCGAAAAAGCCTTGTTGCCGACGAAGCGGATTTCCTGGATGCGGGCGACATCGCCTTCGAACACGTCGAAGCTCACGCCAACGCGGTTGCGCGGCAACGGCGTCACGGTGGACGTGACTTCAACGCCGTACTTGCCCTTGGACAGGTATTGCTGCTTCAGTTCGTATTCCGCGCGCTCAAGCATGGAGCGGTCGAAAATGCGGCCTTCGGCAAAACCGACCTGCCCCAACGACGTGGTGATCGCCTTGGAGTCGAATTCGCGCATGCCGTTGAAATTGACGGAGGCGATGGTCGGCCGTTCCTGCACCACGACCACAACCACGTTGTTGTCCGTCTGGATCTGGACGTCGGTGAAAAAGCCCGTGCCGTAAAGGCGGCGGATGGCCTCGGTCGCTTCTTCTTCGGTGAATTTCTCGCCCACTTTCACGGGGAGATAACCGAAGACGGTGCCGGCGTCAGTCCGTTGAATCCCTTCTACGCGGATATCCCGCACGACAAAAGGGTCGAAGGCTTGGGCCATGGCCGGCAGCATTAATGCGGCGATGAGACCCGGCAGTACACCCTTTTTGTGATGAAACATCCGGCGAAAAGACATCCTTGACTATCCTCGGTCGTGCAAATGGCGGGGGATTTTATGCTAAATCGCGATTAGGTGAATAAACGCGTGAAATCGTTAAACAGCGCAAGCCCCATAAGGCCTGCCAATAAACCTATGCCGGCGCGCTGTCCAATATCGATCCACCTCGCTGGCGGCGGGCTACCCCGCACAATTTCGACGAGATAGTACAGCAGATGGCCGCCATCAAGCATAGGAATGGGAAGCAAATTTAATACACCCAAGCTGATACTGATCAACGCAATATAGGCGATATACGCAACAATGCCGATTCTGGCGGTCTGGCCGGCATAGTCCGCGATAGTGACCGGACCGCTGACATTGCGCCACGAGACATCGCCCGTAACCATGCGGCCCATCATGCGCAGCGAAAACCAGGCCGTGTCCCAGGTGCGCACCGCACCCAGCCACACGCTTTCGAACAAGCCATAGCGCACGGTCACCATGGGCACGTCGCCGCCCAACTGGACGCCCAGCCGGCCGATTTCCTGGCCGTTCACCACTTCGGGGCGCGGCGTGACATTCAGCGAAATATTGGCGCCATCGCGCAGCAAGGTCAGCGTCAGCGTCTGGCCGGCGCTTTGCTGGATCTGCTTGATGACCGAGCCCGTTTCCGGCGTGGGTTGGCCGTTGATGGCGACGATGGTGTCACCGGTGCGCAGCCCGGCTGCCTGGCCTTCGCCGCCGTCGTTGACGGCGCGCACGCCAGGCTTGGGCTGAGCCAGGCGGATACCGGCCGCGGCAAGCGGGTCGCCGGCGGAAGGGTCCATGGCGTTGGGCGGCAAGTTCAGTTCACGTTGCTGGACCGAGCCCGACGGGGTGCTGACTTCAACCAGCGCGCGGCCACCGGTGGACAGGACGTCCATCAGGCGCCAGCGCGCGTCCGACCACGACGCGACTTCCTGGCCATCAATGGCAAGGATGCGGTCGCCAGCCAGCAGGCCGGCCTGCGCGGCAGGCGATTCAGCGGTGGGTTGGGCGATGATGGCCTGCGGTTCGTCCGTACCGGCCATGTTCAGCCCGGCATACAGGAAGACCGCAAGGATCAGGTTGAATAGCGGGCCGGCCGCGACGATGGCGATGCGCTGGCCAACCGGCTTGTTGTTGAATGCGCTGGCGGCCTCGGCCGGCGTGGCGCCGGCGGGCGCTTCGTCTTGCATCTTGACGTAGCCGCCCAGCGGCAAGGCGGACACGGCCCATTCCGTGCCATGCTTGTCCGTGCGGCGCAGAATGACCTTGCCGAACCCCAACGAGAAACGCAGCACTTTCACGCCGCACAGGCGGGCCACCCAATAGTGTCCCAGCTCATGGAAGGTGATCAGTGAGCCAAGCGCTACCGCAAAGGCCAGCAGGGTGAAAAGCATGGGGATCGGGATCTAGGGAATCAGAAGCAAGCGGGGCCAGCCGTCAGGCCAGCCCAAGGTTACCTGCGAAGGTGCGCGCATCAGCGTCCAGCGCCAGCACTTCGTCAAGACTGTTGAGCGTAACAGATGCTTGCCCCGCCTGCCACTCCAGGGTGGCTTCGATCACGCGCGCGATCCAGGTGTAGGGAAGACGGCCGTCCAAAAACGCCGCAACGGCGACTTCATTGGCGGCGTTGAGCGCAACGCAGGCGCCCTGCCCGGCCCGCAAGGCGTCAAAGGACAAGGCCAGACAAGGAAACCGAGCCAGATCGGGCTTTTCGAAATCCAGGCGACCCAGGCGGGTCAGATCCAACGGCCCGACGCCGCTTTCCAGACGTTCAGGAAAGCCCAGCCCGTAGGCAATGGGGGTACGCATGTCGGGCTGGCCCAACTGTGCCAGCACGGAGCCATCGTCGTACTCAACCATGGAATGCACGACGCTTTGCGGGTGCACCACTACTTCGATTCGGTCGGCGGGCATGGCGAACAGCCAATGCGCCTCGATCACTTCCAGCCCCTTGTTGAGCATGGTCGCCGAGTCCACCGAGATCTTGCGGCCCATGCTCCAGTTCGGGTGGGCGCAGGCTTGAGCGGGGGTCACATCGTGCAGGTCTTCGAGATCGCGCCCGCGGAACGGGCCACCGGAGGCCGTTAGCAACAGGCGGCGTACGCCCGGCGCGGGCGCGTCAGGCGCCTGGGCCCGCCCGCCGTGAGGCAGACACTGGAAAATGGCATTGTGTTCGCTATCGATGGGAAGCAGTTCCGCGCCGTTGTCGCGCACGGCCCGCATGAAGAGCGAGCCCGCGGCGACCAGCGCTTCCTTGTTGGCCAGCAACACGCGCTTGCCGCTACGCGCGGCGGCAAGCGCGGCGGGTAAGCCGGCCGCGCCCACGATGGCCGCCATGACCGAATCGCACTGCGGGTCCGCCGCCGTATCGGCCAGCGCCTGCGCGCCCACACGGATGTCGGGCATGGGCTGCGCGCCCGTCCAGGCGGCGATGAATCGCTTGCGGGCGGCCGCATCCGGCACCACGACCACGGCGGCGCGGCTGGCCAGGGCCTGCTCAGCCAGACGCTCCATCCGGCTGTGGGCGGACAGCGCGTAAACCCCCAGGCGTTCAGGGTGGCGGGCAATCACATCCAGCGTGCTTTCACCGATCGATCCGGTCGACCCGAGCACGACGACGCGTTGAAAAACCGTCAAAACAGCACTCCAGACAAAATTAGCGCAAACGGCGCGACGGGAAGAATCGCGTCGATTCGGTCATACACCCCACCGTGGCCGGGCAGCAGCGTGCTGGAATCCTTGCGACCCGCGCGGCGCTTGAGCAGCGATTCGAACAGGTCGCCCACGATGGACACCACGCCCAGCAACGCGGCAATGGGCAAGGCCAGCCAGAAGCTCCAGCGCTCCACCAGCGCGTGGCCAAACGAGCCGGCCCACAAGCTGGACAGCCCGATCCAGACCACCGCGCCCAGCACTCCGGCAATGGCGCCTTCGATGGTCTTGCCCGGACTGACCCTAGGGGCGAGCTTACGCTTACCGAAGGCGCGGCCGGCGAAATACGCGGCAATATCAGCCACCCAGACCAGCGCCAGCAGCGACACCACAAAGCCCGCGCCGCGCGCGACAAACATCTGCGCCAGCACGGCCCAGGCGGCAAAGGCGGCGGGTACGGAAAAGACGGACCAACCCAGGCTGGCGGGCGGCGCATCGGAACGGCCGCGAATCACGGCGGTAACGCCGCCGAACAGCCAGACGGCGGCGACGGCGGGCACCACATAGCGCAGCACCCAGGCCGGATCGCGCCAACCCACGCCACCACCGGCAAGCCAGGCCGAGGCAAGCGCCAGCATGCCGGCGAACAGCAGCACGGCGACGCCGATGGAAATCAAGGGGGACGGAGGCTGGGGCAGCGTCAGGCGCAGCCATTCCCAGTTGGCGCAGGCGGCGGCCAAGGCCAGCAAGGCGACAAACCACCAGGGGTTGGCGCTGATCATCGCGGCGGCCAGAATGGCCAACAGAATGACGGCGGTAACGATACGCTGGCCCAACATATGACGGTCTCCTCGTGTGCTGCTCTGGAAAGACGCGCTTGTCGCCGTCTGCTTACTGCGCGCCGCTTTCGTTGACTTGCGCGCTGGTGCGGCCGAAGCGGCGTTCGCGGGTGCGATACCAGTCAAAAGCCGCTTGCAGCTCGGCGGCGCCAAAATCCGGCCAATAGCGGTCCGTGAAGTAGAACTCCGCGTAAGCCATCTGCCAGATCAGGAAATTGGAAATGCGCTGCTCACCGCCGGTGCGGATGAACAGATCGGGCTCGGGCGCCCACGACATCGACAGATGCCGAGCCAGGCGCTCTTCATTGACTTGCTCGGGGTGGGACGCAAGCTCGGGTTCGGCTGCCAGCATCGCGCGGGTGGCCTGAAGAATGTCCCAGCGTCCGCCGTAGTTGGCGGCAACCGTCAGATGCAGGCGGTCGTTGTGCGCGGTACGTGCCTGCGCGGCCATGATCAGCTCTTGCAGGCGGGGTTCGAAGGCGCTCAGGTCGCCAATGACATGCAAGCGCACGCCCTGCTCGTCCAGCTTGCCGATCTCGCGCTCCAGCGCCTGCACGAACAGGCGCATCAACAGCGAGACTTCTTCGGCGGGCCGGCGCCAGTTTTCGGAACTGAAGGCGAACAACGTCAGGTAGCGCACCCCGGCGCGCCCACAGGCCTCGACCACGCGACGCACGGCCTGCACGCCCTTGGCATGGCCGGCAGTGCGAGGCAGCAGCCGCCGCGTAGCCCATCGCCCGTTGCCATCCATGATGATGGCGACGTGTTCGGGTATGTCGCGAGTATCGGGAACCGCCTGGGTCGAACTGGTTGCCATGGGTGTGGGGCTGCGCGGAAGGCCGGCGAAAATCAGAAATACGGGAGAAAAACCTGCGCCGTCGTTCCATTGCTGCATAGCGGTGCTGCGAAGCAATGGTAAGGACGGCGCATAGGCAAGAAAATCCTGACGCCGGGGAAAACGGGCTATCCGTCTACCCCGAAACAATCACGGATTATACGGTCATGATTTCTGCTTCTTTCTGGACGACCATCTTGTCGATGTCCGTCACGGCACGATCGGTCAGCTTTTGGACATCGTCCTGGGCGCGACGCTCGTCGTCCTCGGAGATCTCCTTGTCCTTGACCAGCTTCTTCAACGCTTCGTTCGCTTCACGGCGCAGGTTGCGCACGGCGATCTTGGCGTCTTCGCCTTCGCTGCGCACGACCTTGGTCAGGTCACGGCGGCGCTCTTCGGTCAGGGCGGGCATCGGCACGCGGATGGTGTCGCCCATCGAGATCGGGTTCAGACCCAGATCCGATTCACGGATAGCCTTTTCAATCGGGCCGGCCATTTGCTTTTCGTAGGGCTGCACGCTGATGGTGCGGGCGTCCACGAGGTTGACGTTGGCGACCTGACCGACCGGCACGGGCGAACCGTAGTAGTCGACCTGTACGTGGTCCAGGATGCCGGTGTGGGCGCGGCCCGTCCGGATCTTGCCCAGGTTGATCTTGAGCGTATCAAGCGACTTGGCCATCCTGGCTTCGGCGGATTTGCGGATTTCTGCTGCGCTCATGGAATTTCCTTTTCTTTAAACGTGTACCAACGTGCCTTCGTCTTCGCCGCTGACCACTCGCTTGAGCGCGCCGGACTTATTGATCGAAAACACTTTGATCGGCAGTTTCTGGTCACGGCACAACGCGAAGGCCGTGGCGTCCATGACTTCCAGACGGCGCACGATCGCTTCATCGAAGCTGATGCGCGAATAGCGCGTCGCGGTGGGATCCTTGTTGGGATCCGCACTGTAGATGCCGTCCACTTTGGTGGCTTTCAACACGATCTCCGCGCCGATTTCGGCGCCACGCAAGGCGGCGGCGGTGTCGGTCGTGAAGAAGGGGTTGCCCGTGCCCGCCGCGAAGATGACGACCTTGCCCTCTTCGAGGTAGCGCAAAGCCTTCGGGCGGATGTAGGGTTCGACGACCTGATCGATGTTCAGGGCGGATTGTACGCGGGTGTCGATACCCTTGTGCTTGAGTGCGTCTTGCAACGCAAGCGCGTTCATGATGGTGGCCATCATGCCCATGTAGTCGGCGGTGGCGCGGTCCATGCCCTGCGCACCCGGGGCGACGCCACGGAAAATGTTACCTCCGCCAATGACGATGGCCAGTTCGACGCCGGTGGCGGCGACTTCGGCGATCTCATCGGTCATGCGGACGATGGTGGAACGGTTGATGCCAAAAGCATCCTCGCCCATCAGCGCCTCGCCGGAAAGTTTGAGAAGAACCCGTTTGTATGCTCTGCTGCTCATAGGTGATATCCCGAAGAACAATCCGACGAAAGTGTAAGACAAGAATGAGGGAACCCCCTCAATGCCGCGGATTCGCCCTCTGCCCAGGAGGTTTTCCCCCATGGACCGGCCCCGCGGCGTAAAAAGGCCGGACTAGAATTTAATCTAGTGCCGGCCTTTAAGCACTACCCCTGACGGTTAGGCTGCGCCGGCGGCGGCAGCGGCAACCTCAGCGGCAAAGTCGCTGGTCTTCTTCTCGATACCTTCGCCGACAACAAACAGCACGAACTTGCTGATCGAAGCGCCATTGGCCTTCAGATGCTGTTCGACCGTGTGCTTGTCGTTCTTGACGAAAGGTTGCGACAGCAGGGTCACTTCCTTCAAGAACTTGGCGACCGAACCTTCAACCATCTTGGCGACGATGTCAGCCGGCTTGCCGGATTCGGCAGCCTTCTGCTCGGCAACCGAGCGCTCGGCGGCGATGTCGGCCGGGTTCACGCCGTCGGCGTTCAGGGCCTTGGGCTTGGTGGCGGCGATGTGCATCGCCAGGTCCTTGCCCACTTCCTCGGCGCCGGAGTATTCCACCAGCACGCCGATCTTGCCGCCGTGCACGTAGCTTGCCAGCGCGTTCGGCGTCTCGATGCGCTCGAAACGGCGGATCGAGATGTTTTCGCCGATCTTGCCGATCAGGGCGGTACGGGTCGTTTCAACGGTGCCTTCACCGAACGGCAGGGCCGACAGAGCGGCGACGTCGGCCGGGTTCTGCGTGGCGACCAGTTCAGCCAGCTTGTTCACGAAGCCGACGAAGTCGTCGTTCTTGGCGACGAAGTCGGTTTCGCAGTTGATTTCAACGACGGCGCCTTGCTTGGCATCGGCGGAGATGAACAGACCGATCAGGCCTTCGGCGGTGACGCGGGCAGCGGCCTTGCTGGCCTTGTTGCCCAGCTTGACGCGCAGGATTTCCTCGGCGCGAACCAGGTCGCCTTCGGCTTCCGTCAAGGCCTTCTTGCACTCCATCATGGGCGCGTCGGTCTTCTCGCGCAGTTCCTTGACCAGGGCAGCGGTAATTTCAGCCATGTTTGCTCCAAATTTTGCTAAGACACGCCCCGGCTCGCCGGGGCAGTGATTTGATTCGATGGGACGCCCGCCAGTGGCGGGCCAGGAAGATGGGAGCCCACCTTCGCAGTGCCGGCGAGGCGGGAGCGGTTCTGTTTCAAAAGCCGCTCCCGGACACTAACCGCCGGACATGACAGCAGGCTTAGGCCTGGTTGTCCTGCACTTCGACGAACTCTTCCTGACCTTCACCCAGCTCTTCGACCAGACCGTTCATGTTCTGTTCGCGGCCTTCCAGCACGGCGTCGGCGATGCCCTTGGCGTACAGCGCGATGGCCTTGGCCGAGTCATCGTTACCCGGGATGACGTAGTCGATGCCGTCGGGCGAGTGGTTGGTGTCAACCACGGCGACCACGGGGATACCCAGCGTCTTGGCTTCGGCGATGGCAATCTTGTGGTAGCCGACGTCGATGACGAACATGGCGTCAGGCAGACCGTTCATGTCCTTGATGCCGCCGATCGACTTGTTCAGCTTGTCCAGTTCGCGTTGGAACAGCAGGCCTTCCTTCTTGATCATGCGCTCGGCGCCGCCTTCGGCAACGACGACTTCCATGTCCTTCAGGCGCTTGACCGAGGTCTTGACCGTCTTGAAGTTGGTCAGCATGCCGCCGAGCCAGCGGGCGTCGACGAAGGGCATGCCGCAACGAGCGGCTTCGGAGGCGACCAGCTCGCGAGCAGCGCGCTTGGTGCCGACAAACAGGATGTTGCCGCCGCGAGCAGCCAACTGCTTCACGAACTTGGTGGCTTCCTGGTACTTATCAACCGTCTTTTCCAGGTTGATGATGTGAATCTTGTTGCGGTGACCGAAGATGTACGGAGCCATCTTGGGGTTCCAGTAACGGGTTTGGTGACCAAAGTGGACACCCGCTTCCAGCATTTCGCGCATCAAAGACATGTAATTCTCCAAGGGTTGATTTCTTGCGCCGCACCTGCATCAGCCTCTGGCTGACACCCTGGGTGGTGAGACGCGCGATTTCCCGCAACACGCGGGATGGACAAAATTTTAACCGGGCCGACCGATCACTGCCGCAATAAAACTACTGCTTCCGCGATAAACCCAGACGACCGACACAACAGGAACCCTGCACCGCACACTTGCTCATGCTTGTTCTACACAAGCAGGCGCTGAGCCAGACACTCCAGGAGATTCCTGGAAGTTTCCGGGGTTCAGCGCACCCGGACTTGTTTTGTTGGCAGCGAAATCCAGCTCTTCACATTCAGGCTTGACGCCCTCTTGCGCATCAGGCCACCAGGGCATTTCTTCAAAAAACCCGAAGGTTTTCAAGAACTTAATCTGGCGCCCATACCGAACCTGCATCGCCGCTCAAAAACATGACCGGGCTTACAAGCACGCCGTGCCCCAGCTTTGTTGGCCTTGACTGATCCACACAAATCCTGCCCGTACCTTAAAACTCCGCGTGCTCTTTTCAGTACCTGGCAACCTGCCCGATTTCGCTCCACAACCTTCGCTTGCGGTGAAACTTCAGGGCTTGCTACCGATCTCATGAAAAGTCCACTCGGGGCACAAAGAGACTGGCGAAATCCATGTGGTCCGTTTTCGACCACCTTTGCCAGGATCGGCTCTTGCCGTAACCCGATTGCTCCCCAAAATTTTAGGGAAGCCTATAATTCTACTATTCTTTCAAGCAGACATTCAAGCGAGAGATCGTCAAGTTACTCCATGGGCACAATTACCAATCCGGCCGACCTGGCCAAGATGCGCGCCGCCTGCCAGGACGCCGCCAAAGTTCTCGATTTCATCACTCCCTACGTGAAGCCGGGTGTCACCACCGGAGAGCTGGACCGCCTCTGCCTGGAATACCTGACTGACGAATTGAAGGTCAAGTCCGCCACGGTGGGCTACGCCCCGCCCGGCTACCCGCCCTTCACCGGCGCCATCTGTACGTCGGTGAACCACCAGGTCTGCCACGGCATTCCGGGCGACAAGGTGCTGAAAAACGGGGACTCGCTCAATATCGACGTCACCATCATCAAGGATGGCTGGTTCGGCGACACCAGCCGCATGTACGCCGTGGGCGAACAGTCCATCTTGTCGCGCCGCCTGACCGAGATCACCTTCGAATGCATGTGGAAGGGAATCCAGCAGGTGAAGAACGGCGCCACCCTGGGCGACGTGGGCAACGCCATCCAGAAGCATGCGGAATCCAACGGCTTTTCGGTGGTGCGCGAATTCTGCGGCCACGGCATCGGCCAGCGTTTTCATGAAGATCCGCAGGTGCTGCATTATGGCAAGCCCGGGACGGGCGTGAAATTGGTGACGGGTATGTTGTTCACCATCGAACCCATGATCAACGCCGGCCGCCGCGAAATTCGCCAGCTTGCCGATGGCTGGACGGTCGTGACCCGCGACCACAGCCTGTCGGCGCAGTGGGAACATGCCGTCTGCGTCACCGATACCGGCTATGAAGTGCTGACGCTGTCGCCCGGCATGCCGCAACCGCCGGCTTTCATCAAAGAGCCCATCGTCATTCCCGCCGTGTAAGGCTCCGCCGCCCGCCCATGACCGCCGAATTCCTCAGTTCCCTGCGTGAACGCATTCAGCAAGCCCGACGCGCCGCGGTAACCCAGTTCCGCGAACACGAGCGGCCGGACACGTTGCTGTCCGAATTGCGGCGCATCGTGGACGCCGCGCTGCGCGACCTGGTCAAGCATTGCCCGCTGCCCTTGGGCGCCACGCTGGCGGCGGTGGGCGGTTATGGCCGGGGCGAGCTGTATCCGCATTCCGACGTCGATCTGCTGATTCTGCTGCCGCACGCCCCCACGCCCGAAGAGGAATCGGCCATTGAACGGCTGGTGGCCTCGTTGTGGGACCTGGGCCTGGAGCCGGGCCACAGCGTACGCACTATTGAAGACTGCGAACGCGAGGCCGATGCCGACATCACCGTGGAAACGGCGCTGCTGGAATCGCGCTGGCTGGCGGGCAGCCGCATCCTGATGCGCAAGTTCGACGCCGCCACGAAGTCGCGGCTGGATCCCCGCGCCTTCTTCCGCGCCAAGCGGGTCGAGATGCAGCAGCGCCATGCGCGCTATCACGACACGCCCTACGCGCTGGAACCGAATTGCAAGGAATCGCCCGGCGGCTTGCGCGACCTGCAAGTCATTCTATGGATGGCGCGTGCCGCGGGCTTCGGCAATAGCTGGCGCTCGGTGGCGCAAGCGGGCTTGCTGACGTCTTCCGAAGCGCGCGACCTGCGCAAGGCGGAACAGGCCTTCAAGCGCTTGCGCATTGAACTGCACCTGCTGTCGAAGCGCCGAGAAGACCGCGTGCTGTTCGATCTGCAACCGGCGCTGGCCGAGGTCTACGGCATCCACGCCACCGCCACCCGGCGCGGCAGCGAACTGCTGATGCAGCGCTATTACTGGGCTGCGCGCCTGGTGACGCAGTTGAACGGCATTCTGGTGCAGAACATCGAAGAGCGGCTGTTCCCCCGCCCCGATAGCGATGCGCGCGACATCGACGACGACTTCCGCAACCTGCGCGACCGCCTGGACATCATTCGCGACGACGGCTTCGAACGTAATCCCACCCTGCTGCTGCGCGCCTTCCTGGTGATGCAGCAACACCCCGAGCTCACCGGCATGTCGGCGCGCACGCTGCGCGCCATCTGGCATTCGCGCCATCGCATCGACGCGCAGTTCCGCCGCAACCCGGTCAACCGCAAGCTGTTCTTGCAGATCCTGCAGCAGCCGCGCGGCATCGTGCACGAGCTGCGCCGCATGACCATGCTGAACATCCTGCCCCGCTACCTGCCGGTGTTCCGCCGCATCGTGGGCCAGATGCAGCACGACCTGTTCCACGCCTACACGGTGGACCAGCACACGCTGGCCGTGGTGCGCAACCTGCGCCGCTTCACCATGCCCGAGCACGCCCAGGAATACCCGTTGGCCAGCCAATTGATTGCAGGGCTGGACCGACACTGGCTGCTATACGTGGCGGCGCTGTTTCACGACATCGCCAAGGGCCGGGGCGGCGACCACTCCGAACTGGGCGCCCGCGAAGTGCGCAAGTTCGCGCAAGACCACGGCATGGATCCCGAAGACGCCAAGCTGGTGGAGTTCCTGGTGCGCCAGCATTTGCTGATGTCGGCCGTGGCGCAAAAGCGCGACTTGTCCGACCCGGCGGTGGTGCAGGAATTTGCCGCCACCGTCAAAGACGAACGCCATCTGACGGCGCTCTATCTGCTGACGGTGGCCGACATCCGCGGCACCAGCCCCAAGGTCTGGAACGCCTGGAAGGGCAAGCTGCTGGAAGACCTGTACAAGCTGACCCTGGCCGCGCTGGGCGGCGCCCATGCGGACGCCCACACGGTGCTGACCGAGCGCAAGGAAGAAGCGGCCCGCCTGACGCGCCGGGCCGGCCTGCGCGACGACGCCCGCGAAGCCTTCTGGAACCAGTTGGACGTGGCCTACTTCCTGCGCCACGACGCCTCGGACATCGCCTGGCACACGCGCCACCTGTATCACCAGGTGGCGCCTACGCAGGCGGTGGTCAGGGCGCGCCCCACCGAGCAAGGCGAAGGCCTGCAGATCATGGTCTACACGCGCGACGCGCCGGACCTGTTCGTGGCGATCTGCGGGTACTTCGACGCCAAGAACCTGTCCATTCAGGACGCGCGCATCCACACCACGCGCCACGGCTGGGCGCTGGACAGCTTTATCGTGCTGCTGCCCGAAGGCGCCAGCGATCTGCGCGCCCAGGCCACGCTGGTGGAACACGAACTGGCCGAGCGCCTGAAAGACCCGCACGCGGCCGCCCAGGCGCAGCCCAGCCGTGGCGGTTACTACGGCCGCAACCGGCAGTCGCGTGTGTCGCGCGTGTTCCCGGTCATGCCGCAAGCCGAGCTGCAGCCGGACGAGCGCAGCACGTCGTGGCGCCTGTCCGTTACCGCCACTGACCGCCCCGGCCTGCTGCACGCACTGGCGCGCGTATTCGCCCAGCACGAGATCAACCTGCTGATGGCCAAGATCATGACGCTGGGCGACCGCGTGGAAGACGTGTTCATCGTGGATGGCTCGGCGCTGGCGCGCCCCCGCATCCAGATGCAGTTTGAACGCGACATCCTTGACGCGCTGGCCGGCGACGAGGCGCAACAACGGGTGGCCTGATCGCGTGGCTTGATTGGGTGGCTTGAATGGGTGGATTGACCGGGTGGATTGACCGGGTGGCTTGATCAGGGGCTCCTGATCGGGCCGCCCGATCAGGTCACCAACCCTCGCCCGAAGCGCATACAATCCGGGTTTTCGGCCAGGCGATACCCGCTCCCATGCAGCTCAACGACTATCTGCGCGTCTTCGGTGGCAGCTTCTTTTTTGCGCTGGCCACGCTGCTGCCCTTTTTGAACCCCCCCGCCATTGCGCCCATCTTCCTGTCGCTGACCGAGGGCGCCTCGTCGGCCACGCGCGTGGTGCTGGCCAAACGGGTGGCGGTCAACGTCTGCCTGATGCTGATCGTGGCCATGGTGGCCGGCAACGTGCTGCTCAGCTTCTTCGGCATTTCCTTGTCGATCGTGCGCGTGGGCGGCGGCATGCTGGTGATTGCCAGCGCCTGGCGGCTGGTGAATTCGCCCGACGCCGACACCGAGCGCGTGGCGCGCATGGCCGAATCGTTCACCCCCGAAATGGCGAAGGCGCGCGCGTTCTACCCGCTGACGTTTCCCATCAGTTGCGGCCCCGGTTCCATTGCCGCGGCCATCACCGTGGGCGTGTCCTTGCGCGACCAGAACCACGTGCTGAGCCTGGTGCGGCTGGGCGGTTCCATCCCGGGCATCATCGCGGTGTCCCTGACCCTTTATGTCTGCCTGCGCTTCGCCGCGCAGATGCTGCACCGTCTGGGCGACAACGGCACGGCCGTGTTCATGCGCTTGTCGGCGTTCATCATGCTGTGCCTGGGCGTGCAGATCTTCTGGGAAGGCGCGCGCGACCTGATGCTGGGTTTGTTGACGCAGGTGATGCAACCAATTCCGGTTCCCAAGGCCTAAGCGTTGGCCGGGCCGCGCGCCCGCATCGATCAATCTCAAAACAAGTTAAAAATGACTACCCGCTCTGAACGCCTGCTTCGCCTGATTGCCCTGCTTTGCTTCGGCGCCGTTGGCGTTGCCCTGATTTCCCAACACGTCTTCGACATGCCGCCCTGCGCGTGGTGCGTGCTGCAACGCTTGATCTACCTGGTGATTGGCGTGGTGGCGCTGGTTGGTGGCTTTGGCGGCGGCCGGGTGCTGACTCGCATCGCCGGCGCGCTGGCGGCACTGCTGTCGCTGTCCGGCGTGGTGGCGGCCTGGTACCAATACAGCGTGGCGGCCAACATGCTGTCGTGCGACCAGACGTTTGCCGACCGCTTCATGACCGGCATCGGCCTGGAAGGCAACGTACCGTGGCTGTTCGGCATTTTCGCCACCTGCATGGACGCCAAGGTGCCGGTGCTGGGCATCGAATATGCCTTGTGGAGCCTGGCGCTCTTCGTGGTCTTGTTCTTCATGGCGCTGCCCGTCGTCTTCGGCCGCGCCCGAGCCTGAATCCAAACGCGGACGCGCGCCTGACAACACCGCGCCGGTTGCGCCGCTTAAGGCGGCGCGGCCACGCGGAGGTCTACTCAAGCTGTGACTACCCTGAAATACCTGACCGGCTATCCGGAACCCCTGCTCGTCCAGGCCCAAACGCTGCTTGAGCGCGGCAAGCTGGGCGCCGCCCTGCTGTCGCGTTACCCGGATGGCCCGCACGATGTCCGCACCGACCGCGCGCTGTACCAGTACGTGACGGACCTGAAGAACACCTATCTGCGCAACGGCGACCTGATCAATAAAGTTGCCTACGACAGCAAGATCCATGTGATTCAGCATGCCCTGGGCCAGCACACCTACATCTCGCGCGTGCAGGGCGGCAAGCTGCGCGCCAAGCACGAGATCCGGGTGGCGACGCTGTTCAAGACCGTGCCGGCCGAATTCCTGAAGATGATCACCGTGCACGAGTTGGCGCATCTGAAAGAGAAGGACCACAACAAGGCCTTCTACAACCTGTGCCTGCGCATGGAACCGCACTATCACCAATACGAATTCGACCTGCGGCTCTACCTGACGCACCTGGAGGCCACGCGCGAATCTTTGTGGGCGCCCAAGGGCTGACTGGCCGCCGCCCCTGCGTGAATCTTCGGTATGATGGCCCCGCGCGCGATGCCTCGCACGCCATCGAACTTACGCCGAATCCGGCCACGTCCCCACTACCATGACGCTTTCGTCCAACATGACCGAGGGCGCCGCCCTGCTGGCGCAACTGCGCGCCGTGGTCGGCCCCGCCCATGTACTGACCAGCGATTCGGCCACGCGCCGCTTTTGCAGGGGCCATCGCACCGGCGAAGGCAAAGTCCTTGCCGTGGTGCGGCCGGGCACGTTGTTGGAACAGTGGCGCGTGTTGCAGGCCGTGGTGCAATCCGGCCGCATCGTCATCATGCAGGCGGCCAACACGGGGCTGACCGGGGGCTCTACGCCAGACGGCGATCACTACGACCGCGACATCGTCCTGATCAACACGCTGCGCATTCCGGGCATTCAGCTTATCCGCGATGGCAAGCAGGTGGTTTGCCTGCCCGGCGCCACGCTGGATCGCCTGGAACAGGCGCTGGCGCCGCTGGGGCGTGAGCCGCATTCGGTGATCGGGTCGTCTTGCATCGGCGCGTCCGTGTTGGGCGGGGTGTGCAATAACTCGGGCGGCGCCTTGATGCGGCGCGGCCCTGCCTACACCGAACTGGCCCTGTACGCGCGCGTGGACGACGACGGCTCGTTAAGCCTGGTGAACCACTTGGGCATTGAACTGGGCGCAACGCCCGAAGACATCCTGACCCGCTTGCAGGCCGGGCAATATGGCCCGGCCGACATCCGCGATGACGCGGGCGCCGCGTCGGATCCGCGCTATGCGCAGCACGTGCGCCAAATCGACGAACCCACGCCGGCCCGCTTCAATGCGGACCCGTCGCGCCTGTTCGAGGCCTCGGGTTCCGCCGGCCGCGTCTGCCTGTTCGCCGTGCGCCTGGATACGTTTGAACGCGAACCCAGCACCGTCTTTTATATCGGCAGCAACCAACCCGACGATCTGACGGCCGTGCGCCGGCAATTGTTGGCCGAGCTGCCGCGCCTGCCCATCGCGGGTGAATACATTCATCGCGACGCCTTCGATATCGGCGCGCGCTACGGCAAGGACGTGTTCTTGCTGATCGAAAAGCTGGGCACGGCGCGCGTGCCGCAAGCGTTTGCCATCAAGAGCCGAGTCGATGGCATTTTCGAGCGCTTGGGGCTGCACGGCCTGGCCGACCGCTTGATCCAGGCCGCCACGGCGTTGTGGCCCCAGCACCTGCCGCGCCGCATGCGCGACTATCGTGATCGCTACGAACACCATTTGCTGCTGCGCGTGTCCAACGACACCGCCGACGCCACGCGCGCGTTCCTGCAACGGCATTTTGACGGACGCGCCGATGCAGCGTTCTTTGAATGCAACGCCGACGAAGGTCGCAAAGCCTTTCTGCATCGCTTCGCCATCGCGGGCGCGGCGATTCGCTATCGCGACACCCACCGCTCATCGGTCGAAGACATTGTGCCGCTGGATATCGCGCTGCGCCGCAACGACCGCGACTGGGTTGAAACGCTGCCCGCCGACATGGAACGCGACATCGTCCACAAGCTCTACTACGGCCATTTCTTCTGCCACGTGTTCCACCAGGACTACATCGTGCGCAAAGGCGTGGACCCGATCGCGATGGAACATCGCATGTGGGCATTGCTGGACGCGCGCCAGGCGGAATATCCGGCCGAACACAATGTGGGCCACTTATATGTCGCCAAGCCGGCACTGGCCGCGTTTTACCGGGACCTGGATCCCACCAACACGTTCAATCCCGGCATCGGGCATACCTCGAAGCTGCTGAACTGGGGCGCGTGCTGCGGGCAACAAGGCATGCCGGCCGCATATGGTGTCCGGGCCGACAGCTTTCAGACTGACGGCAACGAGGGCCCCGACGCCAGGTAGCGGGGGCAAGCAAACCCAGGCGTGCATAAAAAAATGCCGTTCACGCAAGTGAACGGCATTTTTACTGAGGCCCTACCCGACTGGATCAGGCGTCGTTGGCGGCGTAGCCCATGTTGAATTGCAGGCCGCTTGCGCCTTCGTCCTGACCGGGCTCGGCGCGCGACTGGCCCAGGCGCGCCAGGTATTCGGCGGTGATGTCGCCCGTGATGTATTCGCCATCAAAGCACGAGGCTTCGAAGCGCGACATCTTGGGGTTCAGGTCACGCACCGATTGCTGCATGTCGGACAGATCTTGATAGATCAGCGAGTCAGCGCCGATCGCGCGGGCGATTTCCTCGTCGCTACGGCCGGTGGCGATCAGTTCCGATTGCGTGGGCATGTCGATGCCGTACACGTTCGGGAAGCGGACCGGAGGCGCGGCGGACGCGAAGTACACCTTGTTGGCGCCGGCGGCGCGCGCCATGTCGACGATTTCGCGGCTGGTGGTGCCGCGCACGATGGAGTCATCGACCAGCAGCACGTTCTTGCCCTTGAACTCCATGCCGATGGCATTGAGCTTCTGGCGCACGGACTTACGGCGCACGGCTTGGCCCGGCATGATGAAGGTGCGGCCCACGTAGCGGTTCTTGATGAGCCCTTCGCGGTAATCCAGGTTCAGGCGGGCAGCCAACTGCATGGCGGCGGGACGCGAGGAATCCGGAATCGGCATGACGACGTCGATGTCGCCCAGGCGCATGTTGCGCGCAACCTTGTCGGCCAGGTATTCACCCATGCGCAGGCGGGCGTCGTAAACCGACACGCCGTCGATCAGCGAATCCGGACGCGCGAAGTACACGTATTCGAAAATGCAGGGCACCAGTTGCGGGTTGTCGGCGCACTGGCGGCTGACGAAGCGGCCGTCCAGGTCGACGAACACGGCTTCGCCGGGCTCGACGTCGCGCACGAAGACAAAGCCGCTGCCTTCCAGCGCCACGGATTCCGAGGCCACCATCCATTCCACGCCTTCGTCGGTTTCCATGCGGCCGATACACAACGGGCGAATGCCGTTGGGGTCGCGGAACGCCAGCAGGCCGTAACCGGAAATCTGCGCCACCACGGCATAGGCGCCACGCACGCGCTTATGCACGGCCGACACCGCGCGGAAGATGGCGTCGTCGTCTAGCGACACACCATTGGCCGACGATTGCAGTTCGTGCGCCAGCACGTTCAGCAGCACTTCGGAATCGGAATTCGTGTTGATGTGGCGGCGGTCGACGCGGTACAGCGATTCACGCAGTTCACGCCAGTTGGTCAGGTTGCCGTTGTGGGCGAACATGATGCCGAACGGGGCGTTGACGTAGAACGGCTGGGCCTCTTCCTCGCTGGCGCTGGAGCCCGCGGTGGGGTAGCGGACCTGGCCGACGCCGGACGTACCGGGCAACGAACGCATGTTGCGCGTACGGAAGACGTCGCGCACCAGGCCGTGAGCCTTGTACATATTGAATTGGTTGCCTTGCGACGTCGCGATGCCCGCGGCGTCCTGCCCGCGATGCTGCAACAGCAGCAAGCTGTCATAGAGCAGCTGGTTGACCGGCCCGCGCCCGATGACCCCTACGATTCCACACATGGTGAGATTTCCTGGTTGATTTGAAGCTAATCAATACGGCAGCCAAGTCGCCAAAGACGGCGGCAGCCACGTTTTGATATGTTTGATGGCCTCGATGGCCGAATGCGAAAACATGGCGTCCTTCCACCACGGCTCTTGGGGCAGCGGCGTGTAGCCGGCAGCAGCCACCAACGCCAGCACAATCACCAGACCACGGGCCAGCCCGAACATACCGCCCAGGCCGTGATCGGCGGGGCTGAGTCCGGTACTGCGGATCAAGGCGGCTAGCGTCATGTTGACCAAACCCACACCGAGCAGCACTAGGATGAACACCACGGCGTATGAGACTCCCATGCGCAGCAGCGTCGTTTCAATATAGGGCTCAAGCCACGTATACACCGTGGGGCCCCACCATATCGCGGCTACGAAAGCCAGCAGATAGGCGACCAGCGACAGCACCTCTTTGAGCAGGCCGCGCACCAGGCCCAGCACACCCGAGACCGCCAGGATGGCCAGCACGACGAAGTCGAAGCCGGTCACTATTGGGCGGCAATAAAACCATTGTCATAGCCCAAGGTGCGCAACCGCGCCTGGGCCGCCTGCGCCGCCTCGCGCGAGGGGAACGGCCCCACACGCAGACGGTACTGCTGTTTGCCTCCGATGGAGGCTTGTTCCACAAAGGCGTTGGTGACGCCGGCCTGATGCAGCTTGCCGCGACGCGATTGAGCGTCTTCCGACGTGGTGTAGGCCGCAATCTGCAATACGAAATTGCCCTTGGCGGCAGGCTTGGGTGCCGGCGCGGCGGCGGCCGGCGCGGCACGCCCTTCCAGCAGCGCCAAGGCGCGCGCGCCGTCGTCGGAGCGCGTGTCGGGCTTGGGGGCCGGCTTGGCTTCGGGCTTGGCTTCGGGCTTGGGCTTGGGTTCAGGCTTGGGCGCCACGAGCGGCGGCGTCACCTGCACGGTGGTTGTGTGCGGGGCTGCCGATTCGGGCGGCGCGGAAGCCGTGGGCGGGGTCGACGGCGTGGACGTCACGGGCGGCGGCGTGGGCACCGTGGAATCCGCCGGGGTGGTGCCGTTGCCCGCAACCGCCGGACCCGTCGCGGTGCCGCCCGCCTGGGGCGCGGCTTGCGGGTCGCTTACCTGGGGTTGGAACGGGGTGTTGCGTTCTGGCACGCGGATGGGAATGTTGTCGGCAACCGGTTCGGGCTGCGAATCAAGCACCATGGGCAGAATGATGACTGCCGCCAGCACCAAGGCGACGGCGCCTGCCAACCTGCGCCGCGCGCGGCCGCGCAGCTCCGCAGCCTGAACCTCGCTAGGCACTGCCGCCCGTTTAGAGGGCGGCGCCTGGTCGGCAGGATCCTTGCGATTGAAAAAACCCATGGAAGAGAATTCCTTGCGGCAATGTGGCGGCGGGCCGCCATGACCCGTTTTTGCCTATGCCTTGCGACCCAGTGCCTGCAAAACCGAGGCCACGGTGAGAAACGACCCAAACACGACGATTCTATCATTCTCGACCGCCCGTTCGCGCGCCTCGGCATAGGCCTGGGCGGGATTTTCGAAGGCGGTGATGCTAGGGCTTTCAGCCCCGGCGGGCGATGGCGGCAAGGCAGCGGCGACCTTGTCGGCCAGCGCCTGGCCCGACATGCCACGCGGCCCGGGCAGGCCCGCGCAATACCAGTGGTCGATGCGGGTGCCCAGCTTGGCCACGACACCAGCCAGATCCTTGTCGTTCAGCATGCCGAACACCGCGTGGGTGTACGGATGGAACCCCATGTTGTCCAGGTTCTGCGCCAGCACGGCCGCGGCATGCGGGTTGTGGGCCACGTCCAGGATCACCGTGGGCTGGCCCGGCAGGATCTGGAAGCGGCCCGGCAGCGAGGCTTGCAGCAGCCCCAGGCGCACGGCCTGTTGCTGCACCGGCAAACGATCGCGCACGGATTCCAGCGCGGCCAACGCGGCCGACGCATTCAACAACTGGTTGGCGCCGCGCAGGGCCGGATAGGCCAGCGCGCTGCGGCGCTGTTCGCGCCCGCCGTACGCCCACTGCTGGCGGTCGCCGGAATAGTTGTAGTCGCGGCTGAACAGCCAGAGATCCGCGCCGATTTTTTCCACGTGATCCAGCAGCGATTGCGGCGGAACCGGGTCGCTGCAGATGGCGGGGCGGCCGGCGCGGTAGATATGGGCTTTTTCGAAGCCGATTTTCTCGCGGGTATCGCCCAGCCAGTCGGTGTGGTCGAGGTCAACGCTGGTGACGATGGCGCAATCGGCGTCGACGATATTGACCGCGTCCAGGCGGCCGCCCAAACCGACTTCCAGCACGACCGCATCCAGGCGCGATTGCGAAAACAGGCGCAAGATGGCCAGCGTGGTGAATTCAAAGTACGTCAGCGAAACTTCGCCGCGCGCCGCTTCGACGGCCTGGAATTGGGCGATCAGGTCGGCGTCCGAGGCGATCTGGCCGTTGACGCGGGCACGTTCGTTGAAGTCAATCAGGTGCGGCGACGTATACAGCCCCACCTTGTATCCGGCCGCCAGCAAAATGGCTTCCAACATGGCACAGGTGGAGCCCTTGCCGTTGGTGCCGCCCACGACGAACTTCACGCCCGACAGTTCAAGCCCCATGCGCGCGGCCACTTCGCGCACGCGGTCCAGGCCCATGTCGATCGCCGTGGCGTGGATGGATTCCAGGTATTGCAACCAATCAGACAGGGTGGCGGAGGCGTCAGGAGGACAAACGGAAGACATGGCGGGCCGTGAAAGAAGATCAGCGCCGGATTTTAGCAGTCCGCGCACGGTGTTTTCCCTAATCCCCTAGAGCGCGACACGGTATCCCGCCCGAAAAAGCGCTTGCCGATGTTTTTCGCATACGTGAAAATGAATTTACGTATGAAAATTTAGATGGATGAACATGACGCAAGCAAATTCCCCCAGCTGGCTGGTCCGCGAAGCCGAGGTGCCCGGCTATCACCCCGCCAATCACACCGGCACCTTGAACCGCCGCCTGATCGGGCCCGATACCGTGGGCTCGCGCGGCGTGGAAGTGCTGCTGGGCGTCATCGAGAAAGGCCAAGGCGCGCTGCCGCATGCGCATCCGGGCATCGAGCAGGTCTGCTACCTGCTGTCGGGTACCGCCCGCGCCCAGGTGGCCGACGAGTCGGCCGACATGGTCGCAGGCGACTGCTGTTATTTCCCGCCCGACGTGCCCCACGTTTTTACCGTGACCAGCGACGAGCCGGCCAGGCTGCTGGTGATCTACACCCCTCCGTATGAAGAATCCCCCGATCGCGTGATCCGGGACTTTCCGGCGCCACCGCCTGCCGCCTGACACCAGGCGGCAACAGGCAGCGGACGCAGAGCCGCGCCTGAATTTCCTATAAAACTGGAGACAACCCCATGCACCCTTTCCGTTTGCTAAGCGCCGCCGTGGTCAGCGGCGCGGCCTTGATGGCCGCCCCCGTCGGGCACGCGGCGTCCGACTATCCCAACAAGCCCATCACCCTGATCGTGCCCTTCCCGGCCGGCTCGGGCACCGACGCGGTCGGCCGGATATTCGGGTCTGAACTGTCGGCCATCCTGGGCCAGCAGATCGTTGTTGAAAACAAGCCGGGCGCCAACGCCACCATCGCGGCCAGCTATGTGGCCCGTGCCAAGCCGGACGGCTACACGCTGTTTGTCACCACCAACACCTCGCACTCGGCCGCGCCCTGGCTGATGAAGAATGTGTCCTATGACCCGGTCAAGGATTTCACCCCGATCGCGCGCGGCGGCAACCTGCCCTTCATCCTGGTGGTGAACCCCAAGCGCCCTTGGAAGAACGTCAGCGAACTGGTGGCCGACGCCAAGAAAAACCCGGGCCGCATCACCTATGCCAGCGGCAACAGCACCGGCATCGTCGCCGGCGCCACGCTGGCCAACCGCGCCGGCATCGACATCCTGCACGTACCTTACAAAGGCACCCCGCAAGGCTTGACCGATGTGGTGGGCGGCCAGGTGGACTTCATGTTCACCGACCTGACTTCCGGCCTGCCCTTCGTGCAGTCGGGCCAATTGCGCGCCCTGGCCGTGTCCACCGCCGAACGCAGCGCCATCGTGCGCGACCTGCCCTCCATGGCCGAAGCCGGCGTGAAGGACTTTGACCTGAATTCCTGGAACGGCTATTTCGGCCCGGCCGGCCTGCCGCCGGAAGTGGTGGCGAAGCTGAACGCCGCCATCAACCAGGTCGTGGCCAAGCCCGAGGTCAAGAAGCGCCTGGCGGGCTTGGGTTTTGACGCCTTTTCCAGCACCCCCGAAGCGTTCGCGCAGTTCGTCAGCGACCAGCGCACGCTGTGGGGCAAGCTGATCAAAGATGCAGGAATCGAACAGCAATGACCACGCCCTCCACCCCTGAGGCCACGCCGGCCGGCCCGCTGACCGGCGTGCGCATCCTGGACCTGAGTTCGGTCGTGATGGGTCCCTACGCCACGCAGACCCTGGCGGATCTGGGCGCCGACGTGATCAAGGTGGAATCGCCCGCGGGCGACAACATGCGGGCCGTGGGGCCGATGCGCAATCCCGGCATGGGCCACCTGTATCTGCACCTGAACCGCAACAAGCGGTCCATCGTGCTGGACCTGAAGACGCCCGAGGGGCTGGAGGCTTGCCTGAAGCTGGCCGAAAGCTGCGACGCCCTGCTCTACAACATCCGGCCCCAGGCAATGGCCCGGCTGGGCCTGTCCTACGAAACCGTGGCGGCGCGCAACCCGCGCATCGTCTATTTGGGCGCCTACGGGTTTGGCGAGGCCGGGCCGTACGCCGGCCGGCCCGCCTATGACGACCTGATCCAGGGGCAGACCGGCATCGCCGCGCTGTCGGCCCAGCAAAGCGGCGACGTGCCCCGCTACGCGCCGCTGACGCTGGCCGACCGGGCGGTGGGCCTGCACGTGGCCATTGCCCTGGTGTCGGCGGTGCTGCACGCCAAGACGTCGGGGCGCGGCCAGCAGGTGGAAATCCCCATGTTTGAAGGCATGGCCCACCTGGTGCTGGGCGATCACCTGGGTGGCGCGACGTTCGAGCCGCCCATGGGCCCGACCGGCTATGCCCGCCTGCTGGCGCCGCATCGCCGACCGTACGCCACGGCTGATGGCTACCTTTGCCTGCTGATCTACAACGACAAGCACTGGCGCAACTTCTTTACCCTGATCGATAAGCCCGAATTGGCCGAAGATCCGCGCTTTTGCACGCACGGTGCGCGCGCCGCGCATATTGGTGAGGTCTACGCCTACGTGGCCGACGTGATCCGCACGCGCCCCACGCAGGAGTGGCTGGACGCCCTGGCCCGCGCGGACATCCCCGCGTCGCAGCTCTACACGGTGGACGACCTGCTGGTGGACGAGCACCTGACCGCCACCGACTTCATCCGCCACGTGGATCACCCCAGCGAAGGCCCCCTGCGCACCCCCGCGCCGCTGGGCCAGTACCAAGGCACGCCCACGTCCCTGCGACGGCCCGCCCCCAGGCTGGGCGAGCACAGCCGCGAGGTGCTGGCCCAAGCCGGCTACGACGACGCCCGGATCGACGCGCTGGTCGCCCGCGGCATTACCCAGGATGGAAACCACTGATGGACTTTGCCTTCACCCCTGAGCAGTTGGCGCTGCGCGACGCCGTTTCGCGCATCTGCGACCGCTACCCCGACGAATACTGGCTGGAACGCGACCGCGAAGGCGGCTTTCCCGAGCCGCTGCACGCCGATCTGGCGCGCGACGGCTGGTTGGGCATTGCGATGCCGCCGGAATACGGCGGCGCGGGCCTGGGCATGACCGAAGCCGCGCTGATGATGCAGACCATCGCCGCGTCCGGCGCGGGCTTTACCGGCGCGTCCGCCGTGCACATGAACATCTTCGGCCTGAACCCCGTGGTGGTGTTCGGCACCGACGAGCAGCGCGGCCGGTGGCTGGAACCGCTGATCGCCGGCCGCGAAAAGGCCTGCTTCGCCGTGACCGAGCCCGATGCCGGACTGGACACCACCAAGCTGTCGACGCGCGCGGTGCGCCAGGGTGACGAATACGTGGTGCACGGCCGCAAGATCTGGATATCGACGGCGCAGGTCGCCACCAAGATGCTGCTGCTGGCGCGCACCACCCCGCTGTCCGAGGTGGCCAAGCCTACCCAGGGCCTGTCCCTGTTCTATACCGATCTGGACCGCGAGAAGATCGAAGTGCGCGAAATCGAGAAAATGGGCCGCAAGGCCGTGGACTCGAACATGCTGTTCATTGATGGTTTGCGCATTCCGGCGGCCGACCGCATCGGCGAAGAAGGACGCGGGTTTGAATACATCCTGCACGGGCTGAACCCCGAACGCATCCTGATCGCGGCGGAAGCCGTGGGCATCGGCCGCGCCGCACTGGACCGGGCGGTGAAATATGCCGGGGAACGCACCGTGTTCGGCCGCCCCATCGGCCAGAATCAGGGCATCCAGCACCCGCTTGCGCAAGCCTGGATGCAGTTGGAAGCCGCCGACCTCATGGTGTTCAAGGCCGCCAGCCTGTACGACGCCGGCCTGCCCTGCGGCCCGTATGCCAATACGGCCAAGTACCTGGCGGCCGAAGCCGGCTACAACGCCTGCCAAACCGCCGTGATGACGCTGGGCGGGATGGGCTACGCCAAGGAATACCACGTTGAACGGTTGCTGCGCGAAAGCTTCATTCCGCGTATCGCGCCCGTCAGCCCGCAGCTGATCATGTGCTTCATCGCGGAAAAGGTGCTGGGCCTGCCGAAGTCGTACTGACGGGGCCTACTGACGGGGGCCCACTGCCGGGGCCTAATGACAGGCCCTGTTGACGGCGCGCCGGGCGCAACGCCCGGCCGGGGGCCCATTCAGGCTTGCTGTTCCAGGGCGGTGCACGCCGCCCGCAAGATGCGCGCATAGGCCTCTTGCTGCGGCTCGATCCGGTAGATCGGGCCGCCCACCGAAATCGCATAGTGCTCGCCCGACAGGGTGACGGGCCAGGCGATGGCGCCCACGTCGGCGATCGATTCCCCACTGTTCATGAACCAACCGCGCTGGCGCGACCGTTGCAGGTCATCTTCCAGCGCTTGCGGCGTGACCAGCGTGCGCTCGTTGTAGCGTGTCATCGGCATGTCGGACAGCAGGCTCTGGCGCGCAGGGGCATCCATCAGCGACACCAACGCCTTACCCAGCGAATTTGCGTGTACGTCCTTGAACTCGCCGGCAACGGGCGCGTATCGGATGGTATGTGGGGAATCCAGCACATCCAGATAGACCACGCGCCCGTCCTGGGTGAGCTTGGCGAACACGACCGTTTCGCGGGTAGCGTCACGCAATTCCGACAGGCTGGGGTAGACGCGATCCAAAACGGGGTCGGCGCGCGCAATGCGCTGCGCCATGGCAAGCAAGCGACCCGTGGGGTAATAGCCCTGGCGCCGGCCGGTTTCATACAGGTAGCCCAGGCCCGTCAGCGTGCGGATCAGCGCCAGGCAACTGGACACCGGCACATCCAGCAACCGCGCGAGCTCCGACAAGGGCAGCGCGCGCTTCTCGCGGGCAAAGGTTTCGATGATTTCGATAACTCGCAGCGCCGTCTTGACACTCATTGCCCGATCCAAACTGATTAGCACGTGAAATATCCGTCTATGCCGGGGGCTAAAGTTCCCTGCAAAGGTGCCGTAATCGTAGCTGAGAATTCCCTGAAAACAGCGCGTTCCTCCGAGACGCCCACATCGCCGCTGGAGTGATCATGGCCGTAACCCCCCTAGCCCCCGCTACGTTCGCACCCGCTGCGCCCGTGCAGGCGCCCATCGCAGCCGAGCCGGCTGTGAGCGTGACGCCCGCCGCCGCCGCCACGAACAGCGGCGCCTCCGACAGCGCCACGTCGGATCAATCAGATTCGCAGAAGCTGCCGCTGGACAAGGCGCTGGACGAAATCAACGACCAGATGAAGGCGTGGTCGACGCAATTGCAGTTCGAAATCGATCCGAATGTGCATCAGGTGGTCGTGTCGGTCGTGGATGCGGAGTCGGGCGATGTCATCCGCACGATCCCCAGCGAAACGGTACTCAAAATCGCCAAAATGATCGTGAACATGCAAGGCAACGGCATTAAAACCACTGCATGACCTGACCCTTAAAACAGTGTTCTTCAACTGTTTTGGCGCCTATGCGTGAGGGAAACCCCGAATTAGGCCCGCCTTATGCCCTTACCCGGCCAATCGCCGGCACCCTATTTTTGTCAGAATCGCTTCGCTAGGAAGGAAATCACATGGCTTCTATCACCAACCTTGGGTCCGTGTCCGGCTTGCCGCTGGAAAAGATCCTGTCGGACCTGCAAGACGCCGAGACGAAAAAGCTTTCGGTCTACACGACCCGTGCGGAAAGCTATCAAACCCGTATCGACGCCTACTCGCAGCTTCAAAGCGCGTTGGAAGCCCTGCAGTCTTCGGCCGCCGTGCTGGGCAAGACTGAAACGATGGCTGCCATCAAGGGCAGCGTCACCGGCGGTTCCGCCCTGACGGCCACGGTGGCCGCTGAAGGCGCGGTTGCCGGCCAGTACACCATCGAAGTGAAGAACCTGGCGCGGGCGCAAAGCCTGCAATCGTCGGCGGTGGCCGACCGTACCGCCAAGAACGGCGCCACGGGCACCTTCGAAATTGAATTGGCCGACGGCACCAAGCGCACGGTTGACCTGAAGGACGACACGTCCTTGAACGGCATCGTCAAGGCCATCAACGCCGACGACAAGACCGGCCTGCGCGCCACCGTCATCAACGATGGCAACGGCAACAACTACCTGATGCTGACCTCGCGCGAAACGGGCGAAAAAGCAGCGGTGAAGTCCATCACGGTCAACGGCGACCAAAAGTTGAAGGACATCCTGACGTTCAGCACGGACGCCAACGGCGCAACCTCCGGCATGAAAGACACCGCCGGGCAGGACGCCGAAGTCATCATCAACGGCATCCCGGTCAAGAGCGGTTCGAACAACATTTCGACCGCCATCGACGGCATTACGCTGAACCTGGCCGAAAAGACCGAAACCGACAAGCCCATCACCCTGAAACTGGAAGCCGATACCTCGGTGGCCAGCAAGGCGGTGCAGGACTTCGTCACCAAGTACAAGACGCTGCAAACCACGATCAAGAACCTGACCGCGTTCGACGCCTCGGCAGCCACCAACCAGCCGCTGACGGGCGACGGCACCACGCGCTCGATCCAGTCGGCCCTGTCCGGCGCCTTGCAAAGCGTGCTGGGTGGCGGCACGCTACGCTCGCTGGCCGACCTGGGCATCACCACCGATGCCACCGCCCGCGAACTGAAGCTGGACACGACCAAGCTCACCAAGGCCCTGACCGAGAACCCCGCCGACGTCACCAAGTTGTTGACGGGCGAAAACGGCCTGGCGAAGAACATCGACGCCGCGCTCAAGGATGTGCTGGGTTCGACCGGCTCCTTGAAGACGCGCCAAGACGGCTTGGCCAAGTCGATCACCGCGTTGACCGCGCAGCAGGCGCGCGCCAAGGCATCGAGCGATGCTGAAATTGAGCGGATGCGCACGCAGTTCGTTGCGCTGGACACCTTCTACATGCAGATGCAAAGTACGGGTAGCTATCTGACCCAGCAGTTTGAGGCCATGAACAAGTCGAAGTAACCAACTTAATAGAAGATGCATTAAATGACGTATGCCGCCCGACGGCCCTCAGGGTCTTATTCTGTTCGTTCCTACGCCGATATCGGCCTGGAAACGCAAGTCCTGGGCGCAAGCCCGGAGCGGCTGATCACTCTGCTTTATCTGGGAGCGCGGGCGGCCATCGGGCAGGCGCGCATCCATTTGAACGAAGGCCGCATCGCTGAACGCGGCGCGGCCATCTCGAAAGCGATCAAAATTGTCGATGAAGGCCTGAAAACGGGGCTGAACATGGAGGCCGGCGGCGACATCGCCGCCAACCTCGCCCTGCTTTACGACTACATCATCCGTACGCTGCTGACAGCGAACCTGAAGGCGGATGTCGAGCAGCTTGATATTGCCGACCGGCTGCTGGCCGATCTGGCCGAAGCTTGGCAGACTTCCATCGACCGGCCGGCTGGCGGCATGGAGCCGTAATGGCCCGAACCATGCCCTTAGCCAGCCTGAGAACGCCCGAGATTTCCATGACGTCCCTGACCCAGTCCCTTCCCGCCATCCTGGAGCACTACCAGGAGATCGCTCTCATCACGGGGGAAATGCTGACCGCCGCCAAGGCAGGCGACTGGGACTTGGCCATGGTCCATGGCCAGCAATACTGCGAGCGTGTCGAGCTCCTGCGCCAAACGGAACAAAAAGAGCCACTGGACGAAGCCGGCCGCGCCATGAAGTACGACCTGCTCGTGCGGATTCTGGAAAACGATGCGCTGACGCGCGACCTGGCTATCCCGCAACTGGCCCGCCTGGGTGAGCTGCTGGGACGCATGAAGCGCCAGCAGACGCTGCTGTCGGCCTACGGATATCAGGCGCCTGAAGAATGAGCGTCGGTCCCGCCGCACTCGGTAATGTCCTGGTGCAGCGGTTGGACGCCGTGCTTGGCACGACGATGTCCGCCGCGAACGCCAATCAGGTGTCGGGCGCACGGCCAGACGCCGTCAGCCAGCCCGGAGGCCCGGAAAAGCCCGGGTCGTCGGACGGCTCCACCCGCGATCCCCGGCAAGGCATACAAACTGGCGGCGCCCGAGGCGACCGCCAGAATGCCGTTGTTGACGCCACGACGGCCGCCGCGCTGGCGCTGGCCGCGCGCGGGCTGGTCACCAGCAGCGACACCACCGCCTCCGCCCCGACCACGCTGGGCACCACCGCCCGGACGATTCTTGCCTTGCTGGCCCAGTTCCCCGAAGCCGCGCCTGCCGTCCAGGGGCGCGCGCCGCTCTGGAACGCCAACGGCGGCGCGGCCGGACAAGCCCCCGCGCAAACCGCCCCGCAGCCCGCGCCCGGTGCTGGCCAACCCCCGCCGGCCGGCCAAGCCGCCGCCGCTGGACAGCCCCCGGCCCCCGCGCCCACGTTGCCTGCCGCACCGACCACCGCCGCTGCAACCGCAGCCGCCGCGACCAGCGCGGATGCCGCCGCTGGCGCCAAGCTGACGCGGCCCGCCGGCCAGGCGGATGCCCACGCGGCACGCGGCGCAGATGCCGCCGCGCATGCCTCGCTGGCGGCAGGCGGCCCGACCGCCCGCCTATTGGGCCAGGCGCTGCGCCAAGCCCTGCAAACCAGCGGCTTGTTCTATGAATCGCATTTGACCGACATGGTGTTTGGCCGCACCAACCCCGCCGCGCTCCAGGAAGAGCCGCAGGCCAGGATGAGCCGCGACACCGCCCAGCAAAACGCCACGGCGGCGCGCAGCCGTTCGGACGCATCAAGTACCGCGCGCACCGGTGGCGGCGCCGAGGCAACGTCGGGCAGCGGCTCGCCCGCGCCCGGCACGCCCGTGACCGGCATCCACCAGGACCTGACCGTGCTGGTGCGCCAGCAGTTGGACGTGCTGGCCAACCAATCCCTGGCCTGGCAAGGCGAAGCCTGGCCCGGCACGCCGATGGAATGGGAAGTGGAACGCGACCCCTACGGTGGCGACCCCGACTCGGCCACGCCCACCTGGGCCACCCGGCTCAAGCTCGACCTGCCCCGCCTGGGGCTGGTGGATGCGCGGCTGAACCTGGCGGGCGACCAGATCGTATTGCAATTGGTCGCGCCGCTGGCCGCCGCCGAAATCAATGATGCGTCCGACCAACTGCGCTCGCGCCTTCTGGCCGCGGGCTTGACCTTGAGCAATCTGGCGGTCAGCGTGACGGAGCCGCGCCCTGTCATGCCGACCGATTTCTGATGAGCAATACCCCCAATTCCCAGGGCATCGGCCCCGCCGATGGCCCCAACGCCAACCGCAACGCCGCCGTCGCCATTTCCTATGACGATAAGGACGGCGCACCGCGCGTGGTGGCCAAGGGCTACGGCCAACTGGCCGACACCATCGTGCGCGCCGCCGAAGAGAACGGCCTGTATGTGCACGAATCGCGTGAATTGGTCGGCCTGCTCATGCAGGTGGACCTGGATGCACATATTCCTCCCCAACTGTACGTAGCAGTGGCAGAATTGCTGGCCTGGCTGTATCGCCTGGAATCGCGCGAGCTTCCCCAAGCGGCGCCGCCCGCCTGACCTCACTCTCTAAGGACCACCATCGTGTTGGATGCCAGCGACCCGGAATTCCTGCTGACCCGGCCGGAAGACATGCGTTCCGCCCTGTTCGAGCTGACGCACCCCGACAGCCACATCCTGGTGCGCGACGCCGCCGACCGTGAAATGGCGGTGCTGGTGCTGGGCGCCGACAAGCAAACCCGCCAGTTCTTCTGGCGGCCGCGCGACTACGCCGGCGCCGACTTCGAGCAGTCCGACAACATGGGTCTTTTGAGCGGCACGACTTTCCATTTCCACGCCACCGCCTATGGCGGCGTGCAGATCCGCTTTCGCGTGCAGCGCCCCGAAGTCATTCACTTCGACGACGGCAGCGCAGCGCTGATGTCGCCCTTTCCGGATCGCCTGGCCCGCATCCAGCGGCGCAAGATGTTTCGCGCCTCGCTCATCACGGGTGCCGGCCAATGCCAGGCCAGTTGGCAGCCCGATGCCAAGACCAAGCCCTTTCAATTCACGGTGCGCGATATTTCGGTTGACGGCGTGGGGCTGCGGGCCGCGCTTGCCGTGCCCGCCTTGCCGGAACGCGGCACGGTGATGGAAGACGTGCAGTTGGATTTTGGTGAACTGGGCAAGCTCAGTGCCAACCTGGAAGTGCGCAACATCTACCCCATTTCCGGCCAACCGATGATTCAGCCCGACAGTCCGGACGACGCCGCGCCCCGGCACGTGTCGCTAACAGGCGAACCGCCGATGAGCCACGTGGGCGCCGTGTTCTTGAATCTGGATGCGCGCCAGGAAAACTGGTTGCAGAAAGTGGTGTGGCGCCTGGAGAAAGGCGCGCAGCGCAACTAAGGCAAAACTACCTGCAACGCAAAGCGAAGCCCCAATGCAAAAAGGCCTTTCCAATGGAAAGGCCTTTTTTCAGATCGACGCCCTTACACGGCCATCGACGATATTTCCTTGTAGGCGGCAACCAGCTTGTTGCGCACCTGCACCGCCGTCTGAAAGCCTAGGCTGGCCTTCTGCATGTCGATGATCACATCGTTCAGCGAAATATCGGGCGCGCCCATTTCAAAGGCCTTCGCCTGCGCCGACGACGCGTTCTGAGCCGCGGTCACGCGGCGGATCGAGCGCTGCAACTCGGCGGCGAAGCCGTCGGGCTGGCCCACCGATTCCCCCGCGGCGAGATTGCCGGTTTCCGCCTTGCTCACGACGGTGCGCATCTGCTGGAGCATGCCTTCGATGCCGTTCAAGCCTGATACAGCCATTACCTGATTCCTTGCTGGTTGGGCATATCGCCAATGTTGCCGCAGAGCGTAACGCTGATCGCGCGCGCCCATAGCCGTTAAAAACCGCCAAAAAACCCGACATTTCCTCGAATGCCGTCAACCGGGGCCACATCGGCTGTCCTTCCATCGACATAGAGGATAAGTAACGCCAAAAACCTGCTGTTTTCATCGATTGGGATTGTCGACCCAAGGGCAATAATCCAGGCTCTCCCCAGACCAGAAGCACGTTGCATGTGTAATCTGCCCTACCAAGACATGAAGACTTTTTCCTTGCGCCGCGTAGCCAGCGGGAGCCATCGATGAATCAGCAGGCCACTCTGAGCTCGTCGCTGCTGGCGAAGTTCCCTGTGCTGGAAAAGGTCCGCGCACTGCCCAAGCCTATCTTGCTTGGCGCGGCCGCCGCCGTCATCGCGCTGATCGTCGCCACGGTGATGTGGAGCAGCGAACCCCAGTACAAGGTGCTGTTCTCGAACCTGGATGACCGCGACGGCGGCGCCATCGTGACGGCGCTGGGTTCCATGAACGTGCCCCACCGCTACAACGAAAACGGCACCGCGCTGCTGGTGCCGGCCGACCGCGTCTACGACGCGCGCTTGCAGTTGGCCTCGCAAGGCCTGCCGCGTGGCGGCTCCGTCGGCTTCGAGCTGATGGACAACGCCCGTTTCGGCGCCAGCCAATTCTCTGAACAGATCAACTACCAGCGCGGCCTTGAAGGCGAACTGGCCCGTTCGATCGAAGCCATGAACACGGTGCAGCACGCCCGCGTTCACCTGGCCATGCCGCGCCAGTCGCTGTTCGTGCGCGAACGCCAGGCGCCCACGGCCTCGGTGCTGCTGAACGTGTACCCCGGCCGCAGCCTGAGCGACGCGCAAGTGTCGGCGATCTCCTGGCTGGTGGCTTCCAGCGTGCCCGAGCTGACCGCCGAAAGCGTGTCCATCGTTGACCAGAACGGCCGGCTGCTGTCGGCCCCGCTGGGCGAAGGCCGTGGCATGGACGCCGACCAGATGCGCTTTGTGCGCGAAGTGGAACAGCGCACCGTTGAACGCATCCTGACGATCTTGAATCCGCTGGTCGGCCCGGGCAACGTCCACGCCCAAGCCAGCGCCGATGTCGACTTCGCCCGCCGCGAAGAAACCTCCGAGGTCTACCGCCCAAACCAGGAACCTGGCCAGGCCGCCGTGCGCAGCCAGCAAACCAGCGATTCCACGCAGCGCGGCGTGAACCCCGCGCAAGGCGTGCCCGGCGCGCTGTCCAACCAGGCCCCGCCCAACGCACAGGCCCCGCTGACGAACCCGCCCGCGCAGCCGCCGCAACCGCCGGCCAATGCTCAGCAACAACAGCAACAGCAGCAACAACAGCAACAGCAGCAGACCGGCACCCAGGCGGCCACCGCCAACCTGAACGAACGCCGCGACGCCACCACCAACTATGAAGTGGACCGCACCATCAGCCACATCAAGCAACCGGTGGGCAACGTCAAGCGCCTGTCGGTCGCCGTGGTGGTGAATTACGTGCGCGACAAGGACGGCGAGCCGCAAGCCCTGCCGCCCGAAGAATTGAACAAGCTGACCAACCTGGTTCGCGAAGCCATGGGCTATTCCGAAACGCGGGGCGACTCGCTGAACCTGGTCAACAGCCAGTTCAATGATGGCCCGCCGCCGCTGCCGATGTGGCGCGACCCGGAAATGATCGCCCTGTTCAAGACCATTCTTGCGTGGCTGGTGGGTCTGGTGCTTGCCCTGTGGCTGTACCGCAAGGTGCGTCGCTCGGTCACCGAATACCTGTACCCGCCGGTGGATCCGGAAATGGCTGAAGCCGAGCGCCAGGAAGCGGCTCGCGAAGCCCAGGACGTGGCCCGCGCCAAGGAAGTCAACCGTTACGAAGACAACCTGGAACGCGCCCGCACAATGGCCAACAAGGATCCGCGCGCCGTCGCGATGGTTCTGCGCACCTGGATGAGCAAAGATGACAAATGATTCCACTCCGATGGACGGCATGACGCGCAGCGCCGTCCTGATGATGTCGCTGGGCGAAGACGCCGCGGCTGAAGTCTTCAAGTACCTGAGCGCCCGTGAAGTGCAGCAGGTGGGCGGCGCGATGGCCAGCCTGAAGCAGGTCACGCGCAACGACGTGGCCGTGGTGCTGGAAGAATTCCGCCAGGAAGCCGACCAGTTCATGGCCGTCACGCTGGGTTCGGACGACTACATCCGCAGCGTGCTGACCAAGGCGCTGGGCAGCGACCGCGCGGCCGGCCTGATCGAAGACATCCTGGAAGCCGGCGACGGCGGCAGCGGCATCGACGCGCTGAACTGGCTGGACCCCAACACCGTGGCCGAGCTGATCGGCGACGAACACCCCCAGATCATCGCGACGATCCTGGTGCACCTGGAGCGCGACCGCGCCGCCGGTGTGCTGGCGCTGTTGACCGACCGCCTGCGCAACGACGTCATGCTGCGCATCGCCACGTTTGGCGGCGTGCAGCCGGCTGCCCTTTCCGAACTGACCGAAGTGCTGAACTCCGTGCTGGCCGGCCAAGGCGCCAAGCGCAGCAAGATGGGCGGCGTGCGCACCGCGGCCGAGATCCTGAACATGATGAATTCCTCGGACGAGGAAACCGTTGTGGCCAGCCTGCGCGAGCGCGACAACGACCTGGCGCAGAAGATCATCGACGAGATGTTCGTGTTCGACAACCTGCTCGACGTCGAAGACCGCGCCATCCAGCTCATCCTCAAGGAAATCGACAACGACACGCTCATGGTCGCGCTCAAGGGCGCCCAGGAAGAGCTGCGCGCCAAGTTCCTGCGCAACATGTCCAGCCGCGCCGCCGAAATGCTGCGCGAGGACCTGGAAGCTCAAGGGCCGATCCGCATGTCGAAGGTCGAAGCCGAACAGAAGAAGATTCTGCAGATCGCCCGCCGCCTGGCCGAAAGTGGTCAGATCGTGCTGGGCAATTCCGGGGACGACGCGTATGTCTGAAGCGGACAACGGCGCGACGACGCTCATCTCGCGCAGTGCCGCCTGGCGGCGCTGGCAGATGCTGTCGTTCAACGAGCCGGAGACCGTCGATGTGGAGCCCGAACCGGAACCCGATCCGGGCCCCGACCCCGCCGTGGTGATGGCGCAGTTGCGCGCCCAGGCCATGGCCGAAGGACGCGAGGAAGGTTACGCGCAAGGCCATGCGGCCGGCGTGGAAGCCGGCCAGCAGGCAGGCCACGAAGCGGGCTACGCCGCGGGCCGTGAAGCCGGCTATGCCGAAGGCCTGGCCCAGGCGCGCGAGCAAGGCGCCGAAGAGGCGCAGCGCCTGCACGCACTGGTGCAGGCTTGCGCCGCGTCGGTGGGTGCGCTGGAAGAAAAAATGGGCCAGAGCCTGCTGACGCTGGCCTTGGACATTGCGCAGCAGGTCGTGCGCACTACCCTGTCCGAACAACCCGAGGCCGTGGCCGCCGCCGTGCGCGACGTGTTGCACATCAACCCGTCGACCAATGGTCAGATGCGCTTGTGGGCCAACCCCGAAGACATCGAACTGATCCGCCTGCACCTGGCCGACGAGCTGAAGGAAGGCCATTGGCGCGTGCTGGCCGATGAATCCATCGCGCGTGGCGGTTGCCGCGCGGAAACGCCCTTTGGCGATATCGACGCCACGCTGCAAACGCGCTGGCGTCGTGTCGCGGCCTCGCTGGGTCGCAACGTGTCCTGGGAGGATCCGGCGTGAGCGGCAATCCGGCTCCGGCGCAACCCGGCCTGACGGCCGCGCCCGCCTCCTCCCCGGCCACCGTGCCGGTGCTGGACCGTTGGAAGACGCAGCTCGAAATCGGTTCGATCCGCGCCGCCTCCACCGACCCCTGGCTGGTCAGCGGCAAGATCACGCGCGCCACCGGCCTGGTGCTGCACGCCACCGGCCTGCGCCTGCCCGGGGGCGCCGCCGCCCGCATCGAAATCGCGCGCGGACACGACCACTGGGCCGACGCCGAAGTGGTCGGCTTTGACGGCCACACGCTGTACCTGATGCCGCAGGCGGATATTTCCGGCCTGCCGCCCGGCGCGCGCGTCGTGCCCGGCGAACCGCCCGTGCAACGCGCGATCCCGCTGCCGCGCAAGGCCGAATTGAATGGCAACGCCAAGCCGCAACTGGGCCGTCACCTGCCCGTGGGCAACGCGCTGCTGGGCCGGGTGCTGGACGGCGCCGGCCGCCCGCTGGATGGCCTGGGCCCGCTGACGGGCGCCGAACTGGCGCCCTTATCCGCTCAGCCCATCAACCCCTTGTCGCGCGCCCCGATCGACACCGTGCTGGACACGGGCGTGCGCGCCATCAACGGCCTCTTGACCGTGGGCCGAGGCCAGCGCATGGGCCTGTTCGCGGGCTCCGGCGTGGGTAAATCCGTGCTGCTGGGCATGATGGCCCGCTACACCAAGGCCGATGTGATTGTCGTGGGCCTGATCGGTGAACGCGGCCGCGAAGTCAAGGAATTCATCGAACACAACCTGGGCCCCGAAGGCCTGGCCCGCTCGGTTGTCGTGGCGGCGCCCGCCGACGTGTCCGCGTTGCTGCGCCTGCAGGGCGCGGCCTACGCCACCCGCTTGGCCGAGCATTTCCGCGATCAGGGCCAAGACGTGCTGCTGATCATGGATTCGCTGACCCGCTACGCCATGGCGCAACGTGAAATCGCGCTGGCCATCGGCGAGCCGCCGGCCACCAAGGGCTACCCGCCCTCGGTGTTCGCCAAGCTGCCGATGCTGGTCGAACGCGCCGGCATGGGCGCGCCCGGCCCGTCCGGCAAGGCCGGTTCCATCACCGCGTTCTATACGGTGCTGGCCGAAGGCGACGATCAGCAAGACCCGATCGCCGACTCGGCGCGCGCCATCCTGGACGGCCACGTGGTGCTGTCGCGCCATCTGGCCGAAGCCGGGCACTACCCCGCCATTGATATCGAAGCGTCGATTTCGCGCGCAATGACCTCGCTGATCACGCCGCAGCAGTTCTCCATCGTGCGCCGCTTCAAGCAGAACCTGTCGCGCTACCAGCGCAACCGCGACCTGATCGCCGTGGGCGCCTATGCGGCCGGCAACGATCCGCAGTTGGACGAAGCCATCGCGCGCTATCCGCGCCTGGAAGCCTTCTTGCAGCAAGACGTCGGCGAAAACATCGGCTACGACGATGCCGTCAACCAGTTGCGCGCCAGTTTCGAGTTAAGGGACACCTATGCCTAGCCAATTGCCCTTGGACATGTTGATCAACCTGGCCAAGGAAAGCACGGATGAAGCCGCGCGCCTGCTGGGTCGGCTCAGCGCCGAACGCACCAACGCCGAGCGCCAGCTTGGCATGTTGAGCGATTACCGCCAGGACTACCTGGAGCGGTTGCAGCAAGCCATGACGACCGGCATGTCCGCCAGCGATTGCCACAACTACCAGCGCTTCATCGGCACCCTGGACGACGCCATCAGCCAGCAGCAGACCGTACTGCGCCAGGCGGATGACAACCTTGCCAAGGGCCGCCTGTACTGGCAGCAGGAAAAGCGCAAGCTCAGTTCCTACGACGCCCTGGCGCAGCGCGAAATGCGCGCGCAGGCCGTCGTGGAATCGCGCCGCGAACAACGCGCCAACGATGAATATTCCGCCCGCCTGGTCCAGCGCCAGGCCGGGATGCATTAAGCAGCACCCATAAAGCTGCACCTAACAGGAAGCCCAAGATGACCGCTCCCCTGCCCTTGCCGACTATCGCGCCCGTTGCGAAAACGTCCCTCGCCGACGCGCTGGGCGCCAACAAGCCCGCACCCGCGAACAAAAAAGGCCCGAGCTTCTCGGACGTGCTGGCTCAGCAACGTCCGAAGCCGTCCGCCGATTCGCGTCCGGCCAACGATGGCGCCAAGGCGCCCGGCAAGATGCCCGGCAAGACCGCCGACGCCGGCACCGACCCCAACGCCAAGGCGGAAGATGCCGCCGCCGGCGCCATCAATGACGCCGTCAATACCGCGACGTCCGCCGAAGCCGGCGCGCTGGCCGTGGCCGCCGCGCAGCCGCCCGTGCCCGCCCTGCCGCAGCAAACGCTTGAGCTCGCCGCGCAGGCCGCCGAACAAGTGCAGCTTGCGCGCGGCAGCGCCGAAGCCGCCGCTGCCGCACTCGGCAGCAGCGCGGCCGTGCTGACCGCCGCGCTGAACGC
>NZ_JBHFIZ010000014.1:0-85970 GCF_057334535.1 Achromobacter colocynthidis
ATCGCGACGAGCAATCGAGTTTTTCAACAGAATCGGCCAGAAGCGGACGATCGCAGGTGACTCCTACCCATCTACTTCGGTCAGATAACGTTCTTCCCCGTGAGTTGGTCAACTCAGGTTTTGCGAATTTGAGCCCCAACGCTGACCGTTGGCGGTCTAAGCCAATCTGGCACGAGGGGACGCTTGACGTCGGCAGTTCATGTGGCCCTTGCTGCCTGTCAGGCGGCTCGGGTTCCAGCTTGACCGCATCGGCACGCCTACGCGAATTTTGACCATCGTTTGCTTGTCGCGGCGGGCAGCCGCAGCGCCACGCGGGCCTAGGCCGTTAAGCGGTGATTGGCGTCTAGCTGTTGATGACCGCCACCACCTGAATCGGCAGGGCCACGGCCGATATCGGTGGCTTACACCCGCGCCTGGCATGGCCTCTGGGCCGCGCCGTCCTGCCCGTCTCAGCCCAGTAGGGCTGTAGACTAACGTGTTTATCAGCGACGTGCGTGATCGATGCAATGATATGTAGTTTTTCTCCTTACTACCAAGCCTTCATCCACTTTTATAATATTGGGTGATCAGACCTTTTTTCTGGAACAACTCCCATGCACCCGGAATATCTAGACAGCAGTGCCGCAGCAAAAAAAAATGCGGTCGCTACAGTCGTGGGCATCCTGAAAGCGTCGAAGGTGAACTTGGCGAGGGAAAGCTCTTTCATTTCCGTCTTGGAACCGGCCATGCCGGCCGCAATTAAGGCTTTGTACAAGTCAGGCTTTCATCGGACAAATGGCCCGATATTTTTCGGTGATTCTCTCGCGCTCCGACGTTTGAACATTCTGGTCGAAGTCCAGATGCCGCGCGTCAAATATGGTGCGAACGTATTGGTGGAGAGGATTAGGAAAAAGGCCGAGCTTTCTCTTACGCCTGTCAGCCTTTCCAAAGCTGGGGTGATCGCCAGAACGAAAGAGGATTCGCTCATCGATATTTCTTACGCGAGCATCTTAGAGCTTTACAAAGAGACAGAGAAGCTGAACGCTTGGCGTAATCATATGGAATTCATGCTCCCTGATGACTGTCAGATTGCCGCTGTTATCGCTCTTCTAGATGCGTGCGTGTGGGATCGCAAGAGCGGCTCGGCGGTGGACTACGACAAGTATGACGTGAGGTGGGGAACCAGCCCTGCAAGCAGAAGTGCCCGACTTATCTATGTCCCTTCGCGTAGGCTATATGAGCTTGAAGTGAAGATCGACGCATTCTCTTGGAGCAGTGCCGGAACGGGTTTCGACTACCAGAAGACGGCAGCAGATCTCGCTCTCAACGTTGAGTGCTATTTGGAGACGCACGGAGACACATCACCGTATCGCTCGATAACAGAATTTCGCCGCCAGATGTTGGCTCACTTTAGCGACATGTCGTCACCTCAATACGAAGAAACCAAGTATCTAGCGCAACCGTCTTCGACGCCATGAGGTGATGACATGTATGAGGTGATGGCATGTTTTAGTGTGGACCGCGTACGACGTTTAGGCCACGCGTCAGGCGATCGACTCATGCTGGGTCGCTAAGCAAAAAACTGTTTGAGTCTGCTGCGCCTTCATTGCTCGGATGCGTCGCCGCAAGAGTCCGCCTTGGGGTCGGGAGCGGCCTGCAGACGGCTCCCGTCCAAAAGCAGGCATTTGGTGCGATGATTAGTTGCTCGAACATCAGTTAACTTAAATTATGCAGCACCCCGACAAACATGCTCGTCTACAAATACCGAAACTGTGCGCAACGTACCTGGGAACTTCTCCTCAATCGAAAGCTCTTCTTTGCAACCCCGGCGCATCTAAACGATCCTTTAGACTCGTCCATCGACATTCATGCTGGAATGCCCCCCTGAGTCACCGGACACCATCACTCACCTAGAATACTGACTAGGCATATGACTGTGTTTTTGACTAACACCAAGCAAGCAGTGATGGAAGTGTTAACCGGGCCCGAGAGGCGGCGCCGCTGGTCGGCGGAAGAAAAATTGGCGATGGTGCGCGAGAGTTTCGAGCCGGGTAAGACCGTCTCGACGGTCGCGCGCCAGCACGGCATCAACCCGAATCAGTTATTTGGCTGGCGCAAGCTGTACCAGAACGGCAGCCTGTCTGCGGTCAGTTCGGGAGAGGAGGTGGTGCCTGCTTCAGAACTGTCGGAGGCGCTGGCCCAGGTACGTGAACTGCAGCGATTGCTGGGCAAGAAGACGATGGAGAACGAAATCCTGCGGGAGGCGGTCGACGTCATGAAATCCCGAAAGTGGATTGCGCGCTCACCCTCGTTGCCAGAGGACGACCAGTGAAAACGGTCTGCGACGTCCTTGGTGTAGCGCGCTCAAATGTTGCTCAACGTCTTGTCCGTCAATCCGACTGGTCCGATGGCCGTCGGCGCCGACAGCTCGATGATCGTGCCCTGCTCGATGAAATCCGACAAACCGTGGCCCACTTACCAAGCTACGGCTATAGACGAGTTTGGGGCTTGATACGTCGATCTCGCGAATCTGCGGGCGAGGCTGCCGTGAATGCCAAACGCATTTATCGGGTCATGCGCGCGCACGATCTATTGATCGCCCGTAAGGTCCAGCCGGCGCGGCCTGAACGCCGTCACGATGGCCGCGTGGCCGTCGCGCGCAGCGATCAACGCTGGTGTTCTGACGGTTTTGAATTCCGATGCGACAACGGTGAACCGCTGCGGGTGACGTTTGCGCTGGACTGTTGCGATCGCGAAGCGTTGAGCTGGGCGGCCACCACTGCGGGGCACAGCGGCGACATCGTCCGCGATGTGATGCTGGCCGCCGTTGAAAACCGCTTCGGTGGCACGTTGAAACCGCCTCACCCCATTGAGTGGCTAACCGACAACGGCTCGGGCTACATCGCCGAAAAAACGCGTTCGTTCGCCACCGAGATCGGCCTGCATCCATTGACCACGCCCGTGTGCAGCCCGCAGAGCAACGGAATGGCCGAGAGCTTCGTAAAGACCATGAAGCGCGATTATGTTGCCTTCATGCCCAAGCCCGATGCCAATACTGCCGCACATAACTTGGCTCTGGCCTTCGAGCACTACAACGAATCGCATCCACACAGTGCGTTGAAGTATCGTTCTCCCCGAGAGTTCCGGCGTCTCGCCGTTTTATCAACTTAACGGTGAAGTGGTGTCCGGCGATACAGGGTCAAATCCAGTGACGCAGATCTGGTACAGGTGGCGAGAGATATCTTGGGCTTGACTAAACTGAACTACAACTCTTGCCAGTTGGGTGAAGGGCGGCCCATTACGGTTAAATACTCTGACCGTGTTGGGGAGATTCTGCTTGCCAACCCAGGCTTGCCGTCAGATAAGTGGAAACACAACTTCAAATATTACGCTTGAACGTGACTTGGAGATTGGCTATGGTTGACCGATTTGATGTAGCTGTCAATCCCATTTCTTTGGCTGTCGCTGCTTGCTGCTTTGTATGCTTCGAGCAGCATCCTTAGTCGATCTTCTGTTATTTCCATAATTCCGTGCGAAACGGTAATATTAAACGCTCCGATGGCTATGGCGGGCCCTTCCGTTTTCTGGGCATTTATGGGGAGCCGAGCATCAGTAGCGGCCTTTTCCAATTGTGGTGCAATCTCTTGAAGAACAGCTTTTTTCTTACTAGATATGATTATGTCATCGACATAAACGCTGGCGACCACATCGCTTCTTCTATCAAGTTTTCTCAAGCATGAACCTAGCTTGCTTTTTTCAAGTGCGAGCGAAGCTAGAATCGGCGATTGCACAAAGCCATATGGAAGAATAAACGTATCTGAGGCAGGGCGTTTAACTGTACTCTCGTTTGCTATCGCTCTCGCTTCGGAGTACGGTAACCACGTTTTGAGGCACCGAGTCACTCGCGTACGATTGACTTGGCCATAAAAATCATCTAGGTCAATCCGGTAGAAATAATTGCTTTGGAGGTGGCTGCGAATTGCTGCAACATGGCCACCATCCCTAAGGTGGAAATAGAAGCTTGGAGGCTTCCAGAGTGAAGCGATTTTTTGTTTTATGTTGAGGCCAGCGTCTCTGGCTTCCTCTGTAGGGACGAACACCCAACGGCCTGGCTTAAGCTCGAAGCGAGTGGACCATTTGAGAGGCATATGAGTTGGGGTAGTTAGATGCCATGTCTACGAGTGCGGCCAGCAGGCGGAACAATCCACCCACTAGGTTGATGCACGCGTAGACTAGGCGGGTCTTGCGAATGAATTTTTTCATTGTCAGATCCTCCTCTACTCAAGCTCTAGCTTGCCTAGCGCTAAGCGCATGGTCACATAACCAATAACGACATGACGATATCAATGTAATCGGATAATCGTCTTACGGAATCACTGAGTGACGGAGTAGAGGATAGGCGAAATGCCTATCGCTAGAGCAAGGTCAGTATATCGACAAAACTATTGTAGTGACAAGACGTAATTTGTTGGAGCGCAGTTCGGCAAGGAATGCTCGGCAAGCGCATCTTATGCTTAACGTGCCGTCCCTCTAGTGTCCAAGGAACAGAATAGCCAGCGGCACTTCTTTAATCAGCCAGCCGTTTTGCTAGTGTCTTTCCTATCGGAGCGGATGCCGGCGCAGACACGCCAAAATTGGCCGGCCGGTGCTGAGGATCTGGCCAGGTGCTCAGTGATCTGAGGATGAGGTACGACGGCTGACCAGGTGGGTAGCTAGTCCCTGGCTAATCCTGGTGACATTTTCATCAGGATCTCCGCCCGTCAGGTCCCACTTAGCGCTTCTTCACCTTTGTCTCGCAACTGTCGGTACACCTCATCTACCAAGAGATTCGCCAACCCTTTGAATACCTTTTCATGCCTCAATGCCTGGTCAGCCATGGTGTTGTGGCCCTCGAGGGCATCTACGACGGCATTGTTGAGCTTGGTTTCGTAGGCGCCATTTGAGAATGCTGTAACCGTGTCGTTGGCCTGCGCCTGCTCCTGCAAGGTGGGGTCGTTCACCATCTTGCCGATCAAGGTAGTGGCGTAGCCCTTGAAATCGGCATCCGACAGGTTGCCGGAAAATACCTCGTTCATCTTCTTGATGATGGCCGACAGCCGGTCTTCCGGGTCGTCCCAGGCCTGTCCGCCGCCCGTGCCCATGGGCTTCATCGGTTCGGCGGTACCCGCCTCCATGTCCAGCTTGTGCTTTTGCTCGTTGACCACCTTGTAGCCCGCCAGCCGCACGGATTCATCCAGCGCCTCATCGCCTCCGGCGTTGCCCTGCAAGCGGGGCAAAATCATGCGGCAAAACGCATGCAGGCGTTCCAAGTCGGCATCGTCGTAGGAGCGCAGTTGCGACAGGAAATCGTAGGCGCTGATGTACGACGATACATCGCCACGGAACAGGTCTTGCACCTCCTTGGTTTGCGCCTTGAACCGCTCGTGCGCCTTCTTCAACGGCGCTTGAATCGTGGCCTGCTTGCCCTTGGGGTCGAAGTAGCCTTTGGCAAAGGCCAGCACTTCTTCCCATAGGTAGATGCCCGCGTCGTCCAGCTTCTGGCGCAGGGTGTGGACCAGGTTCGGGTCGGTAACGGCCGACATCTTGGCGGTGCGGTAGAACGGAAGGAAGGCTTTAAGGATGCCATCCGCTTCGTTGCGGAAGTCCAGCACGAAGGCGGTTTCTTTGCCGGGGTACATGCGGTTTAGACGCGACAGGGTTTGCACCGCCAATACGCCGTCCAGGCGTTTGTCCACGTACATGGCGCAGAGCTTGGGCTGGTCAAAGCCCGTCTGAAACTTCGATGCGACAATCAGCACCTGATAGGTCTCGGTCTTGAACGCCTCCTTGATGCCGTCGTCGTGTTCCTTGTGGTCGTTGAGGTCGCCTTCCTTGGCTTTGAGCACCTTGGATTTCTCGTCCGTGACCTCGCCCGAATACGCCACCAACGCTTTGCAGTCGGTGTACTTCATCTTCTTAATGTAGTCGTCGAACGCCTTCTTGTAGCGAACCGCGGCCACGCGGCTATCCGACACCACCATGGCCTTGGCCTGCCCGCTCAACTGGTGCATGACGTGCTCGCGGAAGTGCTCCACAATGACCGTTACCTTCTGGGCGATGCTGGTCGGGTGCAACTGCGCGTAGCGGAACAGTTTGGCCTTGGCCTTGCCCGCCTTCACCTCCTTGTCGTCGCCCGCCTGCTCCAACTTGAAGGCAAAGCCATAGGTGGTGTAGCCACGCAGCACGTCCAAGATGAACTTCTCTTCGATGGCTTGGCGCATGGAATACACATGGAAGGGCTCGGGCGTTCCATCCATTCCCGTGCGCCCAAACAGTTCCATGGTCTTGGGCTTGGGCGTCGCCGTAAAAGCGTAGTACGACACATTGGGCGGTCGCTGGCGCGATGCCATGATGGTGTTGAGCACGTCTTCATCGGTGATGTCGTCATCGCCATCGGGAACCACCATCGCGCCATCGGCTTTCGTGTCCGCACTCGCAGCACCCGTCTTGCCCTTGGTCAGCACCGCGCGCAGCTTTACCGCGCTCTTGCCCGCCTGGCTGGAGTGGGCTTCGTCCAGGACGAGCGCAAAGCGCTTGTCGCCCAGGCCGCCCACCTTGTCCAACACCCAGGGAAACTTCTGCAACGTCGTGATGATGATGAGCTTGCCCTTGTCCAGGGCACCGGCCAACTGCGTGCTGTTTTCGTCAATTTTTTCAACCACGCCTTGCTGGTGGTCAAACTGGTAGATGGTGTCCTGCAACTGCGTGTCCAACACCCTGCGGTCGGTAATCACAATCACGCTGCTGTACACCTTCTGGTCCTTGGCGTCATGCAAAGACGCAAGGCGGTGCGCCAGCCATCCTATGGTGTTGGACTTGCCCGACCCCGCCGAATGCTGCACCAGATAGGTATGCCCCACGCCTTCGGCTAGGGTGGCATTCAGCAGCTTGTTGACCGCATCCCACTGGTGGTAGCGCGGGAACAAAAGCGACGTGTTGAACACCTTCTTGCCCTTGGCGTCCTTGGACTCGGACACCTCTACCGACAAGAACTTGCCCACTACCGCCAGCCACGCATCGCGCTGGAACACCTCGTGCCACAGGTAGCCGGTGGAATAGCCCAAAGCATCATCGGGAGGATTGCCCGCCCCAGCGCCGTCCATGCCGTCGGGGTTGCCGCGGGTGAAGGGCAAAAAGCGCGTGGCCGCGCCCGCGAGCTTGGTTGCCATCTGCACTTCGTCGGTGCTCACGGCGAAGTGCACCAACGCCCGCTTGCCAAACGAGAGCAAAGGCTCGGGCTGCTTGGTGGCCACGTCCACCGGGTTGCGGTCGTACTTGTACTGCCGCACCGCGTCTTCGATGTTCTGCGTGGTGTCGGTTTTCAGCTCGATGGTTGCCAGGGGCAGACCATTGAGGAACAGGACGAAGTCGATGCAAAACTGGTTGTGCAGCGAGTAATGCAGTTGACGCACCACACGCAGGCGGTTCTTCTTGTAGTGCTCCCAGGTGGTGGGGTTCTGCTGGTTGCTGGGCGCAAACTGCGCCATCTTGAACGTGGCGTTGATGTCCTTGAAGCCCTTGCGCAGCACGTAGAGCGTGCCCCAGAGCTGCGGGGTTTCCTTCTTGATGGTCGGGCGGTCTTTGTCCAGTTCTTCCGCCAGCCGCTGGATGAACACCGCCTCGGGGTTCTTCGCGTGGTTCTTGGCGAACTTCTCCCAGACATCGGGCTGGGTGTCCTTCACCCAGGCAATTGCGTCCTCGGGGTACAGCGCCGTGCGGCGGTCGTAGTCCTTGTCGTATGCAAAGCCTTTTTGGAACGGCAAGGGGCCATCGATCAGCCACCCCTGGGCTTTCAGGACTTCGCAAACTTCGTCTTCAAACTGCTCTTCGGTGTGGATGGCTGCCATGGGTGTCCCACTCGCATTTTTCTTAATCAAATTGACCGCTGGCGTTTATCCATCAAGCGCAAGCGGCTATCGTTTTTGCACTACCTCGAACATCGATGCGCCCCAGCACCCCATCCGCAATGGTCGCGGCGCGCAGTTCTTTCAAGAGTGCGATTTCGTCGTGGGTGTGGGCGATGAGGTCGTCAATCTTGGCGGTCTCAGTGTCCAGATAGTCGGCGATTGCTTGCTGCTCCGAAGTCGTCGGTAAGAACACTGGCAATCTCGAAACTTTTTCAATTGAGATTCTTCTTAATGCGGCACCGGCCAATAAAAGTTCATAGTGCTGTTTCAAAAGGCTGTTATTAAGCCAATATGAAAGGTAACGAGATTCAATAAAATCAATTTCAGGCGAAATAATAACCAGAGAGCTAGCTACGACAAATTCACGCTCGTAATCCACTACGCAGGTTCTGCCGATAGTTCCGTCTTTGCTGAACAGAACGTCACCCTTAAATGGTTTACATCCTGTGCGCTTCAGGATTTCATAAGAAGCACTCGTAGTGCCTAAGCAATTGTCGAAGTCAATTTTTTCATTCTTTATATCGACAGTTGAGACAAAGGGCATATCGGGAGAAGATGTATCGGGAGAAACATGCGCTCCATCAGTTACACGCGAGGTGACGTGTCGAATTTGTGCTTCATCCCAATTCGCGGGTAGATTGCCAAGCCAAGAAACGCCCGATGGCTTCATGGCTGCGCTTTTGTCCAACCCCTTGGTAACGGCTTCCACAATCACCGACTGCCGCCACTCCCGCAACAACCCGATCAGCTCATCCTTCTCATGAATCAGGGTGTCGATGCGGGCAATTTCGGCATCAAGATAGTCGGCAATGGCTTGCTGCTCATCTGGAGATGGAACAGCCAAACGCGAATCAACCATTCGCTGGTGTTCAATGCTCTCGACGGTTGCCCCTTGCTTAACCCATTCCTCTCGTAGTTCCTTCTGGCACCCCTCGATTTGGTACGCGAGATATCGGCTATCCATCCTGTCATCCGGAATGAGCGCTTTCATATCCTGATTCAACGTAACCGGCACGGTATTGATAGCTACCGGGATGGTGTGTTGCAGAATTCCTGAACGTACCACCGTTAGTACAGAAGATGGAGGGATCAAGGCGCAGGGGCTATTCCCAAGTCCTTCGGAAGTGATGTAGTCCTCAGTCTCCCTGATAAGGGGCCGCTTCATATCCTTTGGTGAAACCCATGGAATTTCGCCGCCCCAGTAAATTGGCTCATCCTTGCTCGGGGTGCCTCCGCCAGCGAATTTGGCAAAGAACTTCAACTTCTCAACGGTCCAATCACTCGGAACATCCCCCAGCCACGGCACGCCTGAAGGCTTGTAGCTCGCATACGGCTTCATGGGCGTACCTCGCCCTTGATACCGCGCAGCAGTTCCATGAACTTGTGCTCCTTGGCCTCGATGTCCGCCGCAATGGCCTCGCGGCTGCGCGGGGGCGTGTACACGTAGAACTCGCGGTTGAAGTTGATTTCGGTACCCACCACGCCGGTCTTTTCGTCCTTCACGTCCTTTACGTCGTGGTTAATCCACGCATCACTCCAGTGCGGGCGCACCTCGCTTTCGAAGTACGCCTCGATGTCGTCGTTAAAGGGCACGTACTCGGCATCGCGCAATTCGGAATCGCTCAGTATGTCGCCCTTTTCGTTTGTGGTGGGCTCGGCGTTCTTGTCCTTGGTGCCCAGGTACTTGCGTGCCAGTTCCACGGATTTGGCCGCCAGCTTGCCGGCCTTGCCGGTCAAGCCGCTGGCATCGGTCACCACAGCGGCGGATGCATGCAGCGCTGCGCGGAACGAGTCGGCATCCATGTACGCGGCCTGCGCATCCATGCCTTGGATGGTTTGGGTCAGCAGGTCTTTTTGCTCCTGCGGCAGTTTGCCGAAGGCGGTGTCGTAGCCAAGCATCTTCAAGCCCTGCGCGCTGGCCTGGAAGCGCATGCGTAAGGGACGCTCAATGGTGATGCGGCGGTAAAAGAAATGGTCGTGGTCGAACACCTTGGCTTTGAGCACGCGCCTGGTCTTGCCGTCCTTGGCGCCAGGGCTTTCTTGCCACTCCATGGATTGGAAGTCGGCATACGCCTTGGCGATGCGCTCCACGCAATCGGGCGTGAATTCGCGGCGCTTCTTGCCCAGGTTCTTTTTCATCAGCACGCTCATGGCGCTGGCGTCGATCAGCAGCACCTTGCCCTTGCGTTCGGCGGGCTTGCGGTTCGTCATGAACCACAGGTAGGTAGTGATGTTGGTGTTGTAGAACATGTCCGTGGGCAGCGCCACGATGCAATCGAGGTAGTCATGCTCCAAGATGTGGCGGCGGATTTCGCTCTCGCCGCTGCCCGCGTCGCCGGTGAAGAGCGGGGAGCCGTTGTGCACCACGCCGATTCGCCCGCCGCCCTTGCCAGCAACCACGGGTTGCATCTTGGACAACAGGTGCAGGGAAAACAGCATTTGCCCATCGCGGATGGCGGGCAGACCAGGACCGAAGCGCCCCACCGCGCCCTTGGCGTGCTCTTTCTTGACGGCGGTTTCGGCGGGCTTCCATTCCACGCCATACGGGGGGTTGGCGGCTTGGTACTCGAAGGTCTTGCCAGGATGGCGGTCGAGTTCCAGCGTGTCGCCGTTCTCGATGTTGGCCGGGTCTTGCCCACGAATGAGCATGTCGGCCTTGCAAATAGCGTAGGTCTCGTCTTCCAGCTCCTGCCCGAATAGCTTCAAGGTGGCGCGGTCGTTGAACTTGCGCAGGTGCTCTTCGGCCACGCTCAAAATGCCCCCGGTGCCTGCGGTGGGGTCGTACATGGTGCGCACCACGCCGGGCACGGACAGGATGTCGTCGTCGCCGTTGAACAGCAGCGTAACCATGAGTTCAATCACGTCGCGCGGGGTGTACTGCTCACCCGCCGGGGACACGTCGTTGAACTTCCGCAGCAGCTCTTCAAACGCCTGCCCCATGTCGTGGTTCGTTACCTTCTGAGGAGCGAGGTCGGTTTCCGCGAAACGCTGCACCACAAGGTACAGGCGGTTTTTCTCGGCCAGCTTGTCTAGGGTGGCGGTGAAGCCGAACTTGTCGAAGATATCCCGCACGTTCTGCGAGAAGCCGTTAACCATGGCTTCCAGGTTGTCCCGCACGTCGTCGGGGGTCTCCGCGATGTTTGGGAGCGTGAATTTGGACGTGTTGAAAAACGGGTAGCCGCTGACAGGGGTCAGCATCTTGTCCAGGTCGTAGCCCTTGCCGTGGACGGCGGCATGGCGCGCTCGTACGGCTTCGCGTGTGGGCTGCAATACGCAGTCGAGACGACGCAAGATGGTGAACGGCAGGATGACCTTGCGGTATTCGTTTTCCTTGTAGGCGCCGCGCAGTAGTTCGGCGTTTTTCCAGATGAGGTCGGCTAACTTGGACATTCAAAGCTTCTTGGTTGTGTTCTTGTCGAGCTCGAGCTCGGCTGCTGGCAAGGCGATGCCATGGCTTGCGGCATAGGTATGCACCATGTGCTCCATCATCGAAGCCATGCTGCGGTGCTCATGTTGCGCACACAAGGCAAGCAGCGCTTTGCCTTGAGGTGTCATACGCAAGGACATAAGCGCGGATTTGGGCTGGGTCATGAAGGCTATACCATTCGCAATCGTTTGTATTGCAAACGGTATCATTTGCGATTCGTTACCGTCAAATTTTGGTTGTCAAAACACTGAAGTATGGCCGTGTGAAGCGGAGCTGCCGGCCTCGTACTTCTCGGGTGGTTTACGCAGGAGATCCGCCCTTTTTAGGCAAGGCGGTGAAAGTCGCTCGGGGCAATCGCTACCGCTCTGGCGAGCAGGGATGGCTTGTCGAAATGGGTGTCGAGCGTTTTCGGTAAAGTGACATTCGCTGTCCGCCACGAGGTCATTCGGGGGGCGGTGCGCTGCGGTTGGAGCGGATTTTAGGTTTGCTTTTCCAAAACCGGGTATGTGGCGGGCTCTCCCAGCAGGAACATCATGCAATGGCTGGGCCTTTTGGCCTATTTGCGACTTAACGTCTAGTCGCGCTGTTCAAGCAGCCGTCGTCGAATTTGTTCAGCCTTGGCTGGCCGGCCACGTCGGCGTGCAACCTGTGGCGTTGTAGCCGGTCGTTGTTTGGAAAGCGCTACTTGCTGGACATGTGAAGTCTCGCGTTGCGATGCCACCCAAGCAAGGACCTCCGTCTGTTCGTAGCGCAGCAGTCTTCCCACCTTCACACACGGAGGGAGAGGTTCTCCACGCGTACGCCGGTTGTACAAAGTTTGCACAGACACGCCCAGAACGGCGGCCAGTTGATCGGAGGTAAGAAGTTTGTCCATCTTTACTTTCGCGAAGGCACTGGCACATGCCAGCAAAAAGTATAGACAGGCAAGGGTAGCCATGGCCGCCTGGTAGTACCTCCCGGTAGGCCGTACAATCCGCCCCGGCGCCATCGAAATTGACCGCACTTTTAACGCACTGGCCGCAGTAAAGTGCGTTAGGTCGCGGTAAGTTCCGGTAAGCTAAGCTCATGATTTTTATAGATATTCATGTTGGCCTGCCCCTGGCAAAACACCCCTAAAACGGACTCTTAATCCGTAGGTCGAGTGTTCGAGCCACTCACAGCCCACCAGAATTTCAAAGGCCGTTAGCGCGCAATCGCTAACGGCCTTTTTGTTTTCCGCGTGTGTCCTCCGCCTGTATCCCCCGCGGGTGTCTTCCACGTGCAAGAGGAGTTCTTCTGGGTGCGTTCTTCGTCGGCATCGCCTGCCAACGAAGAACAGCGCCCATCATCCCCTGGAAAACAACCTCTTCAGCAACGACCGATGTTTCCGTCGTTTAGCCCCTTGCAGAATCGGCGGCGCGTCATACGTCTTTGCCAGCACCGCCAACGCTTCCGCCCCGGGTTTGCTTCCTTGAACCAAGGCCCCAGCCACGTCGAACATCGCCTGCTTCAAGCCTTCAATCCCAAGCGCCCGCACGTCCCATTCAATCGTCGAAAACGCAGCCGGTGTGTACAGCGGAAGCAGGCGGTCGATCGCGGTGAAGCGGTCATCGTGGTCACGCCGTGCCAACACCACAGGGATGCCCATCGCCAGGCAAGGGCTTGCCACATGCAGCAAGGGCGTCACCACGATGCTGGCTTCATTGCGGTACAGATCCAGGTAGCTGGCCGCCAGCTCGTCCATCTGGGTCACGGCCTGGTCCGAGAGCGGAATCTTGGGCACCGGCTCCCGTTGAAAAACCAGGGACGCGCGTTGCAGCAGGGATCGGGGAATGTATTCGTACAGGTTCTGGTGCAGCACGCCCGCGCCGGAGCCGAAGGCGATGACCGGCTTGCTGCCTGTCACCTGCGGGTCGCGGCGCTTTAGCGTCAGCGTCGCACAGCCCGTGACGAACGCCGCAATGCCGTGCTTATCGAACATCTGCTTCGTGGCATTGTCCCTGCACCCAATCGGCTGGTGTTCCTGGAACAGCCTCTTGTTCGCCGTGATGACAGATTCGGTTTCCGCGTTGAATCCGAAAAACACCGGTTCGATCTGGGGCGGAAGCGGGAAGCAGTCGTCATGAAAGCAGCCATTCATGATCAGCTTCACGGGTGGCCCGGCGTAGTTCCGCAGCGAATCACGATCCACCCCCACCATGTCGGCCGGGTCAACATTCAGGTGCGCCAGCAGCCGGCGTACCGCGATGGACTGGATGTTGTCGCCCACATTGACGGTGCGCCGCTTGGGGTCGTTCCCGTATCGAAATTCCAGGTATCCGAATTTTTGGGCTTGCATAAGTTCTGGTGTTAAGGACGCGAATGGTCCGGCTGGCAAAAAGTTCCGGCCGCACTTTATCACGGGCGGTTTGGGCAGAGCCGGGGCGCCTCGGCTGCGGCGTTGCCTGTTTTCTCGCCCTGCTGGAAGAGCGCCCAGCGACCGTCCTAGTCGAGCATATGGCCGACGGAGACGGCTCGATGCCGGTGTGAGCTGTGGACTTATCCATCAAAACAAATCTGGTATTCCTTTGATGGAATATTCCTTGGAGGTTATAACTACCGCGAAAGGAAGGGCAGATAAATGGCTAAGAAATTTGGAACGCTCCGTGCCGCCATGTCGCCGGAATTGCAGCTTCGTGCCAAGGCGGCTACTGAGCAAATGCTTCGGGAAATGCCGCTTCATGAATTGCGGCAGGCGCGGGGCTTGTCGCAGAAGGTTCTGGCTGATGTGTTGCATGTCCAACAGCCGTCCATCGCAAAAATGGAGAAGCGCACCGACATGTATATCTCAACGCTACGCAGCCACATTGAGGCAATGGGAGGCGAACTTGAGGTGATCGCTCGGTTCCCGGACGGAGCCGTAAAGATCACCAACTTCTCCGACCTGGCCGCGTAAAGCTCCCGGCGTCGCGTCAGTGTCTTCACTTCCGCGACCCGCATCCACCCCCGATCTATCCCGCCGCCGTCGCATCCCCCTGATTCTTCCCCACCATTCCCTTCAACACCTGGCCAAGCTCGGTAGGGAAGGGGAACACGATGGTGGAGTTGTTCTGGGCGCCGATCATGGCCAGGGTGCTCAAGTAGCGTAACTGCATGGCTTCGGGTTGTTGGGCCAGGGTGCGGGCGGCGTTCAGCAGCATTTGGGCCGCTTGCTCTTCGCCTTCGGCGTGGATGATCTTGGCGCGCCGTTCGCGTTCGGCCTCGGCCTGGCGGGCGATGACGCGGATCATGCTTTCGTTCAGGTCGATGTGCTTGATTTCCACGTTCGCCATCTTGATGCCCCATGCGTCGGTCTGCGCATCCAGAATCTCCTGCACGTCGTTGTTCAGCTTGTCGCGCTCGGAGAGCATTTCGTCCAGGTCGTGCTTGCCCAGGACCGAGCGCAGGGTCGTCTGGGCCAGTTCGCTGGTGGCTTGCCGGAAGTTTTCTACCTGGATCACCGAGCGTTCCGGATCAATCACGCGAAAGTAGATGACGGCGTTCACTTTGACCGAGACGTTGTCGCGCGAGATGACGTCCTGGCTGGGCACATCGAAGACGCTCATGCGCTGGTCCACGCGCACCATTTGCTGGATCACCGGAACCATCAGGATCAGGCCGGGGCCTTTGACGCCGGTGAAGCGGCCCAGCGTGAAGATGACACCGCGTTCGTATTCGCGCAGGATCCGGACCGACAGGGCGAAGATGCCGACTATCAGGACAACGATAGGGCCGTAGAAGGCGAGTTGCGTGAACATGGCAGGCTCCTGAAAAAAAGGTTGGCGTTGCGTCGAACTTCATCCTCTCCGGGCAGGCTCGGGCGGTAACAGGTGGGTGTCCGCGCGCACATGCAAGGTCACGCCGTGCACGGCCGTGATCACGACCGTGTCGCCCGCCGCCAGACCCGCCGGCCCCACCGCGCGCCAGCGTTCTCCGGCCGCGGCGACATGGCCTTGCTCTCCGTTCCAGCTAAGCACTTTGATGTGCTGCCCGATCAGCGCTTCGGCCCCGCTTACGATCGGCGCGCGGCGCGATCGCAGCGCCAGCCGGGCAATCAGGAACGTCATCCCCAGGCTTGCCACGGCCACGCCCGCCACCAGCGGAAGCGATACCTCATAGGCGGGTGCATCCGTATCGACCAACAAGAGCGAGCCCAGCACGAAAGCGATGGCGCCGCCGATTCCCAGGATGCCGATCGACGGCGTGAATATTTCCGCCACCATCAGCGCCGCGCCCAGCAAGACAAGCGCGAGTCCGGCATAGGTCAGCGGTAGCGCGGACAAGGCGTAGAGGCCGACCAGCAGACATATCGCGCCGACCACGCCGGGATAGAGGGCGCCCGGGTTCATGAATTCGAATATCAAGCCGTACACGCCAACCATCAACAGCATGAGCGCCAGGTTGGGATTCGTGATGACGCTCAGCGCGCGCGTGCGCCAGTCCGGTTCTCTGTGCTGCACGCTCAGCCCCTTGGTTTGCAGCTCGGTCTGGGAATTGCCGACCCTGACGGTGCGCCCGTCGGCTTGTTCCAGCAGGTCCGGGATGTCGTCGGCGATCAGGTCAATCACCTGCTGCGCGTGGGCTTCGCGGGCCGACAGGCTGGCCGCCGAGCGCACGGCGTCTTCCGCCCAGTCGGCATTGCGCCCGCGCAAGGCAGCCAGTGAACGGATGTAGGCGACTGCGTCATTGATGGCTTTGGATTCGCTGGCGTCCTTAGGGGCCGCAGCCGGCGGCTTGTCTGCGGCTCGCTTTGCCGAGGACTTGTCGCCATTGCTGTCCGTGGCCTTATCCGCGGGCTTTTGGGCAGGCTCTTGCGCAGGCTTTTCCTCGGCCTTGTCGCCAGAACCGGGCTCTTTCTCGTCGGGTTTGGGAAACCCACCGCTTAAGGCAACGGGCGTCGCAGCGCCCAGGTTGGTGGCGGGCGCCATGGCCGCGACATGGCTGGCGTAAAGAATGTAGGTGCCGGCGCTGGCCGCGCGTGCGCCGTTGGGGCTCACATAGGCAATCACGGGGACGGGCGATGCGAGTATCGCGCGGATGATGTCGCGCATCGACGTATCAAGCCCGCCGGGCGTGTCGATGCGCAAGATGACCACCGCGGCATTTTGTCCGTGTGCCGCGGCCAGGCCGCGAATCAGATAATCCGCCGTGGCGGGGCCGACGATACCGTCCAGGGATAGCACGATGGCGGATCGCCGCTGGGCGCTATCTGGTGGGGTTTCGCCCCAGGCGCTGGCGATGGCCAGCATCCACAACAAGGCGATGCCGCAAAAAATGCGAAGCATCGAGGGCGTTCGGACCGCCGGCCGCTGAGGTCGACCAATGACCATGAGCTGGGTCCCTCCGTGGTGCATGGGGGAATTGCTGCCTCCCATACTTATGCACGGTACTCCCATTATTGGCGTGCGGCCAATAGCAGGAGGAAGGGTTCCGGCCCCTAGCCAAACTCAAGCTGATAGAAATTCTGGCTGGCGATCAGTGTCGCGCCGCAGGACGTGCGCATGCCTTCCAGCGCCGTCATGCGGTCTGAACTGACGTTCTGCACGCCTTCCACGATGGTGTGCGTGTCGCCGCATTTGGGGCAGGTGACGCGGTCGCCAACCCGCGCCATGGGTTGGCCGAAGATGATGACGGTTTCATCGCCGGTCACGACGACGCCGCCGTGCGACGTCTTGTCGCCTTTGCGGATCACAGAGCGTTGGGGCATGGCTGGGCGAGTGCTTGGGGTTATGGCTTGGGCTACAGCTTGAGCGACAGCATGCGCTACAGCTTGAGCTACAGCGGGGGCCTACAGGTACGTGCCGTCCGGCGCGCGCCGGGCCGGGCCGACCACGAAGGTGCCGTCGGGCGCCATGCGCACGGGGCCGCCGCCGCCTTTGTAAGTGCCGTCCGGTGCGCGCTGCGGGGTGCCGGCCACGTAGGTGCCGTCGGGCGCGCGGGTGATGGGGCCTTCGCCGCCCACATAGGTGCCGTCGGGCGCACGGCGCGGTGTGCCGGCGATGAAGTGCCCGTCGGGCAGCATACGAATCGATTTCGTCGTCATGGACGCTCCTTGGGATAGGAGCGCAAATAATACCGATGCATCGTGATGCGCCTTGTAATAGGACGTGTCATCTTTGAACGTTATGCGTAAGCGAATGTGGGATGATTTCCGCCATTGCCGCCGCTGGCCGCCTGTCCGCACCGCCTGTCTGGCCGTGCCGCCGCCAGCTTTCGTCACCTCTCCGTTGCGATATGACCGACATCAACGCTTTGTTGCTACCGATACCCGGCGATGCGCCCTGCGGCGTGGACCTGGTGTTTTCCCCCGAGTTCGACGCCATCCGCGAAGCGCGCCGGCACGACGACCCCCAGCTGGACCAAGGCGATTGGGTCATCGACCTGAAAGAAGCCGACTGGCCGGAAGTCGCGCGCATCTGTTCCGAAGCCTTGCGCAACCGCAGCAAGGACATCCGCATTGCCTCGTGGTTGGCCGAAGCCTGGGCCAAGACGCGCGGCTTCGCGGGCCTGCGCGACGGTTACCTGCTGATCGACGGCCTGTGCCGCGACTATTGGGAAGGCCTGCATCCCGTGCCGGAAGATGGCGATGTGCAGCAGCGCGTGGGCAACCTGGCGTGGCTGTTGTCGCGTTCGCAGCAACTGATCGGCGAGATTCCGCTGACGCAGGCAGACGGCGCGCGTTACGGCGCGGTGCTCTGGGAGGCTGCCAGCCAACTGGCCAACGCCGTCAAGCGTACGCCCGACAATGCCAACGAGTTGACGCGGGGCAAGCTCACGCTTGACCGCTTTGACGCCGCGCGGCGCGACACCCCGCCGTCGTTTTATTCCGAACTGGACACCCAGTTGGACGGCTGCGCCCAGGCGCTGGCGCAGCTTGAGCGCACGCTGGACGAGCGGCTGGGCGATGAAAGCCCGGCGTTTTCGCGGGTGCGTGAAGCGCTGCGCAACGTTACCGAACTGGCGCACCGGTTTGCGCGCGACGCGGGCCTGCTGGTGCGCGCCGACATCACGCCAGCGCCGACACCAACGTCGACTCAGGGGGCGCCCGCCGTTCCCACCCGTGTGGAGCCCACCTTGACTGCTGTCAACGCATTCCCCGGCGCCGAAACCCTGCCCGCTGGCGCACCTGCCGTCGACGCCGTGCCGCATGCCGCGCGTGGCCCGATCCAGACGCGCGAGCAGGCCCTGGCGCAGTTGCGCGAGGTGGCCGATTTCTTTCGCCGCACCGAGCCGCACAGCCCCGTCGCCTATCTGGCCGACAAGGCCGCAAGCTGGGGCGAGATGTCCTTGCACCTGTGGCTGCGCACCGTGGTCAAGAACGACGAGACCCTGTCGGGCCTGGAAGAGTTGCTGGGCATCAAGAAGGCGGGCGAGAACTCCTGAAGTCCGGGGCCTGAGGCCCCCAGGCCCAGGCCCAAGCCCAAGCCCAAGCCCAAGCCCAAGCCCAAGCCCAAGCCCAAGCCCAAGCCGAAGCCGAAGCCTCAAGGCCGAAACGTCAAACCCCGCTCCGCCTCAACGCGCGGCGCGGAACTCGATGCGCCGGTTCTTCGCGCGCCCCTCCGCCGTCGCATTCGTCGCCACCGGCTGGTCAGGACCCGCGCCCATGGCCTCGAAGCGCGACACCGGCAGGCCCTTGTCCACCAGATAATCACGCACCGCATCCGCGCGCGCCTGGCTCAGCGCCAGGTTGGTGCTGCGGCTGCCCGAGCTATCGGTATGCCCGATGATCTGGATCTTGTCGGCGCGCAGCTTGGGCACCGCGTCGGCCACGCGGTCCAGCAGTTCGCGGCCACGTGAGGTCAGGCGCGTGCTGCCGGTCTCGAACTCCACGACACGGTCGCTCAGCAGGTTGTCCAGCACATCCTGTTCGTCCTTGCTGGCCGATACGCGCAGGCCGTTGACGATCTTGTAGGTGGGGTTCAGGGACGTGGCGAACGTGCTGGCAATCTGCTGCCGCGACGCTTCGTTATCGACCTCGCCGCGCAGGCGGATCTGCGTGCCGTCGATTTCAAGCTGGCCACGGTTGATCTGCTTGAGCGGGCTGTCCAGCAACTTGCTCACGTGTTGCGACCAGTTTGGCGGCGCCACCACGCCGCCCACGTCGATGCGGTCGATCACGTTGCCCACGCCGTAGACCTTCTGCAGACGCGCCAGCACGTCGGCCTTGGTGGCCTCGTCGGGCCCCGCGCCGCTGGCCCCCACCTGGCCGGGCTGGGGAATGACATTGGCCGGAACCACCGTGGCGGCATCCTGGGCATGAGCCGCGCAGGACAGGGCGGCGGCCAGGGCAAGAATAAGCGTGCGCATGCGCTAGGCTCCGATAAAGACTTCGCGGAAGGTTTCCAGCGCCTGGCGCAAGGAAAGCCGCGGTTGATCCAGATAGCTCGACAGCTTGGCCAGGCCATGGCTGGCGCTGACGTGGTCGCGCACCCAGGGGGCGTTTTCCAGCACGATGTAGTGCTGCGCCAAGGTCTGCGGCGTGGACAGCAGGCTGGCCAGCGTCTGCGGCGAGGCGCCGCGAAAGCCCACTACCAGCCGATGCTTGCCCGCCACCTGCCCGACGAACATCGCAATCTCGAAGTCGGCGCGGGTCAGGAACGGCGCAATCAGCGTCATCCAGTACGTGGCGACCAAGTTGATGTAGAGCGGGTCGTCCGGCAGCGGCAGGGCCAGGCCCGTGTCCAACTGCGACGATCCGCTGGACATCACGGGCGCCAGCAGGATGCCCAGCGCCAACACAATGTCGTGCACGCTGGCGGCGTGGCCGTTGCTGCGCAGCATGGCCTCGACCCGTTCAATGGTTTGCAGGTCGACAAAGGCGTCAAAGCCGTCGTCGGCGGCGGTGCGGATTTCACCTTCCAGATCGTTCAGCGTCTGTAGCGCGGCGGCCGGGTCGCCGGGCAGCATCAGTTGCGCGGCGGCGCTACCCATGCGGTTCCACATGCGACTGAACGCCAGCGGGCTGCGCGCAATGAAATCCAGCGGGCGCGCCACCTCCACCGACGTCGCGGTGATGAACGGAAAGCGCCGCCCGGACTGGTCGCGGCTGGGCTGCAAGTGGCCGGCTATGGCCAGCTTGCCGCGCGAGCCCAGCACCGCGAAGGGCACGGGCTGGGCCTCGTCGTACAGCGTCTTCCAGTGGGGATCCTGCGCCAGGATCTCCATGGTGTTCGCAACCCACGCATCCAGCGTCGCCATCAGCTGGGGGTGCGAGGTGTTCTTCACGAAGTCGCCGCGCGACGGGATTTTGCCGAAGTATGCCGTACGAAACATGGGTGACTGCGGATGGCTCATTGCTGCGCTCCGGCAGGCGTCGGGGCGACGGGGGTTTGAGGGGAAGCGCCCACCACCGTGGCGGGAAGGCGCAGGTTGCGCAGGCCTTGGCTGCCCGGCTCGGTGCCGCCGGCGCTGGCCGCTTGGGCGTTGCTGATGATGCGCAGCTTGACCGGCACCGTGATGTTGGACTTGGTCCAGCTCATCTCGAAACTGCCGTCGGCATTGGGCTTGCGTTGCGATCCGGAGATCAGCCGTTCCAGGCCGAAGCGGCCGGGTTCGTTGACGATCTCGACCACGGTGCCGTCAAAGGCGGTGGCCGTGATGCGCGCGCCCGGCGCGCCTTGTGCGTTGGGCCACACGAAGTTCACCCATTGCGGTGGCGTGTTGCGGTAGCGCAGTTGCTGCCCGTCGATTTCAATCGTGTATTCCGTCACGCCGCTGGCCGGCTTGGGCTGAATCTGGAACAGCGTCTGCGGCTGGCTGGCGGCGCCGGAACCCGCCGCGCCACCGGCCAGCGGGGCGACCCACTGCGCGAAGTTGGCGGTGAACGAGGGTTGCAGGTCGATGCCCATGTCACCCCAGGTGCGCGCGGTCAGGATGTCGCCCCGGCGCACGGTCAGCGGGCCCAGCGTGTCGTTCACGTACTTGGCAATGCTGCCTTGCGGGCCGAAGACCTGGCCAATCTCTTCACCGCTGGCCTCGATGCCGGCCTTGGTCGAAAACGGGTACTTGTCGGCCAGGCTTTGCGAGAAGGGTTGGAACACTTGCGCGTTCCAGACCTTGTTCAGCTCGGTCTGTGCCGGTTGCATCGCCACGGCATAGCCCTGGATCAGCGGGCGCACCAGCAGCGGCCGCAGGGTCTCGCGTTGTGCCGGGGTCAGGCCCGCCAGCAACTGCTCGTCAACCAGCTTCAGCGCGTCGGCCAGCTCGGAGTCCTTGCCTTCCAGCGTTTGGCGCATCAGCAGCAGCGCGCCGGGGCCGGGGTCGCCCTGGTTGTTGATCAGGTTGAAGCGCGTGCGGATCTTCGACAGCGCGGTCATGTAGTTGCCCAGCAGCGACTGGTTGTCGCGCGTGACCACCAGCCGCGCCACGTCCGAGAACTCGCGTCCCACGGGGCCCATCGGGATCTGCTCACCGTTCGCCGTCGTTGCTGCCGGCTTGGGTTGGCCTTGACGCAGGATCACGCGCTTGAACCACGCGACCACGCCCGTCTGCGCTTGCGCGATGCCGGTGTTGATCAGCGAAGGGTTGTCCCAGGACGTCTGTTCGTAGGTGGTGTTGATCAGTTTCACCAGCGGCGAATTCTGCGGGTCGCCCAAGCGGTTCATGCCATGCACCGCCTGCTCAAAACTGTTGAAGGGCTTGATCGAGACGCCGCGCAGCATCTTCTGCCATTCCTGCGCGTACTCGGTCTTGTACATCGTGGCCAGGCTCTTCTGGATCTGCTCCGGGCTGCCTTCCAGGGTGAGGTCGTCGCGGGCGTTCACGCCCAGCACCCAGTCGCTGGTCTGCACTTCGCGGCGCGCGGCTTCGCCAATGGCCGGCTCGATGTATTGCTCCCACGCTTCGCGGGTGAACGTGCCCGGCACGGCGTAGCTGCCGGCCACCACGGCGGCGTCGGCCTCGCCCATGATGCGCGCCACCGTCATGGCCGGGAAGCGCGTGGCGGCACGCGCCTTCAAGGTGGAATACGCACGCTCGCGCGCCGGCATGCCCTGCATCACGCTGCGCAGATTGCCACGGGTGCGCTCGACCAGCGCCAGGTTGGTGTCGATCTGCGGCCAGTCCGCATCGGCGGCGCGCGCCACGTAGAAAGAAATCAGCCGTTCGGCGCTGCGGATCAACTGGTCGCGCGGCATGGCGCCGCGATTGGTTTCCAGCCAGCCGCGCCAGAAACGGGTGATCTGGTCCGACAGGTGGGTGGGATCCACGTGTTCGCGGTTCGCCATCATCAGGTACGTCTTGAGCGCGTTGTAGGCGTCATCGACGTTGGTGGGGGAGGCGTCCTGGAACAAGGTGTCGCCGGCGTTGGCGCGAGCGGGTTGCGCTTGGGCTTGGGCTTGCGCCTGCGCCACGGCCGGCGTGGCGGTGGCTGTCGCGCCAGCGGCGGCAACCTGCGACACGTCGACGCGGCCCAGATAGTCTTCCAGGCTGGCCTTCACCGGCACCAGCATGAACTGGCGCAGGCCGTTGTAGTACTCGGCCAGCAGGCGTTCCTTAAGCACATCTCCCTGATACAGGCCCAGGCCCAGCGACAAGGGACGGCTGGAGGAATAGCGATCAAGCTGCTCGATACGGTCCTGCAAAATCTCCATGGCTTCCAGGCGGCTTTGCAGGTCGGTGCGTTCGCTTTGCAGGCGCACCACCTTGTCCAGATCCGCCTGCACGTTGGTGGCCAGTTGCCGGTTGCCCAGGTACGACCAGCTCCAGCCGCCCAGCACCAGCCCCAACGCAAGCACCAGGCCGAAGAAGCTCAGGTAACGCATGCGCACCTTGTTGGGGCTGGCATGCTGACGCACCAGTTTCTTGTCCGCGAAGATGACGCTGGAAAACAGGTCGCGCAGGAACAGGCCCTTGTGCGACGGCGTAGCCTGCGTGGCTTCGCGGGTGGCCGGGCGCAGGCTGAAGCGTTCGGCAAGCTTCTCGGTGGACGTGCTGCGCGAGGCGCCTTCCTGCAAGGCGCTGGTGAAGTAAAAGCCTCGGAACACCGGCTTGTACTGGAAGGGATTGGTCTCGAACAGGGTCGACAGAAAGGTGCGCAGCGCGGGTTTGATCCCCGCGAACTCGGGCGGGAAGGTCAATAGCCCCGGGGGCAGGGGGCCGGTGCGCCGCAGCGAAATCTGCGCCGTGCCCATTTCCTTCAGGCCTTCATACAACTCATCGAAGCGTTCGTCGAACTGCGTCAGCACGTCGCGGCTTTCATCGGCGCCGTAAGGCAGCGTTGCGCCCCAGACGCGATCGCGCTCGCGCGGGTCGGCATCGGCAAAGAATTCCGAGAAGCCGGCAATCAGGTCCGCCTTCGTGAAAATCACGTACACCGGCGCAAACACTTCCAGCCGGTCGGTCAGTTCCTGCACGCGCTGGCGCAGGTTCTTGGCCAGGTTGATGGCGAATTCCGGGCCCGAATCCGTCAGTTCGCTGATGCTGGCGGCCACGATGATGCCGTTGATCGGCGCCTTGGGTCGATGCCGCTTGAGCAGGTCCAGAAAGCTCATCCACTCGTTGCGGTCTTCTTCGTGCACCGAATAGCGGCCCGCCGTGTCCAGCAGAATGCCTTCGGTGGTGAAGAACCAGTCGCAGTTGCGCGTGCCGCCCACGCCGCGCACGGCGGCGCCGTTCTTGTCGGCAAAGGGAAACTGCAAACCCGAATTGATCACCGCGCTGCTTTTGCCCGCCGCCGGGTTGCCGATGACGATGTACCAGGGCAACTCATACAGCGCCTCGTTGCCCGAGGCCTGGCCAATCTTGGACGTTTTGATGGTGCGCACCGCCTGCGTCAGGCGCTGGCGCAGGGCGTCGATCTCATTGCGGTGGGCGGCCGGGCTGGCGGCCGCGCCCGTCTGCACCTGCTGTTCCAGCATGTCGCCCAATTGCTGATTGGCGCGCCGCGTGCGCCGCCGCCGCCACAGATGCACGCATAACCACAGCACGAGCAGCACGCCCAGCAGCAGGCCCGCCCAGACCAGCGCAATCTGCATGGTCTGCGCGAACAGAAACAGAAACACGATAAGCGCGATCAAGCCGATCACCATGAAGGTGCGCGGGTTGGCGAACACGCGTGAGCTCCAATAGCGGATGTCGCTCATGGAACTGGAAAGGCGGGATAGGAATCCTGAGGGGCTACGCATGGTTTTCGCTGTTATTTTCCGAGTCAGGCGGTAGTGCTGGCGGCGGGTCGGTAGACCAGGGACGCGCAGCGCAATGCGGGGTCTTGCAGGGTAAGGGTCACGACGGCGGGTTGGGGCTGTGGTTCAGCCTGCATGCAGGCTTCGCAGGCCACGGCCAGGGTCAGCAGCGATGCAGCCACGCCGGTATGGCCGCAGGCAACGCCCACGGCGTGGCAGTCCTTGGCGGTGTCCAGATGTTCAAACAATTGCGAGGCCACGTTCAGCGCTTCAAGCGGGCGGCTGCCGCGATGGTCGGCGTCGCTGATGACGTGGATGACGCTGTCGGGCGCAATGGCGGCGCGCTGCACCAGGTCGCGCGTCAGGTCGGCCAACGCGGGTTCGGCTTGCGCGCCCCGGGCATCGGCGGGCTTCTGGCGATGCGTCACGGGTGACAGGGCCACATGCACGTCGGTGGCGTCGGCGGTCGAGGCGGTCGCTGTGGCATGGACCTGGCCCAGCAGCACGCCCGCGGCGGCTTCGCCCGGCACGCGGCCTTGCGGGTTCGCGTGCGTCAGCAGCAGGGCGTCGGCGTCCCATTGCGCCACCAGGTCCTGGTCCACATAACCGTCGGCGGCCAGCACGATGCGCCATGTGGGGGCGTCGGCGGCGCTGCTCGATGCCGAGGCCAGTTCGCGCAGCAGCATGTCGACGGCCATGGCGTCGCGCGCGCCGTGCTCGGTGGCGCTGACGCGCGTATCGGGCCAGACTCCGGCCGCCGCCAGCACTTGCGCACGCGCGCGCTCGCGTGCTGCCTGCGGCCAGCTTGCGGGCAGCACGATGTCAAAGCGCAGCAAGGGCCAGTCTTCATCGCGAGCCGGCACATCCAGTTCGGTCACGCGGCGATGTGCGTCGTTGGTAAGCGTGGCCGCAATGTCGGCCAGCAGGGCCGTTGCGCGCAGGCCGGCCGTGGCCAGCGCCTTGGCGGGCGCGCCCCGTTCGCGTGCGGCGGCGTAGAGTTCAACGTCATCCAACTGCGGCACGCGCGCCGCAAATATGGGAAAGCCCTGCAAGGTCTTGAGTTCAGGGTCCAGCTCGGGGCGTTGCTGTTCAGCCAGCGCCTCCGCGATTCCCGCCGCGTCCGGGCCGGCGGCTGCGCGCGCCGCCACGGCGACGATGCGCAGTTGGGCCAAGGCCGCCGGCGCTTCGTCTGCGGCGGGCGCGGATGCCAACGGCTCTGGTTTGGGCGCACGCGCGGCACGCACCGCCCGCGCACCCAGCCACAGCGCGCCCAGCACGGCCAGCGGCAGCGCGAACAGATACAGCCCGATGTCCACGCCGGTGGGCAAGGTGCGCGACTCTTGCCACCAGATGATGACGGCCAGCCACACCACGGCGAACAACGCCAGAACCAGCAGACTTTTCTTCAGCAAGCGTCCCATGGGTGTCCGCTTAGCCTCCCGACCGTTGCATCACGCCGGGCCGGCGCAGTTCTACGTGGCCAAAGTCCATCATCTTCCAGCGCCCGCCCCAGGTCAGCCCGACCAGTTCCGCGGTTTGGCCAAACAGTTCATAGCCGCGCATGGCCCAGGGGTCTTTTTCCGAGATGACGATCTTGCCGTCGCGATAGAACGCGCTGTCGGCGGCAAGACCATATTGGTGATAGCTCTGGAACGCACCCGCGTTCGTCACGTGCGAGCCCATGCCCGCCAGTTCTTCCTGCCGCTCGGGGCTGCGATAGCCCTCGATCAGCGCCATTTCGTAGCCGTGCTGCTCGCGCATGATGCGGTAGGCCAGCAGCAGGCGCTGACGGAAATCGGCATCCAGCAGATCCCAATTGCGGCTGGCGCCGCCCAGCTTCGGACGCACCAATTCCACTTCGCGCGTGGTGAACGCTTCGGGGGGCAACGGGGCGGGTGTCGCCAGCCGTTCACCCTCCAGCAAAGCCTGGATTCTGCGGTCCGGACCCGTCATTTGAGGGCTGTAAACGAATGTGTGATTGTGTCGCATGAGGAAAGCAAAAAGTGACGGAAGCAATACAACTGTCAGCCCGATTGCCACCTGCCAACGATGCCGCGCGACCCATCCCGCAGACACTTTCAGCCCACCTTGCACGGCGCCCGCCGTACCGCCCACGGCACCGCCCGCATGGCTTGCACCACGCGTCGCGCCCCGTGCAACGCCCTGTGCGCACGCGCGCAAACTCCGCACCGCGCCTTGGCGCAGAGCCGGAAAAAACAGGAGAGCGGAGACGCCCACCGCCAGTAAAAAATACAGGGGCAGTAGCAGTAACAAGATAGGTCCCTCATGTGAAGGCGTAATCTTTTGTTCTATTCGCCCTTGAGGCAAGCGATCCGGCGTTGCAAACCGCGTCGGTCCCTTAGAAATCGTAACAAGGAAGAGTGATCGAAAAGAGGTGTTCGGGTATTCTCGACGGGCTTGGTTACAGGGGGGCTGCACACGCCTCCTGCTGACACGGGAACCCGCATGGCAGAAGACGAAAAAGAAGCTCGCCCTACGACGACCGCGCCGAGTTTGCTCAGTGGCTCCGCGCGTGCGCGTGGCGATGCCGAGCCGACGCGCATCCTGGCCGCGCTTGAAGGGCGCGCGCCCGAAGCCGAGGTCAAACACCTTGCGACGCAGCGTGGAACACGCGCCGGTCGCTGGGTGGCGCTGGCATTGTTGCTGGCGTTGTTGGCGGGCGGCATCACCTGGTTCATTCATCAAGATACGGCGGCGCCGTTGCAGGCGCAGGCCAACGACCCGTCCGTGACGACGCAGCCCACGCCCGCACCCGTGGCCAGCGTGGCGTCCGCGCCGGCTGATAAGCCACCGGAAGTCGCCGCCATCATCGATGAGTCGCCACCCGCGCCAGACGCGGACCTGGGGCGTGGCGATCCTGAACCCTTGGGCGAACCCACCAACCCGCTGTCCGTGCTGGCGATGACGCCGCCCGCTACGGCGGCCGCGCCTGGTCCCACGCGCCAGGCGGCCGAACAGCGCGCGCGGCAAGCCGGCACGCTGCATGGCAATGACGCCCCGCGCGCGGCCAAGTCCGCAGCCAGCCCGACCGCGACAAGCAACCCCGCGCGCAAGTCCGCCAAGCCGGCCGATACCGATGCGGCCTTGTTGTCGGCATTGATGAACTACGGTCTGCCGCCTGCTTCGCCACCCGGCACCCGCGTGTACAAAACCGACGGCATCTTCATGCGCGTGATGCCGGGATCATCGTTGTCCGAGCGCTTGAAGGAATGCCGCCAGCTCAGCTTTATTGAAGGCGAGCAATGCCGGCTGAGAGTGTGCGCGGGCCAGTGGGGCACCGCCGCCGAATGCCCTACGCCGCAGGCCAACGTCGAACCCTGAATCGCCATCGTTTAACCGTCATCGTCCCATTGCGGCCCTTATCACCGACGTCCCCCCTTAAGGTTTTTGCTTTATGGCTGTGAACCCAAGCAACAGCAGTGCCAGCGCCGAGTCCCGCCTTTACCGCTTGGACGGTGAGGGCGCGTTGGCGTCCCTGCAAGTGGAAGGCTGGGTCGCGCGCGAAGGCCTGTCGGATCTGGGCGAAACACGCGTGGTGGCGCTGTCGCAAGACGCGGGCCTTGACCTGAATGACATGGTGTCGCGCCCGGCCACGCTGTGGGCCACGCGCGCCGATGGCAGCGAAGCCGGACGCAGCGGCATCGTGCGCGCCGCCGAAATGCTGGGCGGCAATGCGGGCAAGGCGCGCTACCGCGTCACGCTCGCGCCCTGGTTGTGGCTGGCCACTCAGCGGCGCGACAGCCGCATCTACGAGAACCAGCCGGTGCTGGACATCGTGCGTCACGTGCTGGACAGCTACGAGGGCTACACCTATAAAGTCGCCGACGATGTCGAGCGCCATCTGGCCGATCTGCCCGCGCGCCCCTACACCACGCAGTACCGCGAAACGGACTACGCCTTCCTGTCGCGCCTGCTTGCGGAATCGGGACTGGGCTGGACCACCGTGGAAGACAGCGGCGCGCCCGCGCGCCATGCCGTGCTGATCTTCGCCGATAGCCGTGGCTTGCCCGAAGACACCGAATCCGCAAGCGCGGGCGTGCGCTTTCAACGCGCGCACGCCACGGAAACGCGCGACGGCGTGCAGGCGCTGGTGCGCAGGCAACGCCGCGCGGTCGAGCGGGTAACGGTCCTGGCGTGGCACGACAGCGGCAAGCACGCCGTAACCGGCCAGGCGCTGGCCGGCCCCGCCCATGGTTCAGACGAAGACAGCGCCGGCCTGGAATGGTTTGAACCGCTGGGCCACGGCGGCTTGCTGAACCAGGCACACGCGCAGTTTCAGGCCAGCCTGTTGATGCAGGCTGCTCAGGCCAGCGCCGAGACCTTCATCGGACGCGGCAACGTGCGCACCTTCCGATCGGGCACGCGCTTCACGCTGCAAGACATGTCGCCGCTGGGGCCAGCGGGCGAGGCAGGGTTCGAGCCTGCCTTCGCGCTGGATCGCCTGGAACACGTCGGCATCAACAACTTGCCCGGGCAGGCCGACGCCAGCCTGGCCGACAAGCTGGGCGCGCTGGACGACTTCCTATGCTTTGAAGATGACGAGGCGTCCGAGGCGGAACACGGCGCGGACAGTGGCCACGCGATCAACTACGGCATCGACGACGCAAGCGACGACGCCATAGCCCCCGGCCTGCATCAAGACGATGCACGCATCGGCGAGCCTCGCCCCGACGCTGCCGTGCTGGCTCGCGCGCACGAGGTCGGCTATGCCAACCGCTTTCGCGCTGTGCGCTGCGACCGCCCCTGGCGAGCCTTGCCCGCCGTAGCACGCGGTGCAAGACTCGCGGGCGCGCCGTCCGCCGTGGGCGTACACACCGCCATCGTCACCAACGCCGAAGGCGCCACCGAGGCCAGCGGCGAAGACGAGATCCACCGCAACGCGCGCGGCGACGTGCGCGTGCGCTTTCATTGGCAGGCCGATGGCGATGGCTTGGCTAAAAGCCGCTGGGCGCGCGTGGCGCAACGTCAGGCGGGCGCGGGCATGGGCATGAGCTTCGTGCCGCGTATCGGCCAGGAAGTGCTGGTGCGCTTCTTGGATGAAGACATCGATCAGCCCCTGGTCGTCGGCGCGCTCTACAACGGGCGCGGCGAAGGCGGCATTCCGTCCACGCCCGGCGGCAAGTCCGGCGAGCCCATGAACACCGAGGTTTACGCGGCCGCCATGGACGGCAAGCCCAGCGCGCAGGCCAACCTGGCCAGCGGCAACGCACCGGCCTGGCATGGCGCGGCGGCGGGCGACGAACAGCATCGCAACGCGGCGGCGCTAAGCGGCTTCAAGAGCAAGGAATTCGGCGGCGACGGCTACAACCAGATCGTCTTCGACGACAGCGACGGCCAGTTGCGCATGCAGATCAAGTCCACGCAGTCCGCCAGCGAATTGAACCTGGGCCACCTGATCCACCAGGCCGGCAACTATCGCGGCAACGTGCGCGGCGTGGGCGCGGAATTGCGCACCGATGCGTTCGGCGCCTTGCGCGGCGGCGCGGGCGTGCTGCTCACCACCTACACGGCCGGCGGCAGCGAACCTGCCGGCGACGCGGCGGCGCCCCTGGCGCTGGCCGGGCAGGCCGACATCATGGCGCAGTCGTTTGATGGCGTGATCGGCGCGCATCAGGGCGTGCGCCTGGCCTCGGCACGCGGCACCACGTCGGCGGGCGCCAGCCGCCTGGACGGCGAACGCGCGCCCCTGGCCGCCATGACGCACGCCGTCTCCGGCACGGTGGACGGCCAGGCTGTCGGCGGCGCGGCGGGCGACGCCTCGGCCAAACACACGGAAGTGGTCGACGGCAAAGTGCCGCACCTGACCGACCCCTTGGTGCTGATGGCGGGCCGCGCCGGCTTGACGCAGGCGGCCGGCCGCAATGTGCAGGTGGCGGCGGGCGAACTGGTGCATTGGTCGGCCGGACAAGACCACAACCTGGCCGTCGTCGGCTCGCTGCGCGTACATACGGGCCAGGCGCTGGGTATCGTGGCCGGCGTACAAAAGGGCGGGGCGGAGTCGGGCCTGGATCTCATCGCCGGCACCGGCGAGGTCGACGTGATCTCGCAGCACGACGTGCTGACCGTGCAGGCGCAGCAGGACTTGCGCATGATCAGCGCCAACGCCGGCATTGAATACGCCTCGCCCAAGCGCATCCGCATCGCCAACGCGGCGGGCGCCAGCATCGTCATCGAAGGCGGCAACATCACGGTCACCGCGCCGGGCCGCATCGACGTCAAGACCGGCAATAAGCAATTCTCCGGCCCCACGCAGATGCCGTATCCGTTTCCGCAGTTCACGGTCTGCAAAAGCTGCGTGCTGGACGCCCAGGAGAGCGTGCAGTCCATCACCGACAAGGCGTAAGGGCGATGGCTTATTCCTGGCAGCAGGCGCTGCTTTCCAGCTTCGCGGAATTGCCGCATCACCGTGGACCCTACGGCGAAGCCGCGCGGGCGTACGTGATTGTTGATTTTCGTGGCCACCCCGATCTGCTGGCCCGCATCACCGCCACCGAAGACCTGAGCTTTGGCTCGGTCTGGGCGCAGACCGGGCTGGACATCTACGGCGATGTCGCGCCCCTGTTGATTGAAGTGGACGGCGCATCGCAGGGCGTGCTGCGCGGGCCGCCCCGGGGGGATTTCAGCACGCCGCTGGTCCGCGTACTGAACACCCTGCACGAACGCAGCAGCGGCCGCTACGCCATGATGAGCTTCGCGTCCGCCGTGCCCCTGGAAAAACTGATCGCCCACTTCGGCCGCTTCTGCGACTACGCCTTGCCCGACGCCAGCGAGTTCTTCCTGCACTGGTACGACACCCGCATCCTGGCTCGCGCCCTGCAAGTCTGGACCGCCGAACAACGCGCCCGCTTCGCCGCACCGCTCATCACCTTGCGCTACGCGCTGCGTGACGGATCGCAGGCTGAACTGTCGGGCACCGGCAGGCTGCCCGCAGACCAACCCGACGGCATCCAACGCTTCACGCCCGAGCAGCACCAGATGCTGTTCGACCTGGACTACCCCGACAAGCTCGCGGTGCAACTACGCCGCCTGTATCCCGGCCTGCTACCCGGCGACCCGGATCAGGACGCGCTGGTGCCGCGCGTGCAAGCGCAGTTGGAACGCGCGCGCGCACATGGCGTGGCGGGCGACAAGGACACGTTTGATTATGTGGCGTGGGGCATATCGATTTCGCCTCGCTTTGATGAGCATTCGCTGATCCGTGAAGGCTTGCGGGGGTATCAGCCAGGTGATGACGGCGCGCTGGCAAAGGCGCTGGCGGGCGTGCCGGATGCGGTGTGGGATGAGGTGCAGGCCCTGCATTGGGCTGGTCAGGATAGTCGTGATGCGTAGGGGCGTGACCACCAGGCTGGCGGCCGGACTGCTGGGGCTGGGCCTGGTGGCGGGCTGCAATGGCGAGCCGAGCTACCAGGGCGTCAGCTTCATTACCTACAACTACACGCCGTGGGACCTGGAGTACGTCCAGGTCCAGGATGCCCAGGGCGGAAAAGCCGGCACAGGATCGGTCAGCCCCGGCGGCGGTGAAGGCGCGGTGGCGTGCTGCTACACGCTCAAGGGCACGGAATTCAAGGTGCGCTGGCGCGGGGGCGATGGCGCATTGATGCAGAAGTACATGTACGACGAGGCAAAGTACGAATCGGCTTTCTTCACGAAGACCACGTCCGTCGCGTTTCCCCCGACGAAGACTCCTCCGGGCGAGGGGCCGCTGTATCTAGAACTGCATATCTATCCCGACGAGCATATGGAAATGGCCTTGAGCCGAGAGCTGCTGGGACAGGTGCGGATACCGATCGTGGAGACCACGCGTTGGTTGTATGAGACGCATGGCGCATCGTTGGGCCAGTACGAGAATGTATATGACTTGCAGCGCGCGTTGGCCAAGGTGGCCGGGCAGGCTTGGAAAAAATACAAGATCGAGGATGCGCAAGACATGCGCCAGTACATGCTGATGGCCTTCACCGTGGCGTCGAATTTCGATTCAGATCCGCGGATAACGGAAATATTGAACAAGCCAGGACGCGCGCCCGGTGATTTCGCCACGGCGATTACGGCGCTGCCACAAGCAACGATCGATCAGATCAAGGCTGCGGGTAGCCCTTCAGGAGATACGAATGCGTAAGGGATTGATCGCCGCGCTGTTGTGGCTGGGCATGCTGGCGGGTTGCAATAGCGAGCCGGTCTACCAAGGCGTCAGTTTCATCGCCTATAACTACACGCCGTGGAATATCCGCAGCATCAGCGTCAAGGACAAGGGTGATGGCGTGGCGTCGACGATGCAGGTCAGCCCGGGGGGCGGCGAGGGTTCGGTGACCTGCTGCTTCACGCTTAAAGGTACCGAGTTCACTGTGGATTGGCGCGGCGTCGACGCCGAGTTGCTGCGCAAGCATTTGCACGATGGCAAAGCCGACTCGCTCTATTTCGACCGGCAGGGCGCCATCAACTTTCCGGCCGCCGAGATCCCGGCGGGTGATGGCCCGCTGTATCTGGAACTGCACATTTACCCTGACGAGCACATGGAGCTGGCGCTAAGCCGCAAACTGCTGGGCCAGACGCGGATTCCCATTGTCGATACCGTGGACTGGCTGTGGCGCGAGCATCGCGCATCGCTTGGCGCCTACCGCAGCGACGCCGAACTGCTGCGCGCGACCGCGAAGGTGTTGCAGTCGGCATGGAAGAAATATCGCATCGAAGACAAGCAAGACCTGCGCCAATACATGTTGTTGTACTTCACGGTGGCATCGAACTTCGATTCGGATGCGCAGGTGAAGGCGATCCTGGACAAGCCGGGCCGCGCGCCCGGCGATTTCGCCCGGGAGGTCGCGGCGTTGCCGCAGGCGAAGCTGGAGCAGATCAAAGCCATGGGTACCCCGCCGGGAGATAAGAATGTCTGACGCGCAATCCAGTGATTTGCCGCCGGAGAACCGTACGCCGGCATCGGTGCTGAAGGCGATGGCCCAGAATGAGGCGGCTTACCCCAAGGACGACTGCAATGAATGCGGTGCGGTTCTGCGGATGGGGTTCTTCTTTGATGGCTTTGGCCGTAGCCGCGATGAAGATGCGAAGCACCCGACGTACTACTCGAACATCTGCCGCTTATGGGAAGCGCACTACGTCCAGAGCGATCCCGGTCGCCCTGAAAAGCACCACTGGTTCCGGTTTTACTACTCGGGCCTGGGCACGGATCTGAATGCCGATGCGGAGAATGACGACATGATCTATGCCGCCGCGAAGGCGGGCATGAAAGCGGCCAGCAACGCGCAAAAGGCGATATCGGCCAACGTCGGCAATGTCTTGCGCACGGATGAGATTCCGAACCATAAGCTCACCGGGCGCCTGACGGCGGCGGTGAAAAAGTCGCTGCGTGAGTCGTCCTATCAGCCGATGGTCAAGGCGTACAAGGACGTCGTGAAAGATGTGCGAACGCTGCCCGAAAAGGCCGTCCGGATCTGGAATGCGTGGGACCCCGAGCGAGTGGTGAACCGCGCGCGCGCGACCATTCGCGGCTTCTGGTCGGGCTTCAAGAAGAATCCGCTGAAGGTCGCATGGACGGCCGGCAAGGAAGCGGCCAAGTCAACCATGATGGAAACGGTGCCGATCATCCGCGATCAGGAAACGGTGGCCTACCTGATGGGTACGGGCGTTGACGTGCGCGTGGACTCGGCATTGCGGCAGTTCAAGGCGGCCTACGACGCCGTGAGCGAAGGGCAGAATGTGCGCCGCATTGAAATCACCGTGTTCGGCGCGGACCGGGGGGGCGTGGTCGCGCGCCAGTTCGTCAATGATCTGGTCAAGAAGTACCGCCGTCGTCACGATGCAGACCTGGCGGTGATTGGCGACCGAACAAAGAACAAGTCAGATGCCGATATCCAGATCCGCTTCATGGGTCTGCTTGATTCGGTCGCGTCCATCATGGACGAAAACACGTTCCTGGGCTTCTTTCCTGTCACTGACCTCATCAAACAGACGCACAAGGATCGGACGCTGACAGTGCCGGCCGCCGTGCAGATGTGCGTGCATTACGCGGCCGCGCATGAGTTGCGTCGCAACCAGCGCATGGACAGCCTGGAGAAGACGCGCGGCCTGCAGTATCTGTATCCGGGGTCCAGTGGCGATGTGACGGGTGTCAGTCCGCCCGGGTCGCTGAATGCGCGCGTAGAGCTGTCGCGCGTGGCGCTGCGCGACATGATGAACCAGGCCCTTTCGCACGGCGCGGCCTTTCATAGCATGGAGCGGCTGGCCGACCTGAAGCCCGATACCTATCTGCAGTTTTCGCTGTCCGAACCGATTGTGGATGGCAGTACGAAAAACCAGATCCTGGATCTGGTCAAAGCGTATCGCGAGGTGGTCAAGTACGAGCCCGGCATAGACTTCATGCCGCATATGGAGGCATTCCTGCGTTGGCTGGCCGTGCGTTATCAAGACCCAACGTTCCGCGCCGAACTGTCGGATCCGGCCGAGGCGTGGATCAAGGACCGCGATTTCTTCACGCCGGAACAGGAGTACAACGAAGAGCTGCGGCGCGTGTCGGCATTGCCCGCCGAGGAACGCAACAAGCCGGAAAATACGGCCCGCTTGCGCGAGCTGGAGGCGCTTAAGAATGAGCGTTGGCAACGCGCCTCGGAAAGCCGTGGCGAATTGCCGCCGCAACGATTCAAGCCGCTCTGGGAGCGTCTGGAAGAGGAGTACAAGAGCCTGGAACGCGCGGAACAGCAGGATGCCGATACCGCGCAGCGCCGCGCGGACCTGGAGCGCAATAGCCCGCAAGTGTTGCGCACCATGGAGTTGATGGACCAGGACATGCGCGACCGCGAGAACATGCGCAACGACTTGATCAAGCGCGGCGGCGGCCCGCCAGAAAAGGCGGCCGATCCCCTGGCCGACATCAAGGTCGAGCGCGCGGTTCAGCAACGCCTGCTGACCGCCTGGCGCGACGCCCGCGACGGCAAAACGCAGTTGCCCCCCAAGGTCATGACCTTGTTCGACTGGCTGGTGCACGACGCCATGTTGAGTAGTTGGCCCGATCACCTGCTGGCCAGCACCACGATGTACTTCCGCGTCCGCGACAAGGATGTGTTCGCCAAGACCGACGCCAAGGCGGAAATGTCGCAGCGAGCCAAGGACATGCGCAACGCGGAAAGGGTCGAGGCCCAGGCCGCGCGAGCAGAGCAGAACATTCAACAGATGACCCCCGTGCGGCCTTGACGGGGCGAGCGACAGACATGCGTAGGGCATGGATCGCGTTGCTGTGTTGCGTGGGCTTGTTGGCCGGTTGTAACGCCGAGCCCACGTACCCAAACGTGAGCCTCATCACCTACAACTACATGCCCTGGGACTTGACCTCCGTCCGAATCATCGACGCTTCAGGCGCTGTAGCCGGAAGCGGCATGATTCGGTCTGGCGGCGGTGAAGGCAGCGTGTCGTGCTGCTACACGCTTAAGGGAACGGACTTCACGGTCAGGTGGCGCGGTGGTGACGCTGACCTGATGCGCAAGCATATGTTCGATGGAAAATTCGACGACGTGCTCTTCGCCAAAGAAACGAAGGTGCATTTCCCGTATCAGGAAGCCCCTGCGGGCGAAGGCCCGCTCATTTTGGAATTGCACATTTACCCCGATGAGCACATCGAGCTTGCCTTGAGTCGACAGCTATTGGGTCAGGCCAGAATTCCAATTCCTGACACGACCCGTTGGCTTTACGAGCATCATCGAGACGAGCTGGTCGACTACGAAGACATACATGAGTTGCGTTATGTCCTCGCGAAGGTCGCCAAGCAAGCATGGACGAAATACAGAATCGAGGACGCGCAAGACATGCGCCAGTACATGCGGTTGTACTTTACCGTCGCCTCGAACTTCGATGCGGATCCGCATGTAAAGGAAATACTCAGCAAGCCAGGACGCGCACCCGGCGATTTCGCCAAAGCGATCACCGAGTTGCCGCCAACGACGATCGATCAGATCAAGGCAGCTGGCACCCCACCGGGAGACAAGAATGCGTAGGGCGGCGGTTGGCGCGCTGTTGGGGCTTGGCCTTTTGACGGGCTGCAACGGGGAGCCGGTGTACAGCGGCGTCAGCCTGGTTACCTACAACTACACGCCGTGGAACCTGGAGCCGGTTCGCCTTAGTGATGCATCGGGCAGCGTAGCCAGTTCCAGCACCCTCGTGCCGGGCGGCGGCGGGGGAAGCGTTTCTTGCTGCTACACGTTCAGGGGCACCGACTTCACCGTGAAATGGAGCGGCGGCGATCCGGATTTGCTTCGCAAGCATCTGTTTGACGGCAAGTTCGACGAAGTGAAATTCAAGAAGGAAACGTCGGTGCATTTTCCAGCCACGAAGGTACCCGGCGGTGACGGCACGCTCATCCTGGAGCTGCACATTTACCCCGATGAACATATGGAGCTTGCATTAAGCCGCCAGCTTGCGGGGCAAGACAGGATTCCGATCACCGACACCATACGCTGGTTGTACAGGAACCATCGCAACGAGCTGATCGGATACGAGCATATTCATCAGTTTGGGGACGACCTTGCAAAGGTCACGCAGCAGGCGTGGCTGAAATATCGGATCGAAGATGCCGAAGACATGCGCGGGTACATGTACCTCTACTTCACAGTCGCTTCGGACTTCGAGAACGATGCAGAGATTTCGGCCCTGCTGAAAGACAAGAGCCGAAAGCCCGGCGATTTTGGTCGGGCGGTGGCTGCGCTGTCGAAAGAGAGAATCGAGCAAATGAAAGCATCTGGCGCGCTGCCGGGGATGCGAGCGAATAAGTCGACGCCAAAAAAGCAGCCGCCGAGAACGGACGACGTCAATGCAGATCAAGCGGGGGGCGGGGGCGCGTAAGCGGCTGATCGGCATGCTGATAGGACTGGGGCTCTTGGCCGGCTGCAATGCCGAGTCGACCTACTCAGGCGTCAGCTTCATTACGTACAACTACACGCCGTGGGAGCTGGCCTCGGTTCGCCTGGTCGACGCCTCGGGCGCGTCAGCCGGAACTGCCGCCGTCCCACCCGGGGGAGGTGAGGGAAGTGTCTCGTGCTGCTACACCCTCAAGGGCATGGATTTCACCGTGCAATGGCGCGGTGGAGATGTGGACGTAATGCGCCAGCATTTGTTCGACGGAAAGCTTGACGAAGTGATGTTCAAAAAGGCGACCAAGGTGCATTTCCCTGCCGCGCCTGCGCCGGCCGGCGACGGCCCTCTCATCCTTGAGCTGCATATATATCCCGACGAACACATGGAGCTTGCACTGAGCCGAAAGCTGTTCGGCCAGGTAAGAATTCCGATCATCGATACGACGCGGTGGCTCTATGCAACGCACCGCGATGCGCTGAACGATTACCGCAATATTCATGAGGTCGGGCTTGTGTTGGGCAAGGTCGCCAAGCAGGCTTGGATGCAATACCGCATCGAAGACGTCGAGGACATGCGCGGCTACATGTATCTGTACTTCGTTGTCGCATCGGATTTCGACAAGGACGCGGAGATCGCTGCGCTGTTGAATGACGCGAACAGAAAGCCGGGTGATTTTGGTCGTGCTGTGTCTGCGCTATCGAAAGAAAAAATCGAGCACATGAAGGAGAACGGCGCGCCTCCGGGAGACAAGAATGCGTGAAGTCGGGCTTAACGAAACACCGCTTTGGTGGACTACGGTGCGTTTGGCAACACGGGGCCGTGAATGCATAAAGGGCTGATCGGCATGCTGATAGGGCTGGGCCTATTGGCCGGCTGCAATGCCGAGCCGACCTACTCAGGCGTCAGCTTCATTGCGTACAACTACACGCCTTGGAACTTGGAGCCGGTTCGGCTCAGTGACGCATCCGGCAACGTGGCCAGTTCCAGCACCCTCATTCCGGGGGGAGGAGCGGGGCGGGTCTCTTGCTGCTACACCTTCAGGGGAACCGAATTCACCGTGAAATGGAGCGGCGGCGATCCGGATCTGCTTCGCAAGCATCTGTTTGACGGAAAGTTCGAAGAGGTGAAATTCAAGAAGGAAACGGCGGTACATTTTCCCGCCACGAAGATACCCGACGGCGATGGCACGCTAATCCTGGAATTGCATATCTATCCCGATGAACACATGGAGCTTGCGCTAAGCCGCAATCTGGCAGGGGACGCCAGGATCCCGATCGTCGAAACCACGCGCTGGTTGTACAGAAATTATCGCAACGAGTTGGTCGATTACGAGCACTCCGACCAGGTGAACGATGTGCTCTCAAAGGTCGCGAAGCGCGCCTGGATGCAATATCGCATCGAAGACGCCGGGGACATGCGCGGCTACATGTATCTGTACTTCCTTGTGGCATCGGATTTCGACAAGGATGCGGAGATCGCCGCGCTGTTGAAAGACCCAAATCGAAAGCCGGGTGATTTTGGTCGCGTGGTGTCTGCGCTATCGAAAGAAAAAACCAATCAGATGAAGGCGTCTGGCGCGCCGCCAGGAGAAAAGAATGTGTGAAGTGCTGTTCGTCGGAACGTCGCGACGGAGGGGCTACTTGGCGTTGAAAAACACAGGAGCCAGGGATGCGTAAGCGGCTGATCGGCATGCTGATAGGGCTGGGCCTCTTGGCCGGCTGCAATGCCGAGCCGACCTACTCAGGCGTCAGCTTCATTGCGTACAACTACACGCCTTGGAACTTGGAGCCAGTTCAGCTCAGTGACGCATCCGGCAACGTGGCTGGTTCCAGCACGCTAATCCCAGGCGGGGGCGCGGGAAGCGTCTCTTGCTGCTACACGTTCAAAGGCACCGAATTCACCGTGAAATGGAGCGGTGGCGATCCGGATTTGCTTCGCAAGCATCTGTTTGACGGCAAGTTCGACGAGGTGAAATTCAAGAAGGAAACGGCGGTACATTTTCCCGCCACGAAGATACCCGGCGGCGATGGCACGCTCATCCTGGAATTGCACATCTATCCCGATGAACACATGGAGCTTGCGCTAAGCCGCAATCTGGCGGGACAAGTCAGGATCCCGATCGTCGAAACCACGCGCTGGCTGTACAAGAATCACCGCGACGAGTTGGTCGATTACGAGCACTCAGACCAGGTAAACGATGTGCTCTCAAAGGTCGCGAAGCGGGCTTGGATGCAATATCGCATCGAAGATGCCGAAGACATGCGTGGCTACATGTATCTGTACTTCCTCGTGGCATCGGATTTCGACAAGGATGCGGAGATCCCTGCTTTGTTGAAAGACCCTGATCGAAAGCCGGGCGACTTCGGACGAGCCGTTGCGGCGTTGCCGGCTGAAAAGCTTGCGCGTATGAAGGCAACCGGCGCGCCACCGGGAGACAAAAATGTCTGACCTAAAGCTCATTGAACCGTTGCGACCACGTGGCGACGTGGCGCTGGAACACGGGAGCCAGCGATGCGTAAAGAACTGATCGGCGTCATGATCTGGCTGGGTCTATTGGCGGGCTGCAATGCCGAGCCTACCTATTCAGGCGTGAGCTTCATCGCGTACAACTACACGCCCTGGAACCTGGAGCCGGTAGAGCTAAGTGATGCCTCGGGCAACGTGGCAAGTTCCAGCACCCTCATCGCGGGCGGCGGGGCGGGAAGCGTCTCATGCTGCTACAAGTTCTCGGGAACCGACTTCACCGTGAATTGGAGCGGTGGCGACCCGGACGTGATACGCAAGCACCTGTTCGACGGCAAATACGAAGAGGCTATCTTTAAAAAGGAAACCTCTGTGCACTTTCCCGCCACGGAAGTGCCCAGCGGTGACGGCATGCTCGTACTGGAATTGCACATCTATCCCGATGAACATATGGAGCTTGCATTGACTCGCCAACTGGTCGGGAAAGAAAGAATCCCCCTCACTGACACCATCCGTTGGTTGTACGAGAAGCACCGAGACGAGCTGGTCGGATACGAGCATATTGATCAGCTTGGGGACGACCTTTCAAAGGTCACGCAGCAGGTCTGGCTGAAATATCGCATTGAAGACGCTGGGGACATGCGCGGCTACATGTATTTGTACTTCCTCGTGGCTTCGGATTTTGAGAACGATGCAGAGATTTCGGCTCTGCTGAAAGACAAGAACCGAAAGCCCGGTGATTTTGGCCGAGCGGTGGCTGCGCTGTCGAAAGAGAGAATCGAGCAGATGAAAGCGTCGGGCGCGCCGCCGGGGATGCGAGCGGATAAGTCGACGTCAAATAACCATCCGCCGCGAACGGACGATGTCAATGTTGACCAAGCGGGAGCCGAGGGTGCGTAAGCGGCTGATCGGCATGCTGATAGGGCCGTGCATATTGGCGGGGTGCAATGCCGAGCCTACCTACTCAGGCGTCAGCCTCATTACGTACAACTACACGCCCTGGAACCTGGAGCCGGTACGCCTCAGTGACACATCGGGCAACGTGGCCAGTTCGAGCACACTGGCTCCCGGTGGAGGAGCCGGGCGGGTCTCTTGCTGCTACACGTTCAAGGGCACCGAATTCACCGTGAAATGGAGCGGGGGCGATCCGGATTTGCTTCGCAAGAATCTATATGAGGGCAAGTTCGACGAGGGGAAATTCAAGAAGGAAACATCGATACATTTTCCCGCCACGAAGATACCCGGCGGCGATGGCACGCTCATTCTTGAATTGCATATCTATCCCGATGAACACATGGAGCTTGGGTTGAGCCGTCAGTTGGCGGGCCGAGTCAGAATCCCGATCGTCGATACCACTCGCTGGCTGTACGAGGAATACCGCAACGAGCTTGTTGGATACGAGCATGCGACTCAGTTGAAGCATGTTCTTGCAAAGGTCGCGAAGCGCGCCTGGATGCAATACCGCATCGAAGGCGCCGAAGACATGCGCGGCTATATGTATTTGTACTTCGTCGTCGCATCGGATTTTGACAAGGATGCGGAGATCGCTGCGCTGTTGAATGACTCGACTCGAAAGCCCGGAGACTTCGGACGGGCCGTTGCTGCGTTGCCGGCTGAAAAGCTCGCGCGTATGAAGGCATTGGGGGCGCCCGCGGGAGACAAGAATGTCTGACGAGAAATCTAAAGCGATGCGGCGGCAGTATGAAAGCTGGGCGTTAGGTGGCTTCGGAGCGACCCATGCGTAAGGGATTGATCGGCGTGCTGATATGGCTGGGCCTACTGGCCGGCTGCAATGCCGAACCGACCTATTCAGGCGTCAGTTTCATTACGTACAACTACACGCCCTGGAACCTGGAGCCGGTTAGCCTTAGTGATGCATCGGGCAACGTGGCCAGTTCCAGCACACTGGTCGCGGGCGGCGGGGCAGGAAGCGTCTCGTGCTGCTACACGTTCAAGGGTACCGACTTCGCCGTGCAATGGAGCGGAGGGGATCCAGCTTTGCTTCGCAAGCATCTGTTCGACGATAAATTCGACGAGGTGCTCTTCAAGAAGGAAACGGCGGTGCAGTTCCCGGACACGAAGATACCCGGTGGGGAAGGCACGCTTATTCTGGAACTGCACATCTATCCCGATGAGCATATGGAGCTTGTGTTGAGCCGCAAGCTGACGGGAAACGCCAGGATCCCGATTATCGAAACCGCTCGTTGGCTGTACGGCGAATACCGTAATGAGCTGGGCGGATACGAGCACGCGACCCAGTTGAAAAATGTTCTAGCAAAGGTCACGAAGCAGGCGTGGCTGCGATACCGCATCGAAGACGCCAAGGATATGCGCGGCTACATGTATCTGTACTTCCTTGTGGCATCTGATTTCGATAAGGACGCGGAGATCGCTGCGCTGTTGAATGATGCGAACCGAAAGCCCGGCGACTTTGGCCGCGCGGTGTTTGCACTGTCAAAAGAGAAGATCGCGCAGATGAAGGCGACTGGCGCACCACCTGGAGATAAGAACGTGTGCAATGAGGTTCGAGGAATAGTCGCCGCGACGAAAGTGCATGCAGCGGGAATGCTCGGGAGCGAAGCATGCGCAAAGGATTGATCGGGGCGCTGATCTTGCTGGGCCTGCTGGCCGGCTGCGATGGCAAGCCCACCTATTCAGGCGTCAGCTTCATTACCTACAACTACACGCCGTGGAACTTGGCGCCGGTTAGCCTCAGTGACAGCGCGGGGAATGTGGCGGGTTCCAGCTCGCTCGCTGCTGGCGGGGGCGCGGGAAGGGTTTCTTGCTGCTACACGTTTTCAGGCACTGATTTCACGGTCACGTGGAGCGGGGCCGACCCCGATTTGATTCGCAAGCACATGTTCGACGGCAAGCTCGACGAGGTGATGTTCGAGAAGGAAACGTCGGTGCATTTTCCGGCGACGGAAATGCCCGACGGCGATGGAATGCCAATCCTGGAGTTGCATATCTATCCCGATGAACATATGGAGCTTGCGTTGACCCGCAATCTGGCAGGGGACGCCAGGATCCCCATCGTCGATACCGTTCGCTGGTTGTATAGGAAGTACGGCGACGAGCTGGTCGGATACGAGGATGCTTATGAGTTGGGAGATGTTCTTGCAAGGGTCACGAAGCAAGCCTGGATGCGTTACCGCATCGAAGATGCCGAAGACATGCGCGCCTACATGTATCTCTATTTCATGGTGGCGTCCGATTTTGAAAAAGATGCAGAGATAGCGGCAATGTTGAAAGCGCCAAACCGAAAGCCTGGCGACTTTGGTCGCGCGGTGGCTGCGCTGTCAAAAGACAAGATCGCGCAAATGAAGGCGACTGGCGCACCGCCCGGAGACAAGAACGTGTGCGATGAGGTTCAAGGAGTCGTCGCGGCTGCGAAAGTGCATGCGGTTGGAATGATGGGGGATCAGGCATGCGTAAAGGGCTGATCGGCGTACTGATTTGGCTGGGCCTATTAGCGGGCTGCAACGGCGAGCCTACCTACTCAGGCGTCAGCTTCATTACGTACAACTACACGCCTTGGAACTTAGAGCCGGTTAACCTCAGTGACGCGTCGGGAAACGAGGTCAGTTCCAGCATTCTTGCCCCCGGCGGAGGCGCGGGAAGGGTTTCTTGCTGCTATGCATTCAAGGGGACTGACTTCACCGTTAGCTGGAGTGGGGGCGATCCCGATCTGATTCGCAAGCACATGTTCGACGACAAGTTCGACGAGGTGATGTTCAAGAAGGAAACGTCGGTGCATTTTCCGGCCACGAAAATGCCCGACGGCGATGGCACGCTCATCCTGGAACTGCACATCTATCCCGATGAACATATGGAGCTTGCGTTAAGCCGCAATCTGGCAGGGAATGCCAGGATCCCGATCGTCGAAACCACGCGCTGGCTGTACAGAAATCATCGCGACGAGCTTGTCGGATACGAGCACCCTGCTCAGTTGAACGATGTTATTTCGAAAGTCACGAAGCAAGCCTGGATGCGGTATCGCATCGAAGACGCCGAGGATATGCGCGGGTACATGTATCTGTACTTCCTCGTGGCGTCCGATTTTGATAAGGATGCGGACATATCAGCGATGTTGAAAGCGCCAAACCGAAAGCCTGGCGACTTTGGTCGCGCGGTGGCTACGTTATCAAAAGACAAGATCGCGCAAATGAAGGCGACCGGCGCACCACCCGGAGACAAGAACGTGTGCGATGAGGTTCAAGGAGTCGTCGCGGCAGCGAAGGTGCATGCGGTTGGAATGATGGGAGATCAGGCATGCGTAAAGGACTGATCGGCGTGTTGATTTGGCTGGGGCTGTTAGCGGGCTGCAATGCCGAGCCTACTTACTCAGGCGTCAGCTTCATTACGTACAACTACACCCCTTGGAACCTGGCGCCGGTTCGTCTCAGTGACGCGTCGGGCAGCGTGGCCAGTTCCAGCGTCCTTCCCTCTGGCGGCGGCGCGGGAAGCGTCTCTTGCTGCTACACGTTCAGGGGAACTGACTTCACCGTGAATTGGAGTGGGGGCGATCCCGATTTGATTCGCAAGCACATGTTTGATGACACGTTCGACAAGGTGATGTTCAAGAAGGAAGCGTTGGTGCATTTTCCGGCTACGAAGATTCCCGAAGGCGATGGCACGCTAATCCTGGAACTGCACATCTATCCCGATGAACATATGGAGCTTGCTCTGAGCCGTCAATTATTGGGGCAAGAAAGAATCCCAATCGTCGAGACGACGCGTTGGTTGTATGGCAAGTACCGTAACGAGCTGGTCGGCTATAAGCACGCTGACGAGTTGACCGATGTGCTTGCAAAGGTCACGAAGCAAGCCTGGATGCGGTATCGCATCGAAGACGCTGAAGACATGCGCGCCTACATGTATCTGTACTTTGTCGTGGCGTCTGATTTTGAGAGCGATGCAGAGATAGCATCCATTCTGAAAGCCCCCGACCGACAGCCTGGCGACTTTGGCCGCGCGGTGTTTGCACTGTCAAAAGAGAAGATCGCCCATATGAAGGCGACTGGCGCTCCGCCCGGAGACAAGAACGTGTGCAGCGAGGTTCAAGGAATTGCCGTAGCCGCGAAAGTGCATGCGGTGGGCATGCCTGGAAGTGAAGCATGCGTAAAGGGTTGATCGGCTAAAACTGGAGCGAGTTCGCCTTAGCAACGCTTAAGGCAGCGCCGCAAGATCCCCCCTTTGCCACCCTTACTTCTTCCCCGCCTCCACCTCGATCGTCACCGTATTCGACTTCACGTTCTCTGCCTCGATATACACCTCGTACGTCGCGGGCGTGGCGGGCAGGTGCAGTACGCCGGCCATATCAGTGGTGAAGCGCGTTTCTACCGTCATGCCGGGCGGTAGCGGGATCTTGGGCGGGGGTGCACCCTCGCTGGGGTCGACCGACACGTTGGGCAGCTTGGGTCGGACGTAGTTGAACGCGATGCCGCGGTACACCTTGCCGGTGCGCGTATCCACCGCCACAAAACGCGGCAGTTGCGGGTCTTCCACCACGGGCAGGATGCCGCGCGCGCAGACGGGGATGGTCAGCGTGCTGCCGTCGCGGATCGTCACGCGGGTGGGCGCGGCGATGCGCATTTGCGCGTCGTAGCCTTGCAGCGGCGGCATGCAGGCGTGTTCCTTCTGCGAGTGCGCGGGCACCGAAGCGAAGGTGGCGGGTTCAATCCAGTCGGTCGTCATGATGGGCATGTCGGTTTTCTAAAAATGGCCGGCGTCAGAATGCCGTCCAGCCTTCGGAGCAGTCGACCTTGCGCACGGCCTTGCTGCAACTTGGGCAGAAATGAATGTTCGCGCAGGTGATGCCGTACATCACGCACTGCCCGATTTCTTCGTTGTACTCGCCGTTCTGGTCGGGCAGGCCGTAGTAGCAGTGGCCTCCTGCGTTGTAGTAGAAGTGCGGCGGCGGGTCCAGCTTTGAATCGTCCGCCGAATCGTCCTGAGTGCGCAGGCCGGGCCAGTCGGGGCCGCTGGGCACCATGCCCAGCAAGTGGCCCATTTCGTGGGCAAGGGTCTCGGTCAGGTAGGCCTGCGAGTTGGGCTCGTAAGGGTCCAGCGTCGAGACGAACAGCAAGTTGGTGCCCGTGATGGCAAGGCCGGCGTAGCTGGCGGCCACGGTGTTGAACTGGATGTTCAGTATGCCGGTCAGCGGCGTGGGCGACACGCGGGTCAGGTCCACCGACACCGACCAGACCGAGCCATTGCTTTCCCGGATGGGGGTGATCAAGTGGCGCGGAATCGGAATCGACCGCTCGGCGCCCGAGGCGTCGGTGTGGATGTAGCGCGCGTGCACCAGCCAGTCGTCGCTGGCGTCGAACTCGTACCAAAGGCTGGATTGGCTGCGGTCGTCGTTGACGATGGGCACGGTCATGACGCGGCCGCCCGGGCCGGCGGGCACCGGCAGGCGCATGGCGCCACTGACGCCCGGCGCGGCCAGGCGGTCGACGTGGCAGACCACCAGCGTGTAGGGCTCGCGCTGCTTGCCGGCGGAACTGGCGTAGACGGCGCGGACAGCGTCCATGATGGCGTGCTGGGACTCGGGGGTGTCGGCGGCGTCAACTGCCGAGCGGCCCCGGAATTGCAGGCGCGGAAGCTGGATCATGTCGATTCCGTGCAGCGCGAATTCCGCGGTGACCGGCGTGACATCGGCCAGATGATGTGCCGGACGCGCGCTCATGCACATGACTTCCTGGATGTACAGGCGGCGCACGGTCTCGACGCGCTCGGTCTTGATCAGTTGGCCGCGTTCGTCGCGCACCTCGAACAGGTACAGGTTCAGGCCGGCGGCGGGCAGCGCGATGTCGTCCACGATGCGGGTGCCGTCGGCGTTGGTGACGTAGCTGCGCGGGTTGCTGTGCGGTTCCTGATAGCTGGCACGGCGGCCGCGTTCACGGGCGGAGTAGGGGATGTTGGCCGGGTCGGCCTTCACGGTGATGGTGAAGCGGTGCTGGCCGGGCCGGTTGAACTCCACGTGGATGCGGGGGCGGTTCGACTGCCGTTCGGTAGTGGTCAGCGCGTTGCCGTCGTTCCAGCGTTCGGCAACCTGGTCCAGGTTCACGTATTGCAGGCGCGCGCCGTCCTGACGGGCGCGATAGGTCGATACGCCGGGCACGACGCGGCCGGAGCCATCGGCAGGCGGCGTGCCGCCGGGCAGGTTCGTGCCCTGGGTGCGCGCCACGGGACCCAGCCCGACCGAGTCCAGCACGTCGCGCGCAATCTGCGGCAGCGGGGAATCGGCCACGCCGGGAATCTTCATCAGCACCTCGGCCACCTTGGGCAGCGTCTCGGTGGCCAGCGTGGGCGATTGCAGGATGGCGCCGATCACGCTCGGCACCGACGACGAAGACAGGCCCGGCATGCTGAGGATGGCGCCTGCCACCGACGGGATGTTGGCTTGCTTGACGTCGGGCAGGGTGAAAAGCGTGTCCACGGCGGAACTCAGGGCCGCCATGCGGTCGCCACTGGCGTTCAGCGCCTGCGTCATGACCGGCACGATGGCCGCGCTGACGTTGGCGCTGACGCCGCCCGCCGCAAACGTGGACGCGCTGGATAGGGCGGTGGACGCGGCGCTGGCTTGCTGCGCGAACGTCGCCAGCCCGCCAGCGCCCGCGACGGCGGCGATGCCCGACGCGCCGGAGCCGCTTGCGGTGGTGGCGGCGGCCGATGCGCCCGCGCCGCCCACGGCGGAAAGATCCGTGGCGCGGGTGGCGGGGGTGCTGTCGGACATGCCCGCCGCGCGCGCGGTAGCGCTGCCCAGGTTCGCGTCCGGCGTGGCGGGGGCGGCGGTGATTGCCGTGCCTGCCGAGGCGGGAGGGGTTGCGGTGGGCGCTTTGGGGACGGGAGTGCTGGTGACGGGCGAGGTGGGGGTGGTTGAGGGCGACGCGCCGTTGGTGGAGGCGGTGCTAGCCGTTGCTGTCGCGGGCGAGGTGGCGGTGGCGGGTGCGTTGGCCGCGCCATGGCCGGATCCGCCAGTCGGTGTGTTGGTTGACGGATTGGCGGATGGGCTGGCCGATGCGTTGGCCGATGCGTCGGCGGAAGCACTGGCGGGCGCATTGGCCGATGTATTGGCTGATGACGCGCTGGCCGACGCGTTGCCGGTCGCATTGCCCGTTGTGTCACCGGTCGCATTGGCTGGTGCGTGGGCAGCGCTGCCAGCGGTGTCTGCCGAGGCATCCGGCGCCGTGCCGCTAACGGCGTTGGTCGAGCTTGCACCCGCAGCGGCGGCGGGCGTGTCGGCGCCTGCGCCTGCCGAGGCGACAGAGGCGGATTCGCTTCCGGACCCACCGGCAATCTTAGCGTCTCCGGCGACGGAGGCTGTGCCGGCGTTCGCGGGGGCAGAGGCTGCTGTGCTTGTGTCGGCGCCAGTCTGGGCTGTCGAGGGAGCGGTGGCGGTGGCGGCACTGTTGGTGGAGCCGTTAGCGGCGCTGGTCGCGGCGGTAGTCGTCGCGGTGGTCGAGCCTGCCGCGCTGCTGCCGGAGGCGCCCAAGCCCGCGTTAGCGGCACCAGCACCAGCACCAGCACCAGCACCAGCACCAGCACCCGCACCCGCACCCGCACCCGCACCCGCACCCGCACTCGTACCCGCACCCGCACCGACGCCCGCCACGCCGGACGCCGCGCTTGCGCCAGCAGAGGCTTGTGTGCCGGGAAGGTTCAGCCCACCGTCGCCTGAACCGCCGGGCAGGCCCGCGCCTTGCGGCAGGGGGCTCTGCGTGTTGGAAACGAAGCCAGGTGTTTGCGTGGAGATGCCGGAGGTCGGCATGGTGTTGCTTGATGCGATCAATGTGTCGGCATCAGGCGTGGCAACGCTTGCTGCGTCAGCGGAGATATCGACGGAAGTGTTCGTCGCCAGTCTCGTGCCTTGGTCCGCGCCAGTCAGTTGCACAAGCGTTTCGTCATGCGCCATGCCTGCGGCGGACGACGCCGCCGCGCCGCTTGTGGCGTCGGGCAGGTTGACGCCTTGCAACGTGGCCGGGGCTTGTGCATCAACGTTGCCCAGGTCGATGGCGCCAGACATCGCGCCGCCAGCAGCGGTGGCCGACGATGCCGCGTTCGCCGCATTGCTGGTTGCATTAGCCGCGCTGGCAAACAATGCGCCTGCGCTAGCCGCCAGGGATGCAAGCACCGCGGTACTGGGCAATGCGGACTCGCTATGCGCTGCGCGAGCATCGGCGTGAGCGTCGACTGAAGCCGAGTCTTGCACAACGGGCGTGCCGGGGGCGGTGAAGGACGACGAGGAAGGTGTCGTCGCGGCGGTTGTGGGGCTGGCGGCGTGCGCCGAGCGTGCGGCACTGCCGTTGGCCTGGGCGGACGCGGTGTCGGATGTGACGTGAAGCGCGGCAGAGCCGGCCGCGATGCGGGCATCAGCAGGCGTCGGTTCCGACGGCGCGCGCGTCGTCAATTCGGCGTTTGCCGTCGCGTGGAACGCGGCCGCAGCCGCAGCCGTAGCCGTAGTCGCAGCCGCAGTCGTAGCCGCTGGGGCATCGCTGGCAACCGAATCGACGGATCCAGTTGGGCTGACGGAAGCAGGGGATGAGGCCGAAGAAGAAGAGGAGTCCGACGCCGAAGTGGCAGCAGACGCAGAGGAATGAGTCGAACCAGGCGTGTTGGCCGAAGCAGGAGAAGCGGCCGACACATCGGATGTAGCAGACGTGCCAGATGCATCGGAAGCGCCGGTGCTGCGCGCTTGGCCTTGTTCACCCGCGAGCGCGCGCAGCGAGGTGGCTGCGCCTGCTGTTGCGACGGCGGCGGTGAGCAGGCCATTGCCACTGCCATTGCCACTGCCGCTGCCGGAAGCGCTCGCGAGCGTTGCGGCGGCAGCTATCGGCGTGTGGTCCGCTGTCGCCAGCGTCGATGTGGCGTCCGTCATCGTGGGCGTCGGGTTGTCTTGTACAGACGCCAAGGCATCGGGCATGCCCGCGGTGTCTTGCGTGGACCACTGCGAAAAGCCTGTGCCTGCCGCATTGGATGTCGTCGATGCGCTTGCCACGTCCAGCGTCATGTCGGACGCGCTGGCAAGCGTCGTGGCTACCGTGCTGGCATCAGCACCGGAAAGCGAGCCGGCAGGCAAGGCATTGATGGTTGCGTCGGCAGGGATGGACGTTGCGATCTGGCTGGTGCCGACAGTTGGCATGCCGAGGTCTGTCGCGACGATCGTCTGAGGCGTTGCGGTGGCTGCCATGACGCCGCCTATTGCCGGGTCGGTTTGCGTGGGCGCGGCCGAAGCGGCAAGGTCGGGCAAGGCGGCGCTTTCCGTGGACGCCGTGAAGACGGGGGAGGAAGGCAACGAGGAGGGCGATACGGCGGTTTGACCGGTAGGTGCTACGAAGGAATCTGAAGCCGAACCCAAGGAGGGCGCATCGAAAGCCGCACCCGTGGGTACGGCCGAAGCGGCCAATGAAGACGCACTGCCCGCCGCGCCGGTAGCCAGAATCGCGGGGGCGGCGGAAGATGCGCCAGCCGTCGCGATCGACGGGGCAACCGAGGATGCGCCTGCCGTCGCAATTGAAGGTGCAATGGAGGATGCACCCGCGCCTGCGACCGATGGCGCTGATGCGGAACCTGCCATTGTCATGGGTGACGCGCCAAGCGAATCGGCGGGAGGTGTATCTACAGCGGCAGCCCCAGCGGCGGGCGCAGCCGTAGCGGCATTCACCGGTGCAGCGCTGGTTGCCGTACCGGCAGCACTAGCGGTCACCGTCGGGGACGCTTGCGCCGCATCGCTCGCGGGCGTCGTGATACCCGAGGGGGAACTGGCTACGTCCGGTGCAGCGCTGGCGACAGGCGGCGACGCGGATGGGGACGTGCTTGCAACCGAAGGTGCTGACGCGACGGTGGGTGAGCTGGCAGCCGGATCAGCAGCGGAGGGCGCGGCGGATGTGGCGGATGCAGTGGATGTGGAAGGTGCGGCAGGTGCAGCAGATGCGGCAGGTGCAGTAGATGGGCTGGATGCGGCAGGCGCCTGCGGTGCTTGCACCGTACCGCCAGTCGCCGCACTCGGCGCAGCGGCCGTTGCCGGTGCGGCGCCAGCCACGGACGTGGCTTCGGCAGCAGATGCTTGCGAGGCAGTTCCGCCCGCAACAGCGCTTGCGCCAGCGTCTGTTCCAACACCCGACCCCGCACCCGACCCCATTCCCGCGAACGTCGCCGCTCCGGAAATCATCTTCGATGCCCCTTCCGGCGCAACCGAAGCCAGCATTTCCGTGGCAGCCGGCAGTGCGGCCGACGGGTCCTTGATCAGCGCGGCGGCTTGTGACACCTTGCCGGCCGCTGATGCGGCGGAATCGATCATGCCGCTTGCACCCGGGGCTACCGAGCCAAGTAGCTTCGACGCAGTCGGCAGGGCCGACATGGGATTCGCGGCCAAGGCCCGCGCCTGCGAGACCATGCCCATGGTGTTCTTGGCGGTATTGAGCAAGCCGCCCATGGCAGGGCTGGTGTTGCCCAGCAAGCCCGGCGCGGCAGACAGCGCGCCCATCGGGTTCTTGGCCATCCCGGCCAGCGTATTCGCCTGGCCGGCAAGCTGCGACAGCTTGGACGCGGCGCCCGCCGCCTTCTGGCCCAGTTCCGCCAAACCGCTGGGCATGATGTCGCCCAGCCCAGCCGTCCCAACGCCGGCAGCGCCAGCACCGGCTGCACCGCCGAAGCCCGCCATCAATCCAGACGCCGCCTTCTTGGCGGCAGAGGCCATCGCGCCGTCCTTGTGGACCAGTTCCGCGCTGACGATCAGCGGGTCGTCGACGGTGGTGCTGGGCAAGGCGGGCAGGTTGGCGGCGTCGCTGCCAGGGCCCACGAAGTTGTGCGTGGCGCCCTTGACCGAGAACAGGCCCGGCCCCTTGAATACGATGTCAGCGCCGTCCAGCGTGACGCTGCCGCCCGCGGCCTGCAAGGTCACGCGCTGGTTGCCCAAGATCTCGATGCCTTCGGCCGACGACGTCACGGTGATGTCCTGACCTGCCAGCGCTTCCAGGATGTCGGTGTGCGCGTGCAGCGACACCGGTGCCTGCGCCGAGATGGCGCGAATGGGGCCTTGCTGCGCGAACACGCTGGCCGAGCGCGCCGATACCGCCGAATACGTTTGCTGCGCGGCCACGTGCGCGTCTGACTGCGCGGTGGCGTGCAGGTGTTCGCCCGCATGCAGCACGGCGCTGGCGGGGGTGGCCAGGTTCAGGGAATTCGGCGCGTCGATCAGCAGATGCGGGCCGTTGATGCGTTCAACGGCGGCCGAGTCGGTGCGTTGGCCGCTCGCGGCCTTGCCGGCGGCCTGGCCGTTGACCTGGGCGGTATAGCGCCCGTCTTGTTCTGGGTCCAGCGCGGCAAGCAGTTCGTCGTAGCCCTCGGCCGCCGCCATCGGGCGTGCCTGATGCTGGCCGGCGCTGTCATTCAAGCGGCGCGATGCGTCTTGCGCGCCGCGCAGCAGCAGCAAGGCTTCTTGCGCGTCTGCCTGGGTGGACTTGGCTTGTTCGCGCGCGGTGGCCGACACCAGCATGCCCTGGCCCGAGCGCAAGACCGTCCAGGCGTCCGAGCGCAGTTCAAAGCCCGTGCCGCGCCATGCGCCACGGTTGGCGTCGTCCAGGTCCTGTTCAACCAGATGGCCCAGCCCAAGCTGGGTGGCGGCGGTGGAGCTGGCCAGCCGCGTGCGCAGTTTGCCGCGCGTGTCGTCAAAGACCCATTGGTTGCGGCCCGCGCCGTCCAGGCCTTGGCTATGCCATCCGCTCAGCACGCCCGCATGATTGGTCTCGGCATTCTCGCCGGCGGACCAGGGCGGAAGATCGGCGTCGTTATAAAGCTGACCGGCAACAACCGGCCTGTCGATATCGCCATCGATAAATTCCACGATGACCTCGGTGCCGCCCCGGGGCAGGTGATGCGCGCCCCAGTTGGGGCCGGCTTGGGCGCTGGCCACGCGCAGCCAGGTGCCCGAGCGTTCGTCGCCGGGGGCGTTGCCGCTGGCGTCGCCATGCGTGCGATGCGGCAGGCCGCCCGTCAGGGGCTTGTCGCCGCGCTGCCAGGGGAATTGCACCTTGACGCGCAGGTCGCGGTCCGACGTGATGGGGGCGTCGCTGGCGCTGACCACCACGGCGGCCAGGCTCTCGGGGGCGGTGGGGCGGGGGCGCCAGGCGGGAATCAGCGCGGCGGCTTCGGGCTGCGCGGTGAAGCGGTTGCGGTAGGTGCCGCGTTCCATGTCGGCGGTGTTCAGCACCTGGGTGGCCTGGGAACCCAGGTTGTTGCTGGCTTCGTGCACCACCTCCAGCACCACATAACGGTTGCCGCCCAGTTCATCGATCGCCTGCTTGCTGTCTCCTTCGCCGCCACCACTGCCGCCGTCGGCATAGCGCTCATGCTGGGTCATCGCGAACAAGCGACCGGGGGCCAGGGACCGCGCGGTGCCCGCGCCCGCAAACCGCACGATGCGCGATTCATGGGCGCGCAGGGAACGCGCCGCGCTTTGTTCGGCGGCGTCGTCATCGGCGTAGCGGCCGTGTCCGGCGTAGTCGTAGTCTTCCAGCACCGGCAAGGCTTCCACCTGCACGGGCGAACGGCTTTGCGCGGCATGCGCGGTCAGCGTGCGTTCGTTCCAGGCGGCGCGCGCCACGGCGTTGGGGCGCACGGCCTGCGCCGCCGAGAAATGCGTGATGCTGTCGCGGGTTTCAGTGGCGTCGCTGCGATGAAAGCGCAGGGGCGACGCCGGGTCTTCGGGGCGCGCCGCGCCCGCGTCGAAGATCACGACGCGATGGCGCGCGCCGCCACCCGCCGCTTGGCCGTCATCCTGCTGATGTTCAAAGCGATACGACAGGCCCGCTTCGGCCAGGATGCGCTGGACGAATTGCAGGTCTGACTCGCGGTACTGGGTGCAGGTCGCAAGCGGGGGCAGGGTGTCGCTAAGTTCAAACGCAAAGGCCGCCTGCGGATAGTCCGCGAAAATCTCGCTGACGATGTCCTGCACCGACCTGTCTTGATAGATGTAGCTGTCGCGCCGCAAGGCCAGCGCGGCCAGCCAGGGCGCGGCGTGCAGGCGGTAACGGGCCAGGCCGCCATCAGCGCCCAACGCATCCACGCCTTCAACGACGGCATGCCAGCGGCGCATCGAGCCGTCCGCCAGCAGCAGGCTGACGCTGATCTCCTTGCCCAGCAAAGACGCCACATCAAGCTCGGCGCTGGCCGCCAGGCAGTCCAGCGTGAGCGTGAACAGGCGCGATACGCCTTCGCGCAACGTCATCTGTTCGGCCACCAGTTCAGCATCCAGCGGCGTGCTGACGCGCAGCATGCGCGCTTGTTGCGACAGGGTGGCGATGTTCATCGACGAGTAGGCCGATGCGGTTGACGGGTTCGAAGGCAAAGCGTTCATGGCAGCGAGATGGTCAGGTGCGCGGCGCGGGGACCCAGCTTGACGATGTCGTGATACGGCGCCATCGCCGTCTGCATTTCCGTATTCAGGAAGTGGCCCATGCCCAGGAAGGCCAGCAGGCCCAGCAGGGCGAACACCGTCATGATCGACCACAGCGGCACGTCGCGCTTGAGCGTGTGGGCAACCTTGTCGGGCAGGGGCCAATGCGGCGCGAAGCCGGTGCGCTTGCCGCGCAGCAGCGCGATCTCGTCGCCCAGCCGCGCCGTCAGGTAGCCCAGCTTTTCCTGGCCTTCGATCAGGTACTTGCCCTGGAAGCCCAGCAGCAGGCACATGTAATAGATCTCTAGCGATTGCAGGCGCGGCGCGCCTTGCGCGCGCAAGTCTTCCAGGCGCGCAAAGAAGTTCTCGCCCGCCAGTTGCTCACCGAACAAGGTCAGTTGTAGCGGTTGCAACATCCAGGCGTCGCGTATCGCGAAGCCGGAATTCAGCACGGTTTCGTCGACTGCGGCGCAGAAGGCGTACTTGGTGGCGTAGATGTCTTCCGCCGCAATATCCAGCTTCTTGGCGGCGCGTTCGTAGTCGGCCAGAAACTGCTGCACGCGCGCCGAGAACGCGGCGGCGTCGGTGGGCTCCTGCCCGCTCTTGACCAGGAACAGCATCAGGAAGCCGTCGTAGAGCAGGTCCAGCAAAGACTTGGCGGGCCGGCTGGCATGGAATTCGGCGGCACGTTGAGGCAGCGTTGCGCCGGGCATCAGAGAGGGGGCGTCAGCGGTCATGGCGATGTCGTTCCTGTCAGCGGGTAACTGCGATCAAATCCAGCTTGAGTTCGGGAATGCCGGCGGGGGCATAGATGGCGATGCTGCGCGCTTGCAGCATGCGGTCGTAAAGCGAACCGCGTGTTTGCAGCGCGAAGTACACCGCGCCGGGCTTCACGGGCACGGCGGGCGGCACTTGCGGCGTATAGGTCAGCGGCACGCCCGGCATGGCGGACAGCACCAGCTTGTCGACGTCTTCCGGGGCGCCCACCTTGAAGCGCATGGGCACGCTTTCTGAAAGCTCGCGGGCGGGCATCGCGGCTTGCACCGACAGGTAGAGCGAGGTCGTTTCGTCGAGCTTGTCGGAATCCAGCCGACCCATGTGGAACGACGGCCGCAGCTCTTCCAGCACGATGGAGAAGTAGCGCGTCGAGATCACCGTTTCCAGCAGGTCGCGCAGAATTTCATCCATGCGGGCAAACGCCGGCCCGGGGGCGTCGTGGCGGTACACCGGCAGGTCGGCCAGCGTATGCACTTTCGAGAACGTCATCAACGCGCCCGCCAGCCGCGCCAGTTCCTGGAACAGGCGTTCGGGATGCAGTTGCGGGTGATGGAACAGGTGCGACAGCGTGGCGTAGGCTTCGTTGGCGGTGTGCAGCAGCCAGAAGGAAGCCACGTCGCCCGAGCGGAACTCAATGATGTTCTTGCTGGGTTCGCGATGAAAGCCGTACAGCGCGTTGACCTTGGCCTGTAGCGCGTCCAGCAGGCGGCGCAGTTGTTCGTGCAGCGCGCCCGAGGCCGTCAGCGACAAGCTGGGCGCAATGAACGAGGTGTCCAGTTCGTAGCCGGCGCTGGCCGTGCGGCGCACGCGCGCCACCGGAATCGCCAGCAGTTCGTCGCGCGGCTCGAATTCGGAAATCAGCCGCACGTCTTTGCGCAGGTAGGTCAGTTCGGCGGTGGTGGCGCCGGTGTACAGATCGGGCGCGGGGGCGTTGTCGTGCGTGTAGCGGGTGTCGAAGCTGGCTGCCGCCTGGCCGTCGCGGTAGTTGCCGCCGATGGCCTTGAGCGGATGAATGGCCAGATAGAACACCGCTTCGCTCACGCCATCCAGCGCGGGCAGCGCAACGGGCGGGGGCAGCTCGTCGCCGTGGGGCGCGTTATAGAGCTCGCCGTCGGGAAACACGGCCGTCATTTCAATGGCGCGCAACATGCCGTTGGCCAATGCCGAGGCATCGAAACGCGCCGAGCGCAGGCCCCAGGCATAGGGATGCAGCGCGCGGGCCATCTCGGCCAGGCGGTCTTCGTGATACGCATCCTGCCGCTGGAAATGCTGCGGGCGGAGGAACAAGCCCTCACCCCAGAGGACTTTGGCTGAATAACTCAAGTGACGCTCCTTCAGGTCTTTCTATCTCTATATATATAGAAGGCGGGCAGTCGCGCGGTGCGCGTCAACCGGGACACTGCACGCCGGAAAGGCGGGACGGGTCGTAGGGTGGCATGCCCGCCGGCAACGTGGGTTTGCCAGTGGCGACTGTCAGCGCGCAGGCGTGCGCGCCCAGGACAATGCCACTGTCTTCAACGTCGTCGACTTTGAATACGTACTTCCAACGCATCGGCGCCGGCGCATAGAACAGCCCGGCAACCGCGATGTATTCCGCCTGCTTGGGGACTTTTTCAACGGTCTCGACACGCTGTCCCGGCGTGAGCGTGAGCTCGCGCGAACCCAGCACCGTTTCCCCCAGCGCGGTTTTCTCCTGCGCAGTGTCTATCAATTGCGTGAGCGGCGCACGTTGGAATTGCTCAGGATTCTTCAGGTAGTATATTTTTGTAACTACCGCCGTCGCTTGTCCGCTGCCGGCGTTCAAATTTTCTCCGGCGTGCACCGTCAATTTCACATCAACGGGCGCGTTTTCCTGTTTTTTCAAGCCCGCCATCTCCATCGCATTACCGGTCAAACCCGCCACCGCGCCGATGGCCGAAACGGCCGCACATCCAGTGATGGCGGTGCTTGCGAGCGTGCAAGCGGCCACTGCGAACAAACGTGATAAATGGATATGTTTGGACATGGCCCTTTATACCGGAAGTGTGTGAAGCAATACAGATGGCTGCACGATGCGTGCAAATTCGACGCGAGTAACATGAAGACACGCGCTGTAGCGCTGTACTAACAAAAGGTTGTTGAAATACGGCCCCTAGTTACAACCTTGCTAGGTGCTTAAAAAATGCCCTTTCCCCGCCTCGTCGTTGTTGCCGGCCTCATCGCTTTGATGGCCGGTTGTGCGTCGGTAAAACCGCAGTCGGATGCGGAATACAAGCAGTCCATGGCCGCAGCGGAAAAGACGCTGGAGCAGAAGGGCGCGGATCAGGCCGTCGCGCAGTTTGAAGAGATTGCCCAACGCAATCCGACCAAGGGCGAGCCCTGGTCCTACATTGCGAAGATCCGTTTTGACGAACAGAAATACGGCCAGGCCATTGTTGCCGCCGACGAAACGCTAAGCCGCGATCCGCAGGATTTCGTGGCCAAGACGGTGCGTGCGGTGGGCGGCCTGCGCGTGGCGATGCAGTCCCTGGCTGACCTGCGCGCCGATGCGTTGCTGGCCGGCAATGCGCGTGCGGATGCCGTGGCGCTGGCCGCCGCCATGCGTGAAACGCTGGGGCAGGACGTGCTGTTTCCCGAAGGCCGCCGTCCGCCGCCGCGTCGCCAACAACAACGCAAGGTGGAACCCGCCGTGCCCGCGGCTACGGCGCCTGCGGGAAGCACCGCAACGCAAGCCGCTACGGCGCCTGCGTCCGCTGCGCCCGCCGCTGCGCCCACTGCTACACCCGCCGCGCCCAAACCCGCTAATCCACCCGCCCCGCAGCCTAATCGCGCGCCGAATCCCTTCGGCGATCTGCTCACCAAGTAATTCGCCTCAGCGCGCGCCGCGGCCTGCGGCGCACGGCTGACCGATAGACAAGATCCTTTGCACGGAGCCTTCCATGGCCAAGAAAGAAAGCGTTCAGAAACGACTGCAGAAAGTCCGCCCGCCGCGTGTTCAGCTTACGTATGACGTGGAGAAGGGCGACGCCATCGAACAGAAGGAGCTTCCGTTCGTGGTCGGCGTGGTGGGTGACTTCAGCGCGCAATCCGAAGCCGAACTGCCGCGTTTGAAAGACCGCAAGTTCGTCAACATCGACGTCGATAATTTCGACGACGTGATGCGCGGGCTGGAGCCGCGCGCGGCGTACCGCGTCAAGAACAGCCTGACCGAAGAGGGCGGCACGTTCGGGGTCGACCTGAAGTTCCGTTCCATCGAGGATTTCCGTCCGGAAGCCGTGGTGCAGCAGGTGGACCCGCTGCGCGAACTGCTGGACATCCGCACCAAGCTGGCCGACCTGCGCAACAAGCTTGCCGGTAACGACAAGCTTGAAGACCTGCTGGGCGAAGTGCTGACCAGCACGGAAAAACTGCAACAGTTGACCAGCGAGACCGACAAGGGAGGCCGCAATGAGTAATTCCGCCGCCGCACAGAACGCCACCGGCGCCGCCGCCGCCGACTCGGCATCGGCCGCCGCACAGAATGGCCTGTTGGATCAGATCGTTGAGCAGAGCCGCGTGGCCAAGTCCACCGCCGAGCACGACCGCGCCAAGGACATCATTGGCGAACTGGTGCGCGAAGTGATGAAGGGCACCGTGGTTGTCTCCGACAACCTGTCGGCCATGCTGGATGCGCGCGTTGCCGAACTGGACCGCCTGATCTCGGCGCAACTCAGCGAAGTGATGCACGCGCCTGAATTCCAGAAGCTGGAAAGCACCTGGCGCGGCCTGCACTATCTGTGCCAAGAGACCGACACCAGCCCGATGCTGAAGATCAAGGTGCTGAACACCACCAAGCGTGATCTGGTTCGCGACTTCCAGACTGCGATCGACTTTGATCAAAGTCTGATGTTCAAGAAGGTCTACGAAGAAGAGTTCGGCACCTTCGGCGGCGCGCCCTTCGGCGCCCTGCTGGGCAACTTTGAAATCACGCGCCAGCCCGAAGACATGTACTTCATCGAGCAGATGTCGCACGTGGCGGCGGCCTCGCACGCGCCGTTCATCGCGTCGGCCTCGCCGGAATTGCTGGGGCTGGACAGCTTTGCCGACCTGGGCCGCCCGCGCGACCTGGCCAAGGTGTTCGACACGGTGGAATACACCAAGTGGCGCAGCTTCCGCGATTCGGAAGACTCGCGCTATGTCGGCCTGACCATGCCGCGCTTCCTGGGCCGTCTGCCCTATGACCCGGTGGAAGGCACCACGGTTGAAGGTTTCAACTTCGTGGAAGACGTGGATGGCACCGACCACTCCAAGTACCTGTGGTGCAACGCCGCGTGGGCGTTCGGCGCCCGCCTGACGGCCGCCTTCGCGGACTTTGGCTGGTGCGCGGCGATCCGTGGCGTGGAAGGCGGCGGCCTGGTTGAAAACCTGCCGACGCACACCTTCAAGACGGACGACGGCGAAATCGCGCTGAAGTGCCCGACCGAAATCGCCATCACCGACCGTCGCGAAAAAGAACTGAGCGACCAGGGTCTGATCCCGCTGGTGCATTGCAAGAACTCGGACTACGCGGCCTTCTTCGGCGCCCAGTCGGTGCAGAAGGCAAAGAAATACAACACGGACAGCGCGAACGCCAACGCGGTGTTGTCGGCGCAACTGCAATACATCTTCTCGGTGTCGCGCGTGGCGCACTACCTGAAGGCGATGATGCGCGACAAGATCGGCAGCTTCGCATCGGCGCAGTCCGTAGAGAGTTTCCTGAATCGCTGGGTCTCGCAGTACGTGCTGCTGGACGACAACGCGACGCAGGAACAAAAGGCGCAGTTCCCGCTGCGCGAAGCTTCGGTGCAGGTGGCCGAGGTGCCTGGACGTCCAGGCGTCTTCCGGGCCGTGGCGTTTTTGCGGCCGCATTTCCAGCTTGACGAACTCTCGATCTCGTTGCGCCTGGTTGCCGAATTGCCGGCGCAGGCTCAGAAATCCTGATCGTCGTTGCACTGACCATTCATCCATTCAAAGAGGTTTACAACAATGAAGGACATCTACGTCAAGTTCGGCAATCCGGCGCTCAAGGGCGAATCGCAAGACAAGGACCACCCGGATTGGATCGAAGTCAGCTCGTGGCGTCACGAGATCATCCAGCCGCGTTCCGCTACGGCGTCGACCTCGGGTGGCCATACCGCCGAACGCACCGAACATGGCGAAATGGTCTTCACCAAGGACCTGGATGTCGTCAGCCCGCTGCTGTATCAGCACGCCTCGGGCGGCACCACGTTCGATGAAGTCACCATCGATTTCCTGCGCGCCGACGGCGAAGGCAACCGCGTCAAGTACCTGGAAATCAAGCTCAAGTACGTGATCATCGCGCGCGTGGCGCCCGAAGTGGTTGCCGAAGGGCTGCCGCACGAGTCGTTCTCGCTGAAGTACGCCGCCGTGCAGTGGAAGTACACGCAGCAGAAGGTGGGCGGCAATCAGGGCGGTAACGCCCAGGGCGCCTGGAGCCTGACCAAGAACGACAAGACCTACTCGGTCTGATCGCGGCCTGGCAGGCAGAAGACCGCGGCCCGAGCCGGGTCGCCGTCTTTTTTTGTTTGAGGCCCCGATGAAAGGATTCGAACCGAGTCTGTTCGACAAGCTGTTCGAAGGCGAGGGCCAATCGCCCTACGCGCTTCGGCGCCTGTCGATCGAGGAAATGAAGGAAACGGTGGCGCGCGATATCGAGGCGCTGCTGAACACCCGCATGGTGTTCACCGAGGAAGACCTGCGGCGCTACCCGAACTGCCAGCGCTCGTTGCTGACCTATGGGCTGTCGGATTTTTCGGGGCTCAGCCTGGCCAGCCATTACGACCGCGAGTTCATCTGCCGTTCGCTGGAGCAGGCCATCGCGCGGCACGAGCCCCGGCTGACCCATGTGCGGGTGATGCTGCAGGTGGACAGCCGGGCGACCTCGGTACTGTATTTCGCGATTACGGCCATGCTGGACGTGGGCCCCGCCCACGAACCCGTGACCTTCGACGCGACCTTGCAGCCGTCGACCTTGCAGTACTCCGTGACCCGCGGCTGGGCCAAGAGTCCCGCCACGGTCTGAAGAATAAATTTGTCGTGCGGATGCACCTTGCGCGCTGGAAGGGAAGACAACAATGGAAGAATTGCTGCCTTATTACGAGCGCGAACTAGGGTTTTTGCGAACCTCGTCGCGCGACTTCGCCGAGCGCTATCCGAAGATTGCCGCGCGGCTGGGCTTGTCGGGCGAAACCTGCGAAGACCCGCACGTTGAACGCATGATCGAATCGTTCGCCTTGTTGAGCGCCCGCATCAACAAGAAGCTGGACGACGATTACCCCGAATTCACCGAAGCGCTGTTCGAGGTGATGTACCCGCATTACCTGCGGCCATTTCCATCATGCAGCGTGGCGCAGTTTGACCTGGGCGGCGCGGGCGCGCAGTTGTCCGCGGCGGTGCGCATCGCGCGCGGCACGGAATTGAAATCGCATCCGGTGCGCGGCGTGTCTTGCCGCTTTCGCACGGCCTACGACGTGACGCTGGCGCCCATCGAGGTTCTGCGCGCGGGGTTTTTCTCTAGCGCGAATGCGCCGGCCACGGCCAAGCTGCCGGCTGGCGTCACGGGCCGCTTTACCGTCACGCTGGGCTGCCAGGGTGAAAACCAGCATTTCGGCATGCCGGGGTTGGACAAGCTGCGCGTGTACCTGCACGGCGAGCCCTCGTTCGTGGCGGCGCTGCGCGACGCCTTGTTCCTGCGCACGGCGGCGGCCTATGTCGAGCTGCAACCCGGCCGCTGGGACCGGCTGCCCGAGATTCCGCTGGCCCAGGTGGGCTTGGCGGAAGAAGACGCGCTGATTGATTTTCCGGCCAGCTCGCATCCGGCCTATCGGCTGCTGGCCGAGTACTTTGTTTTCTCCGAGAAATTCAATTTCGTCGATATCGACCTGGCCGCGCTGCGCCCCTACCTGGGCACCGTGCGCCAGTTCACGCTGCATCTGCCGGTGGCGGGCCTGCGCGCTGATTCCAACACGGCGCGCCTCTTGGAATCCATCACGGCCGACAACCTGCGGCTGGGCTGCACGCCGGTGGTGAATCTGTTTGCGCAGCGCGCCGACCCGATCCGGGTGACGCACGCTTCCGCCTCGTACCCGGTGGTGGCGGATGCGCGGCGCGCCTATGGCTACGAGGTCTATTCCATCGATCGCGTGCGCCAGGTGCGGCAAAACGCCCAAGGCGACGCGGTGGTGGACTTCCGCCCCTTCTATTCGCTGCACCATGGTGAATCGCCGGAATCCGCCGGGCACTATTGGACGATGCGCCGCGATGCCGCGATGGCGCAGCGCAGCCCCGGCTATGAGACCGAGATATCCATTGTGGACATCGATTTTGATCCGTCGATTCCGCAAACCGAAACCCTGAGCCTGGACCTGACCTGCACCAACCGCGACCTGCCGTCCCAAATTGCGGTGGGCCAATCAGGCGGCGACCTGTTCATGGAAGGCGGCACCGTGGCGCGCGCCATCCGCATGCTGCGTCGCCCCACCCACACCCATCGCTTTCAACAGGGGCGCGCGGCGCATTGGCGCTTGATCTCGCATCTGGCGCTGAACCATTTGTCGCTGGTGCAAAGCGGCTTGCCCGCCTTGAAAGAAACGCTGCGCCTGTACGACCTGTCGGGCTCGGCGGTGGCCGCGCGCCAGATCGAAGGCCTGGTCGGCCTGGACTACAAGCCGGCCACGCACTGGATGCCGGGCGAACCTTTCGCCACCTTCGTGCGCGGCATTGAAATCCGGCTCACGGTCAACGAAGACCACTTCGTGGGCACCAGCCTGCACACCTTCGTGGCCGTCATCAACCGCTTCTTCGGCCTGTATGTGCACGCCAACAGCTTTGTGCAGTTGGTGGTGCTGTCGCGCCGTGGCGCAGAGGAATTACTACGATGCCCCCCATGCAACGGCGACGCCATACTAGCGTGATGGACGCGCTGCTGGCAGAGCCGCAGCGCTTCAAGTTTTTCCAGGCGGTGCGTCTGCTGGAGCAGTGCTTTGCGCGCCAGGAACGCGGTAGCACACGCCATACGGTGCCGGTGCATTTGCGGTTTCCGAATTCGCCCGGGCTGGGGTTTCCGCCCAGCGAAATCGTGGACGCCGTGGCCTACGACAAGAACGGCGAGGTGCTGGCCGACGAAGCGTCGCGCCAGGCGGCGGTGGCGGAAGGGCGGCTGGGCCGCGTGGATTTGACGCCGGCGTTCTTCGGACTGCTGGGCGCGCAGGGCGCCTTGCCGCTGCACTATTCCGAAATGCTGGCCAACCGGGAAAGCCTGCGGCGCGACCGTGGCGCCCGCGCCTTTTTCGATATTTTTTCGAACCGGGCCGCCGCGCTGTTCTACGCGGCCTGGAAGAAGTACCGCATGCCCTTGCGGCATGAAACCGAGCAAGACCACCACTACCTGCCGCTGCTGCTGGCGCTGGGCGGCATCGGCCATCCCGCGCTGCGCGACCGCTTGCACAATGGCGCGGGCCGCATCTTTGACGAATCGGTGGCGCACTACGCGGCCGCGGCGCGGCAACGGCCGGTGTCGGCCCCCTTCTTGCAGCGCGTGTTGCAGGACTACTTCGGCGTGCCTTTGCGCGTCGAGCAGTTCGTGGGCCGCTGGTATGACGTGCCCCCGCAGAACCGCACGCAGTTGGGAAAACCCGGCGCGGTGCTGGGCGTGTCGGCGCTGGCGGGTGACCGTATCTGGCAGCGGGACCTGCGCATCCGCTTATGGATCGGCCCCTTGTCGCGCCAGGCCTTTGCCGATTTCCTGCCGGGCGGCGAACGCGCCCAGGCGCTTGAAAAGCTGCTGACGATGTTTGGCGGCATGACCTTTGAATACGAAGTGCGGCTGGTGCTGGCGCGCGAGGCCATCGGCCCCAGCCGCCTGGGCGAAGGCGGCGATGTGCGGCTGGGCTGGAATTCATTCCTGAGCACCGAACCCGCCACGGCCGACCGCGACGACGCCAGCTACGAACTCCACACGATCCACTGATCCACAGACCAAGAACAAACTCATGGCCACACCGCTGAAGACCTTGATTGGGAAGTTGAACCAAACCTGCCGCCAGGCCGCCGAGCGCGCCGCCAGCCTGTGCATGGCGCAAGGCCATTACGAGGTGGACCTGGAACACCTGTTCCTGGCGCTGCTGGAAAAGCCCGCCAGCGACGTGAGCATCATTGCGCGGCGTTGCCACATTCACACCGATGCGTTGGAAGCGGACCTGAAGGCGGAAATCGGCCGCTTCAAGAACGGCAACACGCGCACGCCGGTGTTCTCCGCGCACCTGCCCAAGCTGTTCGAGCATGCCTGGCTGATTGCCTCGCTGGACACGCAGACGACGCGCATCCGCTCGGGGCACCTGCTGCTGGCCTTGCTGACCGAGCCAGACCTGGCGCAGTTGGCGCGCCGGGGCTCGTCCTTGTTCGAATCGTTCCGCCTGGATGCGTTGAAGCATGACTTCGCCGCTTTGACCGAAGGCTCGGAAGAGGCAGGGCAGGCGGTGGGCTTTGCCGACGCGGCGTCGCCCCAGGGGGATGACGGGCAGCCCGCGCCCGCCTTGTCGCCGTCGCCCGCGCTGGATCAGTACACGGCCAACCTGACCGAGCGCGCGCGCGACGGCAAGATTGACCCGGTGATCGGACGCGATGCCGAGATCCGCCAGATGATCGACATCCTGACGCGGCGGCGGCAGAACAACCCCATCCTGACCGGCGAAGCCGGCGTGGGCAAGACCGCCGTGGTGGAAGGCTTGGCGCTGCGCATCGTGGCGGGCGATGTGCCGCCCGCGCTGGCGGACGTGACGCTGCGCGTGCTGGACATGGGCTTGTTGCAGGCCGGCGCCAGCGTCAAGGGTGAATTCGAGAACCGGCTGAAGAACGTGATCGACGAGGTAAAGAAGAGCCCGTCGCCCATCATTCTGTTCATCGATGAGGCTCACACCATGATCGGGGCCGGCGGGCAGGCGGGCCAGAACGATGCCGCCAACCTGCTCAAGCCCGCGTTGGCGCGCGGCGAACTGCGCACCATCGCCGCCACCACCTGGAGCGAATACAAGAAGTACTTTGAGAAAGATGCGGCATTGGCCCGGCGTTTTCAGGTCGTGAAGGTGGAAGAGCCCGACGAAGCGCTGGCCGCCTCGATGCTGCGCGGCATGGCGCCGCTGATGGAGCGGCATTTTGGCGTGCGCATTCTGGACGAGGCCATCAGCGCGGCGGCCCGCTTGTCGCACCGCTATATCACCGGACGGCAATTGCCCGACAAGGCGGTCAGCGTGTTGGACACGGCTTGCGCTAGAGTGGCGCGGGGCCGTAGCGCCACGCCCGCGTTGATTGACGATGCGCGCCATCGCCTGACGCGCTTGCGCACCGAGCAAGCGGCGCTGCGCCGCGAAGCCGCCACCGGCGCACCGCAAGCGCGTTTGACGGAACTGGATGCCGAGATCGCCACGGTGGAACAGAGCTTGGCGGACGCGGAAGCGCGCCATGTGGCGGAGACGGGCCTGGTCGAACGGATCCATGCGCTGCGCGCCGAGCTGGAAGCGCAGGGGCAGGATGCGTCTGCCGCCGATGCTGATGCCGCCGCCCCAGCCCCGGCATCTACGACCTCACGCCGCAAGGCCGCAAAGCCCGCCCTGACGCCGGAACAGCAGCGCCTGGCCGGCCTGATGGAGGAGCTGCGTGCGCTGCAAGGCGAACAGCCGCTGGTGCCCGCCTGCGTGGACGGGCAGATCGTGGCGGAGATCATTTCGGCCTGGACCGGTATTCCCTTGGGCCGCATGGTCAACGATGAGATCCGCACCGTACTGCAATTGCAGCCGATGCTGGCCGAGCGCGTGATCGGGCAGGACCACGCGCTGCACGCCATCGCGCAACGGGTGCGCACGGCGCGCGCCGGCCTGGAAGACCCGGACAAGCCCAAGGGCGTGTTCCTGTTCGTAGGGCCGTCGGGCGTGGGCAAGACCGAGACGGCGCTGGCCCTGGCCGACATTCTGTACGGCGGCGAACGCAAGCTGATCACCATCAACATGAGCGAGTACCAGGAAGCGCACAGCATCTCGGGCTTGAAGGGTTCGCCGCCGGGCTACGTGGGGTATGGCGAAGGCGGTGTGCTGACCGAAGCCGTGCGGCGCCAGCCCTACAGCGTGGTGCTGCTGGATGAAATTGAAAAAGCCCACCCGGACGTGCTGGAAATGTTCTTCCAGGTGTTCGACAAGGGCGTGATGGACGACGCCGAAGGCCGCGAGATCGACTTCCGCAACACGCTCATCATCCTGACGTCCAACGTGGGGTCCAGCACGATCATGCAGGCCTGCCTGAACAAGCCCGCTGAAGAGCGCCCGACGCCGGAACAGTTGTCGGAACTGCTGGCGCCGCAGTTGTACAAGGCGTTCAAGCCCGCGTTCCTGGGGCGCATGAAGACCATTCCCTACTTCCCGGTGGATGACGACGCGCTGGCGCACATCATCGGCTTGAAGCTCGGCCGCATCGCGCGCCGCGTGCAGGCCACGCACCGCGCGGTGTTCGAGTGGGACGACGCGCTGGTGGAAGCCGTGCTGGCGCGCTGCACCGAGGTGGACACCGGGGCGCGCAACGTGGACCACATTCTGAATGGATCGCTACTGCCCGAGATTGCCGAGCAGGTGCTGGGCCGCATGGCGCAGGGCGAAGCCATCGCCAAGATCCGCGTGGGCGCGGGCAAGAATGGCGATTTCCGTTTTCGCATGAGCTGAGCCGGGAGACGTCGACATGGGCCTCGAACTTGCCGCCGCCAGCCTGTTGGGAGCCGGCTTCACGCAGGCCGATCGCCTGCTGGACCTGAGCACGCCGTTGGGCCAGGACAAGCTGCTGGCCGAACGGCTGCACGCCACCGAGCAGTTGAGCGACGGTGGCTACACCTTGCACGTGGATGCGCTGTCCGATGACGCGCATATTCCGCTGAAGACGCTGATCGGCCAACCGGTGCAGGTCGCCTTGCAGACGGCCCTGGGCCGGGATGAACCCCGGGTGTGGTGCGGGTTGGTTTCCGAGGCGCGCTTTGAAGGCGCCAACGGCGGCTTTGCGCGCTATCGGCTGCGCATCGAGCCGTGGCTGGCGCTGCTGCGCCAGCGGCGCGACAGCTTTGCCTTTCAGGACCTGTCCGTAATCGACATCGTTGACCGCGTCTTTGGCGACTACAACGGCCAGGGCGCCGTGGCGCCGCAATGGCGTTGGGAACTGAAAGACCGCGACGGCTACGCCAAGCGCAGCCTGACTATCCAGTATCGCGAAACCGACTACGCCTTCGTCGAGCGGCTGCTGGCCGAAGAGGGGCTGTTTTACTGGGTGGAGCATGAAGCGGGCGACGGCGAGCCGGGCACCCATACCGTCGTCATCGCCGACCACAACGGCGCCTTCAAGAACGGCCCGCAAGCCAGCGTGAAGTTCCATCGCGCGGATGCCACCGAAACCGAGGACACCATCCAGGGCTGGCGCAAGCGGCGCGCCTGGCGCACGAACGCGGTGCGCATCGCCACTTGGGACTATCGCGCCATGCAGGCCCGCCAGGCCAGCGCGCAGGTCGATGACAATATGCCGAACACGCTGGAATTGGCCGACTCGGACTATCCCGGCCAATACTTGTTTGAAGACAGCGGGCAGGGCGAGCGCCTGGCCCACAATGCGTTGGCCGCGCAGCGTGTGCGCCAGTCCTTGTACGAAGGCGACGGCACGGTGCGCACGCTTGCGCCGGGGCAGCGCTTTACGCTGACCGGCCATTGGGCGCCGTCGCAAGGTGAAGGCGGCGATTTCGTGGTGATGCGCATGCATCACGAGGCGCGCAACAACTTCGATGAAGACCTGGGGCGGGCGGTGGCCCAGGCGTTGGGCGCCGCCGGTACGCAAGAGGACGGCGATACGGAGTTCTATCGCAACCGCTTCGAGGCGATTGCCGCCACGCTGGAATATCGGCCCAGCACGCGGGACGGCCACGGGGCGCGGCTGCATCCGCGGCCCACGGTGCACGGCGCGCAGACCGCGCTGGTGGTGGGCGCGGCCGACCCCGTCCATACCGACCGCGACCACCGCGTGAAGATCCAGTTTCATTGGCAGCGGGGCAGCGCGTCCAGCAATCGGCAGGCGCATCCCGCCGGGGACGACAACGCGCCCGCATCCGAGGCGCTGGGCACCTGGGTGCGCGTGGCCGAACCGGTAGCCGGGTCGGATTGGGGTGGGCACTTCATCCCGCGCCTGGGCCAAGAGGTGCTGGTGCAGTTCTTGCATGGTGATATCGACCGCCCGGTGGTGGTGGGCGCCTTGTACAACGGTGCGGGCACGGAGAATGCCGCCAACAACCAGGTGCAGGGCGGCGCGGCCAAGGCCACCGGCAACGCGCCGGCGTGGTTCGCCGGCACGCAGGACGGGCACGCGCACAACGTGGTGATGTCGGGCTTCAAGACGCAGGCCCTGGCCGAAAGCGGCCGGGGCATGGGCGGCTATAACCAACTGGTGCAGGACGATACGCCGGGCCAGTCGCGCCTGACCGCGTCGACCACGCAAGCCGAGGCGCGGCTGAACCTGGGGCATCTGAAGCAGCAGCGCGACAACGAACGCTTGTCAGACCTGGGTCATGGCGCGGAACTGGCGACCAGCGAAGCGCTGGCGCTGCGCGCGGGCGAGGGCTTGCTGATCAGCGCCGACAAGCGCGAAGGCGCGATAGGCGGTCTGCTGGACAGCGAAGAAGCCATCCAGCAAATGGAAAAGGCCATCGAGCAAGCGGCCGAGTTGTCCGCCTGGGCGGGCCGCCAGGAGGCGGGCTTGTCCGGCGATGGGGACAAGACGCGGGCGGTTAATGAGTTGGAGACCGTGCGCAAGGTGATTGAAGGCACGAAGGAGGCTGAAACCCAGGAGGCTGAAACCCAGGGCGCTGCAACCCAGGGTGCGGAAGCCGCGGCGGTACCCGCTTACACACTGCCGCACATACAGGTCAGCGCGCCCAAGGGCATCGGCCAGTACACGCCGCACAACGCCTACACCGTGGCGGGCGCGACCTTGTGCCAGGTGGCCCCGGACGTGAACTGGGCGGCGGGCGCGAACCTGGCGATCTGTGTCGCGCAAGGCGTGGTGCTGTTCACCAAGGGCCTGGGCGGCAATGGGCGGGCGGTGTCCGAGCAAGGCATCCGCTTGCATGCAGCCGGCGGCAAGCTGCGTTTGCAGAGCCAGAAGGCGCGCATGCGCCTGGCTGCCGAAAAGGCGGTGACGCTGGTGTCGGCGCAGGGCGCGGTGGACGTGAACGCATCGAAGAAGGTCTTGGCCACGGCGGCGGGCGCTTACCTGCGCGTTGAAGGCGGCGGCATCCAGTTGCACGCGCCGGGCAAGGTGGAGCTGAAGGCGGGCGTGCACAGCTGGGTGGGGCCGCAAAGCGGCGCCGGTCCGGCGCAGCCGCCGCAGGGTGATTTGGAAGGCTGCGCCGCGGCGCTGGAAGACGCGGCCGGCAGCGGAGCGCTGGCGGCATGAGGATAGACCCGACGCACCCGGTGCATCCGACGGACCCGGCTCGCCCGACGCATCCGACGCACCCGAAGGACCCGGCACAAGCGGTCTCCGCGTCCCGGTCGACGCGCGCGGAGGCCGCCGTCGAACAAGCCATTGCCGGCCTGCGCGCCGTGCTGGACGCGCGCGCCAGCCGCCGCGTGCTGTTGCTGTGCGATTCCACGCTGGGCGACCCCTTGGCTGACGAGATCGCCACGGCGGGCCTGGCGCGGCGCGCGGTGGACCTGATATCGCAGGGCGCGTCCGCGCCTCCCTTGTATCTGGCCGAGGTACCCGACGAGATCCGGTACGAAAGGCTGGTCAACGCCAGCATGCGGCTGGCGGTGGACGAAGCCATGCGCCCCGCGCCCGCCATCAAGCGAGCGCGGTCGATGTCGGCGTGGCTGGCCACCGACCTGCCGCTGGCGGAAGTGGCGCAGCGCCTGATCCTGCGCGCGCGGCTGCGCGACGCGCAGGGGCGCATGCGCATCCTGCGCTTCTGGGATCCGCGCACGACGCAGTTTCAAAGCGAGCTGTATGCGGGCTGCGGGGGCGTCGTGGATCGCGGGCGCGGCGTGGATGTGCATCGACGGCTTTGCGCGCTGGCAGGCGCTGCCGGACACGCCCGGCCCCATGCAGACGGCCACGCCGGACTGGCCACGGCTGGCGCGCTTGGGCCAGGTGAACGCGGTGCTGCAACGGTTGAACGCGGGCGGGTTGGACTACGGCCCGTCGGCGCTGGAGCCGATACGTCGCGCGCTGGATGTGGCCAGCGCCTGCGGCATCAACGACGACGAAGACGCGGCGCTGTTCGCGGCCTGGCGCGTGCGTCTGGACGCGCCGTTGGAAAGCGCGCCGTCGTTTGCCGCGCTGCTGCGCGAGATTCAAGAAGAGGGCGGCCGCTTGCGCAACGCGGCCGAAGACATGGATGACGAGGATTGGCGGTTGTTTGCGCGGCAGGCGCAGGCACGGGAGGATCGACAAGCATGACGACTGACTACGACGCGCTTCCCTGCAAGGGCAAGTTTTGCGGCCGGCCGGGTTTGCCGATCCTGCCGATGCGGGTGGCGTATGTGCCGGGCGGCCGGAACGATCTGCCCAACGGCGTGTACGCGGACGCCGAACTGCACTACGAAACCATGCGCCAGGGCGCCTACATGCTGCGCGCCATCACGGCGGGTTATGTGTACGTGTGGGACCCGCGCCGCAGCTACGGGTGGCGCGCCTTCGCAGCCACCGCCACGGGCCAGATGAAGGAAGTGCCGGTGGACGACGACAACCGTCCGTCGGAGCAGCCCACGTTTACCTGCACGCGAGAAGGCCACGGCCTGGAATCGGCCTTGATCAACGTCGAGGCGCCGGCCAATGCATCGCGCTCGGTGTGGGTCGGCTATTCGCGCGTGTGGTGGACCCGTGACATCCGCCGCGAGCTGACGCGCGACGATCGTTGGCGCGGCAAGATCATGGTTGAACTTGACGCGCGCGACGTCTGGGGCGGCGGGCATCCCAAGCCGGATACCGGCTACCGCGTGACCGAAGACGGGGCCAACCTGGCCGCACATTCCATCGAGTTTCGCGATGCGGCCGGCGCCGCCACCTTGTTTAACAACACCTTGAGCCCGGGCGTGACCACCTTCGGCGGAAAGGCCGCCGAGATGGCGACCAAGATGCGGCAGATGACGCCCAAGGGCGGCGTGGTGCTGGCGCTGCGCGACCCGGTGGGCTTGCTGGCGGACATTTCGACCTGGCGCAACAAGCGCATGGGCGAACTGGCCGAGCACCACATGGACCCGACGCGGCTGCGCGAAGTGGGCGTGGCGCAGATCATCCTGGGCCTGGAAAAGCAGATGGACTCATCGGGCGATGAGATCCGGCGGATGCACGAACGCATCAACATGAGCAAGGTCTCCAGGACCATCAGCGACAACCGCGCCAGCGTCGACCGCATGAAGGACCTGATCGAAGGGGCGGGCAAGGACTGGGCGTGGTGGTACGGCCGCGAGGCCTTCTGGATGACGTTGAAGGCGTATTCGCCCAATGACGCCGTGGCGGGCCAGCGGTTGGAGGAAGACCTTGCGCTGTGCGTGGACGGCGCGGGCGCGGTGCACAGCGAGCACAAGGCCATCGATGATTCCTTGAAGGAAGACGACAAGGACGGGTTGTACGAAGCGATCTGGCGCGGGCTGGCCTCGAACGACGGCGAACTGCTGGCCTTCCTGCAAAAGGAGGCGCGCGGCAAGCTGTCCAAGCAGATCTCCAACGTCCGCAAGATGATCAAGAGCTACAACGACTGGCTGAAGGATCGCCGGGCAAAGGGCTTGCCGACGCCAAGCCGGGCGGCCACGACCGCGATCGGCCGCTTCATGGCGACCCAACTGCTGCGGCTGACGCTGGCGCGCGACCCGATCGCGGAACGGGTTGCCGCACGCGTGTCGATGACGATGGCGGCGCGCATGAATACCGTTCTGGTGGTGCGCAGCCACACGACCACGGTGCCGCGCATGATCGCGGACATGCACGAGATCATCTGGGAGCCCAACAACCGGTCCATGACGATTACGGCGGGGGGCGGCGTCAGCGCGACCCAGCACATGAACGCGGGGTGGATGGGCACGCAGTCCGAGGCGTCGCGATCGGTCACCATCAACTACGTGATTCCGGAGGAAGTGGACGCGCAGATGAATTCGGCTTCAACGAATGCCGCATCCACGACGCGCCCACGACCCGGGGCGGGTGCATCGCCGCCCTTGGGCCTGCCCGCGCCGCCGCCGGTGCTGGCCTTGCCGGCGCCGACCATGTCGCCCATGGCGGGGCTGATCAAGTACGCCAAGTCGCGCGACGCCTCGTACGCGGGCGCCACGGGCGTGATGGCGCTGGTGGCCATCTATACATCGGTGTCGGAGCTGAATGCGGCGCAAGCTGTCCAGGATGCGAAGAAGGAACGCAAGGCCTGGTTCGGCATCACCACCGGCGTGCTGGGGGTGGGCAGCGTGGCGATCGAAGTCACCACCGGCGCGATCGGCGCGCGCGTGGGCGCGAACACCGCGTTCACGATGAACCTGCGGCTGAATATGCGGCTGGCCACCTTCCGCACGGCGGGCGCGGTGTTCGCCACTGCCGCGACCTTCGTCGACAGCGCCAACAATGCGCTCAACGCCAAAGACCAGTACGACGTCCACAACTACGAAGCGGGCGGCGCCTATGCAACGTCGTCCGCCTTCCTGTTGATGTCCAGCCTGACCGGGGTGGCCACCGCTGTCATCGCGGTGGGCGGCGCGTTCAGCACGGCGGGCGTGGCGGCGGGCGCGGGCGGCTTCGGCGGCGCGATGGTGGGCCTGACCAGCGGCGGCACGGTGCTGCTGGGCATTCCGGTGTGGGGGTGGATCGCGTTGGGGCTGTGCCTGCTGGTGGCCGGCCTGTACTTCAAGTTCTGGGGCGACAGCGCCACCGAAAGCGAGCTTGAGGTCTGGTATACGCGCTGCTGCATGCGGGCCGAAGAGTTCGAAGGCGTGGAGGGCCGCGAGGTCTACGCGACGCGCGAGGACGAACTGGACGACTTCAACCGCGCGGTGTTCGGCGTGCGTGTGTCGCTGCAATGGTATGGCTTCTGGAGCGGGGAAGTCCTGGGCCGCGACCGGCTGGTGCTGGAAGTGATCATGCCCGGCTACACCCAAAGCAGCGACTACGCCTACAGCCTCAAGCTGGGCGGTGCGGGCGTTACCGCCGTGGTGTCCAGCAAGGGCTCGGTGCGCGCGCAGGACCCGGAGCTGCAACCGCGCGGCCCGTCGCAGGCGCAGATGGTGGCCGGCCGGCCCGACCCCAAGACGTGGATGGACAAGGCGGACGACTATGTCAACAGCCTGAGCTCGCGCCCCGGGTGGGCCGACATCTGGCGCTGGGTACGCAAGGACCGCAGCCAGTCCATCGAATTCACCAGCAAGCCGTGGGAAGATTCGGTGCAGTTCCAAGTTCATAATGGCTACGCGGTGTTGCGCACCGAGGTCCTGGTTGATGACGATATCTTCACCGAAGCGTTTCTCAAGGTGGAATTCTGGCCGGATCCGGAACGCATGCCGGAAGTCCGATCGCTGCCGGTGGGCGGCAACGGCACCAATCTTGTAAGAGCGGAAAATTGACAGGGTCCAAGCATGAATAGCAACGAAGGCATCCAGGCGGCCGTCTACACGCGCTGGCATCAACTGTCGGTGCCCTTGGCCTTTGCCTTGGCGGCCGGCAGCTTCATGCTGGTGGTGTTCAACCGGGGGCCGATGGTGCTGGCCATCGTGCTGGCGGTGTTGGGCCTGCTGGTGCCGCCGCTGGTGGCGTTCAAGGGCTTTCCCACCCGCAATGCCGTCAAGGTCACGCCCGATGGCCTGGAGTTTTCACGGCGGGGGCCGATTGCCTTTGCCGACCTGAAAAGCTGGGGTACGGACGACTACCTGAAACTGATCCGCCCGGGCCTGCCGACGCTGCTGGTCAGCGCGGTGGATCTGCCCAGCCGCGAGCGCTTGCTGCGCGAATTCGAACAGGCGTTGAACGCCTGGCAACAGCGCCAGCCCGCCGGCACCGAGCCCGCGCGCCGCACCCATTTCTATGGATCCACCGGCGGCCGTGTGGTGGGCGCGCTCATCACCGGGCTGGGCGTCGCGGCGGCGGCGATGGCGCTGAACATGCGCGAGCCGTCGATCTCGCTGGCGATCGTGGGCGGACTGGGCGCGTTGTTCGGCTTGGCGATGCTGGTCGGCAGGCGCGGCTGAACCGCTGCGGGGCGTGCCCCTGCGTGACGTGCCTCTGTGGGTTGAACCCAGGGGGGTGTCGCGTCCATCGCCAGTACAAAATGTTGCGGGTCGCGCCGCATGCCCTTGCTAGCATGGACTACGCCGGAATGACCCGGCGCACGTAGGAATCGTGGAGGTTGCCATGAACTCAAGAACAATGCTCAACCGGATGGCGGTGGTTGCGGCGGCGGGGGCCTTGCTGGCCGGCTGCGCCACGCAGCAGCAAACCAATACTGCCGTGGGAACGGGTGCGGGGGCGGCGGTGGGCGCCGGTATCGGCGCGCTGATCGGGCACGGCAAGGGCGCGGCCATCGGCGCCGGCAGCGGCGCCGTGGCGGGTGGCCTCGTGGGCTACAACTGGAAGGTCGTCAAGGAAGACGTACAGCAATCGGGCGCATCGTCCTTGGGCATCGATGTCGTCGAAATGCCCGATGGCAGCCTGAAGGTCAACATTCCCAGCGGCGTGTCGTTCGATACGGACAAGACGCAGTTGAAGCCGGCCTTGCTGCCGGTGCTGGACAGCGTGGGGCGTTCGCTCAACCAGCATCCCGAATTGCGCGCCAAGGTGGTTGGCCACACGGACAGCACCGGCGCGCTGGCGCATAACCAGACGCTGTCGGTCAACCGCGCCAAGAGCGTGACGGACTACCTGGCCAAGCAGGGCGTGGCCGCCGGCCGCATGAGCACGGAAGGGCGTGGGCCAAACGATCCCATCGGCGACAATGCCACCGCCGAAGGGCGCGCGCTGAACCGGCGCGTGGAAATCTATTTGTACGCCGTCAAGCAATAAGGCCTAGCCATGAGCATGCTTCCCCCCGCCCGTATCGGCACCGATACCGCCGTGGCCGCCCTGACCGGATGGCAGGCCGTGGCCATGCGTGACGCCATTGAAAAACGCTTCCGTTTTCCAAATTTCAATGCGGCATTCGGGTTCATGGCGCGTGTGGCCATGTTCGCGGAAAAGCTGAACCATCATCCAGAATGGACCAACGTCTACAACCGGGTGGACGTGACGCTGACCACGCATGACGCGGGCGGGGTGACCGAACTGGATGTGCGCATGGCGCAGTTCATGGACGAAGCGGCTGCGCAGATGGGCGCCACGGCGCCGAAGTCCGACGCCTAGCCGTCGTTTTCCTGTGCTTGCAGATGCTCGATCAGACGGTCGAGCATCTCTCCCAGCACCTGCTGTTCGCTGGCGCTCAGGCAGACGAAGATCTCTTCATTGCGCTGCGCAATCAGGTCGATGATGCGCTGGTATTGCGCCATGCCCGCCTGGGTGGGCGTCAGCACCACGCCGCGCCCGTCGGACGTGGACAGCGCCTTTTCAACCAGCCCGCGATCCACCAGCGCCTGCGCCGACCGGCTGGCCTGCCCTTTATTCAGGTTCGCCGCGCGCGCCAGATCGTTGACGGACAGCGGCGCATAGCGCCCGATCGCGGCCAGGCAGCGCGCTTCACCCAAAGGAATGCCGCAGTCTTCCAGATAGGCGCGATTCGTATCCCGGTCCGTGATCTTGTTGAGCACGTGCAGGCGATACGTCAGGAATCGTTCCAGGGCAGGCGGTTTCACGTTGGGAGGGCAGGAGTGGTGGCGGGGTAGTTTGCCACAGCGGCTTCGCCCTGGCAGGCGCTTTCGGCTTCGGCCAGCAGCGCCAGCGCCGTGGCCGCGTCTGGCTGCCGGCTTAATAGCGACAAGCCCAGTATCGATAGAAACAGCGGCGCCTGGGATTCCCCCACGCGCGTCAGCGTCTGCGCCATGCGGGTGTAGACCTGGTCAAGTTCGTCGTTGTTCATGCTTGGCCTTCCTGTGTTGCGGACTGGGCGATCAAGGGGTAATAGGGCGCCAGGGCGGCACGCAGTTGCGCGGCTTGCGGCGCGGACCAGCGGCCCAGCACATAGCCGTCGGGGCGGATCAGGATGACGGCGCCCGCGCTGGCGCCATAGCGCTCGCGCAACTGGCCGTGTGCATCGTTCAAGCCGCCGTCGCCAACGCTAAGCACCCGCAGCGGATGCGGCGCATCTTGCGTGTCGGCGGCAAGGGCGTCCAGTTCGCGCGCCAGATTCGATTCCAAGGGTGACACTGCCAGCAGCACGAAACCACGGCCGAAGCTCTCGCTGATATAGCGCGGCGTGTCGCCGTCTTGCAGGCGCGCGGCGGGCGGGGGCGGGCGGGGGGCGGCGGCGGGGCCGGCCTGCGGTGCGCCGTCGGTCAGGTTCAAGGGCGAGGCGTCGTAGGAAATGGGCGCGGACTGGCGCGGGTTGATCAGCGGGCGCACCGTGGCGTCCACCAAGGCCAGGCGCAGCGCGGCTTCGCGCATCAGGCGAAAACCGAAGTCGGGCGGCGCCATGAATTCGGTGCTCTTGGCGCCGTAGGCCAGGTTCTGGCGGGTGGCGTGCACGCGCTCGGTGCTGTAGCTGTCCAGCAGGCTGTCGGGCGCTTGGCCTTTCAAGACCCAGGCCAGTTTCCACGCCAGGTTGCCGGCGTCGTCCAGGCCGGAATTCAAGCCGCGCACGCCGAAGATCGGCACCAGGTGGCCGGCGTCTCCGGCGAACAGCACGCGCCCGTGGCGGTACTGGTTCAGCGTGAGGCATTTGGCGTTGTAGACGGAAATCCACAACGGTTTCCACGGCGCGGTTTCGCCGATCATGTCCAGATGGCTTTGCACGCGCGGCAGTACGTTTTCGGGTTTGACGGCTTCTTCGGGGTCTTCGTCGTCGCGGATCTGGTAGTCCACGCGCCAGACGTTGCCGGGCTGGCGATGCATCAGCAGGGTGGAACCGGGGTTGGATGGCGGGTCGAACCAGGCCAGGCGTTCCACGGGGCGGTTGGAGGCTTGTTCGATATCGACGATGACGTAGCGGCCTTCGTACTGCATGCCTTCCAGCTTCAGCCCCATGGCCTCGCGCACGGTGCTGCGTCCGCCGTCGCAGGCAATCAGCCAGTCGGCGCGCACGGTCTGGCGTTGGCCGTCGGTGTCGATGTCGACGCTGACGCCGTCCGCGTCGGTACGCAGGCCGGCCACGCGAGCCGACCATTGCAAGGCCGCCAGGTCCGGGTGGCGCTGCATGGCCTGATGGGCGTATTCCTCGATCGAGTACTGCTGGATGTTGACCATCGGCGCATAGCGTTGCAGCGGATCGTGCGGCATTTCGAAGTGCAGTACTTCGCGGTCACGGTAGTAGCTGCGGCCGCCGGTCCAGGGCAGCCCGGTGGCTACCAGCGGCTTGTCGGCGCCGGCCCACGCCATGATTTCCTGCGAGCGGCGCGAAATGCAGATGGCCCGGCTGCCGCTGCAATAGTCGTCGTCCGCCTCGACAGTCAGCGAGGCGATGCCGTATTCGGCCAGCAGGGCGGCCAGGGTAAGCCCGACGGGGCCTCCGCCGGCAATCAGAACGGGTACGTGCGAGGGAAGCGGCATCTTGTCTCTGGAATTTGGTTGTTTGCGCAACTATATTCCTAAAAAGTTGCGCACGCAACGATTTTGCGAGGACGTAAAAAAACCCGCCGAGGCGGGTTTTCGGGGTCAGCGCGGCGCGCTTACTTGCGCACGTTATAGATGCGCATCGCCTGCTGCTTCTGGTTGCCGTCCAACACGCGCAGCACCACCACGCGGGGGTTGAAGCCGTCGGGCAGGGTAAGGTCGCCCAGCGCGTAATCGTACCGGTCGACATTCAGTGCCGGGCCTTCGGGGGTGATCGTGGCGGCGCGGCCGTTGGGGTAGCTGCCTTCGATGGCGAACGTAAGCGTGCCCTGGAAGGGCGCGCCCGACGGTTCGTCGCGCATGACAAGCACTTGGTAGCCGAGTTGGCCGGTGCCGCGCTTGAAGGTGGCCGAGCGGATGCCCAGATTGCCGCCGCGCGGATCCGGCGGCATGGCGTCCTGGAACAGGACCAGTTCTTTGTTCAACGTGTCGATCTTGGCGCGGGCGTCGGCCAGTTCGGTCGTCAGTTTTTCATGGCCGGATTTATTGGCGTCGCGCTGCTGGGTGGCTTCTTCCAATTGCGTTTGCAGGCGCTGGCGCTCCAGATTGGAGGCGCTCAGCTCGCTGTGCAACGACTCGGACTGCTCGACCGTCAGGCGTTGCGGGCCGTAATTGGTTTGCAGGAAGAGCACGCCGCCCGCACCCAGGGCAATTCCCACCAGAAGCAGGACAAGCCAGCGCGGCAGGCGCCGCGTGCGTTGACCGGGTTGGTATACGGAGGGCTTGAACACGGCCCGTTGCGATCTTCCAAACATCCCCATTCCTAGAAAACTTCCTGTGTGTGTGCTTGTCCGCCGCGACGGTGTCCGCGCGCGCGTCAAAGCGTCAGAGAATACCCCGTTAGCCAGGGCGGTTGGGTGCGCGGAAAATCCTGGTTGCGCACCTTGATATTGTGAAATATGTGAGCGTCAGCGTGCCGCTGCGAGAAGCTCCGCGTCCAGGTCGGCAAGCCGTTGCGGGGTGCCGACGTCGGTCCATCGGCCATCATGATGCGCGCCGCGCGCCAGGTTCCGGCCCATTGCTTGCCGAAGCAAGGGCGCCAGGGGCGCCGCCGTGCCGCGCTGGACATCCGCGAACAACGAGGGATGGTAGACGCCGATGCCTGCATAGGTCAAACGCGGGTGGCCGTCGGCATGCAGGCCGCCGTCCGACGACAGCCGGAAATCGCCGTTCGGGTGCTGGACGGGGTTGTCGACCATCAGCAGCCAGGCACCGCCGTCGGGCACTTCGGCCGCCAGGGCAGGGGCCAACGCGGGATTCCAGTCGCACCAGACGTCGCCGTTCATGACCAGGAACGGCGTGTCGCCCAGCAGGGGCAACGCCTGCGCGATGCCGCCGGCGGTTTCCAACGCGGTGGCTTCGGCGGAATAGCGAACCCGCAGGCCGAACGCGCTGCCGTCGCCCAGCGCGCGTTCGATCTCGTGGCCGAGCCAGGCGTGGTTGATGACCACGTCCCGGAACCCCGCCGCGGCCAGCCGTTCCAGGTGCCAGACGATCAAGGGCTTGCCGCCCACCGCCAGCAAGGGCTTGGGCAGGTGGTCGGTCAAGGGGCGCATGCGTTCGCCGCGGCCCGCGGCAAGAATCATGGCCCGCATCAGAACGTGTACCCGACGCGGACCTGGCGGTCGTCCAGCTTGTCCAGCAGGCGCAGCAAGGGCGTGAAGACGCCGTAGCGCTGGGCCACCTGGCGCACGTAACCGTTCACGCGCGGCATGTGCGCCAGGTAATGCGCCTTGCCGTCGCGGTGGTTCAGGCGGGCGAACACGCCCAGGATGCGCAGGTTGCGCTGCAAGCCCATCCATTCATAGGCGCGGTGGAAATCAGCGAAGTCGGCATCGACGGGCAAGCCCGCGGCGCGCGCCATTTCCCAATAGCGGATCGCCCAGTCCAATTGCTGCGGTTCTTCCCAGGTGGTGCGCGCGTCGGTCACCAATGACGCCAGGTCATAGGTGATGGGGCCGGCCAGCGCGTCCTGGAAATCGATGACGCCCGGGTTGGGGCCGTATTGCGGCTGGTCGCAGACCATCAGGTTGGGGGAATGGAAGTCGCGGTGCACCAGCACTTGCGCCTGGCCGCCATTGCTGGCCGACAGCAGGGCGAAGATTTTTTCCAGCGCGTTGGCGGTTTTGTCGTCCAGCGTCACGCCATGGTGCTTCTCGACATACCACTGGGGAAAGAGGGTGAGCTCGTCGGCCAGGCGGGGGGTGTCGTAGGTGGCCAGGCCGGTGGTGGCGGCTTGTTGCAGCCGGACCAGCGCGGCCAGCGCTTCGCGGTACATCGTTTGAAGCTGGCTGTCGGACAGGCCGGCCTGGATGCGCTGGTAGTAGGTCTGCTCGCCCAGGTCGGACAGCAGCAGCAGGCCTTGGTCAAGATCCTGTGCCAGCACCTTGGGCACGTTCAGGCCGGCGTCGGCCAGCAACTGGCCCACGTGCAGAAAGGGGCGGCAGTCTTCGTGGGCGGGGGGCGCGTCCATGACAATCAGGGTGCGCTCGCCGGCGTCCAGCCTGAAGTAGCGGCGGAAACTGGCGTCGGCGGAGGCCGGGCGCAGCGAGTCCACGGCCAGGTTCAAGGCGGCGGGCAGGCTATCCAGCCAGTTGCGGATCTGCGCCAGGCGGGGGTCGTGATCGTTTTTCAAGGATGATCCGTGTCAGAAGGGCAATATTGCTGAAATTTGCGTTCGGCGCACATAAGGCTGGGCGTATGGCGCGGCTTCTCTATAATACCGGCTCGATTCCACCAGCATCGGCGGTTCTTTGTCGTCGGTGCCAGGCATTTCCATCGTCAAAAAGGGCTGTTTTCACTCGTGCGCAAGGTTCGGTGGTTGATCCTCTCTGCTGTCAGCGTTGCCGCCGGAGCCGTCCAGGCTCAAGGTAGCCAAGGTTCGACTCCCGCTGCACCCTCGGCAACCGCCACCCCCGCGGCTCCCGTGTTGCGCACGTCGCCCGGTTTGCGCATGCATCGCCTGCCGGACGACAGCATCCCCGCTTACATGGAAGCGGACAGCATCGAGGGCGATCCGGAGTCCGACCTGACCCTGAGCGGCAGCGCGCAAGTGCGCCGCATCGACGGGATCATCAAGGGCGACCGCATCAACTATCGCAAGGACACGGGCGAAGTCGACGTCCAGGGCAGCGCGCGCATGATGCGCGACGGCACCTTGGTGACCGGCCCGAACGCGAAGTTCAACGTCGACAAGTATTCAGGCGAAGTCGAACAGCCCAATTTCTGGATGGGCGCCACCGGCGGCTTTGCCGTGGCCGAACACGCCGACATCTTCAGCAAGTCGCAGATGCGGCTGCATACGGTCACGTATAGCGGCTGCTCGTGCGAAACGCCGTCCTGGTACATCAAGGCCAAGACGGTCGATATCGACTTCGACGAAAACGAAGGCGTGGCGCGCAACGGCGTGCTGTATTTCAAGGACGTGCCGATCCTGGCGTCGCCCTACATGACCTTCCCGGTCAAGAAAGAGCGCAAGTCGGGCTTCCTGATGCCGACCTACGGCACCACCAGCCAGGGCGGCTTTGATTTTTCGCTGCCGTACTACCTGAACCTGGCCCCCAATTACGACCTGACCTTGCAGCCGCGCTATTTCTCCAAGCGCGGCATGCAGTTGGGCGGCGAATTCCGCTACCTGGGGTCGTCCTATGTGGGCACCATCGACGGCGCCTATCTGCCCAACGACAACGTCACCAGCGAAGACCGCTGGATGTACTGGTGGCGCCATCAGCAGACGTTTTCGCACGGCTTCTACGCCGACTGGGATCTTGCCAAGGTATCGGACGACGACTACTTCCGCGACATCTCGCAGTTGGGCCTGAACCAGGCGTCCACCACCTACCTGCCGCAGCGCGGCCGCGTGGGTTGGGCGTCCAACTACTGGAGCGCCTACGCCCAGGTCTACAAGTACCAGACGCTGCAGGATCCGGACGCGCCGCTGGTGCCGCCGTATGACAAGGAGCCCGAGCTCTACCTGCGTGGCGCGCGCTACGACTGGGGCGGCTTCGATGTGGACTGGACCTCGACCGCCGTGCGTTTCCGCCGTCCTGATTTCGGCTCCACGGTGCGTTACCCCGACGGCGACCGCCTGCAGTCCTACCCGACGGTGTCCTACCCGATCGTGCGGCCGGGCTGGTTCATCATCCCGAAGGCGGGCGTGAACTACACCCAGTACCAGACCAAGTGGTATGGCGAGGACGCGCTCGGCCTGAACGGCGGGTCGGCCGACGGCCTGCCGCGCTCGCAATCGCGCACCGTGCCGATCATGTCGCTGGACGCGGGCTTGATTTTCGAACGCGACACGAGTCTGTTCGGCAAGGCCTCCACGCAAACGCTGGAACCGCGCCTGTACTACCTGCGCGTGCCGTATCGCGACCAGTCCAAGATGCCGGTCTACGACACGTCGCTGGCTGATTTCAGCTTCTCGCAGGCGTTTGAAGAAAACATCTACACCGGCGGTTGGGACCGTATTTCCAACGCCAACCAACTGACCGCCGCGCTGACCACGCGCTGGCTGGACGCCAACACCGGCTTCGAGCGCATGTCGCTGGCCGTGGCGCAGCGCCTGTACTTTGAAGACCAGGAGGTCACGCTGCCCGGCGAAACGCCGCGTGAAAACGTCCGTTCCGACTTCCTGGTGGGCGCCAGCGCGGCGTTGACCGACACGCTCAGCACGGATGTGGCGGCGCAGTACAACCCCTACGACAACCAGTGGTCGCGCGGCCTGGTCAGCGCCCGCTGGTCACCGCAGCGCCTGACCACGGTGGCGGTGTCGTATCGTTATCAGCGTGACCCGCAACCGGGTGTCCAATACCAGCCCCAGGGCCAGAACCAGGTCAGCCTGGCGGTCCAATGGCCGTTCAGCAAGCGCTGGTACGGTGTGGGCCGGGTGGACTATTCCTTGCGCTCCGGGCCGTCCAGCACGGTCGCCAATACGACGGAATCTCCCCGCGTGACGCAGGCCATCGCTGGTCTGGAGTACAAGGGTGATTGCTGCTGGGTGGGCCGCGTGGTCTACCAGCGCTATGCCGTATCGGCAACGGACGCCAACTCCGCAGTGTTCTTCCAGCTTGAGCTGAGCGGGCTGGGTTCCCTGGGAACCGACCCGATGAACCTGCTGAACAGAAGTATCCCCGGCTACACCAGCATTACACCGCCCGTGCCGGCTGGGACCACATTTGAAAGGTATGAATGATGCGTAGGTTGCACTCTTTGCGCCGCCTGTCCGGCAGTGCGCTGTTGTTGGCCCTTTGCGCCGGTCTGTCCGCCGCGCCCGTGGCCGCACAGACAGGCCGGGCCGCGAACAACGGCGCCAAGGCCGCGCCCGCCGCGCCGCAGGGCGAGCAGTTCGTGGACGGCATTGCCGCGGTGGTCGACAAGGACGTGATCACGCTGCGCGAACTGCGCGAGGCGTCGACCCGCATTTCGGCCGAACTGAAGGCGCGCGGCATCCAGGTGCCCGACGACCAGACGCTGCAGCATCAAGTGCTGCAACGCCTGATCATGGAGCGCGTGCAGCGCCATGAAGCCGATCGTCTGGGCATTCGCGTGGACGACGCGCAAGTCGATCAGGCCATCCAGACGATCTCCAGCCGCAACAAGATCAGCGTGGCGCAACTGCGCGCCGAAATCGAAAAGTCGGGCACGACCTGGGATAACTACCGCAAGTCGTTGCGCGACGAGATCCGCACGGACCGCCTGCGTCAACGCGCGGTGGATTCGACGATTGTCATCTCGGACAACGAAGTCGACGCTTTCCTGAGGGACCAGCGCCGCAACCCGGCGTTTGGCGCCGCGCCCCAGGCTCAGCCCCAACCGCAGGCGCAGCCCCAGCAGGCGCCCGAGCAAGCCGCGGCGCCTTCGGGCCCGATGCTTTACGCGCTGGCGCAGATTCTGGTGCGTGTGCCGGAAGGCTCGTCGCCCGAACAGTTGGCTGTGCTGCGCAAGAAGGCCGAAGACATCCTGGCGCGCGCCAAGCGTGGCGACGACTTCGCCAGCTGGGCGGCCGCCGCGTCTGACGGCCCGGAAGCGCTGCAAGGCGGCGTCATGGGCGTGCGTCCCCTGGACGGCTGGCCCGATCTGTTCGTCAAGGCCATCAGCGATCTGCAAAAGGGTCAGGTCAGCAACCTGATCCAGAGCGGCAACGGTTTCCACATCATCAAGGTGATGGACCGTGGCACGGCACAGCCGGCCCCGGGTCGCACCGCGCGCGCACCGGCTCCCACGCCCGCGCCGCAGCCCGCCGCGCGTCCGCAAGCCGCCGCCGCGCAGCAAGGCCCCACCGAAGTGATGCAGACCCGCGCGCGTCACATCCTGATCAAGACGTCCACCGTCATGAGCGACGAAACCGCGCGCCAGCGCCTGGAACAGGTGCGTCAGCGCCTGGTGTCGGGCACCGCCAAGTTCGAAGACATGGCGCGCCAGTACTCGCAGGATTCCACCGCGCCGCAGGGCGGCGAGCTGGGTTGGCTGAACCCGGGTGAAACCGTGCCGCCGTTCGAAGCCGCCATGAACGCCCTGAAGCCGGGCGAGATCAGCCAGCCGGTTCAGTCGCCTTTCGGTTGGCACTTGATCCAGGTTGAAGAACGCCGCCAGCATGACGCCACCGACGACATGGCCCGCATGAAGGCGCGCCAGACCTTGTTCGAGCGCCGCGCTCAACCGGCTTTTGAAGATTGGCTTGAGCAGTTGCGCGCTCAGGCTTATATCGACAACCGGCTTGAAAAGCAGCAGAAGATCCAGCAGAACAACCGCTAAACGCATTACAGGCTTTTCATGTCTCAACACCAGGCGCGCAAGCGCTTCGGCCAGAACTTCCTGACCGACGAAAGCGTCGTCGAGTCCATCGTCCGGGCGGTTGCACCCGCCCGCGATGATGCCGTGGTCGAGATCGGCCCAGGTTTGTCTGCGCTTACCCGGCCGCTGCTTGAGCGTCTGGACCACCTCACCGCCGTTGAAATCGACCGCGACCTGGCCGCGCGCCTGCGCAAGCAGTTCGAGGCGTCCCGCCTGACCGTGGTCGAGGCCGACGCGCTGACGGTGGATTTTTCGCAGTTCGGCAGCGCGCTGCGTGTCGTGGGCAACCTGCCGTACAACATTTCCAGCCCGCTGCTGTTTCATCTGATGACTTGGGCCGACCACATCCGCGACCAGCATTTCATGCTGCAACGCGAAGTGATCGACCGCATGGTGGCGAAACCGGGTTCGGGTGACTTCAGCCGTCTGTCGGTGATGCTGCAATCGCGCTACCGCATGCACAAGCTGTTTGATGTGCCGCCGGAAGCCTTCGACCCCCCGCCCAAGGTGGTGTCCGCGATCGTGCGCATGGTGCCCTTGCCGGCAGACCGCCTGCAACCGGTCAGCGTCCGCGCCTTTGAAACGGTGGTGGCCCGCGCGTTTTCGCAGCGCCGCAAAATGCTGCGCCGGGTGCTGGCCGACTGGGCGCCGCAAGTCCCCTGGGAAGCCCTGGACATCGCCCCCACCGCCCGCGCCGAAGACATTTCGGTCGACCGCTACATCCGCCTGTCAGACGCATTGGTCCAGGCCGGCCTGCTCTCGTAGGATGGGTGCAGCGCGAAGATCACGTCAATATTGAGCAGACGGCCAACGCGCGAAACCCATCAAACGAAGGTGGAATTAAGGCGGAATCCGCCACATAGGCATCGCTGGATTTCGAACCGGGATCAGCCACACCGCCGACGCCGCCCGATGGGTTACGCGCGATCGGCGTTATTTCCCTTCTGCCCGCCTTCCCGCGCTTCACCCATCCTACGACCAACCACGACACGTTGCCATGTAGGATGGATGCAGCGCGAAGATCACGTCAATATTGAGCAGACGCCAAACGCGCGGAACCCATCAAACGAAGGTGGAATTAAGGCGGAATCCGCCACATAGGCATCGCTGGATTTCGAACCGGGATCAGCCACACCGCCGACGCCGCCCGATGGGTTACGCGCGATCGGCGTTATTTCCCTTCTGCCCGCCTTCCCGCGCTTCACCCATCCTACGACCAACCACGACACGTTGCCATGTAGGATGGGTGCAGCGCGAAGATCACGTCAATAATGAGCAGACGCCCAACGCGCGAAACCCATCAGACGAAGGTGGAATTAAATCCAGAATCCGCCACATAGTCAGCGCCGGACCAAGAAACGTTGCCATGTAGGATGGGTGCAGCGCGAAGATCACGTCAATATTGAGCAGACGCCAAACGCGCGGAACCC